>JBKBMT010000177.1:0-501 GCA_046295655.1 Gemmobacter sp. | reverse complement strand
CGCGCTGGTGCTGGGAGCTGGCGCCGAGAGCGGGCCGGGCCCGCTGGTGAGCCATTTCTCGACACATGCGGGCACGCTGCCCTGCCCGCTCTACATCATCCCCGGCGGGCTCGACCGTGAGGCGCTCGACCAGCTGGCTTGATTTTTGGGTCGGTGTCCGAGTCTGCGGGCGCCCTGCACCCACCCCCGGCCCCTCCCCTCAAGGGGGAGGGGCCAGAGCCCGGAGTATGTGGCAACAATGACCTTCGACCTTCAAAAGATCCGCGCCGATTTCCCGATCCTGTCCGAAGAAATCCACGGCAAGCGTCTGGTCTATCTCGACAGCGGCGCGTCTGCTCAGAAGCCGGTGCAGGTTCTCGACCGCATGGACCACGCCTTCCGGCACGAATATGCCAATGTCCATCGCGGCCTCCACACCCTCGCCAATCGCGCCACGGAGGGCTACGAGGCCGGCCGCGAAAGCGTTCGCCGCTTCCTCAATGCCGGTCGGATCGAAGAGAT
>JBKBMT010000176.1:0-502 GCA_046295655.1 Gemmobacter sp. | reverse complement strand
CGCGTGGCGCGCGGCAAGCAGGCGATCGACGCGCGTCTCGATCTGCACGGCCTGACCCAGGACGAAGCGCACGGCACGCTGTTGCGGTTCCTGCGCAGCGCCAGCGCGCGCGACGCGCGGCTGGTGCTGGTGATCACCGGCAAGGGCAATCGCGACGGAAGCCGCGGCGTGCTCAGGCGGCAGGTGCCGCAATGGCTGGGACTGCCGGAATTCCGCGCGCTGGTGGTCGGCTTCGAGGACGCCCATATCGGCCACGGCGGCGAAGGCGCGCTTTACGTCCGGGTGCGCCGCGAGCGCTGATCCGGCGTCATGCCAACCCGATGGCGGGATGGGCGACGGCTCCGTCCGCCGGATGATCGCCTGGCCAGTTCGGGCCGCTCGGTGCCGTGCACCCGCGCCATCAGGCGGGATACTCCGATCCACAGCTCGAAGACATCGCCGCCGATTTCGTCGCGCCAGACACGGCGCAATTGTGCGTCTTCCACCACGCTACCGGTTTTCC
>JBKBMT010000175.1:0-503 GCA_046295655.1 Gemmobacter sp. | reverse complement strand
CTACGCCGAGCAGCGCATCGACCTGAAACTGGGCGCTCCGGTCCGCGCGATCGACCCGGTGGCGCGCCGTCTGCGCATCGGCGATGCCGATCTCGCCTATGACCGGCTGGTTCTGGCAACCGGGGCCATTGCCCGGCGCCTGCCCCCGGCCATCGGCGGCGCGTTGCGCGGGGTCCATTGCATACGCAGCATCGGCGATGTCGATGCCATGGCGGACGCCTTCGCGCGGGCCCGGCGGGTGCTGATCGTCGGCGGCGGCTATATCGGGCTGGAAGCCGCGGCGGTGGCGGCCGAGCGCGGCCTGTCGGTGACGCTGGTGGAAACCGCGCCACGCATCCTGCAACGCGTCGCCGCCGCCGAGACCGCGGATTATTTCCGCGCCCTGCATCGTGGGCGCGGGGTGGATATCCGTGAAGGTGTCGGCCTGGCACGGTTGCACGGGCGGGAATGCGTGACGGCCGCCGAACTGACCGACGGCACTGTCCTGGCCGCCGATTTCGTGA
>JBKBMT010000174.1:0-503 GCA_046295655.1 Gemmobacter sp. | reverse complement strand
TCGTGCTACACATCCGGGCTGACACGGACCGCAGCAAGGAACACGGACATGACGGGTATGATCGGGATTGGAACGGGCCTGTATGTCCGGCGGGCCACCGGGGGTGTCGAGAGCCCGCCGCCGCCACCACCCCCGCCGCCACCACCCGTCACGCCGCTGACGGCGATTGCTGCCGATGGCTGGCGCGCCACATGGCCCACGCCGCCCGGCACGGTAACGCCGATGGCAACCACCCTTGCCATCACGCGGCAAGGCTTTGATGCGGTCGGGGGTGCGGCAGCCCCGGTGGATGCGGTCGGGGTGCTGTCACGGATGCGTCTGCCCTATCCGGACCAGTCCAGCCTGACCGCCGATCAGGTGTCGCTGTCGGATTTCGTCTATGCCGGCGATACCGTTGCGGGTGTTGCGAACGCCAGCACGCGGGCCTATCCCAAACCGGTGGCACTGTGGCTGAACCATGATCTGGAGCGCGCGACCGCCGCCACCCACACCCTGCGGCTGGC
>JBKBMT010000173.1:0-504 GCA_046295655.1 Gemmobacter sp. | reverse complement strand
CGCCGCACCGTTCCACGCGTGTTTCGTCTTCCTGCTGGCCGCCGGCGCTGCCCGTTCTCACCCACCCGCGCTGCCCGCATTCGCTCCCATGCTTGTATGCATTTTTTTTGGTGTTGTTGCGCGCTGTGCATGCAGCGCATGGAGCTGCAGCGCTCGCTGTTTGCGGCGTTCTGCGGCGGCACAGGCGCGGAGCTGACGCTCGAGGACTTCCTGTGCTCCATGGCCGTCCTGCGCGCCGGGCGCGAGGAGGAGCGCCTGCACTTCCTCTTCAATGTCTATGACATTACGCACACCGGCAACGTGGCGCTGGAGGACCTGCGCGCCGCGTACCTGGCCTTTGAGCTGCGCCACATTGCGCGCTCGGGCGTGCCGCGGCTGGACGACGCGCTGCGGGAGGTGCGCGACGCGCTGCACCTGACGCCGGGGCAGCAGATTACCCTGCCCGCCTTCAAGCGCCTCGGCGCGCTGTGCCCCGGCAGCGTGTTCATCACCTGGTTCCACACC
>JBKBMT010000172.1:0-504 GCA_046295655.1 Gemmobacter sp. | reverse complement strand
GGCATGTGGCGGCTGACTTGGCACCCAGCGCAGCGCTGAAGCTGCCGGCAGCGCATGCACTGCACTCGCCCACAGCTGTGCCGCCAGCCTGCGAGCGGTATGTGCCGACAGGGCAGGGCGCGCATGTGGCGGCAGAGTCGGCACCCACAGCGCTGCTCCACGTGCCGGCCGGACACGCCACGCACGCAGCGGCGCTGCTTGCTCCCGCGATGGCGCTGAAGCTGCCGGCAGGGCACGCGGTGCAGTCGCTGGCAGATGTGCCGCCCGGCTCAGAGCGGTGCGTGCCGGCAGGGCAGGGTGCGCATGTGGCGGCCGAACCGGCGCCAGTGGCACTGCTGTATGTGCCAGCAGGGCACGCCACGCATGCTGCAGCGGACTTGGCACCCAGCGCAGCGCTGAAGCTGCCAGCAGCGCATGCACTGCACTCGCCCACAGCTGTGCCGCCAGCCTGCGAGCGGTATGTGCCGGCAGGGCATGGCTGGCATGTATCGGCAGAATCAGCAC
>JBKBMT010000171.1:0-506 GCA_046295655.1 Gemmobacter sp. | reverse complement strand
GCCAGCTTCTTGTCTGCAAAGTCGCGCGCTGACAGCGGCAGGGGCGCGGGGCGCGCCGCTGCATCCCGCGGCGATGGCGGCAGGGACTCGCGCGCGGACAGCGTGCGGGCCGACAGCGGCGGGGCGCGCGCAGGTGGCGGGGCGGCGGCGCCGGCAGCGACAGGCGCCTTGAGCAAGGGTGCGGGCGGCAGGGGCGGCGCAGCGGGCAGCACGGGGGCGGACACTCCCTCCTCCCTCACCTCCCCGCCCGTCACCGTCTCTGCCCGCGCCGCTACGTCCCCCACGCCCGTCACGCGCAGCTTCGGCGCGCACCTGGCCGACACCCTGGGCGGCGCGAGTGCGGGGGGCGACGGCGCCGTGTTTGCCGTGCCCCCGCGCGCGCTGCGGGCGGTGCGAACGCTGGCGTTGGTGATGACGCTAGCGCGAGAGTTTGGCGACCAGGTGCGCTGGGGCCGTGCTGGCGCTGCGCCCGTGAGTTGTGTTGCACTCATCCCACCCTCCTCGCC
>JBKBMT010000170.1:0-511 GCA_046295655.1 Gemmobacter sp. | reverse complement strand
CGCTTTATCTATGCGCTCGGCATCCGGCATGTCGGCGAGACCACCGCGCTTGTTCTGGCGCGCGGCTATGGCTCGTGGCAGGCCTTTCACGATGCCTGCGTGAAGGTCGCAAAGGGCGACGAGGACGCCATCGCCGAAATGGATGCGCTCGACCAGATCGGCGACACCGTGATCGAAAGCGTCCGCGCCTATTTCGGCGAGAGCCACAATCGCGGCATCGTCGAGCGGCTGACCAAGGAGGTCCGCATTCTCGACGCGGAACGGCCGAAGACCGAAACCGCCATCGCGGGCAAGACCGTGGTGTTCACCGGCTCGCTTGAGAAGCTGACGCGCAACGAAGCCAAGGCGCAGGCCGAACGGCTCGGCGCCAAGGTCGCAGGCTCGGTGTCGAAAAAGACGGACTATGTCGTCGCAGGTCCGGGCGCTGGCTCCAAGCTTGCCGAGGCGCAGAAGCACGGCGTCGCGGTGCTGACCGAGGACGAGTGGCTGGCGCTGGTGGGGCAATAGACCG
>JBKBMT010000169.1:0-511 GCA_046295655.1 Gemmobacter sp. | reverse complement strand
GACCTGTTCGGCAGCGACGATGACGATGACCGCGCGGATGATGACGGCCGCGACCCCGGTATCACCCGCATCGGCACCGATGTCGACGAGGTCATCGAGGGGACCGAGCGTGACGACATCCTGTCCGGCATGGCGGGCAACGACCGGCTGATCGGCCTGGGCGGCGATGACGCGCAGGCCGGCAATACCGGCCGCGACACGCTGGAGGGCGGCGACGGCAACGACACGATGGCGGGCGGCGGCGGCACCGATCTGCTGCTGGGCGGGGCGGGTGATGACATCATCAGCGTTGATCGCCTGGACGGCGATGCCATCTGGACCCGTGGCGGCGCCGAGACGCTGTCGGGCGGCGAGGGCAACGATTTCCTGTTCTTCACCCCCGACGACATCGCGGATGGCGGCAGCGGGCAGGACAGCTTCAACTTGATCCTGACGCCCGAGGGCGGGCCCGCCACCATCCTGGATTTCGACCCGGCAGAGGATCAGCTGACCCTATATGCCCAGTTCGACC
>JBKBMT010000168.1:0-512 GCA_046295655.1 Gemmobacter sp. | reverse complement strand
CCGGCGACATCGTTTACGCCTCGCCCGGCAATGACAGCTATATCTTCCAACCCAGTACCAACGTGAATTCCTGGGTGGATCTGGTCTATGACTATGTCACAGGACCGATCAACGTCAGCATCAACGGCCCGGCCAATACCGGCACCATCGTCAAATCTGGCCAAGGCACCGACACATTGGTGAATGTGCAGAACGCACTTTACGAGGACGGGCAGTCCTTCAACGTCTTCGGCAGCCGGGGCAATGACATCTTCACCATCAACGGCGGCACGAAAAGCTGGATGCAGGTCATCGGCGGCGAGGGGGCGGATACCTACAACCTGACCCTGACCGGCACCATCCGTGTGATTCTTGCCTATTCGTGGGAACGCAACGCGCTGTTCGGCAACGTGGTGAACCTGGCCACCGGACAGATCCTGAACGACGGGTTTGGCAATGCCGAGGCGCTGAACATCACCGATGCGGGTGGGCGCCTGCAGCTTGAAACCTCGGATCTGAACGACAACGTCACC
>JBKBMT010000167.1:0-513 GCA_046295655.1 Gemmobacter sp. | reverse complement strand
CGCTGGCATCCCAGCTGCCGCTGACACTGCCTGCACGGGCGCCTGCAGCTGCATGGGGGCCGGAGAGGGATGGGACTGCGCGGCAAGCTGGTGCATATGCTGCGCCTGCACCTGCCCGTACAGTACTTGCGCGCCTGCCCCAACCACTGCAGGAGCAGACGTCGCGCGTTGCCCGAAAGCAACCACGCCCGCCGCACTGGCAACAGCTGCGGGACCCGCAGCAGGACTGGCAGCGACCGCAGTGTGGGCTGCCAGTGTGCCATCGACAGCGGCTGGCTGCGCGCCGCCTTGTGCGAGCACGAGCGCGAAGCCGGAGGAGGTCATCACGTACAGCTGCTTCCCGTACTGGAACATCTGCTGCTGCGCCTGCGAAGGCTGCTGGACGAACCCGGGCGCAGGGGCGGCCGACGCGGGGACGGCGAACATATGTGCGCCTGGGGCAACCGCCGGTGCAGATGGCGCGAAGATTGGCGCGCCTACTGCTGGTGCAGCAGGCACGGCCGTCACCACCGG
>JBKBMT010000166.1:0-514 GCA_046295655.1 Gemmobacter sp. | reverse complement strand
GCGCCTGAAGGCCGGCTTTCATTACGTTGCGATCAATCTGATCGGATCGACCGTGTTCCTGTTTGCGGTGGGCACCATTTATGCCGTGACCGGCACGCTCAATATGGCCGATCTCGCGATCAAGGTCCGGGACGTCGCCGCCGGCAACGAGGCACTGCTCTCCGTAGGCGCGCTGCTGCTGTTCACGGTGTTTGCGATCAAGTCGGCGATGGTGCCGCTACATTGGTGGCTGCCGCCGACCTATGGCTCCACCTCGCCGCCGGCCGCGGCTTTGTTTGCGATCATGACGAAGGTCGGCGCCTATTCGATCATCCGCGTCTATACCCTCATATTCGGCGCCGATGCCGGTCCTCTTGCGGGCATTGCGCTGCCGTGGATCATGCCTACCGCCATCGTGACTCTCGTGATTGGCACATTCGGCGTGCTGGCAAGCCGTGCGCTCTCCGAACTGGTCGCGTATTCGGTCATCGCATCCATGGGCACGTTGCTGATTGCGGTGGGACTTGGCAGCGCC
>JBKBMT010000165.1:0-514 GCA_046295655.1 Gemmobacter sp. | reverse complement strand
GAGGGAGGACGCGTTCCCGACGCGCTCGCGGACGCCCGGCTCGGTCCCGGGGAAGACGAGTCCCCGTCGGCCCGAGCGCCCGAGCTCCATCACGAGCGGCTCGTCCCAGACGGCCGCGTGGTACCGGCGCAAGGCGGTCAGCGCCGGATCACCTCCTCCAGCGCGCCCGCACGCTGCACTTGCTCGCTGCCCGACGGGCCCACAAAGGCACGCGACAGCACGAGCAGCACGCGGGCCAAGGCCCGGCACAGCGCCGCCTCCAGCATGAAGCCCGCCTTTGCAGGCACGTCCGCGGTGGCAAACACCAGCATGTCCTGCCTCGCCAGCGCTGCCTCCTCGGGCGCCAGCACCCAGCCGCCTTGCTCCTCCTCCGCATCGCTCTCCGCCACGGGCGTCCCTGGTGCCGCCGCGACAGCCTGCGCCCCGCCTGTCTGCGCCTGTGACGGCGCCACACTCGCTGCCGCAGCTGCTGGCGTCGCCTGGGCCGCCTCCGCGCCAGCCTCGGCTTTCTCGT
>JBKBMT010000164.1:0-515 GCA_046295655.1 Gemmobacter sp. | reverse complement strand
CTTCAAGGAAGGTGATATCTATAATCTCCGCCCTTTTGAGGTGCAGAGCAGTACGAATGTTACGATCAGAAATTCCCTCTTTGACGGCGATGTGGCGTCGGGGCGGGGTGAACTGGCGGATGGTTATGGTACAGCCATTGGCCTGACCGTGCGCGATTCCAAGGGGATCACTGTCGAGGGAAATGAATTTTCCGTCTGGTGGCGCGGGCTGACCGTTTCCAACACCAAGGATGTCACTGTATCGGGCAATGAGATCCATGACATGCGCTCTGACGGCATGAACTTTGCCGATGTTCAGGGTGTGCTGATCGAGAACAACTATATCCACGATTTCCGTTTGTCGCCGCTGAGCGGCGACCATCCCGACATGATCCAGTTCTGGACAGCGGGTACCACCGAGCCCTCGACCGACATCATCATCCGCAACAACACCCTCGATATCGGCGATGGCAGCTGGACCCAGTCCATCTTCATGCGCAACGAGATGGTCGATACCGGCAAAGCCGGGGCGGAGA
>JBKBMT010000163.1:0-515 GCA_046295655.1 Gemmobacter sp. | reverse complement strand
ATGGGCATCCGCGAAGTCGCAGCCATGCTGCCCGCCGTCATCGTCGAGCATGCGCAAGACGGACTGACGAGGCTCGACAGCGTGTCCGGACCCTTGTTCCTGCCAACGGTTAAGGGTGAACCGGGCACACGGGTTCGGGTGCGGATCATGGCGCATGATGTCATTCTGGCGAAAGTCAGACCGGAAAGGCTTTCCGCGCAGAACATCCTGGCCGGAACCATCGCGGCGATCACATCCGGAGCAGGACCGGGCGTGATCGTTCATGTCGGAGTAGGCGCGGAGGAAATCCTGGCCCGCATTACCCGCAGAGCGGTCGAACAACTTGATCTCAAGACGGGCGACGTTGTCTACGCCATCGTCAAATCCATGTCGGTCGCCCGCGACCATGTGAGTCGCGCTCCAGGGTGAAGCGGGAAGACGTCGAGATGATCCCGACCATCGAGCCAGACACTCGCACGGTAATTCAAATCCTTTCCCGAACAAATCCGCAAGAGGCTCCGGTGCAAGACGATAGA
>JBKBMT010000162.1:0-517 GCA_046295655.1 Gemmobacter sp. | reverse complement strand
CGCTCGCACGGACGGGAGGGGCGCGCCGACAGCGGGGACCCCTTCATGGTGCAACTCACGGACGGGGACAGTAGCGACGCGCGCAGCGCGGGTGACGGCTCCGGCAGCGAGCTGACGGTCAGCGACAGCGACAGTTCAGTCCCGGGCGGCAGCGCCCGCGCGCAGCACGCGGTGCCAGCGCTGGACTTGACGGGGATTGGCGCGGGGGCAGCGCAGCGCGGCTCGCGTTGCCGCGGCCGCGGTCATGCGCAGCGGGCAGCGACCGGTATGGCGGCGGCAGGCGCGGCTGCTGCTACTGCTGCAGCCGCGGCCTCAGCGAGCCCTGCAGGGGGGCGGGCGCGGCGCGCGTGGGCCACAGCGCAGCCTGTGCCGCTGGATCCTGCGACCGCTGGCGACGCTCTCTCCGCCGCACCCGCTGCATCCGCCGCGCTCTCTGCCGCCGCTGCCGCTGAGAGCCGCCCGCCCCGAGCAGAGGCGACGGCTAGCTCGCTGCATGGGCGTGCGGCGCTGATGGCGG
>JBKBMT010000161.1:0-517 GCA_046295655.1 Gemmobacter sp. | reverse complement strand
GGATATCGGCCTGCTCGAAGACATAACCCGGCGCATTCGACACGCCCGCCACATTGTCCAGACAGGCGGCATAGGTCAGGCAATCGACATTCACGACCGCATGACCATCGCGGATCGCCTGGCGCACCACGGCAGATCCGATGAAGCCCGCGCCCCCGGTGACAAGGATCTTCATCGGCTTATCCTTCGTATGTGAACGGAGAGTCGAAATCGGCAAAGCCCTGCGCACGGCGGTCCTTGTCCGACAGGACCGCTGCCGCAGGATCAATGCCCCAGTCGATGCCCAATCCGGGGTCATCGAACCGCACCGCGCCATCGCAATCGGGGGCATAGACATCGGAACATTTGTACAGCAGTTCGGAATTGGGGGCGCGGGTGACGAAGCCGTGCAAAAATCCCTTCGGAATCAGAAGCTGACGGCCATTTTCGGCCGAAAGCTCCACCCCGACCCAATGCCCATAGGTGGGCGACCCTCTGCGCACATCGACCGCCACGTCGAACACCACACCTGCGCCGC
>JBKBMT010000160.1:0-517 GCA_046295655.1 Gemmobacter sp. | reverse complement strand
ACGGTCTGGGCGCGTTTGGCGCCACAGGTGCGCGCGGTGTCGGGGCAAGACGGCCTTGGCCGCTATCTGGCAGTGTCGGTGCTGCGCCTGCCGGATACAACGTTGGACAGCCTGCTGGAAACCCAATCCGAGGCGCTGGTGCGGCTTCTGTGGCGCGACCGGCAAACACGGGGGCTGAAACCCGAGGTGGTAGCGCAGGAACTGGCGCGCGACACCTGCGCGCGGGTGGGCGGGCTTTCCCTGATCGGGCGGCGCTCGGCGCTTGACCTGCACGACCTGAACGACGAAACCGCCGCCGAGGCCGCCCGGCTGGGCTTGGCCCCCCGCAGCCTGCTGCCGTTTCTGGTGACGTTGGAAATGCTGGTAATCGAGCGCGCCGTGCTGCAAGGGCTGCACGATAGGCTGACGCGGACGGGGCCAGGGACGGTGGATGACCTGTTGCGCCTGCGCTCAGACGTGACCAACGGGCTGGAAGAATATTACGGCACCACGCTGGCCGGCACCCGGTTTGGTGATG
>JBKBMT010000159.1:0-519 GCA_046295655.1 Gemmobacter sp. | reverse complement strand
GACAGAGACGGCGGGGGGGGGCTTGCGGATCAGCGTGGTCATTCCGCATCTGAACCAGCCCGCCATGCTGGCGCGCTGTCTTGACTCCCTCTGGGGCGGCACGCGCCGGCCCGATCAGGTGTTCGTGGTCGACAACGGATCGACCGCCTTGCCCGCGGCGGTGGTTGCGGCCTATCCCGGAACCGTCCTGTTGCAAGAGCCCACCCCCGGCCCCGGCCCGGCCCGCAACCGGGGCGTGGCCGCCTCCGACGGGACAGTGCTGGCCTTCATCGACGCCGATTGCATCGCCTCCCCCGACTGGCTGGCGGCCGCCGAGGCGGAACTGGCCGATCCGGGCGCGGCCATTCTGGGGGGGGATGTGCGCATTGCCCTGACCGACCCGGCACGGCTGACCATGCTGGAAGCCTATGAGAGCATCTATGCCTACCGGATGGATCGCTACATTGCCGAACAGGGGTTCACCGGGACCGGCAATCTGGTGGTGCGCCGCGCGGTGTTCGAGGATGTCGGCCCTTTCGC
>JBKBMT010000158.1:0-523 GCA_046295655.1 Gemmobacter sp. | reverse complement strand
CGCGGGAAGAGGCGGCGGCAGCGGCGGGGGCGGCAGCGGCGGCGCGGGAGGAGGCGGAGCGCGCGCGGCGAGGCATGGCTGTGCGGCAGCGGCTGGCGGGGGGGCTGAAGGAGCTGCTCGCCGCTGCTCAGGAGGCGGCGGCGCTGGCGGACGAGGCGGTGGTGGCGGCTGCGGCAGCGGGCGTGGACCCGCGCCGTTTGCTGACCAATCAGCGCACGCTGGACGCGATGGTGGCGCGCGTGCTGCGCGAATGGCCGCAGGCGTGGCTGCCTGGCTTCCGTGGCTTTGTGGCATGTGCAGTGCCTGCGAATGCTGACGCCACGGTGCTGCGCGTGAGCGTGATGGACGTACACAGCGCCAGCCTGTCCGTGTGGTTCGCGCAGCCAGGCGCGGCGGGCGCAGCCTCGATCCCAGCCGCTGGCGCTGCCACCGCTGTCGCAGCTCCCAACGCTGCTGCCAACGCTGCTGTCCCTGATTGGCTGGAGCAGGACCTACACGACTGCGTCGCCTCCGCAGCCAGCCG
>JBKBMT010000157.1:0-533 GCA_046295655.1 Gemmobacter sp. | reverse complement strand
GGCGACACGCAAATGGCGCGGCGGCACGCACGGTCGTCGGGGGAGAAGCTCAGGGACTGCACGCGCACTTTGTGCAGCGTGAGCCGGTGCAGCACCTCCGAGGAGTGAATGTGGCGCGTTTCCTCCTCCAGCACCGCCGCAACGTCCCACACGATGATCTCCGCCTGCGCGCGCTCTGTGTATGAGCACGTGCGACGCCGCTGCCGCCACCGCCGCCACCGCCACCTCCCCCATGAACGCCGGCAGCTTCGCCAGCAACGCGCCCGTGTGCACCTGCCGGAAGAAGCAGCGCTGGGAGCTGCCGCCCGCGCCGCCGCGCGTGCGTGAGCGCAGGCGCCTGCCGCACGCACCAACGGGCACGCACATGGGGTCGAACTCCTTGCAGTACGCGCTCTTCGCCAGCTCCAGCACCCGCCGGCGAACCTGCACTGCTCGCCACCGGCGCTGGAACAGGCGCGCCGCGCGCTCCTGCGCGCGAGGTGCGTGCGTCACCGCCATACGTCCGTACATCACAATGGCGCGGCGCCGCGCCC
>JBKBMT010000156.1:0-537 GCA_046295655.1 Gemmobacter sp. | reverse complement strand
ACGCAGCTTGTGCGCGTGCGCCATGACGTCCCCGGAAGTGGCGCGCTGCAGCTCCCGCAGCAGCCTGGGGGCGGGGGCAGCGCGTGAGCATCGCGTGCGAGCAGGCGCGAGTGCGAGTGCGAGTGCGAGCGCGGGCGCGGGTGCGGGTGCGGGTGCAGGCGCACGGGCAGACACAGACACAGGCGCGGGTGCGGGCGCGGACGTGGCGCCAAAGGAAAACGCAGTCGCAGCGGGCGCGGCGCCGAATGAGAATGGCGCGGCGGGCGCAGGTGCGGGTGCGCCGAAGGAAAACCCGGGCAGCGGGTTCGAGGCAGGCGCGGGCGCGGGTGCGGGCGCGGGTGCGCGGGAGGAGGACATGGTAGGCGTGACGTACGAGCCGGCGGCTGAGACGGGCGCATTTGCGGACGAGGAAGATTCGGAGGCGGAGGCGGCTGCGGGCACGGGGGTGGTGGCGGGCGCTGGCGACCGTGACTACGACAGCGCCGCGGTGGGCCGCGCAGAGTGCGTGCGGGCGCGGCCTTGGAGCGCCTGCCGCTC
>JBKBMT010000155.1:0-539 GCA_046295655.1 Gemmobacter sp. | reverse complement strand
CATAGTACAGCGCACTGCCACGCTTGCGGGCGTCAATGGCCAGATTGTCGGACACCTGCCAGTCGGGGCGTTTGTCGGCCCCGTCGATATTGGCCACCAGATTGCCGCGGATCGTCACCTTGTCCGAAGCGGTCTTGACCCTGATCGACGGCGTCGCAAGGCCATCGCTTTTCTGGGTCATGCCTTTGGCGGTGGTGCTGCGGATCAGGGTGTTGTTGCGGATGGTCAGCCCGTCGGTTTCGCCCACGGTGATGCCATGCAGATGGGCGGTAGAACATCTCGCGCCCGGCCTTCTTGCTGTCCACCAATTCGTTGCGCATGAACAGGCTTTGCGTCCAGTAACCCATGCCGGCATTCAGGATATTGTCGCGGATGGTGATGCCGGTGCTTGGGGAAGCCGTACCGGCGGTCCAGAACTGGATCATGTCAGGGTGATCGCCGCTGTCCGGTGCATGTTCGAAATCGTGGAAATGATTGCCCTCGATCAGCAGGTTCTTCACCTCGGCAAAATCGGCACCATCTGACCGCATGCCGTAAAA
>JBKBMT010000154.1:0-541 GCA_046295655.1 Gemmobacter sp. | reverse complement strand
TCCACGGGCGTTGGTCCGGTGGCATCAAGGCACATGGCGATCTGCTCGGGTGCCACACCCTCCAACGCGCTGCCCAGATGCGCGACCGAGATCGGCTGCGCCACCGCCCGCGACCACTGCTGCAAAATCCGCCCCGCCGGGCCCGGATCATCGCCGGGTTTCGTCAGATGCAGCGCATCGCGCAAGGCGCCCGCGCCTTCGCGCCGCCCGGCCATTCCCGCGCACCCCACAGCGGCCGCCAGCGCGAGGCGTGCGCGCCATACCGCCTGTGGCAGGTCTGCGGCCGTTGTCACCGCCGCCAGATGCGCCAGCGCGGCCCCGCCCCGAAAGGCCGCGGCGTCAAGGCTTTCCGCCTGCCCCGTGCGGATCCATCGCGGCAGCGGGGGCAGCATCGGCATCGCGTCAAGGGGCGTTTCCTGCGGGTGTCTCATGCCGCCACCCTAATCTGTCGCGGCGCTTTGGGATATCATCATGCAAAGAGAGCGCCGCAACATCGTGCTGGCTGCAATGTCCACGAATCTTGCATTATCGGACGCCAAGT
>JBKBMT010000153.1:0-553 GCA_046295655.1 Gemmobacter sp. | reverse complement strand
GGCGGTCACCGCCAGCACCAGAACGATTGTCGCGCTGCGCACCAGCACCAGATCGCGCTCGGAAATGGCGGTGAAGATCAGCCGCCCCAAGCCGGGCAGGTAGAAGACATTTTCGACGATGATCGTGCCAGCGATGAGAAAGGCGAATTGCAGGCCCAGGATCGTCAGCACCGGCAGCATGGCATTGCGCAATCCATGCCGCCAGATCGCTTCGGCCCGGGTCAGCCCCTTGGCGCGGGCGGTGCGGATGAAATCCTGTCCCGTGACATCGACCAGCGCGGTGCGCATGACGCGGGCGAGAATGGATGCCTGTGGCAGGGCCAGCGCGAGGCTGGGCAGCACCAGCCCGCGAAAGGCGGCGCCCGGATTTTCTTGCCATGGGGTAAAGCCGCCGGTCGGCAGCCAGCGCAGGCTGACCGCAAAGACCAAAGTCAGAAGCATGCCGAACCAGAAATTGGGGATGGCGATGCCGGTCTGGGCCAGCACCATCAGGCCCGTATCGGTCGCCTTGCCGCGCCGCATCGCCGCGACAATGCCCAGCGGCAGGCCGATA
>JBKBMT010000152.1:0-556 GCA_046295655.1 Gemmobacter sp. | reverse complement strand
ATATCAATGCCCATGGCACCGGCACGCTGGCCAACGACCGGTCCGAAGCCGCCGCGATCCTGCGACTATTTGGTGCTGCGCCGCCTCCGGTGTCATCCACCAAGTCGATGCACGGTCACGCCATGGGGGCCACCGGGGCGCTGGAGGCGCTGGCCTGCCTTCTGGCACTGACGCAGGGCATCCTGCCCCCCACGGTCGGGCATCTTGGCCACGACCCGGACTGTCCGATCGACGTGGTGGCAAACGAGGCGCGGCAAGCCCGGCCCGCGGCGGTCCTGTCGAACGCCTTTGCCTTCGGCGGGCTGAACGCCGTTCTGGCTTTCCGGGCCATCTGAACGCAAATGGCCGGCCCCCGGGGGGACCGGCCATCGACGCTCCGGTCAGTGACCGGTCACTCGTTCGCGGCCGGAGCGGCGGCGGCATCGGCCGCGTCATTGGCAGCATCCACCGCCGCAAGCCCGGCGGTAAAGCCTTTGAGCGACACTTTCAGCTCGACCTGCTTGTCCGGCGCGACGAAAGGCACGATCGCGATTGTCGCAGCGGCCCCCTTCTTCAT
>JBKBMT010000151.1:0-559 GCA_046295655.1 Gemmobacter sp. | reverse complement strand
AGGCCGAGCTTGGAGCCCTTGCGCTCGATCACGGCATTGGTGACCAGCGTCGTGCCATGGACGATGTCGCCGACATCGGCGAGCGTAATCCCGGCCATCTCGGTGAGTTCGCCGAGGCCGATCAGTGCCGCTTCGGAGGGATCATGCGGGGTGGTCAGGCGCTTGTGCAGCCGGACCGAACGCTCCTGCGAATCGTAGAGGATGAAGTCGGTGAAGGTGCCGCCGATGTCGAAGCCGATACGCCAACGATTGCTCATGGAGCGGTCTCCGCGATTGAGAGGTTCAAGGGGTAGAAGCGGTTGTCATGGGTCAGGGCCGCGATCTCGGCAGCGCCCTCCCCCAGCAAACGGATGATGGCGATGCGCTCGGCCGGCTCGACCGTGGCGGCCGGGAAGGACAGGCAGAGCGCGACCTCGTCGCCGGTCGCGGGATCGCCGACGGCGACAGAGAGCGCGCGCACGCCGCGCACCGCCTCGTCGCGGGATTCGGCGAAACCCTCGTCGCGGACGCGGACCAGCCGGGCGAGCAACTCGTCGATGTCGCGCGGCGCAGTTTCGGA
>JBKBMT010000150.1:0-560 GCA_046295655.1 Gemmobacter sp. | reverse complement strand
GTCTCGTCAGCATTCGTCGTGGTCGTTGCAGCAGTCTGCGCCTGGGCAGGCGCAAGCGAAGTGATCGCTGCGAGCGCCGTGCAGGCGAGCAAGATGGGGCGGAGGGACCGGGAGCGCATGAGTGTCGTCCTTTCGATGGCCGCAGGCAAGGGTTCCCGCTTCCGATGGCGGAAGCGGGTCGGCCGGATGTGATTGCGTCAAAACCGTGGCGGAGACGTTGTTCCCGCCGTAATCATGCCGTATAAAACATGATAACCATCGTCAAGATATAAACATGATTCTTTTTATCATGAATTATCATGCGGTCGGACGTGTCCAAAATACCACAAGATTTCAGTGGTGATTTCAAGGACTGGCTAAAACAGCCCCTCGATGGCGCCTTCAGTATTGAGCCGGATTTTCTCCGACGACGGTGCGCGCGGCAGGCCCGGCATAGTCATGATCTCGCCTGTGATGGCGACGATGAAGCCGGCGCCGGCCGAGAGCCTGACCTCGCGAACATGCACTTCATGGCCCTCAGGCGCGCCCCGCAGTGTCGGATCGGTGGAAAAGGAATATTG
>JBKBMT010000149.1:0-566 GCA_046295655.1 Gemmobacter sp. | reverse complement strand
CTGCGAGGATGGCGTGGCGATCTTCGACACCGCGGCCAGCCCGGCCGCGGCGCGCTTCGTGCCCTATCCGGCCGATGCGCCGCAGGGCGGCATGATCCGCCAGCTCCTCAGCCCCCGCGCGACGCTGGCGCTGGTGGGCAACTTCGGCCCCGATCACCTCGTCGTCCTCGACCCCACGGCCGGGGACGGGGATTTCCGCTTCACCCCGCTGCCCGCGCCCCGCATGGCCTTCGCCCTGACCGAGACGGGCGAGATCGGCTTCGCGATCCTGGCCGACGGGCGGCTTCTGCGCTTCTCGGCGCTGACGGGCGCGATCCTGGCCGAGGCGCCGGAGGTGACGGCGGCCTATGCGATGGACCGCGGCGTGATCCGGCCGATGATGGCCGTGGCGGGCGACCGCGTGGTGGTCTCGGACCCCGCGCGCGGATCGGTGGTGCTGGTCGATGCGGGCGACCTCGCGGTGATCGATCGCATCGACATCGGCGGGACGCCGCAGTCGCTCGTGCTCATCGCGGCCGACGCGGATCATGCCCACTGAGGCGCTGGCCCTTCCGCGCCGCGCGACG
>JBKBMT010000148.1:0-577 GCA_046295655.1 Gemmobacter sp. | reverse complement strand
GTCATTGCGTATTTGCAATCGCGCCTAAACGAAAAACCCCGACGTCCTGAGACGCCGGGGTTGATTGGTCGGAGTAGAGTGATTCGAACACTCGACCCCCTGCTCCCGAAGCAGGTGCGCTACCAGGCTGCGCTATACTCCGTCAGATCGCCTCGCGGGGGCCCATATGTGCCGGGATTTCGGTGGATCGCGGCGGGCCGGCCCGTAGCTGGCGCGGCGCTTTATAGACTCGGCGTCACGCCGGTTCAAGCACAGAACGCGCCGGGCCGTCCGATCAGTTGCACGGCCCTGCCCAACCGTGTAGGAACCGCGCCGTTGGGGCGTCGCCAAGTGGTAAGGCAGCGGTTTTTGGTACCGCCATTCCCAGGTTCGAATCCTGGCGCCCCAGCCAGTCTGCTCGCCATTTCCCTCAGGTCAACCCGCCAGCCGCCGCGCTTCGGCGCGCGCCGATCCGGTCACCGCGCCAAGTCGCGAGATGACCGCGGGGATTTCGGCGGCCGGGACCGGGCGGCCGAGGAAGTAGCCCTGCGCCTCGTCGCAACCGGCCGCCACCCAATCCAGCTGCGCCTTGGTCTCC
>JBKBMT010000147.1:0-586 GCA_046295655.1 Gemmobacter sp. | reverse complement strand
CGCACGGAGGCGGCCGAGCAAGCCCGAATTGCGCTTCAGCGGAAGCGACAAGCGCGAGTGCGACAGATGCTGGCGAAGCAGACAAACACGCTGGAGCTTGCACCTGCTGTTGGCGCCGAGGCGGCCGGTGCCCGTGCGGGCAAGCGCGAGCGCGATGGCAGCGAGGGACTGGAGGGTTCTGCAAAGCGCCAAAGACAGACTGGGCACGCAGGCGTGCTGGTGGTGGATGGGGCCGGTTCGGACAGCGAGTCGGAGCAATTCAGCGGACCTGGCGAGCAGCCTGGCGACGAGTCAGCGGATGATGGCGCAAGCCGGGATGAGGCTGGCGTGGGTGCCGACAGTGACGCCAGCAGCGATGCTGCGGATGCCGACAGTGATGCGGACAGCGACGCTGGCAGCAGCGAAGTCAGCGATGAAGAAGCATGAGTGCTGCATGACCCGTGTGGGGGTCGTGTGTCATTTGTGATTGCGTGCCGTTGCGCGGCGGGCACGTGCTCCCGTCCTGCAAACGTGCACCACACCTTGGCATTCACTGCCACATCACATCTGGCATCGCACTGCAAACAAAGTGGATTTGCCCGACATC
>JBKBMT010000146.1:0-587 GCA_046295655.1 Gemmobacter sp. | reverse complement strand
CTTCAGCAGCATTTCACGATTGGCGGCATAGGCTGCCTTGTAACCGTCGAGTTCGACCTGCGCACCAAGTGCCGCCTCGGCAGCGATCTGTGACAATTCCGGTGGCGAGATGTAAAGGCTCTGGGCGATGCGCTCGAAGCCTCGAACCTGCTTTTCCGGCAGCACCATCCAGCCGATCCGCCAGCCGGTCATGCAATAATATTTGGAAAAGGAATTGATGACGACGACGTCGTCGGTAACCTCCAGAGCGCTTGCCTCCTCGCCGGCAAAAGTCAGTCCGTGATAGATCTCGTCCGAGATGAAGGCGATGTTCTCAGTGCGGCAATAGTCGGCGAGCGCCTTGAGACCCGCCCTGCCCGTCACCGTGCCCGTCGGATTGGCCGGGCTTGCCAGAAGAACGCCCTTCAACGGTCGCCCGATCTTGGCAGCAGCCCGCGCCAGGTTTTCAGGCGTCAGCGTGAAGCCGCTTTCGGCATTGGCTTCCACCTCGACGACCGTCAGGCCGAGGGCTGCAAGAATGTTGCGATAAGCGGGATAGCCGGGCCGCGCGATCGCCACGCAATCGCCGGGATCGAAGAGCGCGAGGA
>JBKBMT010000145.1:307-602 GCA_046295655.1 Gemmobacter sp. | reverse complement strand
CCTCGCTCGATCCGCGCCAGACCGTACAATCCATCATCGCCGAACCGCTGCGTTCGCTCAGGATCGAAGGCGATCATGAGCGCATGGTCGCCCATGCGCTGGAAGCCGTGGGGCTCGAGCGCGATGTCGGCAGGCGCTTTCCACACCAGTTCTCGGGCGGCCAGCGCCAGCGCATCGCCATAGCCCGGGCCATCGTACCCGGCCCGCGGCTGCTGCTGGCCGACGAAGCGGTGAGCGCGCTCGACCTGACAACCCGTACCCGCATCGTCGATCTGCTGGCGCGGCTCAGCCAGTC
>JBKBMT010000145.1:0-297 GCA_046295655.1 Gemmobacter sp. | reverse complement strand
AGTCGATGAGCCTGCTTTTCGTCTCCCACGATATCGGCGTCGTGGCCGCGCTTTGCCGCCGCATCGTCATTCTGGAAAAGGGCAGGATCGTAGAAACCGGCGAGACCAGCCAGGTTCTCGCTTCCCCCCAGCATCCCTATACGCAGCGCCTGCTTGCCAGCGTGCCGCGCCTCATCCTCAACGAGGTATCCTGATGACCGATTATCCCACCCAATATGCCGACTGGCAGGCCCGGCGTCTGGCTGCGCTCAAGGCACCTGATGGCTGGCTCAACATCATCGCCCGCGACTGGCTTTC
>JBKBMT010000144.1:0-604 GCA_046295655.1 Gemmobacter sp. | reverse complement strand
GGCGCAGCGCGGCGGTGCAGTGGGGCTACAGCCCGCCGCAGCTGACGGGCATCAACACGGAGGAGGGCCCCAGCCGCGACGTCATGCGCCTGCTGCTCTTTGGCCGCAACTTTGGGCCACACCCCGATGGTGCTGGTGAACGGCGCGCCCGTGGACGTCACGCTGGCCACGCACACGTACATTGAGGCGCTGTACCCGGGCGACCAGGGCGCGGTGGTGGTGGCGGCGGGCGACCAGGTCAGCAACGAGCGCACCTTTGCCTTCTTCTCCCCCCTCATCATCGCGGACCGGCTGGGCAGCGGCGACGCGTCGGAGACGGCGGGTCGGTTCCGCACCAGCGGCGGCGCGCTGCTGGTGCTGCGCGGCAAGTACTTTGGCACGCTGGAGGTGAACGTGACGGTGGGCGACAAGCTGTGCCCCATCAAGTCCCTCACCCCCATCCCCGACGAGGTGGACGTGAGCGAGATTGTGTGCATCGTGCCGCCGGGGCAGGGCACGGCGGTGCCGGTGGTGGTGCACCGCGGCCTGCAGGCCAGCATGCCCATCTACATCAGCTACCAGGCGCCCAAGATCACCAGCGCGCCGGTGGGCGGCATGGAGCTGG
>JBKBMT010000143.1:0-605 GCA_046295655.1 Gemmobacter sp. | reverse complement strand
CCGGAGCGGACGCGGTGTGGGTGGGCTGGGGCTTCGTGGCCGAGGACCCTGCTTTCGTGGACCTCTGCGACCGGCTCGGCGTCACCTTCATCGGCCCGAGCGCCGACGCGATGCGACGCCTGGGCGACAAGATCGGCTCCAAGCTGATCGCCGAGGAGGTCGGCGTCCCGGTGGCACCGTGGAGCCGCGGTGGCCTCGACACCCTCGAGGACGCGCTGGCCGTGGCGGACGAGGTCGGCTACCCCCTGATGCTCAAGGCCACCGCCGGCGGCGGCGGCCGCGGCATCCGCAAGGTGGCCGACGCCGCCGAGCTCACGGAGGTCTACCAGCGCACCCGCGACGAGGCCGAGCGGGCCTTCGGCTCCGGTGTGGTCTTCCTGGAGAGCCTGGTCAGCGGGGCCCGCCATGTCGAGGTGCAGGTGATCGCCGACGGCCAGGGCACGGCGTGGGCGATCGGCGTCCGCGACTGCTCGGTGCAGCGACGCAACCAGAAGATCATCGAGGAGTCCGCCTCCCCGCTGCTCTCCCCCGAGCAGGTCGCCGAGCTCAAGGAGTCCGCCGAGCGGCTGGCCCTCGCGGTGGACTACCGCGGCGCCGGCACCGTG
>JBKBMT010000142.1:260-607 GCA_046295655.1 Gemmobacter sp. | reverse complement strand
GCAAGGCTGAAACTTAAAGGAATTGACGGAAGGGCACCACCAGGAGTGGAGCCTGCGGCTTAATTTGACTCAACACGGGGAAACTTACCAGGTTAACGACAAGGGGCAAATGCAACATGTCAGGGCCTGGGATAGTAGGGTGGCGCGCCTGTGTGGTACGCCATTATGCCTGCTAGTACAATCGCTGTCCATGAACTCATGCACTAGAATCGGGCATGAGCACGCCCGCCCCCCCCCCCCCCCGGGGGGGGGGGGGGCGCGGGCACCGAGTGGGCCACCAGCCCGTACAGGGAACCCAAAGGCGGGCCGTGCGTGCGCCGTGTGCCAAAATGGGGGCGGGGTGTGTG
>JBKBMT010000142.1:0-250 GCA_046295655.1 Gemmobacter sp. | reverse complement strand
TTTAAATCGGGTTCCATTAAACACTGGACTCTTATGGGGGATGCTCCCCCCCCCCCCCCCCCCCGCGGGGGGGGGGGGGCAGCGTGCAGCGAGTGCGACACCAGCCGGTACAGGGAACGCTAAGGCGTGCCGTGCGTGCTACTTGTCCCTACATGGGGACGGTGTGTGTGCGTGCGTGCGCTATGCCAATCCTGTGGTCAGCAATGGCATGCCATTGCGATCGCAACGCGCGGAAGGCGGTGGGCTGAGA
>JBKBMT010000141.1:0-629 GCA_046295655.1 Gemmobacter sp. | reverse complement strand
GAAGACATCGCCGTAAAAGCCCACCCCAAAGGGGTTGGTGGATTGCACGAAGGCATTGTTCTTGATGGTCCAGCTGGCCTGCCCGGACCCGCCGGTGATCGCCGCGGTGACGTTGTCGGTGATGGTGACACTTTCCGATCTGGCCGAGACCCGGATCGTCGGCACATTGACGGGCGCGGTTCCACCGCTGGCGATCGAGGTATCCGGCACATGCAGCACCGAATTGTCGCGAATGATCAGACCTTTGGTTTCCCCAACAGTGATCCCGTGCAAGTGGCTGTTGTAGATCGTGTTGTTCTCGATCAGCACGTTGCGATAGAACATTTCTGCCCCGGCTTTGCCGGTATCAACCAATTCGTTGCGCATGAAAATGGACTGGGTCCAGTTGCCATCGCCGATGTCGAGGGTGTTGTTGCGGATGATGATGTCCGTCGACGCCTCAGTGGTGCCTGTCGTCCAGAACTGGATCATGTCGGGATGGTCACCGCTCAGGGGTGACAGACGGAAATCGTGGATATAGTTGTTCTCAATCAGCACACCCTGCACATCGGCAAAGTTCATGCCGTCAGATCGCATGTCATGGATTTCGTTTCCTGAAACAATTATATTCTTTGTGTCAGAAACGACCA
>JBKBMT010000140.1:0-630 GCA_046295655.1 Gemmobacter sp. | reverse complement strand
GCAGCAGCGGGCGCGGGAGGCGGCGGAGCTGCGTCGCATGCGGCGCGAGGAGGAGGCGCAGCGCGCGGCGGCGGCGGCCATCGCGCGCCGCGATCTCCTCGCCCGCCTCCGCGAGCGAGACGCCATGGCGCGCGAGGAGCAGCTGACGCGGCTGGCGGCGGCGGCGGCGGAGCGGGGCGCGCCGCTGCAGCTGAGCGAGCAGCCGAGCGGCACGGGCGCGCGGTGCGCGGTGCTGCTGCTGCCGCTGGCCTGCGTGGACGCAGTGTGCCGCGGCAAGGCACGCACGGACGGGGACGGCATCTTGGCCGGCGACCGCGCGGCGCTGGCGGCGCTGACTCGGTGGAGCTGCTGCTCCTGTACGGCCTGCTGCGTGATGGACCGCTGGACACTGACCGCCCCTGCCTCTCCTGCGATGACGTGCCGCTCTCCGCCGACGGCTCCCTGCACAGCCGCGACACGCACCTGCCCACCAGCGAGCCCGGCGTCATGGACGCGTGGCTGGACGCGCAGGGGCGGCCGGTGTACGTGATAACCCCCGCACAGCACGTGGAGCGCCTCACGGACATGTCCGAAGAGCAGCTGCGCGTCATGTTCTCCGTCGCGCTGCGCTGCCTGCGCCTGCACGACCCC
>JBKBMT010000139.1:0-630 GCA_046295655.1 Gemmobacter sp. | reverse complement strand
CCTGCCTCGCCAGCGCCTCGCCCCTCAGGCAGGCCGCGCCGCCCGCTTCGTCCGCTTCCCATGCCCCCGGCCCCATGCTGCCGCCGCCGCTGTCGTCGCCAGTGCCATCGCCCCCCGCGGGTATGATCTCCGACGCGGCCGACGCCGCCCACGCCGCCCACGCCTCCTGCGCCGCCTTTGCCGCGGTCACGCTGGCGTTGTCGGCACCCATGGCGTCACCACTGATTGCACCCACGCCCGCCCTGGCCGCGCTGTCCACCCCTGCCGCAGTCCCGGCCGCCCCTGCCGCGAACGCGCCGCCTGGCGCGTTGCACGCGGCCAGCGGCACACAGGCCGCTGTCACCGCCACCCCTGTTGCCGCTGCTACCCCTGCTGCCTCTGCTGCTTCTGCTGCTGTTGCTGCGGTGGCTGAGGGCACACCGGAGCCGTGGGAAGCCTTCTATCGCCGCAACTTTGCAGCGGCCATGGCTGCTCAGTCCGCGCCGGCAAGCGTGTCGGGTGCAGACAGTTCCTCAGACAGTTCCTCAGCGGCTGTGCCGTGCGTGCCGTGTGTGCCGTGTGTGCCGGCACTGGGGCGGGTTCCTTCGCTCTCGCCCACGCGCGGCTCTGTGATTACGTTCGTGGCGTACG
>JBKBMT010000138.1:0-631 GCA_046295655.1 Gemmobacter sp. | reverse complement strand
GACCTCACCGGGGTCGATCTCCACCTCGACGCTCTGCGTCTCCTCGACCAGCCCGGCCTCGTCGGTCGAGCGGAACGCCACGACGCTCACGCCGGGGGCATCGACCACCAGCGGCTCGTCGTACGCCGTCCAGTCGCCGTCGCCGACCGCGACCTCGGTGAGCGCGACCCCCGACGTCGCGTCGACCGCGGTCAGGGTGATCACCGTCTGCGCCTCCTCCTCGACCGCCTCGGCCGAGGTCTCCGGTGCGACCGTGTCGACCAACACCTCGGTGGTGCCGGTCTCCTCGACGTTGCCGGCCTGGTCGGTCGAGCGGTAGGAGACCTCGTGGTCGCCGTCCTCCAGCACCACCGGCTCGTCGTACGCCGTCCAGTCGCCGTCGCCGAGGCGGTACTCCGTGATGGCCACGCCGGACCCGTCCCCGTCGTCGGCCGACAGGGTGAGCGTGGGCGCCGAGACGTACCACCCGTTCTCACCGTCGGCCTCGGCCGGGTCGAGGGTGAGCTCGGTGGTCGGAGCCGTCGTGTCCTCCTCCCCCGCCCCGGCGTCGATGCGGAAGTAGTCGAAACCGATGGTCACCGGCTCGACCTGCTCCGGCCCGACCGCGACCAGCCCGACGGCCGAGAGGTCT
>JBKBMT010000137.1:376-634 GCA_046295655.1 Gemmobacter sp. | reverse complement strand
CCTCGGGATGATGCGCGTGGAACTTGGCAATGCCCTCGGGGGCCGCCAGCAGGCAGACGAAGCGCAGGTTGGAGACGCCGCGCTCCTTCAGGCGTTCCACGGCCGCAATGGCGGAATTGGCGGTCGCCAGCATCGGATCCATGACGATGACCAGACGATCGGCGACATCCTCGGGGGCCTTGAAGTAGTATTCGACGTCGGTCAGTGTCTGCGGGTCGCGGTAAAGGCCGATATGGGCCACGCGGGCCGATGGCACCA
>JBKBMT010000137.1:0-366 GCA_046295655.1 Gemmobacter sp. | reverse complement strand
TGCCATCCACGAAGCCGAGGCCGGCGCGCAGGATGGGGGCGAAGACCAGCTTCTTGCCCTCGATGCGCGGGGCCTTCATGGTGGCCAGGGGCGTCTCCACGTCGACCATCTCGATCGGCAGGTCGCGCGTCACCTCGTAGCACAGCAGCATGCCGATCTCGTGCAGCAGCTGCCGGAATCCCTTGGTGGTCCTGGTCTTGTCGCGCATCAGCGAGAGCTTGTGCTGCACCAGCGGATGGTCGACGACCGTGACATTCGGCATGAGGCCCCTCCAGACGGTTTGCCGGCTTCTCTAGAATACTGTTCCGTCGCTGACCACGCGGAGCGGCGGTCCGCCATCGGCGCGCCTTGCGCGGGCGAGCCGGC
>JBKBMT010000136.1:0-634 GCA_046295655.1 Gemmobacter sp. | reverse complement strand
TCCTGCCTTTGGACCTTGTGCCATTCTAGCATGTCTGGGCCGGTCTTTCGGTAGCGGATATCAGGCAAACAAAAAGCCCGGTCAGGGACCGGGCTTTTTGTTTGAGGGCAGGGCCGCCTAGTTCATGCGGCCGGACCAGTCGTCGATTTCCTTGCGGACCTCGTCCTTGGTCCTGCCATAGCGCTCCTGGATCTTGCCTTCGAGCTGTTCCCGATTGCCGTTGATCTGGGCGATGTCATCGTCCGTGAGCTTGCCCCACTGTTCCTTGGCCTTGCCGGAAAACTGTTTCCAGCTGCCTTCGATACGGTTCCAATCCATTTGAAATCTCCTCGAGATTGTTATGGGGGAACAACGCGGGTGCCAGTGGCAGTGTTCCGCTCGGACCAATCACAAAGATGCAAGATCAGGCGGCGCGCGCCACGGAATGGCGTTCAAGGGCGCTGAGAATATCTTCGAGGCAATATGGCTTCGGCACGAAGACCGCGCCGGCGGGCATGTCGCCGGGCTTGGGCGTGACGCCGCCGGACACCACGACGATGGGCAGGCCGGGATGGCGGCTGGCGGCCAGACGGGCCAGCGTCAGCCCTGTGGGGCCGTTGCCCAGCTCGATATCGGTGATCAGCGCATCGATCCG
>JBKBMT010000135.1:345-634 GCA_046295655.1 Gemmobacter sp. | reverse complement strand
GCAGTTGCCGCTGTGCCTGTTGAGGTCACCGCCGTCGCCGACCACGACGAGAGCTCGGCCCAGGCCGATCTATGGAAACGCATCTGGCGCGATAAAAAGGTAGAGATCGCGGTTCTCGGCACCATGCTTCTCGTGCTGACGGCGGTGTTCTTCTTCCAGACCTATGCCGTCAGGAATGCCCGGGCCTTCTACATCTTCCGGATTGCCTTCCTCACGGTCACGCTGGTTTTCCTCGGCTGGTATGCCAATGCTCAGCTTTCGGTGGTCAACCTGATGGCGCTGTTCGGCA
>JBKBMT010000135.1:0-335 GCA_046295655.1 Gemmobacter sp. | reverse complement strand
ACCAACCAGGTCGCACGCAAGCTGCACATTCCGCAATGGACCCTGCCCTGGGGACTGCATGAACGCCTCTGGCCTCTCAAATACATGATCTTTCTTGGCCTGTTTGGGGTCTCCCTGATGAGCGTCGAGCAGGCCGAACATCTGGCCGAGATCGAACCGTTCAAGACCGCGATCATTTTGAAGTTCATCCGCGCCTGGCCATTCGTTGCCTATGCCGTCGCGCTTCTTGTCGCCGGCCTGTTCGTCGAGCGCTTTTACTGCCGCTATCTCTGCCCACTGGGGGCGGCACTCGCAATCCCCGCCCGTATCCGCATGTTCGACTGGCTGAAGCGCTA
>JBKBMT010000134.1:0-647 GCA_046295655.1 Gemmobacter sp. | reverse complement strand
CCGGTCATGGACATCGCGATGGACCTGCGGCCATGACCCTGCTGTGCGCCGACATCGGCAACAGCCACACCATCGTGGGGCTGGTGACCGACGGCGTGGTGGGTGCGCACTGGCGGGTGGCGACCGACGAGCGGCGTACCTCCGACGAGTGGGCTGTGCTGCTGCGGGGCCTGCTCGCCGACGCCGGGACGACGGAGCCGGTGAGCGGTGTCGCGGTGTGCGCGACGGTGCCGGCGGTCCTGCACGAGTGGCGCGAGATGCTCGCGTCCCACTTCGCGCACGTCCCGAGCCTGGTGGTGGAGCCCGGGGTCCGCACGGGCGTGCCGGTGCTGATGGACCCCCCGCGCGTGGTCGGCGCCGACCGGATCATCAACGCGCTGGCCGCGGCCACGCTGCATGGTGGACCGGCGATCGTGGTCGATTTCGGCACCGCCACCACCTTCGACGTGATCAGCGAGCAGGGGCAGTACGTCGGAGGGGCGATCGCGCCCGGAATCGAGATATCCCTCGAGGCGCTCGGTCGCCGTGGCGCCCAGCTGCGCAAGGTGGAGCTGCTGCGGCCCCGCAGTGTCATCGCCAAGAACACGGTCGAGGCGCTCCAGTCGGGAATGCTCTTCGGTGTCGCCAGCCAAGTCGACGGAATCGTC
>JBKBMT010000133.1:0-689 GCA_046295655.1 Gemmobacter sp. | reverse complement strand
GACTGGACGGTGCGAAACACGGGTGCGGCCGCCTCTGCCGCATTTTCAAGCAAAAGCACCGAAGTCGGCGGCTTTTCGGACCCGATCTCACCGGCAGGCGCTTCGGCAGCATCCACGGTGGTATCCTCTGCGGCGGGCGGCAGATCGACCGGCACACGGGCGACCATGGTCTGCAGCTTTGCCTTGATCCGGTTCGAGATGAACTGCGGCAGTTCGGTCAGCAACTCGGGCGATGCGCTGTCGTCACCCGCGTCCTGTCTGGCCTTGGCAGTGCCCTCGTCAGGACGGGGGATGGCCGCGCGCGGGGCAGAGACCGGGGACGCAACAGGCGATGGGGCAGAGGCCTTGCCCTGCATCGTGACCAGATCGGCCTTGTCGCCGAACTGCGCCACCGTACCGCCATGCAGCACCATGATCTTGTTCATCGCCGCCAGCGCACTGGGCCGGTGGGCCATGACGATCACCGTCGATCCGCCTTCGCGCAACAGGCTCAGGGCGCGGGTCAGTGCGGCTTCGCCTGCGGGGTCAAGATTGGCATTGGGCTCGTCCAGCACCACGATGGCCGGACGGCGGAACAGGGCGCGGGCCAGACCCACACGCTGGCGCTGCCCGCCCGACAGCGGGTCATCCCCGCCGCCGACCGGGGTGGCATAGCCGGCAGGCAGGGTCACGATCATGTCATGCACCCC
>JBKBMT010000132.1:0-778 GCA_046295655.1 Gemmobacter sp. | reverse complement strand
AACGGCAAGGGCCGGAACATCAAGCTGACCCTGACCCGCAGCTTCTGAAAGGTCGATCCGCATGACACGCGCCTTTGCGTTGCTTTTTCTGGGGGTCATCCTGGCCCAGGTCACACCCGCCGTCGCGCAGACGGCGCGAGGGGGGATCGTGATCGACCTCAACCGGGCCGACAGCGAAGGATCGGCCTGCCGACTGACTTTTGTTGCGGCCAACGGCCTTGCCCCGCTGTCGTCGCTGGTTCTGGAAACCGTGCTGTTCGACCGGGCAGGGCGGGTGGCGCAGATGACGCTGTTCGACTTTGGCGCCTTGCCCGAGGGGCGGCGGCGGGTGCGGCAGTTCGATGTGGCGGGCACCGACTGTGCCGCGCTGGGTCAGATGCTGGTCAATGGCGTTGCGCGCTGCGAAGGCGAGGGCCTGACGCCCGCCACCTGCGCCGCCGCCCTGTCCGTCACCGGCGAGGTCGATGGGCTGGAGGTGGCGCAATGATTCATCTGATTGATGCCCGCAACGCGATCCTAGCGTTGATCGACCTGGGCGGCTGGGTGGTGGCGCTGATCCTGGGGCTATCGGTGATCGCCGGGGCGGTCGTGCTGGTCAAGCTGTGGCAGTTCCGCGCGGCGGGGGTCGGGCGCCATGACGGGCTGATGGCGGCGATGGCGGCCTCGGATGCCGGGGCTGCGGCGCGGGCGCTGGCTCTGGCCGAGGCGGCCCCGTCGCATCTGGGCGCCCTTCTGGCACGGGCGCTGCGCGCGCCCGATGCGCGCGAGCGGCTTTACA
>JBKBMT010000131.1:521-780 GCA_046295655.1 Gemmobacter sp. | reverse complement strand
CAGGTGCGTGCACTCCTACGGGAGCGGCTGACCGGCGAAGTGCCCGCCGAGGCCGTACACGCGCCCGACGACGTGGAACTGCACCTGCCCGTCGAGGTCGCCGACTACGTCGACTTCTACGCCTCCGAACATCACGCGGCCAATCTCGGCCGGCTCTTCCGCCCCGACACCCCGGACCCACTGACTCCCAACTGGAAACACCTGCCCCTCGGCTACCACGGACGCGCGGCCTCGATCGTGGTCTCCGGCACCGACATCC
>JBKBMT010000131.1:0-511 GCA_046295655.1 Gemmobacter sp. | reverse complement strand
CAAGGGCCCCCACGACCCGGCCCCCGTGTTCGGGCCGTCGGTGCGCCTCGACAACGAGGCCGAGCTCGGCTTCATCGTCGGCACCGGGACCCCACTGGGAGAGACCGTCGACGTCAACGAGGCGGAGCGGCACATCTTCGGCGTCGTGCTCTTCAACGACTGGTCGGCCCGCGACATCCAGGCCTGGGAGTACGTCCCCCTCGGCCCGAACCTCGGCAAGTCGTTCGCCTCCACCGTCTCCGCCTGGGTGGTGCCCCTGCTCGCGCTCTCCCACGCCCGCATAGAGACCCCCGAGCAGGAGCCGGCACCACTGCCCTACCTGACGATGAAACAGACCTGGGGCCTCGACGTCGACCTCTCCGTGCAGTGGAACGGCCACGAGGTCAGCCGACCGCCCTACCGCGAGATGTACTGGTCACCGGCCCAGATGCTCGCCCACCTCACCGTCAACGGCGCACCCACCCGCACCGGTGACCTCTACGCCTCCGGCACCATCTCCGGACCAGCGAAG
>JBKBMT010000130.1:0-890 GCA_046295655.1 Gemmobacter sp. | reverse complement strand
GATGTGATCTTCGGGGCTGGCGGCAATGACACGCTGAATGGTGGCGCGGGCGACGACCTGATCCTGGGTGGCCCCGGCACCGTCATGACCGGGGGGCCGGGGGATGACATCTTCCGCCTCGGCCCCGGCCCGCAGCACAGTGTCATCACCGATTTCGAGCAGGGTCACGATCGCCTTGATCTGGGCGATTGGGGGCGGATCCATGACATCTCGGCCCTGTCGATCAGCCCCCGTCCATACGGTACCCTGATCAGCTTTGGCGAGAACAGTCTGCGGGTTTCGCAAGCGGGGGGTGGACCGATCCCGGTGACGGAATGGACGGCGGACGACTTCATCTTCTAGACGGCCGCCAAAGCGGGGTTTCCTGCCGCCCTCAGCCCAGCAGGTTGAACACCTCGCCGCCGAGGGTGATGTTGATCTGATCCTGCCCGGCCCCATCGACCAGCGCCCAGATGATCTGGCCGGTGGGGCGGTAGATGATGAAGGCTTCGGCCACATCGGCGGATCCGGCACTGGGGGTATTGGCGAAGTTCACCTGGAACTGGGCCCGGGTGGCGCCGGCCAGCCCGAAGGCCAGCAGATCGCCCTCGGCGGCGCTGTAATCCTGCACCCAGTCGCTGCCATGGTCGGCCACACCCAGATGATAGAAGGTGTCCGCCCCGGTGCCGCCGTTCATCCGGTCGGACCCGAAGCCACCGTTCAGGAAGTCATTGCCGGCATTGCCGAACATCAGATCGGACCCGGCGCCACCGCTGAGCACATCATTGCCGTCATTGCCGATGACCGTATCCGCGCCAAAGCCGCCGTTGATCGTGTCATTGCCATTGCCGCCATTCAGCTCGTCATTGCCGTAACCGCCGTCGATGAAATCATTGCCATCGCCGCCATAG
>JBKBMT010000129.1:0-935 GCA_046295655.1 Gemmobacter sp. | reverse complement strand
CATCGCAGGAAGGTGGGCTTGCAGGAGCCGTCGCAGAGGCCCGCGACGCTGCAACGCGTACCGTTGACATGACCACTGGCATGCCGGCCCCGCGTGCTGGCGTGCCGGCACCGCCGCGGCCGCCAACACCACATCGAGGCGTGCGCCGCAGCGTGTGTTGCGTGCTCGACTATCTGCGCTTACGCGTGATGCGCACGGCAAAGAAGCTGGGGATCAAGACCGTGGCCATCTACTCTGAGCCGGACGCCAATGCGCTCCATGTCCGCATGGCCGACGAGGTGCGGTGCTGCCCCCCATCGCGCGCGGCCAGCGCGCACGTGACGCTGAGCGCTCCTGCACGTGTTTGCGTCCTGGCCGCAGGCCGTCTGCGTGGGCCCCGCCGCGTCCTCCAAGTCCTACCTGAACATTGATGCGGTGGTGGATGCCGTCAAGAAGACTGGCGCGGAGGCGGTGCGTTTCCTCCGGCCTCGATCCCCGCCATGCCCTGATGTGTGTGCGTGCTGCACGTGCGTGCGGGGTGCGAACTCCAGGTGCATCCCGGCTACGGTTTCCTGTCCGAGAACCGCCGCTTTGCGGAGCGGCTGGACAAGGAGGGCGTGGTGTTCATTGGGCCAAACACGCACTCCATCGAGGCCATGGGTGACAAGATTGAGTCCAAGAAGCTGGCCATCAATGCCAAGGTGGGGCTGGCTCCGCAGCTGAGCCTCCCGCGCCCGTGCCCGTGCCCGCGCCCGTCACCCAGAGCGCGGCAGCGCAGACCCTGTCGCCGCCGCCTGCCTCGCCACCACCGCTGCCTGCCGCCGCCGCTGCCGGCTTCACCGCCCCCGCGCTGGCCGCGGTGGCCCGCACCATTGACGCTGCGTCCCTCATGCACGCAGCCACCGCCACCCGCGTGCACTGCGCTGAGCCGCTGCCCTCGTGGGCGGTGCGCGGCG
>JBKBMT010000128.1:0-981 GCA_046295655.1 Gemmobacter sp. | reverse complement strand
TGGTGCAGTTCCTCAAGGAGATCCGCGGCACCGACGCCGCCCAGGCCGAGCTGGACCGTCTGATCGCGGCTACGGGCACCGCACCCGAATCCCTGACCTATCGCGCCCTGCGCGCCGCCCTGATCTTCGAGACCGGGTCGCGGGACGACGCCCTGGCGCAGTTTTCCGGGATTCTCGGCACCACTTCCGAAGACACCCCCCAGCTGCGCGACATCCGCGTGACCTATGCCCGCGCGCTGGACACCAACGGCGACCGCGCCGCCGCCAGCGCCGAGATCGGGCAGGTTCTTGCCGCCGATCCCAGCCATGTCGAGGCGCTCAAGATGCGCGCGCGCTGGAAGATCGCCGAAGACAAGCCGGGCGAGGCGATCATCGACCTGCGCACCGCGCTGAACCAGAACGCCCGCGACCCCGGCACCCTGACGCTGATGGCCGAGGCGCATCTGCGCGAAGGCGCGACCGAACTGGCGGGTGAGCGTCTGTCCCTGGCCGTGGAGGCCTCTGGCGCCCGGGCCGAGGAATCGCTGCGCTATGCGCAGTTCCTGATGCAGCAGAACCGCCCCGAAGTGGCCAGCCGCGTGCTGATCGACGCCCGCCGGGCGGCCCCGGGCGATCTGCGCCTGCTGACCTCGCTGATCGAGGTGCTGGTCGCGATGAAGGACTGGACCCGTGCCGAAGCCGCCGTGGACGAAATGGCGCAGTTCACCGGCACCGAGGCCCGTGCCACCGAAGACCGCATGCGCACCGCCCTCGCCCTGGCCCAGAACCGCACCGACGAGGCCTTGCAGATGATGCAGGGCATGGTCGAAAGCGGCACCGCCAATATCTCGATCATCGCCGCCACCGTGCAGACCCAGGTGCGGTCGGGCAAGCTGGACGAGGCCCGCGCGTTTCTGGACACAGAGCTTGCAAAAGCACCCGAAAGCCCCGAATTGCGGATCCTCTCGGCCAATCTCGATTTCATGCGCGGCGATCTTGCCG
>JBKBMT010000127.1:0-988 GCA_046295655.1 Gemmobacter sp. | reverse complement strand
ACCCAGCAGCTTCTGCGCCGACGGGCGGCGCAGATCGACCTCGGCCAGAATCGTGCGCAGGTCCGGGCGGCGACCCAGGGCAAAGGCCAGGTTCAGTGCCAGCGTGGTCTTGCCGCAGGCCGGGCCGGGCGAGGTGATGGCCAGCCGCTTCCAGCCATTCTGCGCCATCTGTTGCAGCAGCCGGGTGCGCAGCATGTCGAAATAGGTGGCTGCGGGCCCGCCGGCAAAGGCGGGCAGGCGGTTCACTTCCATCAGGGCCGGCTGGATCGTGATGGCGGGAAGCAGGCTCCAGTGGCGCGCCACATCCAGCGCATGCACCGAATTGTCCAGCATCAATGCCGCCGCCGCGACAGGTGCAGTGGCGGTGGCCGTGACCGGGGCAGTGACCGGGGCCGCCGGTCGCGGGGCCAGCTGATCCGGTGCGGCGGATGTCTCTTCGCCGGGCTGGGCAGAGCGGGCGGCGCGGGCCTTGGCGATGGCGGATTGGATTTTTTCCATGGCGTGACCTCAGACCGGCAGGACGGGAATGGCGGAAAGGGCCGGCACAGCCTCTGCCAGATTGAACCGCGACAGGACCTTTTGCAGCAAGAGATCCAGCGGCATGAAATAGCTCTGCACCGCCCAGAGCCCGAGCGGAATGCCCAGCAGCACCAGACCGAAGGCCAGCGTCAGGATCATCCTGCGGCGGCGCTGGTCGCGACGGGTGCGGATCAGCGGCAGCGTGGCAAAGGGCGTGATACCCAGCTTGCCCGTGATATCGGCCGGCCGGTGGATCGCGCTGTTCATCAGTTCCAGCAGCAACACCAGACCCAGGCCCGCCGCAATGCCGCCGCCGACCCCGGCCGCCGCGATCAGCGGACGGTTCGGGCTTGTGGGCTCGCGCGGCACCACCGCCTGTTCGATGATCGAAATCCGGCCACCCTTGGACAGCGTCTCGATCAGGTCACCGGTCTGGGCACTGGCCCGACGTGACACCGCCTGATTGTAT
>JBKBMT010000126.1:0-1087 GCA_046295655.1 Gemmobacter sp. | reverse complement strand
CATCACCGGAATGGCCGCCGCGATTTCGGGCCGTTCCTGCGCCAGCAAGCGCAGGGCGGCCACCACGCAGGGCTTGCCGACAAAGGCATAACGCCGGCCGGGTTGCAGCCATGCGTCCAGACCCGCCAGCGGGCTGGCGGGCGCATAGCGCGACCCGGCGGCGGCCAGGATGCCCGGGCGGCCGGGTGACAGCACGGTGACATTGCCCAGGGGCAGACCGGGGGCGGCGGCGGTCTGGATCACGCCATCGACCTGACCGCTTTCAACCAGATGCAGGGCCAGCGCGCTGAGCCCGCCCCCCGAGGCCCCGGCATGGCGCAGCGCAGCATCAGTGGCATGCCCGGTCCACATCTGCAGATAGGGCCCCCAGAGCGCATCATCGGTGCGGCCCCCGGCCTGCACGCTCTGACCCAGACCGGGGCAGACCCGCGTCAGCGCCGCATCTTCGGCATCGGTCAGGGAAACGCTTTGCCGGGGGCGCAGAAACCCTTCAGCGACGCGCTGCATCGCGATCTTGCCGGGCACCAGGGCGGCACAGCCGCCGCAGCCCGAACACAGATCACCGCGCGCCACCCGGCCAAGGCTGGGGGCAAGAGGCGGCCCTTGCGCCGGATCGGATGCCGGCGCGCCGGAAACAGTGGTCATGCGTCAAGAATCCCGAACCATCAAAGCCCCTTCCTTAAACCGGTGAAGCCCGGCCCGCACCATCCAAAATTTCGGCGACAGCCTGTTTTCCCCCTGAAAGCCTTGACCTGCCGCCCGCATCGGCACAACAACAGCAGCGAGCTTGCCCAGCGGCACCCGAACCGGCCGTTCTGACCGCGATGCAGGGTCTTGCGGCAGGTTGAGGAAAGCAGTTCTACGGTGGCGATGTTGCAAGGGCTGCAGCAACACAATGTCAGCGACTGGCGACCGGATCTGATCTGGGCGCTGATCATGCCGGGCGGTGTGCCGGGAATTCTTCTGTCCGGGCGCGATCTGCGCACCTGTATTGCCCGGCGCGAGATACGCCGCTATGGTGAATAAGACATTTCCGGGCGCGCGTTAAAATTGAATTAACCAACATAAGAAATTAGTGAAGATGACA
>JBKBMT010000125.1:0-2008 GCA_046295655.1 Gemmobacter sp. | reverse complement strand
CCGGGGTCTGGCAGCGGCTGGTCGGCGCGGTCCTGAAGGCCGGGGCCGACTATGGCCGCAGCAGCCTCGGTGCCGGCCGGCGGGTCAATGTCGAATTCGTCTCGGCCAATCCCACCGGACCGATGCATGTCGCCCATGCCCGCGGGGCGGTGGTGGGGGACGCGCTGTCGAACCTTCTGGCCTTCGCCGGCTGGGAGGTGACGCGGGAATACTACATCAACGACGGCGGCGCCCAGGTCGAGGTGCTGGCGCGGTCGGCCTTCGAGCGCTACCGCCAGGCGCACGGGCTCGACCCCGACATCCGCGAGGGGCTCTATCCCGGCGATTACCTGATCGCCGTGGGCGAGGCGCTGAAGGCGCGGCACGGCGCGCTGCTGCTCGACCGGCCCGAGGCCGACTGGCTGGTCGAGGTGCGCGACTTCGCCACCGGCATGATGATGGACATGATCCGCGAGGATCTGGCCGCGCTGGGCGTGCGCATGGATGTCTATTCCTCGGAACGGGCGCTCTACGGCACCGGGCGGATCGAACAGGCGCTGGACCGGCTGCGGGCGGCCGGGCTGATCTACGAGGGCGTGCTGGAGCCGCCCAAGGGCAAGACCCCCGAGGACTGGGAACCGCGCGAGCAGACCCTGTTCCGGTCCACCGCCCATGGCGACGACGTGGACCGGCCGGTGAAGAAGTCCGACGGCGCCTGGACCTATTTCGCCCCCGACATCGCCTATCACTGGGACAAGATCGACCGCGGCTTCGACGAGCTGATCGACATCTTCGGGGCCGATCACGCGGGCTATGTGAAACGGATGAAGGCGGCCGTCGCGGCGCTGTCGGACGGGCGCGTGCCGCTGGACATCAGGCTTGTGCAGCTGGTGCGGCTGTTCAAGGGTGGCCAGCCGTTCAAGATGTCGAAACGCGCAGGGACCTTCGTCACCCTGCGCGACCTGATCGACGAGGTCGGGGCCGATGTGGTGCGCTTCGTCATGCTGACCCGCAAGAACGACGCGCCGCTGGACTTCGACTTCGACAAGGTGCTGGAACAGTCCAAGGACAACCCGGTCTGGTATGTGCAATATGCCAGTGCCCGGGTTCATTCGGTCCTGCGGCGCGCCGCCGAGGCGGGGATCGACCTGTCGGCGCCGCCCGATCTTGCGCGGCTCGACCATCCGGCCGAGATCGCGCTGATCCGCAAGCTGGCGGAATGGCCGCGGCTGGTCGAGATCGCGGCGCGCGGGCACGAGCCGCACCGGATCGCCTTCTACCTCTACGAGCTTGCCTCGGAGCTTCACGCGCTGTGGAACCGTGGCAACGAGGAACCGGCCCTGCGCTTCGTGCAGGAGGGTGACGCGGCCACAAGCCGGGCGAAAATCGCGCTGGTGCAGGCCACGGGCGTTGTCATTTCCGCCGGTCTCGGTATCTTGGGGGTCGCTCCGGTCGAGGAAATGCGCTGAAACAAGGCGCGAGCCGGCCGGAACGGGCAGAGAAGCGCGGCACGGACCGCGCCCGAGCAGGACGGCAGGCAGATGGCGGAAGCGAATTTCGATGAGTTCGTGACCGATCCGGCGCATTCGGGCGCCGGTCTGGTCGGGCGCTTGATCAACTTCACCGGGGCAGCGCTGTCACTCGCGCTGCTCGTCGGCGTGGTGGTCTGGGGCTACCGGATCGCGGTGCGCGATGCGACCGGCGTGCCGGTGATTCAGGCCATGCAGGGGCCGATGCGGGTGGCGCCCGAGGATCCGGGCGGTGTGGTGGCGGCCCATCTGGGCCTCGCGGTCAACCGGGTGGCGGGCGAGGGAACGGCGGCGCCGCCGGCCGAGCGGGTCATCCTGGCGCCGCGTCCGATCGACCTCAGCGACGAGGACCGGCCCGGCCTCGGGGTGCCCGTGCCGCAGCCTGTGGCCGCGGCGCCGGTGCTGGAACTGCCGCCCGTTGCGGTGCTGCCGGCGCCGGTGCCGGTCGATGTCCCGGCTGCCCGGGCAGAGCAACCGCGCGCCCTGACCCCCGAGGATGC
>JBKBMT010000124.1:0-2739 GCA_046295655.1 Gemmobacter sp. | reverse complement strand
CCCCGCGGCGCGATCCCGCCCCCTCGCGCCTGGCCTACCGGATGCACCGGCTGTGGCTTTCGCCGGGCTTTCGCCGTTTCGTGCGCTTCGGTCTGCCGGCGGCGGCCATGGCCGCGATTCTTGCCGGCGCCCTTTCGGACCCGGGGCGGCGTGACGCGATCCGGGCCGCATGGGACGAGATGGCCGAGGCGTTCCGCAGCCGGCCGGAGTTCATGGTCACGCAGCTGACGATCGAGGGCACATCGCCGATCCTGGCCGAAGCGCTGCGCGCCGATCTCGGGCTCTCCCTGCCGATGTCGTCCTTCGAGCTTGACCTTGCCGCCCTGCGTGCGCGGGTCGAGGCTTTCGACGCGGTGGCGCGGGCGGATCTTCGCATCCTGTCGGGCGGCACGTTGCGGATCGGTGTGACCGAGCGGCTGCCCGCTGTCGTCTGGCGCAGTGCCGACGGTCTGTGGCTGCTCGATGCCGAGGGCCATCGCGTCGCCGAGATCACCGCCCGGGCGATGCGTGGCGATCTGCCGCTGATCGCCGGCGAAGGGGCCGATCGGGCGGCCGCCGAGGCGCTGGAACTGGTCGCCGCCGCAGGTCCGCTGCTGCCCCGGCTGCGCGGTCTCGTGCGCGTCGGCGAACGCCGCTGGGATCTGGTGCTGGACCGCGACCAGCGCATCCTGCTGCCGGCCACCGGCGCCCGCCGTGCGCTGGAGCGGGTCATCGCGCTCGATGCCGCCGAGGGGCTTCTGGCCCGCGACCTCGTCGCCATAGACCTGCGCAACGATCGTCGCCCCCTGCTGCGCCTGACCCCCGAGGCGGCCGAAGCGCTGCGGCAATTCAAGCTGACCGAGACCGGAGGAAGCCCAGGATGACCGATCTCTACCAGTCCCAGCGCGCGATGCGGAACATGCGTCGTGCCGCCATGCAGCGGGGCATCGTTGCCGTGCTGGATGTCGGCACGTCCAAGATCGCCTGCCTGGTGCTGCGCTTCGACGGACCGGACCGCCTGCGCCCGGAGGACGGGGTGGGCCCGCTTGCCGGTCAGTCCCAGTTCCGGGTGATCGGCGCGGCCACCACCCGCTCGCGCGGGGTCCGGTTCGGCGAAGTCGAGGCGATGACCGAGACCGAACGCGCCATCCGCACCGTGGTGCAGTCGGCGCAGAAGAACGCCGGCCAGAGGGTCGACCACGTGATCGCCTGTTTCTCGGGTGCCGAGCCGCGCAGCTATGGCCTTGCCGGAGAGCATGCGCTGGCGGACGGCGTGGTGACCGAGCAGGACATCGCCCGTGTGCTGGCGGCCTGCGACGTGCCCGATCTCGGCGAGGGGCGCGAGGTGCTGCACGCCCAGCCGGTCAACTTCGCCCTCGATCACCGCAGCGGCCTCGGCGATCCGCGGGGGCAGATCGGCACCCGGCTGGCCTGCGACATGCACCTGCTGTCGGTGGATCGCGCGGCGGTCGAATGTCTGCTGCACTGTCTTGGGCGTTGCGATCTGGACGTCGCGGGTCTGGCAAGTTCGGCCTATCTGGCCGGCCTGTCCGCGCTGGTCGAGGACGAGCAGGAACTGGGCGCGGCCTGCATCGACATGGGCGGCGGCGCGACCGGAATCTCGATCTTCATGAAGCGGCACATGATCTTCGCCGACAGTGTTCGGATGGGCGGCGAGCATGTGACCCGCGACATCGCCATGGGGCTGCAGGTGCCGATGCAGGTCGCGGAGCGCATCAAGACCTTCTTCGGCGGCGTGCAGGCCACGGGTATGGACGATCGCGAGATGATCGACATCGGCGCCGACACCGGCGACTGGGACAAGGACCGCCGCCAGGTCAGCCGCACCGAACTGATCGGCATCATGCGCCCGCGCGTCGAGGAGATCCTCGAGGAGGTTCGCCTCCGGCTGGACGCCGCCGGTTTCGACCACATGCCAAGCCAGCAGATCGTGCTGACCGGCGGCACAAGCCAGATCCCGGGAATCGACGGCCTTGCGGCGCGGATTCTCGGCCAGCGGGTGCGGCTCGGCCGCCCCTTGCGGGTGCAGGGGCTGCCCCAGGCCGCCGCCGGTCCGGGATTCGCCGCAGCCGTCGGCCTCTGCCTGTTCGCCGCACACCCGCAGGACGAGTGGTGGGACTTCGAGATTCCCGCAGAGCGATATCCGGCGCGATCACTGCGCCGCGCGCTCAGATGGTTCAAGGACAACTGGTGAACACTACATACCGTGTCATACGGCGAAATACCGCCGGTCAGCGGAGTTCGGTCCCAATATTTTGGGCCTTTCGGCGTTTTTCTGGTGACGGGGATACGGCGGATCGGTAGAATTTCGGGTCAATGGGCCTCTGGCGGGGCTGAATCGGGCAGGCAGCAGGTGGGCAGGGCAAGATGGCATTGAATCTGATCATGACGAATCCGGGCGACGAACTGAAACCTCGGATCACGGTCTTCGGCGTCGGTGGCGCCGGCGGCAACGCCGTCAACAACATGATCGAGAAGAACCTTGAGGGCGTCGAGTTCGTTGTGGCGAACACCGATGCCCAGGCGCTTCAGCAAAGCAAGGCGCCGAACCGGGTTCAGCTCGGCACCCGCGTGACCGAGGGGCTCGGCGCCGGTGCCAAGCCGCAGATCGGGGCCGCCGCAGCCGAGGAATCGATCGAGCAGATCGTGGACCACCTGGCCGGCGCGCACATGTGCTTCATCACCGCAGGGATGGGCGGGGGCACCGGCACCGGTGCGGCCGCGATCATCGCACAGGCG
>JBKBMT010000123.1:0-2785 GCA_046295655.1 Gemmobacter sp. | reverse complement strand
GGGCGTCCGGCCTGTCACCCGGGGCGGAAAGGCCGCAGACGCATCCGGCAGCGCCACGGCGCCGGGCGCAGCCTCGGCCCCGGGGCGGGGCAGTTCCGCCACAGGCCGGGCCGCAACCGTCGCCGCCGCGGGCTCCGCAACCACGGGGCTTTCGACGGGCGGGGCGGCAGGCAGGCCGACCAACGCCGGCGTCGCCACCTGCGGCAGCGGCAGCTCGGGCTGCGGGACCTCGACCGCCTGCGCTGTCGCCGCGTCCGGTTCGGGCGCGGAAACCCCGGCCGCGCCGGCCCCGGCAGTCCCGGTCGGGTCGGGGTCCGGGGCATCCGTCGGCGCCGGTTCGGCCAGATGGGGCGCATCTGCCGGGTCGGGATCTCCGGAGGCGATGTCATGCCCCGCCGCGTCGGCCTCTCCGTCCGCCGCGACATCGGCTGCCTGCACGGCATCCGGAGTGGCGCCGGCAGGCTCGGGCGCAGTGGCGAGGGTCTCGGCGGGCGCTTCCAGACCTGTCGGCGGCATCGGCGTCAGAGCCGACAAGGCGATCAGGCCGGGCACTGCCACGACCAGACCCCAGATAGCCCCGGCGACGAACCCTCTGCCCAATCCTGCCTCCGTCCCGATGACCGCACTGCCCCTGCCGCGCTTCCCTGGCGGGCTTGACGCCCGCCGCGCGCTTTGCGCATCTATACCCCGTCCCTCGGCCGGGTTCATCCCCCTTCGCGCCGATCCGCAACCGCCTGCGAAAGAACCCGGGCTGCCAGCATGATCCTGCTCATCGACAATTACGACAGCTTCACCTGGAATCTCGTCCACTACCTGGGCGAGATCGGCGCTACGGTCGAGGTGCGGCGCAACGACGCGCTGGACGTGCAGGCGGCGATGGCGCTGCGCCCTGCCGGGATCGTGCTGAGCCCCGGTCCCTGCGATCCCGACCGGGCCGGCATCTGCCTGCCGCTCACCCTTGCCGCGGCCGAGGCGGGCATTCCGCTGTTCGGCGTGTGCCTCGGGCATCAGACCATCGGCCAGGCCTTCGGCGGTCAGGTGGTGCGCGCGCCCCTGCCGGTCCACGGCAAGACCGACCCGATCCATCATGGCGGCCGGGGCGTGTTCGCCGGGCTGCCTTCGCCCCTGCGGGCGACGCGGTATCATTCGCTGATCGTCGAACGCGACAGCCTGCCGGACTGTCTGGACATCACCGCCTGGACCGAAGACGGCACGATCATGGGCCTGCGCCATCGCAGCCGGCCGGTCGAGGGGGTGCAGTTCCATCCCGAATCGATTGCCTCGGAACACGGTCATGCGATGCTGCGCCGGTTCGTGGGGCAGCTGGCGGTGTCGGCATGAGCCTGGCGCTGAAACCCCTGATCGCGGCCGCCTGCACGCGCCCGCTGACCCGGGCCGAGGCCGAACAGGCCTTTACCCTGCTGTTCGAGGGAGAGGCGACGCCGGCGCAGATGGGCGGGTTCCTGATGACGCTGCGCACCCGGGGCGAGACGGTGGACGAATACGCCGCCGCCGCCGCGGTGATGCGCGCCAAATGCCATGCCGTGCGCGCCCCCGAAGGCGCCATCGACATCGTCGGCACCGGCGGCGACGGCAAGGGCACGCTGAACATCTCGACCGCAGCGGCGCTGGTGGTGGCCGGTGCGGGTGTCCCGGTGGCCAAGCACGGCAACCGGAACCTCAGTTCGAAATCCGGCGCCGCGGATGCCCTGACCGAACTCGGGATCGAGGTGATGGTCGGCCCCGAGGTGGTGGAACGCTGCCTGGCCGAGGCCGGGATCGGCTTCATGATGGCGCCGATGCATCATCCGGCGACCCGCCATGTCGCGCCGGTGCGGATGGAGCTTGGCACCCGGACGATCTTCAACATCCTCGGTCCCCTGACCAATCCGGCAGGGGTCCGCCGCCAGCTGAGCGGCGCCTTTGCGGCCGAGCTGATCCGGCCCATGGCCGAGACGCTGGCCGCGCTCGGCTCCGAGGCAGCCTGGATCGTGCACGGCGGGGACGGCACCGACGAACTGTCCATTGCCGCCCCCTCGCGGGTCGCGGCGCTGAAGAACGGCACGGTGTCGGAATTCGAGATCGCGCCGGACGATGCCGGACTGCCGTGGCATCCGTTCGAGACGCTGCTGGGCGGCAGCCCGGCCGAGAACGCGGCGGCGCTGCGGGCGCTTCTGGACGGTGCGCCGGGGGCCTATCGCGATGCGGTATTGCTGAATGCGGCGGCGGCGCTTCTGGTCGCGGAACGCGCAGCAGACCTGCGCGAAGGCGCCGAGATGGCACGCAGCAGCATCGATTCCGGTGCGGCAAAGGGGCGGCTGGCGGCCCTTCGGCGGATCGCCGGTCGGACATGAACCTGCCCGATCCGCCCGCAGCCTGGGCCGATCTCCCCTTCTTCTCCCGAGACTGGCCGACGGTGTCGGCCCGCCTGCGCGCCGAGCCGCGGATGTGGCTGCCGGGCCCGGATCGACTGTTCCGCGCGCTCGACCTCTGTCCGCCGGACCGGGTCCGGGTGGTGATCCTTGGGCAGGATCCCTATCCCAACCCCGCACATGCCATGGGGCTTGCCTTTTCCGTGCCGCCCGGAACGCGGACGCTGCCGCGGTCGCTTGCCAACATTTTAAAGGAACTTTCGACCGATCTTCAGGTCGTGCGCAAGGACGGCGACCTGAGTGGCTGGGCGCGGCAGGGCGTCCTGCTGTTGAACCCCGTGCTGAGCGTGCCGCAGGGCGAAAGCCACGGCCATCGCGGCATCGGATGGCAGCCGCTGGCCCGCGAGGTGCTG
>JBKBMT010000122.1:0-3238 GCA_046295655.1 Gemmobacter sp. | reverse complement strand
ACCGTCGCGCCGCAGCGCGGGCCGGCACCGGGCGGCGGCGCCCGGCACAGCGGGGGGCCGGGCGCGGCCACGCGCCTCCGGCAGACCCGGAGGCCCGAGGCCGCGCCAACCCGTTCAGATCGTCGCGTTGGTCGCCCCGCCGTCCAGCAGGATGTTCTGACCGACAATGAACCCTGCATGAACCGAACAGAGGAAGGCGCAGGCGGCGCCGAATTCCTCGGCGGTGCCATAGCGTCCGGCCGGTATTGTCGCCGCCCGCCGCGCCCGCGCGTCGTCGATGCCTATGCCCTCGGCCCGCGCCACTGCGGCATCGAGTGCCTCCGCCCGGTCGGTCGCATGCACCCCGGGCAGCAGGTTGTTGATCGTCACGCCATGCCGGGCGACCTGCCGCGCCGTCCCGGCGACAAAGCCGGTCAGCCCGGTCCGGGCCGCGTTCGACAGGCCAAGCTGGGGGATCGGCGCCTTGACCGACTGGCTGGTGATGTTCACGACCCGGCCCCATCCGCGTTCGATCATGAACGGCAGGCAGGCCTGCATCAGCGCGATCGGCGTCAGCATGTTGGCGTCGAGCGCCCGGATGAAGTCCTCGCGGCTCCAGTCGCTCCAGATCCCCGGGGGCGGCCCGCCGGCATTGGTCACGAGGATATCGACGCTGCCGGCCGCAGCCAGCACCCGCGCCCGTCCCGCGGCATCGGTCACATCCGCCGCCACCGTCTCGACCCGTGCGCCGTAACGGTCGCGGATCGCGGCTGCCGTTGCCTCCAGCGCCTCCTGCCCGCGCGCGTTCAGCACCAGATCGACCCCCGCCGCGGCCAGCGCCTCGGCACAGCCGCGCCCGAGCCCCTTCGAGCCCGCCGTCACCAGCGCCCTCCTGCCCTGCAACCCCAGATCCATTGATGCATCCTTTCCTTGTCCCCCCGCCGGTCCTAGCATTCCCGGCCACAGGTGCAAACCGCCGGCGCCATCAGCTTGCCGCAAACCGGCGGCAGAGCGCAGGATGGCCGACCCAGCAGAAGACCCGAGCCCGATGACCGTTCCGCCAGCCGTCGATGCCGAGCCTCCCCGACCCGCCGCCGCGCAGGTCGTGCAGGTGTTTCGCGGTGCAGATATCCATGCGGTCGCAGGCGCGAACCTCGGCGACGGGCTCGGCGCGCCGCAGGAGCTGTGCCCGGGCGATGTCTATGTGCTCGACCCCGCGGCACGCGCCCTCAGGCTGTCGCTGGCGCGCCCGGGCGGCGGCCCGGCCGGCTCGCGCCAGATCGTCGCGCCGGGCTCGTGCTTCGGGACACCCGGCGATCCGGTGGAGCTTGCGGCACGGCTCACCTTCATGACGGCCGAGGCCGACCGGGTCGAGGTGCTGCTGCTGCGGCACGGGGCCGACGCGGCCCAGACCGGCGGGACGATCCTTGTCCTGCCGCTGATGCCGCTGTCGCCCCGCCGCGACTACACGCTGATCGAGGTGGAACACGCCCCCGCGGTCGCGGAACTGGCGCAGCTTCTGTGCCTGTCGTTCCTGCGCGGCACGCAGATCGCGCTGGCGACCGGCGTGCAGATCGCGGTCGAGCGGCTGGTTCCCGGCGACCGGGTCCTGACGCGCGACCATGGCCCGCAGCCGGTGCGCTGGATCGGCCGCGCCACGCTGCGCGCCTCGGGACCGCTGGCGCCGGTCGTGATCGGGTCGGGCGCGCTCGGCAACGCGGGCGATCTGCTTGTCGGCCCGCACCACCGCCTGTTCCTCTATCTGCGCCACCGGCTTCCGGCCCTTGCGACGGCCGAGATCCTGGTTCAGGCGCACAATCTCGTGGACGGCCAGAAGATCTTCCGACGCGAGGGCGGCTTTGCCGACTTCTTCAGCCTCGTGTTCGACCGGCACGAGATCATCTATGCCCATGGCATTCCCGTCGAAAGCCTGATGGTCAACGAGGCGACGGTGCCGCGTCTGCCGGCCGAGCTGTCCGAGGCGCTGCGCAGCCGGATGCCCGGACTGCGCCAGAGCCAGCACTACGGCACCGAGATCGGGCGGGCCGAGATCGCGGCACTCACCGAGGCCGGGTTTCTGGGCGCCGGGCCGGAGTTACCGCGCCGCGACCGGCAGCCGCGCTGATCCGCCCCGACATCGGCGCCGCGGCCGATCCCTGCGCCCGCGAGCCGCAGCGCGGTCACAGGTGGGCACAAGCGCAACGGGATCCTGGCAAGACGCGTCGGTCGGCGCTGATCGCGCTCAGCCCTCGGCGCGTTCGGCAAGGGCGAGCCACTCCTCTTCTGCCGCCGCAAGTGCTGCCTGACGGCTGGTCAGCGCCTCGGTCGCGCGGCCGAACCTCGCCGGGTCGCGGGCATAGAGACCGGGATCCGACAGAATCTCCGAGAGCCTTGCGATCTCCGCCTCGAGGCGTTCGATCTCGTTCGGCAGCACCTCCAGCCGGTGGCGTTCGGTGAAGGACAGCCCGGTGCGCGACATGCGCGGCCGGTCCGCACCGGGTGGCGGGGGCGCCGACGGGGCGGCTCGACGCGGCGTCGGATCTGGCACCGGGTCGGCCCCGCGCCGCTGTGCCTGCATGTCGCTCCAGCCGCCGGCATAGACCGTCCACCGGCCCCCGCCTTCGTGCGCGACCGTCACGCTTGCCACCCGGTCGATGAAATCCCGGTCGTGGCTGACCAGCAGCACCGTGCCGTCATACTCGCCCAGAAGATCCTGAAGCAGGTCGAGCGTCTCGACATCCAGATCGTTGGTCGGCTCGTCCAGCACCAGAAGGTTCGAGGCGCGCGCCATGATCCGCGCCAGCAGGAGCCGGGCCTTCTCGCCGCCCGACAGGCTCCTGACCGGCGCCCGGGCCCGGGTCTCGTCGAACAGGAAATCCTTGAGATAGGCCACGACATGGCGCGGCTGTCCGCGCACCATGACCTGATCGGCCCGGCCCGACACGCGCATCCCCGGATCGCCCGTCAGGCTCTCCCAGAGACTTGCCTCGGGATCGAGCTGCGCGCGCGACTGGTCGAACACGGCCAGATTCAGGCCGGTGCCCAGCACGACCCTGCCCCGGTCGGGCGGCAGATCGCCGGTCAGCATCCGCAACAGCGTCGTCTTGCCGGAGCCGTTGGGCCCGACAAGGGCCACCCGGTCGCCGCGCATCACCCGAAGCGACAGGTCGCGCACCACCGGGCCGGCGCCGAAGTCCTTCCAGATCCCTTCGGCCTCGATCACCCGCTTCCCCGACGCCGGGCCTGCGTCGAGCGCCAG
>JBKBMT010000121.1:0-3779 GCA_046295655.1 Gemmobacter sp. | reverse complement strand
GATATGGGTCGGATCGCGCGCCTCCATCCGCTGCCAAGAGGCTTCGGCCGCCATCTGCAGGAAGCGCTCGCGTCCCGCTCCGTGCATCTCGACCACCTGCTGCCCCTTGTCGATCATTTCCTGCGCCAGCCGGTCGCGCAGCGCCGCGGTTTCCTCCCAGCTCTTCTGCTCGAACTCTTCGGAGACCTCGTCGATGATCGCCCGCGCCTCGGGCGACAGGGCGTTGTAGGCGTCGAGGTTCATCGAGATCAGCACGTCCATGCGGAAGTAGGACGGATCGACACGATAGCGCGTGAAGCGGTCCCAGCCGAACGAGGCATAGCCGAGCACCGGATAGGCGTTGGCGTTGATCACCCCGCGTTCGAGCGAGGTATAGACCTCGGGCGCGGGCTGGATGATGAAGGTCGCGCCGAGGTTCTCGAAGAACTGCCGATAGAGCGGCGAGGCGCGGATGATGATGTTCGAGAAGTCGAGCATCCCGTCCTCGGTCAGCTTCGGTTCGTTCACCGTCCAGATGTGGAACCCGGCCGAGGCGTTCATGTGCGCCAGAAGCTTGGCGTTGCCCTTCTGCTGATAGATGCTGTCGATGAAATCCCAGGCGCCGTTCGCGCGGGCCTCGGCCGGCGGCAGGCTCGAGGCCGAAAGCACCTCGCCTTCCGGCACGATCTCAAGTTAGAGACCCGCCGGCGTGTGCAGCATGTCGATCAGGCCCGACTGCTGGGCGGTGCCCAGTTGCGGGTTCGGAATCACCTCCGGCCCGCCGCGCACGTCGATGCGCACGACGCCCTTGCCGCGTTCGTTCACCGCCTCGACGAAGCGCAGGAACTCCTGGGTGAAGTCGCTGGGACCCGGGGCGAAGTGGACGGCATTGATGACGTCCTCGGCAAGTGCCGCGCCGCCGCTCAGCCCGAATGTAGCCGCCAGTGCTGCGGCCCTGAAGATACGCATCTAGCTCTCCTTGCTGGTGGGATGTCCTCGGGATCCGCCACTTTTTGCCGCGACGGTTTCGCCCCCGGCGACGCGGATCCGCATGCCCGTGCTGCCCCGTTCCGGGGCAGGTCGCTGCTCGGAACCGGGCCGGGCAAGGGGCATGGCGCACTCCGGGTCTGCCATGGATCTGTATACGGTATTCTTATTTTGAGTGTCAAACAAAGTTCGGGCTTTCCCGTTGGTTTTCGGATACGGTATACAGCATTCGGCACGAGGGGACGTGATGGCAGACCCGCAGTTCCAGATCCGCCGGCGGCAGCCTCTGGCCGCCCAGGTGCACGACACCCTGCGCCGGATGATCCGCGCCCAGGTGTTCGAACCGGGCGAGCGGATGGTCGAGGAGGATCTTGCGCGACGTCTGGCCGTCTCGCGCACCCCGGTCCGCGAGGCCCTGTTCCGGCTTCAGGCAAGCGGCCTTGTCGAGCAGGTGGATGGCCGCTTCGTCGTCCTGCGCCTGGCCTTGCGCGACATTCAAGAGATCTTCGAGATCCGCCGGCTGCTGGAACCCGCCGCGGTCGCCGCGGTCGCCACTGCGACCACGCCCGAGACGCTGGCGGCCTTCGAGGCGGCGCGCGACCGCGTTCTCGAGGCCGCGACCGTCGATGCCGCGACCGAGGCGAACGTCGCCTTCCGCAGCCTGTGGATCGGGCGCATCACCAACCGCCGCCTGCAGGAGACGCTGGCCAGGTTCGACGATCAGGTGGTGCTGGTGCGCCGGGCGACGCTGGTCGAGCCGGGGGCGCGTCAGGTCGCCCGCGACGGCATCGCGCGGCTGGTCGAGGCCTTTGCCGCCCGCGACGCCGCCGCCGCGCATCGGGTGATGGAGCAATTCGTCGATGACGCGCTGGCATGGTTCGAACATGCGGTGAACGCCCCCGCGGACCCCGACTGAGCATCCGGAAAGGACCCATCATGCAGCCTCATCCCATGTCCGGGCCCAACCCGTTCAAGCTCGGGGTATTTTCCGCCAATGCCGACGGAGGGCTGACACTGACGAGGGTGCCCGAGCGCTGGCCCGCGAGCTGGGCCGGGATCGTCTCGGCGGCCCGGATCGCCGACCGGGCCGGGATCGAGTTCTTCTTGCCGATCGCCCGCTGGCGCGGCTTCGGCGGCGAGACGAACTCGCGTCAGCATTCGTTCGAGACGCTGACCTTCGCCGCAGCGCTTGCCGGGGTCACGGAACGGATCGCGCTGTTCTCGACCGTGCATGTGCCCATGGTCCATCCCGTCTTTGCCGCCAAGGCGCTGGCCACGGTCGATCACGCCTCGGGCGGGCGCGCCGGCCTCAACATCGTTGCGGGCTGGAACCCGGACGAATTCGCCATGTTCGGGATCGACCGTGTCGATGCCCCCTATGACCAGGCGGCAGAGTGGATCACGGTGATCGACCGCCTGTATGCCGCGCCGGAGCCCTTTGATTTCGAAGGACGATACTACCGACTCAAGGCGGCTGCGACAGCACCGAAGCCGCTGCGGGGCAGCCGCCCGCCGATCCTGAACGCTGCCTTCTCGCCGGCGGGACGGGCCTTTGCCGCCGCCCATGCGGATTATCTGTTCACGACCTTCAAGAGCATCGAGGCCGGAACCGAGACCATCGCCGACATGGGCCGCCGCGCCGCCGAGGCCGGGCGGAAGGTCGGCGTCTATACCACCACCCATGTCGTCTGCCGCCCGAGCCGGGCCGAGGCCGAAGACTATTACGAGCATTACGCGGCCACCATGGCCGACACTGCGGCGCTTGACTACATGACCGCGACCCAGTCGAAGAACGCAACCAACCACGACCCCGAAACCTACCGGCTTCATCGCAAGTGGTTCGCTGGCGGCGCAGGCACCTATCCGCTTGTCGGAACGCCCGAGGATATCGCGGGGCAGATGCAGGCCATGGCGCAGGCGGGCTTTGCCGGAACCACGGTCAGCTTCGTCAACTTCGCCGACGAGTTGCCGTTCTTCTGCGATGGTGTGTTGCCGATCCTCGCCCGGATGGGGCTGCGGGCATGACCTTTGCCGACCGGCTGCTGGCCGCGCTTGGACCCGATGTCGTGACCTCCGGCGGCTCGGTCCCGGAGGCGCATCGGCACGACTGGTCGGGCCTTGCCCCGGTGGAGCCGCTGGCGCTGGTCCGGCCGCGGGATACGGCCGGCGTCGCGACGGCGGTGCGGCTGTGCCATGCGGCCGGCGTGGGCATCGTTCCCCAGGGCGGCCGCAGCGGACTGTGTGGCGGCGCGCATCCCGTGGCCGGGGCCATCGCCCTGTCGCTCGACCGGATGAACCGGGTGGTCGAGATCGACGCACAGGGGGCGGTCATGGTCGCCGAGGCGGGATGCGTGCTCCAGACCGCACAGGCGGCGGCGGCCGAGGCCGGCCTGATGCTGGCGGTCGATCTGGGCGCGCGCGGCAGTTGCACGATCGGCGGCGTCATCTCGACCAACGCCGGCGGCAATCAGGTGATCCGCTACGGCATGGCCCGTGACCAGGTTCTCGGGCTCGAGGCGGTGCTGGCCGACGGCACGATCCTGCCGGCGATGAACCGGCTGCTGAAGAACAACGCGGGCCCCGATCTCAAGCAGCTGTTCATCGGCTCGGAGGGAACGCTGGGCATCGTCACCCGGGCCGTTCTGCGGTTGCAGGCCCGTCCGACCGGCACCGCGACCGCCTTCTGCGGCGTGCCCGGCACGGAGGCGGTGCTGGCACTTCTCGGCCGGCTCCGCGCCGGACTCGGGCCGATGCTGACCTCGTTCGAGGTGATGTGGCCCGGATTCTACGACCGGATGCGCGCCGGCATCGGC
>JBKBMT010000120.1:4193-4452 GCA_046295655.1 Gemmobacter sp. | reverse complement strand
GGCGATTTCCTCGGCCTCCTCGGGGTCGAAATCGAGCGGCAGGTCGATCCCGTCGCCGGCGACATAGATCCGCACCATGCCAAGCGTGGTCGGCCCGATCTGCAGGTTCGCGGCAGTGTCGCTTTCCTCGTTGATACCCATGCGCGCCTCCCGTCGCTTCGGCCTTCGGCCTTCGGCCTAGCGGCCGCGACTGCCGCTGTCCAGCCCGCTGCCCGCCGCCGAGGCTTGCAATCGGACCGGGCCGGCGTTACATCGCCCC
>JBKBMT010000120.1:0-4183 GCA_046295655.1 Gemmobacter sp. | reverse complement strand
GGCGTGCAAGAAGCAATCGCAGGCAGGCTGCCAAAGACGCTTGCAATCCGGGGGGAGCGGGGCTAAATCGCGCCCACGTGCAGCCTTAGCTCAGTTGGTTAGAGCACCAGATTGTGGATCTGGGGGTCCCCCGTTCGAGCCGGGGAGGCGGTACCATCCCGGCGACCGCGCGCGACGTTTTCCTCTCGCATCCTCCGGGGCGCTTTGCTAGAAGGCGCCCGACCCGGGGCGGACCGGCCGGCAGGCCGACCGCCCCCGCGTGTTGCAGATTGGCGGGTGTGGCGGAACTGGCAGACGCACCGGATTTAGGTTCCGGCGCCGCAAGGCGTGGGGGTTCAAGTCCCTTCACCCGCACCAGGACGAACAGAAGGACGCAAGGATGCAGGTCACCGAGACCCTGAACGAAGGCCTGAAGCGCGGCTACACGATCACCGTGCCGGCCGCCGAACTCGACGCCAAGGTCGAGGCAAAGCTGCGCGAGGCGCAGCCCGAGATCGAGCTCAAGGGCTTCCGCAAGGGCAAGGTGCCGATGCCGATCCTGCGCAAGCAGTTCGGACGCCGGCTGCTGGGCGATGCGATGCAGGAAGCGATCGACGGCGCGATGAAGTCGCATTTCGAAGCCACCGGCGACCGCCCGGCGATGGAACCCGGCGTTGCCATGAAGGACGGCCAGACCTGGAAGGAAGGCGACGATCTGGTGGTCGATCTGACCTACGAGGCGCTGCCCGACGTGCCCGAGGTCGATCTGTCGGACATCGCGGTGGAACGGCTGGTGGTCAGGGCCGATCCTGCCTCGGTCGACGAGGCGCTGGGCAATCTTGCGAAGTCGGCGCAGGAGTTCGAGGACCGGTCCGAAGGTGCCGCTGCCGAGGACGGCGACCAGGTGGTGATCGACTTCAAGGGTTTCGTGGACGGCGCGGCATTCGACGGCGGCGCGGCCGAGGATTTCGCGCTGGTGCTGGGTTCGGATCGGTTCATCCCGGGTTTCGAGGCACAGCTCGTCGGCGCAAGGGCCGGCGAGGATCGCAAGGTCGAGGTGACCTTCCCCGCCGATTACGGTGCGCAGCATCTGGCCGGAAAGGTCGCGACCTTCGAGGTGGCGGTGAAGGCGGTCAAGGCGCCCAGGCCCGCCGCGATCGACGACGAGCTGGCGAAGAAATACGGGGCCGAAAGCCTCGAGGCGCTGAAGGGCCAGATCGCCGAGCGGCTGGAGGCCGAATACAAGGGCGCGGCCCGGGCGGTGCTGAAGCGCGCGCTGCTTGACCAGCTCGACGCGAAGGTGTCGTTCGAACTGCCGCCCAGCATGGTCGAGGCCGAGGCGAACCAGATCGCCCATCAGCTGTGGCACGAGGAAAACCCCGATGTCCACCACCACGACCACGGCACCATCGAGCCGACCGCGGAGCATCGCAAGCTGGCCGAACGCCGGGTGCGGCTGGGGCTGCTGCTGGCCGAGATCGGCAGGAAGGCCGAGGTCCAGGTCACCGATTCCGAGATGACCCAGGCGGTTCTGGCGCAGGCCCGGCAGTATCCCGGACAGGAACGGCAGTTCTTCGAGTTCATCCAGAAGAACCCCCAGGCCCAGCAGCAGCTGCGCGCCCCGATCTTCGAGGACAAGGTGATCGACCACATTCTGGCCGGGGCCAAGGTGACCGAGCGCGAGGTCGGCAAGGACGAGCTTCAGAAGGCGGTGGACGCGCTGGACGAGCTCTAGTCCGCCGTTCACGCCCCGCGAGAACCGGTTTCCCGGCGCGCATCCGGGAAATCCCGCAAGGCCGGCGCGCTTCGACAGCCGCTGACCCGGGCGAAGGGCCTGCGCCGCGCCACGCGCATTCCCGGTCCGGTGGCCTGCCGGGCACCGCCGCGGACCCGCATCGCGAAAGGGCGTCTCCGGCCGGAGACGCCCTTTCCCTTTCCCGTCCGCCCGTCCCGGCTGCCCGGTCAGTTCCGCGGCGCGAACGGGTTCTGCCAGCCGCCGCGCGCAGGCCGCAGGTCGGGACCGAAATGCTCGGCCAGATAGTCGAGGATCAGGGTCCGTTCCTCGGCGTCAAGCTCCGGCATGCCGTGGCGCTCGACCATCAGCGTCAGGGTATCGTCCCACATGCCGCGGCTCATGCCCTGCCGGGCCACGACCTGAAAGCTGTGGCAGGCCGAGCAGAGCCAGAATGTATCGTCGCGGCCCTCGCCCTCGGGCAGGTCCTCGGGCTCGTCGTAGGCGGCGGCAGGTGCGGCGGCGAGGGCGGCGGCCAGGAGGGCCGCCGCCACAAGCCCCGCGCGGGGGCGGACGGCACGGGTCATGTCGCCTCAGCCCACCAGCACCGCGACCCGGTGCATCGGATTGCCGCCATAGCCCTGCGGGTTCCAGTTGCCGGCGACATGCGGCTGCATCGTGCCGGTCTCGTCGGTCGCCCGCGACCAGATCTCGTAGTAGCCGTCGGTCGGCACCGCGATCTCGGCCGTCCAGCGCCGCCAGTCGTAGCGGTTGCGCGGTTCCTCCAGCCGCGTCGCATGCCAGGTTGCGCCGAAGTCGGTCGAGACATGGACCGCCGCGATGCCCGAGTCCCCGTTCCAGGCCGCACCGCGCAACGCGATCTGGCGCGTGCCCGCCGGCAGCCGGGTGCCGTTGGCGGGGGAGGAGACGATCGAGCGGACGGGCATCGACTCCATGACCCGGAACCGGACCCCCTCGGGGTCCGAGCCGGGCACCATCGGCGTCTCGGGGACGCGGTAGGAGGTGCCGGTCATGCCCGGCCCGTCGTGTTCCACCTCGCGCAGCTGGATCCGCGTCACCCACTTGTGCGAGGCCGACCCCGGCCAGCCGGGGATCAGCAGCCGCACCGGGCCGCCGTGGGTGTTGGGCAGAGGCTCGCCGTTCATCGCCCAGACGATCAGCGAATGCGGCTCCAGCGCCTTCGGCAGCCGCACCCCGCGCGAGATCACCTGACGGTCGGGATCGCCGGACAGGTGGCTGTCGGCGCCGTAATGGGCGGTATAGATCGCATCCGCCCCGATCCCGGCTGCGCGCAGCACGTCGCCCAGCCTCGCGCCGGTCCATTCGGCACAGCCTGCGCCGCCGTTCGTCCACTGGTTGCCGCGCGCTGGCGGATCGAAGAACGAGCGGCCATTGCCGCCGCATTCCAGCACCATCCGGTGCGTGACGTGCTCGAACCGCTGCTTTATCTCGCCGAGCGTCAGGGTCAGTTCGTTGGCAACCTGCCCGTCGACGGTGATCGTCCACGCGTCGGGATCCCCGGCCTCTTCCGGCGGGATGCCGTTGTGCCGGATGAAGAACTTGTCGATCGGCGTGGTGTCGTCGTCCAGCAGATGCTCGGGCGTCTCGGCGACAAAGGGCCGGTCGCCGATCACGGACAGGCCGGAATGCTTGCCCAGCTCGGCCAGCGCCGCCGCGCCCTCCCCCGCGGTCTGGGCGAAGGCGGCCGGGATCAGCCCTGTCGGCATGTTGGCGGCGAAGGGGATGGCGCCGCCAACCGCGGCGGTCATGCCGACAAGCCCCGCGCCGCCAAGGAAACCGCGCCGACTGACCCCGCTTCGCCGCCCGAAGGCGAGCGCGTCGGCGCGTTCGGGGTCGTCGCTGTAAAGCTCCGTCAGGCTGCGTTCACGGTCCATGGCATCCTCCCTTGCCGCAGGCCCGGTCCCGGGCGGGACCGGAAGAAAGCTTCCGTTTCCGGCGGCAGGGCCGCCGGATCAGTGTTGCACACATTCAGCTATTCGAGTGGATGCTGGCAGCCGGGAGCGCGACTGTCAACCCAAACCGCGACCGGATGTCGCAGTCAGGCCGCTGAGAGGGCGCGGATCTCCTCCGGCGTGCCGAAGCTGCGGGTGACGGCGTCGCGGGCAATGCGCCGCACCATTCCCGACAGCGCCTTGCCGGCGCCGATTTCCCAGAATTCGGTCACACCCCGGTCGGACATCCAGGCCACCGACTCGCGCCAGCGGACCGAGCCCGTGACCTGCTCGACCAGCAGGCGGCGGATTTCCTCGGGGTCGCCGACCGCCTCGGCACGGATGTTGGCGACCAGCGGCACCGCCGGTGCGGCCAGCGCGACCCCGGCCAGCGCCTCGGCCATGGCCTCGGCGGCGGGCTGCATCAGGGCGCAGTGGAAGGGGGCAGAAACGGGCAGCAGCAGCGCGCGCTTCGCGCCCCGCGCCTTCGCGATCTCCA
>JBKBMT010000119.1:0-4598 GCA_046295655.1 Gemmobacter sp. | reverse complement strand
GAGCCGTTCGGCGGCACCGACCGGCCCGGGGCGATGGCGGTGATCCGCCTGCCGCAGCTTGTGCAGCCGCCACGCCGGGTGCGGCGCGGAGAGTGAACGGGACAGAAGGGGGAGGGCGATGAGCGACATCCTGATCGTGGACGACGAACAAGACATCCGGGACCTGATCGGCGACATCCTGAAGGACGAAGGCTATCAGACCCGGACGGCGGCGAACGCCGACGAATGCATCGCGGCGATCAATGCCGAACCCCCGGCCCTGATGATCCTGGACATCTGGCTCAAGGACAGCCGGATGGACGGGATCGACATTCTCAAGACCGTGAAGCGCGACAATCCCGGCATTCCGGTGGTCATCATCTCCGGCCACGGCAACGTGGAAATCGCCGTCGCGGCGATCAAGCAGGGCGCCTATGATTTCATCGAGAAGCCATTCAACATCGACCAGCTTCTGGTCGTGGTCGGCCGCGCGATGGAGACCAGCCGCCTGCGCCGCGAGAACACCGAACTGCGCCGACGGGACCTGACCACCGCCGATCTCATCGGCACCTCGGCCGCGTTCAGGGCACTGAAGAACCAGCTCGACAAGGTGACGAAATCCAACGGCCGGGTCATGCTGACCGGACCATCGGGCTGCGGCAAGGAGGTGGCGGCGCGCTACATTCACGCCAATTCGCCCCGCGCCGGGGGTCCCTTCGTCACCGTGACCTCGGCCACCATCGAGCCCGAGCGGATGGAAGAGGTGCTGTTCGGCCGCGAGACTGCCGGCCGCGGGGTCGAGAAGGGGCTTCTGGACGAGGCCCATGGCGGCGTCGTCTATCTGGACGAAGTCGCGGACATGCCGCCGGGCACGCAGTCGAAGATCCTGCGCGTTCTGGTGGACCAGACCTTCACCCGGGTCGGCGGCACCGACAAGGTGCGCGTCGATCTGCGCGTGATTTCCTCGACCACCCGCGACCTGAAGGGCGAGATCGGCGCCGGCCGTTTCCGGCAGGAGCTTTACGACCGGCTCAACGTCGTCCCCATCGCGGTGCCGGGTCTGGAGGAGCGGCGCGAGGACATTCCCGCCCTTGCCCGTCACTTCATCGAGATGTTCCACAGGACCCAGGGCCTGCCGCTGCGCGACCTGTCGGAAGAGGCCGAGGCGATGCTGCAGACGATGTCGTGGCCGGGAAACGTGCGCCAGCTGCGCAACATGATCGAGCGGGTGCTGATCCTGGGCGATGGGAACGGGCCGATCACCGCCCGCGATCTTCCCAGCGGCGAGGAACCCGCGGCGGCCGACGGACGCCTGGTGCTGGGCGGGCAGCTTGCCACCCTGCCATTGCGCGAGGCGCGCGAACTGTTCGAACGGGAATACCTGCTGACCCAGATCAACCGGTTCGGGGGCAACATCAGCCGCACTGCCAACTTCGTCGGCATGGAACGCAGCGCGCTGCATCGCAAGCTGAAGTCGCTGGGCGTGGTCAGCGCCCGCGGCGGCCGCGACGAGGACGGAAACGGAGGCGACGACTAGCCGATGACCGCCTCCGGTCGAACCAGAGGTCGCGAGGCAGAGGTCCTGCAAAAGCCAACGGCGGGCGCTGACCCTGTGCCTGCCCGGGGGCGCGGGCGTTGCGCGTCGGGGGCGGCGGCGACGCGAAGCACTGTGCATCGGCCCATCTGAGACGATCCTGCACCGAAGATCAGCGCGGCAGCCTGTCGGGCGGCACCAGCGCGCCGGGGTGGTCGATCACCACCATGGCCAGCGCATGGGCGCGCGCAACCGCCGCTTCGGGTGTGCCGGCGGTCAGGCGTGCGGCCAGGTAGCCGCCGTTGAAGCTGTCGCCGGCACCGGTGCTGTCGCGCGGGCTGCGTCGCGGCGCCTGGTCAAGGGTGCGGACCCCGGCGTCGGTCGCCAGCGCCATGGGTCCGCCGCCGTTCTTCACCACCACCTCGCCCGCGCCGTCGGCCTGCCAGCGCGCCGCGCAGGCGGCCGGATCGGAATCGCCGAAGACCGCGCGTTCGTCGTCGAAGCTCGGCAGGGCGATGCTCGCGGCCGCAGCCGCTGCGGTCAGCCAGCGGCGCATCGTGTCACGGTCGTCCCACAGCTGCGGCCGGATGTTCGGGTCGAAGGCGGTGATCTGCCCGCGTCGGCGTGCCTCGCCCATCAGTCGCAGCAGGGTCCGCCGACCTTCGTCGGGCAGGATCGCCAGCGTGATGCCCGAGGCGTAGATGCAGTCGGCATCCCGGATCGCCCGCTCCAGCGCGCCGACATCCTCGGCAAGATGCCGCGCCGCCGACTGTCCGCGCCAGTAGGTAAAGCTCCGCTCCCCGTCGGTCAGGTCGATGGCATAGAGGCCGACCGTGCGCGCCGGGTCGCGGGCGATGCCGCGCGTGTCGATCCCGGCCCCGGCGATGAACCGCTCCAGCCGGTCGGACATGCGGTCGGTGCCGATCCGGGTGAAATAGGCCACCTGCCAGTCCGCCGGCAGGCAGGCGCGGGCATACCAGGCGGTGTTCAGCGTGTCGCCGGCGAATCCCAGCCGCCAGAGGTCGCCCTCGGCCTGCGACAGTTCGACCATCGCCTCGCCGATCGAAAGAAAGCTCATCGCCATGTCACGCTCGCGTTCGATGCCCTTCCGGCCACGGGTGCCATTCCTCGGGCACGGCAGAGGCAAAGGCAAGCCGTGGTCGCCGGGGCGAGCCATTCGCAGCGGCTGGGCGGAGCGCGCGCGGGCAGGCTGTTCGTGTGTCGTCGCGGGGTCCGGGACCAGCCGCTGCCGTCGCGCGGGCCCGCCCATTGACTTCGCGCCCGGTTTCCCGGCAACGTCGCCGCCGCCGCGCGGGGTTGCCGGCGGGACGGTGCGGAAGGGGCGGATTGTGCGGCATGCCGTGCGGAGATCGATGCGTTCCCTCCACGGGTCGCGAGACGGTCTCCAGCCCGGCTGGCTCGCGGCGCTCGGGACGGTGCTGCTGGTCCGGCGAAGCCGCACCTTCCGCGTCCTTTTCGCCGGCACGACGTTCGGACTGGCGCTCCTTGTCCGGCTGCTGCTGGACGGGCGCCTGCCCCCGGGGTTTCCGTTCCTGACCTTCTTTCCGGCTGTCCTTCTGACGGCGGTCTTCGCCGGCACCCGCGCCGGCATCGCCGTTGCGGTCGCCTCGGGGCTCGCGGCATGGTTCTTCTTCGTGGCGCCGTTCCGGTCCTTCGTGCTGACACCCGGTTCGGCCATCGCCATGGGGTTCTATGCCCTGATCACCGGCACCGAACTGCTGTTCATCGCCGCGACCGAACGGGCTCTGAGGATGCTTCGCCAGTCCGAGATCCGCGCCGCGTCGCTGGCGCGGTCGCGGGCGCTGATGTTCACCGAACTCCAGCACCGGGTCTCGAACAACCTGGCCACCGTCGCCGCGCTGCTGCGGCTGCAGCAGGGCAGGGTCGGCGACGAGGCGGCGCGGCAGGCGTTGCGGACGGCCCAGCAGAGGATTGCGACGATCTCGCGCCTGCAGCGCCGGCTGCACCGCCCCGACCGGCAGGAGATCGAGGCCGGCGCCTATCTCGGCGACATTGCCGCCGATGCGGTCGAGGCGGCGGGGGGTGATCCCTCCGTCCTCAGGCTTGATGTGCTGTCCCTGCCGATCTCGCATGAGCAGGCGATCCCGCTGGGCCTGATCGTCAGCGAGCTGGTGATGAACGCGGTCGAACATGGCGCGGCGACCGGACGGACCGAGATCGCCGTCCGGATGCTGGCCACGGGCCCGGCGGAGGAGGGCCGGATCGCGCTGGAGGTCGAGGACCGGGGGGGCGGGCTGCCCGAAGGCTTCGACGGTGCCGCCGTGGACAGTCTGGGGCTGAGCATCGCGCGCCAGTTCGCCGGGCAGCTTGGCGGACGGCTTGCGATCACCGGCCGGCCGGACGGTGAAAGCGGCGTTCTGGCGCGGCTGGAATTCACGCCTTCCCGCTCCGTGGATGGGCCGCACCACGATGGTGCGGGCGCGGCGGATCCCGCCACCGGCGGTTGAGCGAAAGGTCGCGGGCCGGTTGGGTTCCCGGGAACCCCTGCGTCCGCTGTCCGTTCTCTCTTTGCAACGGTCGCCGGGTGGTCCGGCGCCGTATCCAGACCAAGGGAGAACATCATGAACAGCCATTCCGCACATGCAGCGCATGCCGCCGGCCGTTCCGGCGAAATTTCCGGCAACGGGGCCCTGATCTCGGCCTCCACCATTCAGGGAACCCGCGTCTACAGCCCCGCAGGCGACGAGCTTGGCCATGTCGAGGACGTCATGATCGAGGCAGGCTCGGGCCGCGTGGTCTACGGCGTGCTGGAATTCGGCGGCTTCCTCGGCATCGGGGCGGATCACCATCCGATCCCGTTCGGCAAGCTGCGCTACGATCACGGGCGTCAGGGCTATGTCACCGATCTGACACGGGAACAGCTCGAAGGCGCGCCGCGGCACAGCGACGACTGGCGCACCGACCGCGACTGGCAGACCCGGTCGCACGACCATTTCGGCATCCGGCCCTACTGGCTCTGACACGGGTCGCAGGGCACCCGCGCCGGGCCGAAGGTCCGGCGGGGGGGGGGGGGGGGGGGGGGTGGGGGCGGGCGCCCCCCCCC
>JBKBMT010000118.1:0-5023 GCA_046295655.1 Gemmobacter sp. | reverse complement strand
GCAGCTCGCCCGAAAGCGCCAGCAGAAGCTCGTCCTGCCCGTTCCCAGCCACCCCGGCAATGCCCAGCACCTCGCCCCTGCGCAGGGCAAAGCGGATGTCCTTCAGCGAGGTGCCGAACGGGATCGGCGAGGCGACGGACAAACCCTCGACCTCAAGCGCGACCTCGCCGGTGGCGCGCGCCCCCCGGACCGGCGGGGTCAGGACGGTGCCGACCATCATTTCCGCCAGTTCGCGCGCCGTCCTCTGGCGCGGATCGCAGCTTGCCACCACCTTGCCCCGCCGCAGGATCGTCGCGCCGTCGCACAAGGCGCGGATCTCCTCGAGCTTGTGCGAGATATAGAGGATCGCCACCCCCTCGGCAGCAAGCTGGCGCAGGGTCTGGAACAGGATCGCCACTTCCTGCGGGGTCAGCACGCTGGTCGGCTCGTCCATGATCAGAAGCCGCGGCGACTGCAACAGGCAGCGCACGATCTCGACCCGCTGGCGTTCCCCGGCCGACAGGTCACCGACCATGCGGCCGGGATCGAGCGGCAGGCCGTATTCCTCCGACACCTCGCGGATGCGGCGTGCAAGCTGGCGCATCGGCGGCGGGGCTTCCATCCCAAGCGCCACGTTCTCGGCGACGGTCAGGGCGTCGAACAGGCTGAAGTGCTGGAACACCATCCCGACGCCCGAGGCCCGCGCCGCGCGCGGTTCGGCCGGCGCATAGGGCGCACCGCGCAGGGTCATCGACCCGGCATCCGGCCGCACCAGGCCGTAGATCATCTTGACGAGGGTGGACTTGCCGGCCCCGTTCTCTCCCAACAGCGCATGGATCTCGCCCTCGGCGACGGCAAAGGACACCCGGTCATTGGCCAGCACGCCGGGATACTGTTTCGAGACCCCGTCGATGCGCAGAAGCTCCGTCATGCCCGTGCCCTTTCCGCCGCTGCCGTTCTGCGGTTCAGCACCGCCGCCGCGACCCCGATGGCGATCGCCTGGGGATGCTTGCCAAGCCCCGGGTCGCCGATCGGACAGTCGATCCGGCCCATCGCATCCGCCCCGTGGCCCAGCGCGGCCAGACGCGCGGCGAAGCGCGCGCGCTTGCTGGCCGATCCGATCAACCCGCAGGCGCCGAACCCGTGTCCGAGCAGCCGATGGCAAAGCTCCAGGTCCAGCGCATGCGAATAGGTCAGGATCAGATGCTCCGCCCCGGCCGGTGCCTCGGCCACAACTCCGGCCGGATCGGCCGCCGCGACGACCTCGACACCCGGCGGGATCGTGGCGGGAAAGCGGTCGGGCGCGATATCGATCCAGCGGATCGCCAGATCGGGAAGCGGGGCCAGCACCGCCACAAGCGCCCGGCCGACGTGGCCCGCGCCCCAGATCCAAAGCGTCCGGCGCGGCCGCAGCAGCGGCTCGACCAGCCAGCCGCCGCTCTGCTGAAGCGGCACCGTCGCCCCCTGCGCGCGCGCCCGGTCCAGCAGCCGTGCCACCGCGAGCGGCATCTCCGACCCGTCGAGCGGCCGCGCCGTGAGCCCGCCCGCAACCCGAAGCGAGGCAAGCCGCGCCTCGTCCCAGACCTCGGTCAGAAGCGTGACGGCACCGCCGCAGCACTGGCCGAGCGCCGGGCCAAGCGCCAGGCGGTCGATGCGCGCCGGGCCGGGCCGGGCCAGCAGCGCCCGCGCCGTGGCAGCGGCCTGCCATTCCAGCGCCCCGCCGCCGATCGTGCCCTCCTGCCCCGTCCCGTGGACCAGCATCGCCGCCCCTTCCTCGCGCGGGGCCGATCCATGCACCGTCATAACCACGACCCGCGCGACCGGGCCATGCGCGGCGACCAACGCGCGCAGCGCATCAAGATCAAGCATCGTCCCGCCCTCCGCGCTGCTGCCGGCGCACGGCCAGAAGCACCCGTTCGGGGGTCGCCGGCGCGTCGAGCGCGGGATAGACCGAACCGTCCCCGCAGGCGGAAACCGCATCCGACAGCGCCATCAGCACCGATATGCCCAGCATCAGCGGCGGCTCGCCCACCGCCTTGGAGCGGAAGATCGTGGGTTCGCGGTTCTCGCCCGGCCAGAGCGCCACGTTGAACACCCGCGGGCGGTCGCCGCAGGCCGGTATCTTGTAGGTCGAGGGCGCATGGGTCCGCAGCCGGCCGCGGTCGTCCCAGAACAGCTCCTCCGAGGTCAACCAGCCTGCGCCCTGAACATAGCCGCCCTCGATCTGACCGATGTCGAGCGCCGGGTTGAGGCTGGCGCCGCAGTCGTGCAGGATGTCGGCCCGCAGGATGCGATGTTCGCCCGTCAGCGTGTCGATCACCACCTCGGTGACCGCCGCGCCATAGGCGAAATAGTAGAATGGCCGCCCCTGCCCGCGCTTGCGATCCCAGTCGAGCCCCGGAGTTCGGTAGAAGCCGGTGGACGACAGCGACACGCGGGCGCGATAGGCCAGATCCACCGCCTCGGCAAAGGCGTAATCGGCGCCGCCGGCCCGGACCCTGCCGCCGGCAAAGACCACCGTTTCGGGTGCGACCTGATGGAGTTCCGCCAGATGCGCGGCGATCCGCTCGCGGATCGTGTCGCAGGCCGCCTTCACCGCCATGCCGTTCAGATCCGACCCCGACGAGGCCGCCGTGGCCGAGGTGTTCGGCACCTTGCCGGTATCGGTCGCGGTGATGCGGACCAGCGACAGGTCCACCCCGAAGGCCGCGGCCGCGACCTGCGCCACCTTGCGGTGCAGGCCCTGGCCCATCTCGGTGCCGCCATGGTTCAGATGGATCGACCCGTCCTGATAGACATGAACCAGCGCACCGGCCTGGTTCAGATGCGTCAGGGTGAAGGAGATGCCGAACTTCACCGGCGTCAGGGCGATGCCGCGCTTCAGGACCGGGTTGACCGCATTCCATTCGGCGACGGCGGCGCGCCGTGTCCGGTAGTCGGCGCCGTCGGCCAGCCGTTCGACCAGCGCATTCAGGACAAAGTCCTCGACCTTCTGGCCGTAGTGCGTGCGTTGCGCGGCGGCCGGGGCAGCGGATCCTGCGTCATGGTAGAAATTCCTGCGCCGCACCGCGAGCGGGTCGCGCCGCAACGCATGGGCAATGTGGTCGAGCACCCGCTCGATCCCCGCCATCCCCTGCGGCCCGCCGAACCCCCGAAAGGCCGTGGCCGACTGGGTGTTGGTGCGCAGCCGGTGGCTTTCGATCCGCATGGCAGGGATGTGATAGGCGTTGTCGGCATGCAGCATCGCCCGGTCGGCCACCGGCAATGACAGATCCTGGCTCCAGCCGCAGCGGATCAGATGCCGGAACGCTACCCCCGCGATCCGCCCCTCGGCGTCGAAACCCGCGCGATACTCGATCCGGGCGTCGTGCCGCTTTCCGGTGATGAGGAAGTCGTCGTCGCGGTCATAGCGCATCTGGCAGGGCCGGCCCGTCGCCCGCGCCACCACCGCACAGGCCACCGCCAGCGCATTGCCCTGGCTTTCCTTGCCCCCGAAACCGCCGCCCATCCGGCGGCACTCGACCCGGACCGAATGCATCGGCACACCCAGGGCCTCGGCCACCTTGTGCTGGATCTCGCTCGGATGCTGGGTCGAGGCGATCACATGCATGTCGCCCGCCTCGCCGGGGATCGCCAGCGCCGCCTGACCCTCCAGATAGAAATGTTCCTGTCCGCCCAGGTGCAGCACGCCCTCGATGGCATGCGGCGCGGCGGCGATGGCCGCCAGGGCATCGCCCCGCTGCCAGATCACCGGCCCGTCCTCGAACCGGCTGTCCGCCGCCAGCGCCGCGTCGATGGTCAGGATCGCCGGACGTTCGTCGATCTCGATCCGGCCGGCCCGCGCCGCCTTGAGCGCCGCACGGTGCGAGGTAGCGGCGACCACGAAGACCGGCTGGCCGACATAGTGAACCGTGCCGTCGGCAAGCAGGGGTTCGTCGTGCACCGAGGGCGAGACGTCATTGGCGAACGGAAGGTCCGCGGCGGTCAGCACGGCGACCACGCCGGCCGACCGCCACACGGGGTCAAGATCGAGTGCGCGAAGCGTGCCATGGGCCGCAGGCGAGACACCGAAGGCAAGATGCAGCGCATCGGCGGGCAGCGGGATGTCCGATACATAGCGCGCGGCGCCGGTCACATGCAGATGCGCCGAATCGTGGGGGACGGGATCGCGGACGGTCATGGCGCGACCTCCAGCACCGAAACGCCGGTCCCCCGGTCGGCCAGAAGGGCCCGACGCAGCATCCCGCGCGCCGCTTCCATCCGGTAACGGGCCGAGGCGCGCATGTCCGAGATCGGCGCGAAATCCTCGGCCAGTGCGGGCAGCGCCGCCTCGACCGTGGCCTCGGTCCAGGGCTGACCCGTCAGCGCCGCCTCGGTCGCCAAGGCACGCTTTGGCACGCCGGCCATGCCGCCGAAGGCGATCCGCGCGGCGGCGACGCGGTCGCCCTCCAGCGTGACCACGAAGGCACCGCAGACCGCCGAGATGTCCTGATCGAACCGCTTGGACAGCTTCCAGCACCGCAACCGGTCCGGCTGGCGCGGGATCGACACCGCCTCGACGAATTCGCCGGCCCGACGGTCCTGTCGGCCATAGTCGAGGAAGAACGCCTCGAGCGGCAGGCTGCGGCGCTCCTCACCCCGGCGCAGGTGCAGCCGCGCGCCAAGCGCGATCAGTGCAGGCGGGCTGTCGCCGATGGGCGAGCCGTTGGCGATGTTCCCGCCGATGGTGGCGGCATTGCGCACCTGGACCGACCCGTAGCGGCGGATCAGCTCGGCAAGGTCGCGAAAATGCGGCGCGACGGCGTCATGCAGCGCCGAGAGCGTCACCGCCGCACCGATGCGGATTTCGGTTTCGCCAACCTCGATGCCGCGCAGATCCTCGCAACCCGAGACAAAGGCGACCGGCCCCGGATCGCGCAGCCCCTTCGTCACCCACAACCCGACATCCGTCGCCCCGGCGACGAGACGGCCATCGGGGTTCGCCAGACACCATCGCGCGAGCTCGTCCCCGCTCCGCGGTGCGGCCCAGGGCGCGGAGGTCTGC
>JBKBMT010000117.1:0-5200 GCA_046295655.1 Gemmobacter sp. | reverse complement strand
CGGGCCGGTCGATACGCTGGCGCTGGCCGCGGGCGGCGTGCGCGGGCAGGTCGGCGGGCCGGTGGCCGCGGTCACGCCCGAGGGCTGGCGGGCGATCTTCGCGGCCAATGTCGATGCGGCCTTCTGGCTGGTGCAGGCCGCCGCCCCGGCGATGCAGGCGGCCGGTTTCGGCCGGATCGTGACGATTTCCTCGGGCGCCGGTCTGCGGCCCAGCCTGACCGGCATCCAGGCCTATACGGCGGCCAAGCACGCGCTGGTCGGGCTGACCAGGCAGCTGTCGCAGGATCTGGGACCGCAGGGGATCACCACCAATTCGGTCGCGCCGGGGTTCGTGCGGTCAAACCCGACCACCGAACGGCAATGGGAAGGCTATGGCGCCGAGGGACAGGCGCGGCTGATCGCGTCGATCCACACCCGCCGGCTGGGCACCGCCGAGGACATCGCCCATGCGGTGCTGTTCTTCGCCGATGCGGCCAGCGGCTGGATCAGCGGGCAGATCCTGTCGGTGGACGGCGGAAGGTCGTGACCGCGGCGGGCGGCGACAACCTGCGCGGCGCGATCCTGCTGGCGCTGGCGGCGGTGCTGTTCACCCTCGAGGTCGCCCTGATGCGGCTTGCCGGGCCCGAGGTGAGCCAGGCGCAGGTGGTCCTTGCGCGGTCGCTGGGGCAGCTGGGCCTGTCGGCGGCGATCCTGATGCGGTCGGGCTGGGGGCTGCTGGCGACGCGACGGCCGGGGCTGCATCTGGTGCGCGGCCTGACCAGTCTGACGATGTGGTGGCTATACTACCTGTCGTTCCAGATGCTCGACATGGGTCTGGCCACCACCCTGACCTTCACCACCTCGCTGTTCGTCGTCGCCCTTGCCGCGCCCCTGCTGGGGGAACGGGTCGGGGCAATGCGCTGGATCGCCACGGTTGCAGGTTTCTTCGGCGTCGCGGTGGCCAGCGGTTTCGGCGGCGGGTCGGCGCCGCTGGCCGGCGTGGCGCTGGGGCTTCTGTCGGCGGCCGGGGGGGCGGCGATCGTGTTCCTGAACCGGATCCTGTCGCGGTCGGAACCGACGGTGACGATCATGGCCTGGATCGGCATCGTCACGACGCTGGGCGCGCTGCCGCTGGCGGTTCTGGGCTGGCAGCCGCCGGGCCCGCGTGCCTTGCTGCTGCTGGCCGCGATGGGGGCGGTCGGGGCCTGCGGCATGTGGCTGACGATCGAGGCCTACCGGCTGGGCGAGGTCTCGGCGCTGGCGCCGGTGCCCTATCTGCGGCTGGTGGTCGCGCTGCTGGCGGGGTGGGTGATGTTTGCCGAGGTGCCGGCGCTGACCACGCTTGCCGGCGCGGCGATCATCGTCGCGGCGACGCTGGCGGTGGCGCGGCACGAATACCGGCAGGGGCTGGCCGCGCCGCACCGATAGGCCGGCGCAGCCCCGGCATGGCGAAGTGTCTTGCCGGGATCGGGGGCGGCCAGCGGCGCCCGGGTCGGACGGCGCAACAGGACCGGTTCCGGCCCGGCCGCTGCCGCAGTTCCCCGTTCAGGGGCTTTCGCGGCCCGCGCCCAGGCCGGATGCCTGTGCCGCCCGACCGGACAGCACGAAGTCGGCCAGCCGGTCGAAATGGTCGAAATCCACCACCCGGACCATGGCCGCGACCGGCGTCCGGCGATAGCCTTCGGTGAACAGTGCGAAGGGCAGGTCGGCGGCGCGGGCGGTCGCCTCGTCTACCTCGCTGTCGCCGACATAGAGCAGCGGTCGGGCCCCGAGGTCCGCAAAGGCGCGCAGCAGCGGCGCCGGATCGGGCTTGCGCACCGGCAGGCTGTCGCCGCCGACGATGGTGCCGAAGAACCGGGTCAGGCGCAGATGGTCCAGAACGGCCCGGGTGGGGCCGACCGGCTTGTTGGTGCAGATGCCGAGCGGCAGACCCGCCGCCGTCAGCCGTTCCAGCGCGGCGACGACGCCGGGATAGGCGACGGTCAGGCCGACGGCGGTTTCGTAGCGCGCCTCGAACCGGCGGACGAAGGCCGCATGCCGCGGCCCCGCGGGATCCTCGCCCAGCGTCTCCAGCACCCGGGCGACGAGGTTCGGAACGCCCTTGCCGATGAAGCCGCGCACCGTATCGAACGACAGCGGCGCGATGCCGTCCTCGGCCAGCAGCGCGTTGGTGGCCGCATGGATGTCCGGCGCGCTGTCGATCAGCGTGCCGTCCAGATCGAAGACGACCGCGCCGGTCATGCCGTTCGCCACTTGATCGAACAGCCCATCGACGGGATCTGCTCGCGCGGGCCCTGGCCGGTTTCCGCGATCAGCCGCATCGCCTCGTACAGCTCGCGCCGGGCGTCGGGCGGCGCGGGATTGCGCCCCGAGGCGTCAAGCCGACCGCGATACTGCAAGCGGCCTGCGGCGTTCAGCCCGAAGAAGTCGGGGGTGCATTCGGCCCCCCAGGCCCGCGCCACGGCCTGCGTCTCGTCGTGGAGATAGGGAAAGGGGAAGCCGCGCGCGCCGGCCATGCGTTGCATTTCGGGAAAGCTGTCGGCGGGATATTGCGCCGCGTCGTTCGAACAGATCGCTGCCACCCCGACCCCGAGCGCCTGAAGGTCCCGGGCGTCGCGGATGATCCGGTCGAGCACCGCCAGCACATAGGGGCAGTGGTTGCACAGGAACATGACGAGGGTGCCCTTCGGCCCGGCGATGTCGGCCAGCCGGTATCGGCGGCCGTCGGTCGCGGGCAGGTCGAAGTCCGGCGCGATCCAGCCGAAGTTGCAGACGGGGGTCGAGACGGCCATGGTCAGTCCTCCAGCGGGAAGGCGGCAAGGTCGCGCAGCACCAGGGCTGCGCCGGCGAAGTCCTCTGTCGAGGTATAGGCCGAAGGGGTGACGACGCAACGCAACCCCGCGCCCCGCGCCGAGTCGAGCCCGTTGCGGCTGTCCTCGAAGGCAAGGCAGTCGGCGGCGGGCAGGCCCAGCCGGTCGAGCGCCAGCAGGAACACATCCGGCGCGGGCTTCTTGCGCGCCACCTCGTCGCCGCAGGCCAGCACGTCGAAGACCGCCGCGGCCGGTCCGCCCAGGCAGGCCCGGCAAAGCGCCTCGACATTGGGGCGGCTGGTGGTGGTGGCGACCGCCAGCCGGACGCCGCGCGCCCGCGCCCGGGCGATCAGGTCGGCGACGCCGGGGCGCAGCGCAAGGCCGCCCTCGGCCATCAGCCGGGTGTAGCGGTCGGTCTTGGCGGCATGAAGCGCGGGAATGTCCACCCCGCTCGCCCCGGTTTCGGCCATGAACCGCGCGATCCGTTCCTTGCCGCCCGTGGTCTTGAGCAGCCGGCCATAGTCGGCCGGCGTCCAGTGCCAGGCGAGCCCGGCGGCCGCGAAGGTCTCGTTGAAGGCGCGGCGGTGCAGCTCCTCGGTTTCCGCAAGCGTCCCGTCCACGTCGAAGATCAGCGCGCGCAGACCCGCCAGCGCAAGACGCGGCGGATACGCGGCGGGCGGGGCCGAGGCGTCAGACAAGGGCTGCCTCGGCCGCCGCGCGGATGGCCCGGATGTTGCGGCCATAGGCGGCGGGATCGTCGGCCGAACCGCCGCGGAACACCGCCGATCCGGCCACCAGCACATCCGCCCCGGCGGCCACCACCAGCGGCGCGGTGGCAGGGTCCACGCCGCCGTCGATCTCGACATGCACCGGACGGTCGCCGATCATGGCCCGCAGGGCCCGGATCTTGGCGGTCATGTCGATGAACTTCTGCCCGCCGAAGCCCGGGTTCACGGTCATCACGCAGACCAGATCGCAGAGGTCCAGCACATGGGCCACCGCCTCGGCCGGCGTGCCGGGGTTCAGCGCAACGCCCGCCTTCATCCCGGCGGCCCGGATCGCCTGAAGCGTGCGGTGGATATGCGGCCCGGCCTCGACATGGGCGGTCAGGATGTCGGCCCCGGCATCGGCATAGGCCTCGATCGAGGGATCGACGGGGGCAATCATCAGATGCACGTCCATCACCGTCCTGACATGCCGGCGGAACGCCTTGACCGCCGGGGGGCCGAAGGTGAGGTTGGGGACGAAGTGGTTGTCCATCACATCGACATGCACCCAGTCCGCGCCCTGGTCCTCGACGGCGCGGATCTCGCGCCCGAAATCGGCGAAATCGGCCGACAGGATCGACGGGGCGATGCGGATGCGGCGGTCAGACATGGGCGGACTCCAGCGCGTCGATGACGGGGATGAAGGTTTCGGGCTTCAGCGAGGCGCCGCCCACCAGCCCGCCATCCACATCCTCGACGGCGAAGATCGCCGCCGCATTCCCCGGCGCGACCGATCCGCCGTAGAGGATGGCGATTGCCGGATCGGGCAGCCGGCCGCGGATGAAGGCGTGGGTGGCGGCGATCTCGTCGGTGGTGGGGGTCAGGCCGGTGCCGATGGCCCAGACCGGTTCGTAGGCGATCACCGTGTTGTCCGGCGTCGCGCCCCGAGGCAGCGAGCCTGCGAGCTGCGCGCCCAGCACGTCGAGCGTCGCGCCGGCGCGATACTGTGCCTCGGTCTCGCCGATGCAGAGGATCGCGGTCAGTCCGGCAGCCCAGGCGGCCGCGGTCTTTGCGGCCACGTCGGCGTCGGTCTCGCCATGCAGGGCGCGGCGTTCGGAATGGCCGGTGATGACCAGCCGGGCCCCGGCATCGGCCAGCATCGGCGCCGAAAGATCGCCGGTGAAGGCGCCCCGTGGCTGTGCGTGACAATCCTGCGCCCCGAGCGTCAGGCCGAGGTCGCGCGCCGCATGCAGGAGCGTGGCCGGCAGGCACAGCGCCACCTCGACCCGGCGCCCCCGCGCCGCCGCCGCAACGGACCGCACCGCGGCCAGATCGGCCAGCGTGCCGTTCATCTTCCAGTTGCCGGCGGCGATCCTGCGCCTCATGCCATGCCCGCCCGGTAGCGCCGCGCCATCTCGTCCATCGGGATCACCTTGATCTTCGAGGCATTGCCCGCAGTGCCGAAGGCCTCGAGCCGCGCCTTGCACAGATCGCGCATCGCGTCCATCGCCGGCTTGAGGAACTTGCGCGGGTCGAATTCGCGCGGGTTCTGCCGTGCCACCTTGCGGAACTGGCCGGTCTTCGCCATGCGGCAGTCGGTGTCGATGTTGATCTTGCGGACGCCATTTTTGATGCCGCGCTGAATTTCGTCGATCGGCACACCCCAGGTCGGCTTGATCGCGCCGCCATAGGCGTTGATGATAT
>JBKBMT010000116.1:0-5352 GCA_046295655.1 Gemmobacter sp. | reverse complement strand
GGATACGGGTGGCACGGGCGCGCAGGTCCGGCCTGCCCGATGCCGAACTGCGGGCCGAGCTGCAGCGGGTCGTGGTCTGGAACCTCGGCGCGCTGGGCGTGTCGGCAATCGGGCTCGGGCTGGTGATCGCCGGGCTGATGCTGGGCTGAACGCGCCGTCAGAGCATCGGCGGATCGGAGAAGCGGCGACCGTTGAGGGCCATCGCGTCGAGCCCGGGCGCCGGCTCCCAGAGACCCGGCGCCTCTGGCACCAGTCCGCGCAGCAAATTGCGAAGCTGCAGGATGCCGAAACGGTCGGCCCAGTGCATCGGCCCGCCTTCCCACCGCGGGAATCCGAAGCCGAACAGCGCGACCGCATCGATATCGGACCCGCGCAGCGCGCGCCCCTCGGCAAGGATCCGCGCCCCTTCGTTGGCCATCGCGGCAAGACAGCGCAGCCGCAGATCCTCTTCGGTCAGGACCGAGGCGGCGATGCCGCGTGCGGCCCGCTCGGCCTCGACCAGCGCCAGGACCTCGGGATCCTCTGAATAGTCCCCGGACGCTGACCAGAGATACCATCCCCGTCCCGCCGCCCGCCCGCTCCGGCCGAGGCTGCGCAGACGGTCGGCAAGCGCCCGCTCCGGCGCCGGTTCGCGGGCCGCGGGGCGCTCGTCGGCGCCGTGGCCCGCAAGGTCGTCGGACAGGAAGGGGCCCGCGGGCAGCCCGAATTCGGTCATCGCCCGATCGACGGCTGCCGGGCTGGCCCCGGCCAGAAGCGACAGGATGCCCGCGTCGCGACAGGCAGCCTGAAGCCGGGCCGAGATGCAGCCGCCGCCAAAGCCGCAGCGCACTGCGACCCGCCCCATGCGCCGCAACAGCGCCAGCACTGCCGCCACTGCATCGGGCGCCGTCTCCGGCCCGGGCGTGATCTCGGCAAGCCGTGTCACATGGGCAGGAGGATGCAGGCGCAGGCCCAGAAGGTCTGCCGGCCGCCCGGCCGCCCGGCCCATAGCCTCGATGTCGGTCCAGCCGCCGCCGTGGGCAAGGATGCCCCCCGCGCGCATCTGCGCCGCGGCGGCCAGCAATGCCGCCCCGTCCCCGCCCGTGGCAAGCACCAGATCGGTGTCCGCAACCTCGGCCGGATCGACGGCGCCGGACAGCCGGGCCCAGTCGGCGGCCCGGGCATCGGCGCCAAGCCGTCCCTCGGCCACCGCCTTCTCCTGCAGGCGCACCACACGCTCCAGCGCCCGCTCCAGCATCGCGGTGTCGGGGTCGAGCAGCGTGACAGAGCACCCGGCACCAAGGAACGCAAGCGCAAGCTCGCCCCCTGTCTGCCCGCCGCCGACTATCCCGACCGACCGGATCTCGCCCCGTGGCGCGGCCTTGGCCTCGGGCATGCGCGCGGCGCTGCGCTCGGCGAAGAAGGCATGGCGCAGCCCCGCCGATTCCGGCGTGACCACAAGCTCCTCGAAGGCGGCACGCTCGAACTCCAGACCCTGTTCGAACGGCAGCAGCATCGCGGCTTCGACGCAATCGACGATCCGGCGCGGCGCCGGCAGACGGTCGTGTGCGTGCCGCGCCCGGGCGGCGGCCACGACCGCGACATAGGCGGCCGGATCGCGCATTCCGTCCGTGCAGTCGCGGCTGCGCCGCGGCGGCTTGCCCTCGGCGGCGAGCATTTCGGCCAGCGCGATGGCGGCACCGGCCAGATCGTCCTCGACCACCCCGTCGATCAGGCCCAGTGCCTGCGCCTCGGCGGCACCCACGGGCTTGCCCGAGATCATCAGGCGCAGCGCGGCCTCGGCCCCGATCAGCCGTGGCGTGCGCTGCGTGCCACCGGCACCCGGCAGGATCCCCAGGGTGACCTCCGGCAGACCCAGCCGCGCGGTGCTCAACGCGATCCGGGTATGGGCCGCCAGGGCAAGTTCCAGCCCCCCACCCAGCGCGGTTCCATGGATCGCGGCGACCACCTGCTTCGGGCTGGCCTCGATCCGGTCGCAGAGGTCGGGCAGCCATGGATCGGCCGGTGGCTTGCCGAATTCGGTGATGTCGGCCCCGGCCGGAAAGGTGCGCCCGGCCGCAAGGATCACGACCGCCTGCACCGCCGCGTCGGCGAGCGCACGCTCAAGTCCCGCCGCGAGCCCCTTCCGCACCGCGGCCCCGAGCGCATTGACCGGCGGATTGTCGATCACGAGAACGGCAACGCCACCCCGGCGTTCGTATCCGACCGCATCCGCCATGCTGCCCCCGCTCCGCGTTCCTCACCGGCATTAGGTGACGGCGTTCGGAATTTTGCAATCCCGTGCGGACGCTCTCAGACCGGCATGTTGTCGAACTGCGCTTCCGCGTCCTCGTCGATCTCGGGTTCCGTCGCCGGCGGCAGCAAGGCGGCCAGCGCCTCCATTTCGGCAAGCAGCCGTTGCAGCGCCGGATCGTCGGGCCGGAGCCCTGCCGCCTGATGTGCAAGCTCAGCCATTCGCAGCATAACCTCTTCGTTCGTCATCTGGTTCTCCTCCCCCGCCCGCCGGGGCGCTCAGGGCGCGCAGGCCGCGCAGAACGGAGTTTCCGGCAGCAGGTCAAGCCGCCCCTCCGATATCTCGGCACCGCACTTCGTGCAGAAACCGTATTCGCCGGCCTCGATCCGTTGCAGCGCCGCCTCGATGCGCCGCAGTTCCTGCTGGCCCGCCACGCCGATACCTTCGAGCACCTCGTCGGCCTCGCGCTCGGTCGCCATATCTTCCCAGTCGCGCGCCTCGTGGGATTCGAGCTCTGCCTCGATCGCGCCGAGCCTCCGGCCGAGATATTCCTTGCGCCGCTCGAGTTCGGCGCGGCGTTCGGCAACCGTTGTCATGGTTCCTCCCCTGCAGACATTGCCAGCCTAGACGAGCATCGTCGACCGCGAATTGACCCATGTCAAAACGCAAGATGACATATTCACTTCTTGAAATGTATCTCGACAGGCCCCATACTCCTCTCCGAACCAGGACGGAGCTATCCGATGAACCCGAAAGTCACCGCCTTCTTTGACGAGGCAACCAATACCCTGACCTATGTCGTTCAGGAACCCGAGGGGCGCGCCTGCGCGATCGTCGACTCGGTGCTCGACTTCGATTACGCCTCGGGCCGTACCGACACCCGCTCGGCCGATGCAGTGATCGACTTCGTGCAGAGGGAAGGGCTCGAGGTGCAGTGGATCCTCGAGACCCATGTCCACGCCGATCACCTGTCCGCCGCGCCCTACATCCAGGAACGCGTCGGCGGCAAGATCGGCATCGGCGAGAATATCACCGTCGTGCAGAACACCTTCGGCAAGATCTTCAACGAAGGCACGCGGTTCCAGCGCGACGGATCGCAGTTCGACAGGCTGTTCCGCGAAGGCGACAGCTTTCACATCGGACAGTTGCGCGGCGACGTGCTGCACACGCCCGGTCATACCCCGGCCTGCCTGACCTATGTGATCGGCGATGCCGCCTTTGTCGGAGACACGCTGTTCATGCCGGATTTCGGTACCGCGCGCTGCGACTTTCCGGGTGGCTCGGCCGAGACGATGTGGGACTCGATCCAGAAGATCCTTGCCCTGCCGGATGACACGCGGATCTTCGTGGGCCATGACTACAAGGCCGAAGGGCGCGACCACTACGCCTGGGAAACCACGGTCGGCGAACAGAAGCGGCTGAACAGGCATGTCGGAGAGGGGAAGTCGAAGGACGACTTCATCCGCATGCGGACCGAGCGGGACGCGAAGCTCGACATGCCGAAGCTCATCATCCCGTCGCTTCAGGTGAACATGCGTGCCGGCCAGATGCCGGAGCCCGAGGACAACGGAGTAAGCTATCTCAAGGTGCCGGTGAACGGACTCTGAGACCCGGAAACGACGCGAACAGGAACCTGACCGGGTTGGCGGAACCGCCGACCCGGCCTTGTGGAAACGGAAACAGGAAATGATCGAACAGGACTGGATCCTGGGTTTTGTGGGTGGGCTGATGATCGGCGGGGCGGCGGCGCTGTTCCTGCTGGTCAACGGGCGCATCATGGGGGCCTCGGGAATAATCGGCGGACTTATCGACGGCTCGGGCAGGTCGAATGCTGCGGAACGCGCGGCCTTCCTCGCGGGCCTCTTCCTCATCCCCGCAGTGGTCGCGCTGTCGACCGGCGGCTACAGCACCAACATCACCGGCAACCTGGCCGTCGTCGCCATCGCCGGGCTTCTGGTGGGGGTCGGAACGCGGCTCGCCAACGGCTGCACGTCGGGGCACGGGGTATGCGGCATCTCGCGCTTCTCCCTGCGCGGGATCGTCGCGACCGTCTTCTACCTGCTTGCCGGAGGGATCGTGGTGGTCCTGGCGCGGCACATTCTGGGGATCATCTGATGGCACGCAATATCTTCGCTTTCGTCGCCGGCGGGCTGTTCGGCCTTGGCCTCCTGATCTCGGGCATGACCGACACGACCAAGGTGCAGGGATGGCTGGACGTCTTCGGCGCCTGGGATCCGACCCTGGCCTTCGTTCTGGGCGGGGCGATCCTGCCGATGATGCTGGCCTGGCATGTGGCGCGCAACTGGGCACGTGCGGCGCTCGGCAGCAACCTGCCCGAGCCGCCGGAGCCTCGCATCGGCCACAACCTCGTGCTCGGTTCGGTCCTGTTCGGCATGGGCTGGGGCCTGGCGGGCCTCTGCCCGGGGCCGGCCATCGCCTCGCTCAGCTTCGGCGGGATCGGCGGGGTGGTCTTTATCCTGGCCATGGCCGCGGGTATGGTCGCAGCGCCGGCGATCCGCGTCAGGGTGGACCGGCTGGCAGCCGCCTGAGGAGGGTTCCATGGACATCCGCCGACTGACACCCGATTACGCGGTCAGCCCGCAGATCACGCCCGAGGACGTGCCGGCGATCGCGGCGGCCGGCTTCCGGCGGGTGGTCTGCAACCGGCCCGATGCGGAGGTTCCGCCCGAAGTGCAGGCCGACCCGATCCGGCGGGCGGTCGAGGATGCGGGAATGGACTTCGTTCTGAACCCGGTGATCGGCGGGGCGATCACCATGGAGAACGTGACCGCCCAGGGCGACGCGATCGGTTCGGCTTCCGGGCCGGTCCTTGCCTATTGCGCCTCGGGCAACCGATCGTCGATCGTCTGGGCGCTGAGCCAGGCGGGTTCCCGGCCGACCGATGACCTGATCGGGATTCCCGCGCGCCATGGCTACCAGCTGGAAGGCTGGCGCGACCAGATCGAGACCCTGGCCCGCCGCGCCGGCTGAACTTTCGCAATCCGCCGGGCGACGGGGCAGGCCGGTCGTGCCCGCCGGTCCGCGAGCTCACCGGGCGCGCCACGGAGCACGGATCCTGTGCTGCGACAGGCAGAGGTGCGCCGCAGCCCACCGCGCTG
>JBKBMT010000115.1:0-5352 GCA_046295655.1 Gemmobacter sp. | reverse complement strand
CATGATCTGCATGGGCAAATGATCGACATGATCCGGGTCGGGCAAACCAGAAACCTTCTCCGAGCCCCGAGCTCGCTCTTGGAGATGTGGCCCCGGTCCGCGCATCACCATCCCGGCCAGCGGCGCCAGTCTGCCGCACGAACAGGCCTGACAAAAGACTGCACTCGATCACATGTCCGGACGATCAGAAATTCCTTGCAAACCGAGCGGCATCCACAACAGAAGGTTGGATGTGAGGCCCAGCCTCGGCGGGTCCGCGGCCGGTCAGGTGAAGCTGCGCGCGCGACGGGCGGCTCGGCCTTCTTCGCCGATCTCGTGGCCCACAAGGAAGTGCGCGAGACCTATCTCGACACCGCGGCCGCCGCCGACCTGCGCGGGCGCGTGGGCGAGGAGGTCGCCTTCGGCGGCATCACCTTCCGCCGCTACCGGGGCGGCCTCGGCTTCGGCGTGCCGACCGACAGGGCCTGCTTCCATCCCGAAGGCGTCGAGGGCCTCTTCGCGATCTGTTTCGCCCCGGCCGACGCCGTCGATACGGTCAACACGCCCGGCCTGCCGCCCTATGCGCACGATCCCGGATCGCGACCGGGACGAATCGGTGCGCCTCGAGATCGGGAGCAACCCGCTGCCGATCTGCACCCGCCCGCAGGTTCTGCGCCCGGCGCGGCGGACGTGATGACGGCCTACCGGGCGCGGGGGCGGTCCCAGAGCATGCCGACAAGGCGCGGGTCCGGGGCGAAGCTGTCCTTCGGGAACTCGATCCCGAGGCGCGGATGCTCGCGCAGCGCCTGCGCGCCGGTGGGGCCGATCCGGATGCGCCAGGTCTGACGTTCGACCGGCTGCGGGGCGGCAAAGGCACGGCAGGTCAGCACGGCGAGGTTGGCGCCCCGGGCAGGATCGCGGACAGAGACGTAGCGGATCACCTCGGCACCGATCGCGCGGGCCTCCTCGGCCAGTGCCTGACAGGCCGCGTAGTCGGTGAGGTGGGTCCAGACAGCATGATCGGCGGCCAGCGCCCCGGCGGTCAGGTCCATCGCCATGGGCGATGCGACCTCCGCCGAGAAGGCGGTGTATTCGGCCGCATCGTCGGGAAAGGGCGTCTCCGGGCTCTCGGCGTAGAACAGGAAGCGGTAGAAGACCATTTCGGCCGCCGCCGTCTCGGGCGCCTCGGCACCATACCAGACGCCGGGCGTCAGTCCCGCCCGGCGAAACCGCGATCCCGCCGGATAGGGGCGATAGCGGAAGGGCGTGGCCAGCAGGTAATCGAGCGCGCGGCAGTCCTCCGGCAGGGGCGGCTTCGTGGCCTCGAGGATCTCTTCGAGGGCCGCCTGTTCGGCGAGACTATCGACCAGCTTCAGGGTCGAGACCCGATGCTGGGCCTCGACGAACCGCCAGGCAGCGCCCGCATAGGGCCGCGTCTCAGAGCGGAGCGCGTCTTGCGTCCAGATAGGTCGCGACATCGACAAGCCCCTGCACCTGCGTCATCCGCTCCACGGGCCGTGCCGCCAGCGCCGTGTTCGGGGCGGCCAGCCAGCGCCGCGCCACCGCCTCGTCGCCCCCGGTGATCGCGTCGAGCGAGCGGAAGGTCCGCACCAGAAGGGCCGCAAGCTCGAAGGGCTTCGATCCCGGCTCGAGCAGGCTTTCGCCCCGTTTCCAGCGCGAGACGGTCGCCTCGGACACACCGACGATCTCGGCCAGTTGTCGGCCCGAAAGGCCAAGCCGGTCTGCCGCCCGCAGCGCGGCCTTGGTCAGCACGGCACCAGCCTCGGGGTTTCGGGCGATCTGATGGGAAAGGGTCATGACTTTATCCTTTCTGATGCAAAGATAATGTCACTTCCTTTCTTAGGAAAGGGCAAACATGCCGGACGCCCTCTCTGTCGCCCTTGCTGCGCTCTTCGCCGATCCGAACATCGGGCGGGATGCAGTCTACATCGCCGAGGGCGGCGCGCCCAAGCTGGTGCGCGTCGTGGCCCGGCTCGCCCCCACGATCCGTTCCGAGCAGTTCCCTAAGGCTACGCCCAGCCTCAACGCAGCGGCGCTGGTGTCGTCCAAGGCCCCGGTCATCGCAGCGGCGCACGACACTGGCCCGCTGATCCGCTCGAGGAATGGCCTCTGGCTGGCGATCCCCACGCCTGCGGCGGGCAAGTCCCTGCGCGGCTTGCGTCGAGGCAGTGCCTCGACCACCCCCGGCGAATGGGAACGCCGGACCGGCCTGCGCCTGCGCTTTATCTATCGCCGCTGGGGCCCGAGTCTGCTTGTGGCCGAGGGGCGATTGAACACGAAGGGCCGGGCGTTCGGCAGGCCTGCGCGGCCCCACAGCAGTCACGATCCTGCCTCACCGTCACGGTCGAAGACCGGCCGAGGCATCGTCACCGCGCCGATCTTCCTGCCGGTCCGGCAGGTCAAGCTGCCCATGCGGCTGGATCTGGCGCGGGATGCCGACCGGGCATTGGACAGCGTGCCGAAGGATTGGTTGCAGCATATCCAGCTTATCTGTCCGGCAAAACCCGCGGCACCGCCTTGAGGTAGACCAGCACGCCCAGCAGTTCGACCAGCGACTGGAAGACGATGACCACGATGGCCAGACGCCATTCCGGCGACAAGGCCAGCGCCAACGGCAGCACCACGAAGGAATTGCGCGTGCCGAGGCTGAACACCAGCGCGCGCCCGGATCGCGGCGGCAGGCGAAACGCGCGTGCAAGGCCCAGCCCCGCGAACAGGGCCAGCAGGAGGAAACCCACGAACACGCCCGCCACTTGCGGCAGCACAGCTAGCGACGACACGACCGTCTGCACCTGCGATGCGGCAATCAGAAAAACGATCGTCGCCAGCAGCGGCACGGGGAACCAGGCAAGACGCGTCATCACAGTGTCGCGGCCGGGTCGCGCCTCGGCCCATCGCTCGAGCAGCCATGCCGCCACCAGCGGCGCCACGATCAGCGTCAGGAACACGGTCACGATGGGACCGACCGCGAAGATCTCCAGAAAGGCCGATCCCATGAAGAGCCAGAGATAGACGGGCAGCAATGCCATCTGCACGATCAGGTTCACCGGCGTGGCGGCGATCGCCCGGCCGGTATCGCCGCCGGAAAGATGCGTGAAGGTGATGTACCAGTCCGTGCAGGGGACAAGCAGCACCAGCAGAACGCCCAACCGGACCGCCGGGTCGGCTGGCAGGACCATCAGTAGACCCGCCACGATCAGCGGGACGATCACGAAGTTGCCCGCGAGCATCGCCCCCATGAAGCGCCGGTCGCGGAACGCCTCCGGCAGATGGATCAGCGGCACCTGGGTGAAGGTCACGAAGATCAGGATGCCCAGAAGCGGCCAGAGGGCCGCCTCGAGATGTGCGGCGGCCCCCGGCAGCAACAGACCCAGGCCCAACCCTGCCAGGATGGCGGCGAGATAGATCCAGACCTGTTGTCGTTCGAGATCAAGGCGCGTCATTCGGAAATCCTGGCGGTTCGCATCGGTCGAACCGTCGGGCGGGTCGCAGATACGGTCTGCTGAAGGAGCCCCCCTGATGATCGGCGATCCTGCAAGACAGTTCAACAGCTTGGGCCGTGCGGCGGCTTCGAAACGCAAGAGAGCGTTTGAAATGCCCACACTCCGCGAAACCCTCCTCGCCGCGCTGCACGCGCGAATCTCGGCGATGCCCGCCGCCGGCCTGCGCGGCGACGTGCTGCCCGAGCGTGTCCCCGCCGCCGGACCACGCTGAGGAAGACGCTCAACGCCGGCAGTCGCGGTGCAGCCACCGACGCGCTTCTCCACTGGCGGCGGCCGGCCGCGATCATCCCGCGCCGCAGGGCCGAGCGCGACCTGTTCCGCCATGGTCGCTGTTCCGGCGGGACGATCGCGGTCAGGGCCGTGAACCGCGGGGGTCGTGTGGACTTCGCTCGCCCCGTTGGGCGCCTGGGCGAGTGCGACGCCGCGGCCGAGCAGGCGATCGCTGCGCGCCATCGCATCCGCGGAATCCCGAGGGTGATCCTGTTCCGCGCCCGCCGCGAGATTTCCCGCACGAGCGGCGCGATGTCGGCCGCCGACATCGCCGGCTGGGCGCGCGGCCAGCTCGACTGATCCGACAGCTGCTCACGGGCGACGGCCCGGACGATCCGCAAAACCGGTCTGGTGCCGGCGAAGACAGCCCCCTTCACCCCTGCCGCACGTCGTCCTATCATTGCAGAACGCGCGAAGGGATCTCGGATGGCCTCGTTCAACTGCCGGCCGGTCGTCGGCATCATCGGCAACCAGAATGTTCTGCACGAACATTATCAGGTCCACGCGACGGGCCTGATGAACAGCGAAGCCGTCGCGCAGGTCGCGGGCTGTCTCCCGCTCGTGATCCCGTCGGACCCGCGTCTCGTGACCGTTGCCGAGCTGCTGGAGGTGTGCGACGGTTTCCTGCTGACCGGCGGCCGGCCGAATGTCCATCCCAGCGAATATGGCGCCGACGAGACACCGGCGCACGGCGAATTCGACCGCTGCCGGGATGCGATCACCCTGCCGCTGATCCGGGCCTGCGTGGACCGCGGGCAACCCTTCCTGGGTGTCTGCCGGGGATTTCAGGAGGTGAATGTGGCGATGGGGGGCACGCTGCATCCCGAAATCCGCGACCTGCCCGGACGGATGAACCATCGCATGCCCCCCGACGGCACGCTGGAAGAGAAGTTCGCGCTGCGACATCCGGTGCGCTTTACCCCCGGCGGGGTCTTTGCCCGGCTGTTCGGGTCCGAGCAGGTCATGACCAATTCGCTGCACGGGCAGGGGATCGACCGGCCCGGCGCCCGGATCGTGATCGAGGGGAGGGCACCCGACGGCACGGCCGAGGCCATCCATGTCCGAGATGCCCCCGGCTTCACCCTGTCGGTGCAGTGGCATCCCGAATACAATGCCGCGAACGATCCCGTCTCGCGCCCGCTGTTCGAGGCCTTCGGTGCGGCGGTGCATGCCTGGGCCGCACGAGGCCAGGCCGGGGCGCGGATCCGCGCGGTTTGACCTGACGCAAGGACACGGGCCACGCCGCGCGGCAAGACGAGGGCAACCGAAAGGAGGCCCTCATGTTCGTTCTTGTCCTCTATGCCACGACCAACGGCCAGACCCGCAAGATTGCCCGCCATGTCGCCGATCGTCTTGTCGCGCTCGGTCATTCGGTCGAGTTGCTGAACGCCGCCGACGCTGCCGACCTCGACCCCGGCGTGCACGATGCCGTTGTGCTGGCGGGGTCGGTCCACGCCGGCCGGTTCCAGAATTCCCTGGCCGAGGCGATGCGTCGCCACGGCGTCAAGCTGGCCGCGAAGCCGACCCTGTTCCTCTCGGTCTCGCTGACCGCTGCCGGGGACGTGGCCGAGGAACGGGC
>JBKBMT010000114.1:0-5358 GCA_046295655.1 Gemmobacter sp. | reverse complement strand
GTCGCGATGTGGCGCACCACGGCAAGGTCATGGCTGATGAACACATAAGCCACGCCAAGTTCGCGCTGCAGGTCCTGCAACAGGTTCACGATCTGCGCCTGGACCGAGACATCCAGCGCCGACACGGGTTCGTCGCAAACGATCAGGCGGGGCCGGGTGGCAAGCGCACGGGCGATCCCCACCCGCTGCCGCTGGCCACCCGAGAACTCGTGCGGATAGCGTTCGGCGTGGAACCGCGACAGGCCCGACATGGCCAGAACCTCGGCTACCTTGGCGTCCACGTTCGCCGGCGTCGCAACGCCATGCAGCAAGAGAGGCTCGGCCAGCGTCTCGCGCACCGTCATGCGGGGATTGAGGCTGCCGTATGGGTCCTGGAAGATGATCTGCATGCGCCGCCGCGCGGCGCGCAGGCCGGCGGGCGACAGCGCCGTTATCTCCTCGCCGTCAAGGAACACGCGGCCCGCGGTCGGCTCGATCAGCCGCAGAAGCGCGCGGCCGGTGGTGGACTTGCCGCAGCCCGATTCGCCGACCACGGCCAGCGTCTCGCCGGCGCCAACCGAGAACGAGACGTCGGTGACGGCCTGCACCATGCCGACCTGGCGGCCGAGAATCCCGCGGCGGACCGGGAAATGCTTGGTCAGGCCCTCGACACGCAGCAGCGGACTGGTCATGCCGCGCCTCCGTCGATCGGGGCCTTCCAGCAGGCGACAGCATGGCCGGGCGCCAGTTCGACCAGCGGCGGCATGCGGCTGCGGCAGGTGGCGTCGGCCAGCGGACAGCGCCCTGCAAAACGGCAGCCCGGCAGCGATTCCCACGGAGGCGGGACCGAACCGGGAACAGTTGCCAGCCGGTCGGCCGCAACGTCGATGCGCGGCACGGCGGCCATCAGCCCGATGGTATAGGGGTGCTGCGGATCGGCAAACAGCGCGTCGGTAGCCGCGCGCTCCACCACCGATCCGGCATACATGACCACCACCTCGTCGCAGGTTTCGGCCACCACGCCCAGATCGTGGGTGATCAGCAGGATCGCCGTGCCGGTTCGTTCCTGCAGATCGTGCATCAGCTCCAGGATCTGCGCCTGGATGGTGACATCCAGCGCCGTGGTCGGCTCGTCGGCGATCAGCAGGTCGGGGTCGTTGGCCAGCGCGAGCGCGATCATCACCCGCTGCCGCTGCCCGCCCGAAAGCTGGTGCGGATAGTCGTCGGCGCGTCTGGCGGGCGATGGCAGGCGCACGAGGTCCAGCAGTTCGATCGCCCGGTCGCGTGCGGCCCGCGCCGACAGGTCGGAATGGACGCGCAGGCTTTCGACGATCTGGTCGCCGCAGGTATAGACCGGGTTCAGGCTGGTCATCGGCTCCTGGAAGATCATGCCGATCCGCCCGCCCCGCAGCCGTCGCATCTGTCCGTCGGTCAGTTTCAACAGGTCCTGCCCGTCGAACAGGATGCGCCCGCCGGCGTAGATGCCCGGCGGCTGCGGCACCAGCCGCATGATGGCCAGAGAGGTCACGGACTTGCCGCAGCCCGATTCCCCCACCACTCCCAGCGTCCGGCCGCGGTCCAGCGCAAAGCTTACCCCATCGACGGCGCGATAATCGCGCCGGCCGATGCGGAATCGCACGTCCAGACCCTCGACCGACAGAAGGCTCATCAGGCCACCGGATAGGTCAGCGGCGACGCCTCGAGATGCGAGCGTCCGGCGAAGTCGAGCTGGCGGAACTGTTCCTCGGCCCGGCGCTGCGCCTCTTCCAGCCGCGCGGTGGCATCGGCCAGGTCGAAGGCCAGGCAGCGCCCGCCCCTCACCACCTGCCGGCCGTCCACGAACACGTCCCGGACCGCCCGTTCCGCCGCGACATAGATCATCGAGCGCAGCGGATCGCGCACCGGGCGCATGGCGGGATGCGTGACATCGGCAAGGAACAGGTCGGCCTTCGCCCCCGGCGCAAGCCGGCCGATGTCGTCCCGCCCGAGGATCCGCGCGCCCCCCACGGTCGCCGCATCGAAGATGTGATGCGTGCGCAGGTCGAAGGCATCGCCGCTGACGACGCGCGAGTTGATCAGGGCGTTCCGCAGTTCCTCGATCATGTTGTGCGGGTAGGTATCGGTCCCGATCCCCACCGGGATGCCGCCGCGGATGTAGCGTCCGACGCTGCGCATGGTGATGCCGCGGCGCTGGAATACCGTCGGGCAATGCGCCACGGCCGCGCCGCTGTCCTTCAGCCGGTCGAAGTCGTGCCCCTGCGGCCAGTGGACGAAGGGATGGTCGTTCAGGAAGATGCCGTGCCCGATGATCGTGCCGGCCGTCAGCACGCCAAGGTCGTCCAGCCATTCCACCGGGGTGCGGCCGTGGCGGCGGGTGATCTCGTGGAATTCCACCACCGACTGCGCCGCGTGGATCTGCATGGTCAGCCCGCGGCGGCGCGCCTCGGCATGGCTGTCGCGGATCATGCCTTCGCTGCAGGTGTCGATCTGCGCCGGCGCGATCTGGGCCCCGATCCGGCCGCAGGGATGGGCCAGCGCGGCATCGACCGCGGCCAGCGCCTCGTCCATCGCGGCCTGTCCGGCCTTCGCGTCCCATTCGTATTCGACGACATGGCCGTTCTTCGTGAACCAGCGCGCCCCGCGATACATGGGCGCCGCCACCGCCCGGATGCCCGAGCGCGCCAGCAGGTCCAGCCAGTCGGGATAGGCCACCGACAGATCCACCAGCGTCGTCACGCCGGACATCAGAAGCTCGGACAGCGCGACCTCGGTGCACGCGGTGCGGCCCGCATCGTCCGGGCGGAACAGCGGCATGAACTCGTAGAGCGACGACATGTAGAGCCGCGGGCTGCCCAGCTCGTCGAGAAAGCCCTTGTTCAGCGGTTCGGACAGGGGATGCGAATGGATGTTCACGAATCCCGGGCAGACCATCCGGCCGCTGCCATCGATCTCGACCCCGCCCGGGCCGTCGTAGAGCCCGCCGACCTGCACCAGCCGGTCACCGTCGAAGGCCACGTCGCCACCGCGCAGAAACCGGTGCGACCCGGCTTCGTCATCCCATGCCACGATCCAGTCGGCGTTGCGGATCACGGTGATCTTGTTGTCGGTCATGCCTGTCCCCTGTCGTCTGGCGGGCCGGCAACCCGGCCCGCCGGTTGGTCTTTCAGCGGAACTTCAGGTCGAGGCCCTTGTAGAGCCCGGCACCGTAGATGTTGTGCGGCACCACCGACTCCAGCTGTGTCGACTGCGCCACGAACATCGGCTCGTGATAGAGCGGCAGCCACACCGCGGCCTCGTGCACCATGCGCAGCACTTCGCCATAGGCTTCGGCCCGCACGTCCTCGGTGGTGGCGGTCTTGCCGACCTGCAGAAGCCGGTCGGTCTCGGCGTCGATCCAGTTCATCCGGTTCGGCGTCGGGACGTTCGAGGACCGGAAGTAGAGGTTGAGCGCATCGCCGGCCGACACATAGGGAAAGCTCATCCCGAACATGTCGAATTCCTGGGTCGCCAGCTTGCCCCAGGCAACGGTTGCGTCGAAGGCCTGGATCTCCATGGCGATGCCGACCTTCAGAAGCTCGGCCTGCACGAATTCCGACAGCTTCTGCCAGGTCGAGCCCGCGAACATGTAGGCCAGCGGGCGCAGTTCCACCCCGTCCTTCTCGCGCACGCCCTGCGCGTTCAGCTTCCAGCCCGCCTCCTCGAGGATGGCGATGGCGCGCTCCGGGTCATAGCGCAGCAGCTGGTCGTCCAGATCGCGGTTCCAGTCGATCGTCGCCTGACTGATGTAGCTGTAGGCCGGCTCGACCTCGCCGAACAGCAGATCCTCGGCCATCGCCTCCTGGTTGACGGCCAGGTTGATCGCCTGCCGCACCGCCTCGTCCGCGACGGTGGCCTTGTCCACCTTGAAGCCGATGAAGTAGGTCCAGAACGCCTCGTCCGACCGGTGCACCTCGATGTTCGGTGCGGCGCGCAACTGTTCCAGCGCGATGGCCGGCACATATTGCGTCACCTGCGACTGGCCCGTGAGCAGCGCGACGGTGCGGGTGTTCTCCTCCGGCACCACCTGCCAGACGATCCGTGCCATGTGGGCCGGGCCCCGGTTCTGATAGAAGGACGGGCCCCAGTTGTAGCCCTCGTGCCGGGTCAGGATCAGCTTGTCCCGCGGCGTCCAGCTTTCCCAGCAGAACGGACCCGTGCCGTTGAAGCCGTTGATCCCGAAATCCGCGCCCAGCGCCTCGACGTTCTCGCGATCAACGATGGTGCCGAAGCTCTGCGTCAACTGGTAGAGCAGTTCCGAGAACGGTGCCGACAGCCGGTATTCGACGGTCCGGGCATCGACGGCGACGATGTCCTCGACATCGCCGGCACGCCAGGCGACAGGCGATTTCGTCTCGGGATCCACCCAGCGCTTGAGCGAATAGACCACGTCGTCGGCGGTCATCTCGCGCCCCGAGCAGAACTTCACCCCCTCCTTCAGGTTGAAGGTATAGACCAGCCCGTCGTCCGAGACCGACCAGCTTTCGGCAACACCGGTATCCAGGGTCTGCATGTCGGGCTGGAGCGTCACCAGCGTGTCGCCCATCATGAACAGCGCCTCCGCCGCGGCGCGGGCGACCGACTTGTGCGGATCATAGTTGTTGCTGTCCACCTCCCGGACGATGGTGATTTCCTGGGCCCCGGCGGCAACCGGCAGGGCCAGGGCGGCGCAGGTTGCCAGCAGGATCGGCATGTTCCGTCGTGTCATCGGTTGGATTCCTTTCCCTGTCGTTGGTTCAGGACCGCAGGCGCGGGTCCAGAACATCCCGGAGCGCATCCCCGGTGATGTTGGCGGCAAGCACGATGATGAAGATGGCGACCGAGGGGATCACCGCGATATGCGGTGCGAACAGCAGGAAATCGCGCCCCTGCGCCGCCATCATGCCCAGCTCGGCCGCCGGCGGGCGGGCGCCGAGGCCCAGAAAGCTCAGCGCCGCCCCCAGAAGGATCACCTGCCCGAAGCGCAGGCTGATGAAGATCATGATCGACGAGATGCAGTTGCGCACGAGATAGCGGAAGAACAGCGTCGCGTCCGACAGGCCGACCGCGCGGCCGGCCTCCATGTATTCCTGTTCCATCACACTCACCCCGATCGACCGGGCGATGCGGGCGCAGTCCGGCACGGTGGCGATGGCCAGCGCGATGATCACCGGCACCGCGCCGGGGCCGAACACGGCCACCAGCGCAAGACCCAGAAGGATGGCCGGAAAGGACAGCATCATGTCCACGAGCCGCATCACGAAGGGGTCGATGCGGCGGTAGAATGCGGAGAGCAGCCCGATTACCGAGCCGATGGCCCCGCCGATGCCGATGCTGACGACGCCCATCAGGAGCGTCAGGCGC
>JBKBMT010000113.1:0-5926 GCA_046295655.1 Gemmobacter sp. | reverse complement strand
AGCGCCCGGCGATCATCCTCGCCCCGAACAAGACGCTCGCCGCCCAGCTCTATGGCGAGTTCAGGGGCTTCTTCCCGGAGAATGCGGTCGAGTATTTCGTCAGCTACTACGACTACTACCAGCCCGAGGCCTATGTGCCGCGGACCGACACCTACATCGAGAAGGAAAGCCAGATCAACGAACAGATCGACCGGATGCGCCATTCGGCCACCCGGGCGCTCTTGGAACGCGACGACGTGATCATTGTGGCCTCGGTGTCCTGCATCTACGGCATCGGCTCGGTCGAGACCTATTCGGCTATGACGCAGGACCTGGCGGTCGGGCAGATCATCGATCAGCGCCGCTTCCTGTCCGAACTCGTCGCCCAGCAGTACCGCCGCAACGATGCTGCCTTCGCGCGCGGCAGCTTCCGGGTGCGTGGCGACACGGTCGAGCTTTGGCCGGCGCACCTCGAGGACCGCGCTTGGCGCTTTTCCTTTTTCGGCGAGGAACTGGAGGGGATCACCGAATTCGACCCTCTGACAGGGACAAGGACGGATTCGTTCGAGAAGATCCGAATTTATGCCAACAGCCATTACGTCACGCCGCGGCCGACGCTGCAGCAGGCGATCAAGGGGATCCGCGCCGAGCTGCACCAACGCCTGAAGCAGCTGGTCGAGGAGGGCAAGCTGCTGGAGGCACAGCGGCTGGAACAACGCACCAACTTCGACCTCGAAATGCTCGAGGCGACCGGCTCCTGCAACGGGATCGAGAACTACAGCCGCTACCTCACCGGTCGCGCCCCCGGCGAACCGCCGCCGACGCTGTTCGAATTCATCCCCGACCATGCGATCGTCTTCGCCGACGAAAGCCACGTCTCCGTGCCGCAGATCGGCGGCATGTATCGCGGCGACTACCGGCGCAAGTTCACCCTGGCCGAACACGGGTTCCGCCTGCCATCGTGCATGGACAACCGCCCCCTCAAGTTCGAGGAATGGGACGCCATGCGCCCGCAGTCGGTCTTCGTCTCCGCCACCCCGGCGGCGTGGGAGCTCGAACAGGCGGGCGGGGTCTTTGCCGAACAGGTGATCCGTCCGACGGGGCTTCTGGACCCCGAGGTAGAGATCCGGCCGGTGTCCATGCAGGTGGACGACCTGCTGGACGAGGTGCGGAAGGTCGCGGCGCGGGGGCTTCGGGTGCTGGTCACGGTGCTGACCAAGCGCATGGCCGAGGATCTGACCGAATACCTGCACGAACAGGGTATCCGGGTGCGCTACATGCATTCCGACATCGACACGATCGAGCGCATCGAGATCCTGCGCGACCTTCGCCTTGGCGCATTTGACGTGCTCGTGGGCATCAACCTGCTGCGCGAGGGGCTGGACATTCCCGAATGCGGCCTGGTGGCCATCCTGGATGCCGACAAGGAGGGCTTCCTGCGGTCGGAAACCTCGCTGATCCAGACCATCGGCCGGGCGGCGCGAAATGCCGAGGGGCGGGTGATCATGTATGCCGACACGGTGACGGGCAGCATGGAACGCGCCCTCGCCGAGACCAACCGGCGGCGGGAAAAGCAGATCGCCTACAACCGCGAACACGGCATCACCCCCGAGACGGTCCGAAAGAACGTGGAGGACGTGCTGGCGGGACTCTGGCAGGGCGACACGGACATGGCCCGCGTCACCGCAAAGGTGGACAAGCCGCTGGTCGGCGCAAACCTCGCCGCCCATCTGGACGCGTTGCGCGCACAGATGCGGAAGGCCGCCGAGAACCTGGAATTCGAGGAGGCCGCGCGCCTGCGCGACGAGGTCAGGCGCCTTGAGGCTGTCGAGCTGGCAGTCGCCGACGACCCCCTTGCGCGTCAGTCGGCGGTCGAGGAAGCGGCCGAGCAGGCGGTGAAGGCCTCGGGCCGCAGTACTGCCGGACGGGCAGGACAGCGCGGCGTCCGGCGCCGGCAGCGGCGATAGGGTTGCCGGACGACAGCCGCCAAACCCCCGCCGATGCAGGATTTACCTGCCCCGGCCTTCCTGCCAATCTTCGCCCATGTTCCGAACCGTCGAACTGCCGTTATGGCTTCTTCTGCTGATCCTCGGCTTCGCGGCGGTCACATTCGCCTCGCATTTCCTGTTTCCGTCCGTGCGCTGGTTCTTCCGTCGCCGGATGGAGCGCGCGGTGGCCGAGCTGAACAAGCGGCTCCAGCGGCCGGTCGAACCCTTCAAGCTGCTGGAGCGGCACGACCGGATCCTCAGGCTGGTCTATGATCCGCAGGTGATCGCCGCCGCGGTCGCCCATGCGCGCAGCACCGGCGTCCCCGAGGCCGTCGCCTTCGAGAAGGCGCGTCGCTATGCCGGCGAGATCGTGCCAGGCTTTTCCGCCAGCATCTACTTCGGCTTCGCCGTGCGGGCCGCGCGTTGGCTCAGCCAGACGCTGTACGACGTGAAGGTTTCGGCCCGCGACGAGGCGGCGCTGCGCGACATCGCCCCGGACGCGACCGTGGTATTCGTGATGAACCACCGCAGCAACATGGACTATGTCCTTGTCACCTGGCTGGTCTCCAGCCGCATGACACTGTCCTATGCGGTGGGGGAATGGGCCCGTGTCTGGCCGCTGTCACGGCTGATCCGGGCCATGGGCGCCTATTTCATCCGGCGCAAGAACCTGAACCCGCTCTACCGGACGGTGATGGAGCGTTATGTGCGGATGGCGACGGCCGAAGGCGTGTCCCAGGCGATCTTTCCCGAGGGCGGGCTCAGCCTCGACGGGCGCGTGGGGCCGGCAAAGCTGGGACTGCTCGGGTTCATCCTGGCCGAGGCGCGGGAAAGCGGGCGCGACGTGGCCTTCGTGCCGGTCGCCTTCGCCTACGACCGGGTGCTGGAGGACAGGGTGCTGACCGAGGCGGCCGAGAACGGTGTGCGCCGTTTCCGCGCCAGGCCGGCCGCCATTGCAGGGTTCGTGCTTCGGATGGTCTGGCGCAAGCTGCGCGGCCGCTACCGCGGCTTCGGGACGGTCGGGGTAAGCTTCGGCCTTCCACTGTCGCTGCAGCGCATGCTCGACGCCGAACCCGCTCTGACGCCGGAGGCTCTGGCCGACCGATTGATGGCGGGGGTGCGCGCGGTGGTTCCTGTGCTTCCGGTGCCTCTGGTTGCTGCGGCCCTGATCCGCGACGGTGCCGTGCCGAAAGAGGCCTTGGCGGGCCACGTCGCGGCGCTTCGCGCCTCCCTTGCGGACCGGGACGCGGTGTTGCTTGCTCCCGAGGGCAGCGAGTGCATGGCCCTGACGCCCCTTGTCGCCCGCGGCATTGTTGTGGATACGCCGGAAGGGCTGCGGCCGGCCGCGGGGGCCGAACGGCTTCTGGCCTTTCACGCTGCCCCGGTCCTGCAGATCGTTGATGCAGCTGCGGCATCGGCGTCGCCGCAAACGTCCTGACCGGCGTTTTCGGGACATAAAATTTCAAAATCGCTCGTTACGCCATTGCAATGTTGCGTGGCGCTTTCTATTCAGGGCGTCACCGCCGCGTCCGATTCTGCGCCGCGGCATCAACCGACGCGGCATGTCAGGCAAGGAGACCCGCATGGCTCTCGACACCCACCCCGAGATCGTCGCCTACGAGGCGCCGAAGAAAGATCTGTACGAACTGGGCGAGATGCCGCCGCTCGGCCATGTGCCGCGGCAGATGTACGCCTGGGCGATCCGGCGCGAGCGGCATGGCGAACCCGAGACCGCGATGCAGGTCGAGGTGGTCGATACCTGGAACATCGACAGCCATGAGGTGCTGGTCCTCGTCATGGCTGCGGGCGTCAACTACAACGGGGTCTGGGCCAGCCTTGGGCAGCCCATCAGCCCCTTTGACGGCCACAAGGCGCCCTACCACATAGCGGGCTCGGATGCTTCGGGCATCGTCTGGGCGGTGGGCGACAAGGTCAAGCGCTGGAAGGTCGGCGACGAGGTCGTGATACACTGCAACCAGGACGACGGCGACGACGAACACTGCAACGGCGGCGACCCGATGTATTCGCCCAGCCAGCGCATCTGGGGCTACGAGACGCCCGATGGCAGCTTCGCACAGTTCACTCGCGTCCAGGCCCAGCAGCTCATGCCGCGGCCGAAGCACCTGACCTGGGAGGAAAGCGCCTGCTATACGCTGACCCTTGCCACCGCCTACCGCATGCTGTTCGGCCACGAGCCGCATGACCTCAAGCCCGGTCAGAACGTGCTGGTCTGGGGGGCCTCGGGCGGCCTCGGGTCCTATGCGATCCAGCTGATCAACACCGCCGGGGCGAATGCGATCGGGGTGATCTCGGACGAAAGCAAGCGCGATTTCGTGATGGGGCTGGGCGCGAGGGGCGTGATCAACCGCAACGACTTCAAGTGCTGGGGTCAGCTGCCGAAGGTGAACAGCCCCGAATACAACGAATGGCTGAAGGAAGCGCGCAGGTTCGGCAAGGCGATCTGGGACATCACCGGCAAGGGCGTGAATGTGGACATGGTGTTCGAGCATCCCGGCGAGGCGACCTTCCCGGTCTCGGCGCTGGTGTGCAAGAAGGGCGGCATGGTTGTGATCTGCGCCGGCACCTCGGGGTTCAACTGCACCTTCGACGTGCGTTACATGTGGATGCACCAGAAGCGCCTGCAGGGCAGCCACTTCGCTCATCTCGCGCAGGCCTCGGCCGCGAACCGGCTGATGATCGAGCGCCGGCTTGATCCCTGCATGTCCGAGGTCTTTCCCTGGGCAGAGATCCCGGCCGCGCACATGCTGATGCGGCGCAACCAGCACAAGCCCGGCAACATGGCGGTGCTGGTCCAGGCGCCGCGCACCGGGCTGCGCACCTTCGAGGATACGCTCGAGGCAAGCCGCGGCCGCTGAGCCACCGCGCCCCGTCGCATCGGTGGCGGCGGGGCGCGCGGATTGTCGCCAGACGGGAAACGATGCCGCTTTGCAAAGCCGTTCATCATGTTAGGCTCGTGCGGCAACAGTCTCCACAGCCGCGGGCCACGAAATGCGACATTTTTGGATCATCGAGGTGCTTGCAGATCTGGCCGGTTTCGCCCGCGCCAACGACATGCCGCGACTTGCCGCCAAGGCCGAGGAGGCGCTGAACGTCGCCCGGGCCGAGATTGCGGCTCGGGCCGGGGCGGGAAAGACCTGACAGGCGATCCCCGCGGGATGCCGGCGCGGTGCGCGCGCCGTCGCCGGGACACACAGTGCCGCCCTTCACCCAGATCGGATCGTGCACTAGGGTCGGGCAATGACGATTGCCCTGCGCCTATCCCCTGACCAGGCCGAAGCCCACGATCGCGTGACCCGGCTGCTGCGCGGCGTCGGTATCGATCTGCATGAAGGCACGCTGGAACCGCCGGGCGAGGGCGGGGGCGGGGTGCTGGCACTGACCGGAAAGGCGGGATCGGGCAAGACGATGCTGCTTGCGGAGCTGGTTCGCGGGTTGCGCGCCGCAGGGGTCGATATCGTGTCGGGCGACTACGAGGGCCGGCGGCGTCGCGACCGACGGACGCTTGCCGTTCTGGCGCCGACCAACAAGGCCGCTTCGGTGCTGCGCACCCGGGGCGTTCCGGCCACCACGATCCATCGGATCCTCTATACGCCGATCTACGCACCGGAATACGAGAAGCTGGCCGAGTGGCTGGCCGGCAACGGGCCGCGCCCGACAATCGACGCGCTGAGCGATGGCGCGATGGATCGTGCCCGCATCTTCTACGATCAGGTCAAGTCCGTCCCCGGCGCCCTGGCCGCCGCCGGGCTGACGGCCTGCGCCACGACCCCGCCGCCGCCCCCTCCTCCGCCGCCGCCGCCGGACGGTGATGTCGGAGCGCCCGCGCCCGTGCTGCGCGACTGGCGCACCATCATCACCAGCACCGACCGCGACCGCTACACCCGGCGCGGCGCGGCCTGGGACCTGGCCTTGCAGCAGGCGCGCCGTCAGCGCGGCTC
>JBKBMT010000112.1:0-6100 GCA_046295655.1 Gemmobacter sp. | reverse complement strand
ACGCGGGCTTCGGCTATTCCGTCCGCTACGAGGAAGGCACCCAGTCACCCGCGCAGACCCTGTCCCTGCGCTCGGGCTCCTGCCGCGACCTCGCCTGGCTGTTCATCGAGGCGGTCCGCCGCCTCGGCCATGTCCGCGGTCGTGCCGGCATAGGACAGCCGCAGGAACCGCCCGCCGAGCCGCGGGTCGAAGTCCAGCCCCGGCGTCACCGCGACCCCGGCCCGGTCCAGGATGTCAGCCGCCAGTCCGCGGCTGTCGCCGGTCAGACCCGACACATCGGCGTAGATGTAGAAGGCCCCGTCCGGCGGCGCGATGCGCGACAGGCCCATCGCCGGCAGTCGCCCGGTCAGAAGCACCCGGTTCGCGGCATAGACCGCCAGGTTGTCCGCCAGCTCGTCCTCGCAGTCGAGCGCGGCAAGCGCGACCACCTGGCTTGCATGAGGCGGGCAGATGAACAGGTTCTGCGCCAGCCGCTCGACGGTGCGGATCATCGCCTCGGGCACCACCATCCAGCCGATCCGCCAGCCGGTCATCGAGAAATGCTTCGAGAAGGAGTTGATCACCACGCAGTCGTCGGTGATCTCGAGCGCCGAGACCGGTGCCGCACCGTAATGGATGCCGTGATAGATCTCGTCCGAGACGAGGGCGATCCCGCGCGCCGCGCAGGCCTCTGCCAGCGCGGCCAGCGCGGCGCGGTCCAGCATCGTGCCGGTGGGATTGCCCGGCGAGGCGACGATGAGCCCCGCGAGCCCCTCGGGAAGCGCCTCGGGCACCGGCTGGAACCGCGTGTCCGGTCCGGTCTCGATCCCCGTCGGCACAAGGCTCAGCGCCTTGAGGATGTGACGATAGGACGGATAGCCGGGCAGCCCCAGACCGACCCGGTCGCCGGCATCGAACAGCGCGGTGAAGGCCAGCAGGAACGCCGCCGACGACCCGGCGGTGACGATCACCCGGTCCGGGTTCAGGTCCAGCCCGTGCCGCCGCCGGTAGAGGCCCGCGATCCCGCGGCGCAGTTCCGGCAGCCCCAGCGCCACGGTATAGCCCAGCGGCGCCGCGAGCGCGCGCGCGAGCGCCGCTCGTGCGGCGGCGGGCGCGGGGGTGCCTGGCTGGCCGACCTCCATGTGGATGATCCGGCGGCCCGCGGCCTCTGTCGCGCGCGCCGCCTCCATCACATCCATCACGATGAAGGGATCGACCTCGCCCCGGCTTGAACGCCGCATCGCCCTGCCCCTATGCTCCGCCCCGACCTGCCGTCCTTTCCCCCGTGCCGCGCGCCCGGTCAAGGGCGCGGCGGGATGCCGCGAAAGACCGAGCCAGCCCGGAGTTGCCCATGAAGTCGATCCATCGTCCCCTGCGCGCCGCCGGTCTGGCCGCCGTGCTGGGCCTCGCCTCGCCCGGCGCCATGGCGCTGGATCTCGGCGCCATGACCGACGCCGAGCGGTCGGCATTCGGCGCGGCGGTGCGGTCCTACCTGCTGGAAAACCCCGAAGTGCTGATGGAGGTGATCGCCGCGCTGGAAGCGCGGCAGATGCAGGACCAGGCCGAGGCGGACCTCGCCATGCTCCGCGAATACCGCGATGTGCTGGAGAATGACCCCGACAGCTGGACGGGCGGCAACCCCGAGGGCGACATCACCGTGGTCGAGTTCGTCGATTACCGCTGCGGCTACTGCCGGCGCGCCCATTCCGAGGTCGAGGCGCTGGTGGCGGGCGACGGCAACATCCGGCTGGTGATGAAGGAATTCCCGATCCTCGGCGAGGATTCCGTGCGCTCGGCGCGGTTCGCCGTCGCGACGCTTCAGGCCCACGGGGCGGACGCCTACAAGGCGGTGCACGACGCGCTTATCACGCTGCGCGGTCCGGCGGACGAGGCGGCGCTGGACCGGATCGCCGCCGAGGCGGGGCTGGACGGTCCGGCGCTGCGCGCGGCGATGGACGGGCCAGAGGTGACGCGGGTGCTGCGGGCCAACCAGGAGCTTGCCCAGCGCCTGCAGATCAACGGCACCCCGACCTTCGTGATCCACGAGACGATGGTGCGCGGCTATGTGCCGCTGGACGGGATGCAGTCCATCGTGGCGCAGCAGCGCGAGCGGCTGGACTAGTCGAGGCTCGCCTGGCGCCGCAAGACAGGACGCCATCGGAAAGACAGCCCGCGACCACCTGAAGCGGGCGCGGGTCGTCGTCTGCGGTGACGGACAGGACGCCGGATGTCGTCGTCCGACACAGGGACGCCCCCGCACGTCGCGAGATTGCAGCGATTCGACCGGAAACCGGATGCTGCGGCCCGACCCGCCGCCCGTGCTCGACGTGCGATCAGCGCGACCGCGCGGCCTCGATCGCGGGGCGGATCGTGCGGTCAAGCTCCTGCCGGGTGATCGGCCCGGCGAAGCGCAGCGCCACGGTGCCGTCCGGGGCGATCACATAGGTTTCGGGAACCCCGTAGACGCCCCATTCGATCGCCATGCGTCCGGTGGCATCGGCCCCGATGCTGGCATAGGGATTGCCAAGCTCGCGCAGGAACCCCAGCGCCTTCGCCGGGTCGTCCTTGTAGTTGATGCCGTGGATCGGCACGCCCTCGGCCGCCAGTTCCTCGAGGATCGGATGCTCGGCCCGACAGGGGGCGCACCACGAGGCCCAGAAGTTCACCAGCTTGACCTCGCCCGCGCGCAGCATCGCGTCCTCGGTCAGCGGCCCTGCGCCCGCAAGCGCCACCACCTGCACCGCCGGGGCCTGGCGGCCGATCATGGCCGAGGGCAGCGTGTCGGGGTCGTTCCGGAACATGCCGGCCCAGAACAGGCCGACCAGCGCGCCGAAGATCGCCGGCGGCAGGAAGATCAGCCATCGCGTGCTAGCCATCGCGCCGCGCCCCCAGCCGCGCCTCGGCGGCGCGCAGAGCCTGCTTGACCCGTGCACCACGCCAGAAGGTCATCGCCACCAGCGCCGCCAGAAGGCCCAGCGAAATGCCATAGGACGCAAGCACCGCGACCGCATATTTTCCAAGATCGGGCATCATGCCATGCGCTCCCGCATCTCCAGCGCCTTGAGCCGCCGCGCCCGGATCTCGGTCCGGGTCCGGGCCAGCACCAGCGCCACGAAGATCAGCACGAAACCCGCCATCGCGACGTAGAGCGGGTAACGGAACTCCGCGGCCATCCGCTCGCCCGGCGCGACCGACAGCGAGGCGCCCTGATGCAGGCCCTGGTTCCAGAAATTCACCGCATAGCGGCTGAGCAGCGCGAAGACCGACCCGACCAGGCACAGGACCGATGTCAGGTCGGCGGCAGCGTCGGGGTTCTCGACCGCCTCCCACAGCGCGATGTAGCCGATGTAGAACAGGCACAGGATCAGGAACGAGGTCAGCCGCGGATCCCAGGCCCACCAGGTGCCCCACATCGGCTGACCCCAGAGCGCCCCCGTGGCCAGAGCGATCAGCGTGAAGGTCAGGCCCACCGGCGCCGCCGCCCGCGCCGCCAGCGCGCTGACATGGTGCCGGCGGATCAGCCAGATCAGCGAGGCGACAAGCATCATCACCCAGGCATTGATCGCCATCATCGCCGCGGGCACGTGCAGGAACACGATCTTGACCGTCGATCCCTGGCGGAAATCGTCCGGCGTCAGGAAGAAGCCCCAGAACAGCGCCCCCGCCGTCACGGCGACGGCAAGGCCGGTCAGCCAGGGCAGCAGCCGGGCCGACACGTCCATGAAGGTCTTGGGGTTGGCATATTCCCAGAACGACATGGGCTTCCTCTATCCTTTCGGCCCGAAGCGCTCAACTGACAGCGGCGTGACGCATCATCGCAGGGCGACCCGGATCGCGGCGGCCGAGGCGAAGGGCAGCAGCGCCGCCGCCCCCGCGGTGATCCCCGCCATCAGCATCAGCGGCGTGGCAAGCTCGATCCCCTCGGCCCCGCGCCGCACCACCTCGGCCCCGAAGATCAACGTCGGCACGTAGAGCGGCAGCACCAGCAGCGACAGCAGCAGCCCGCCGCGGCGCAGCCCCACGGTCAGCGCGGCGCCGAAGGCGCCGATGACCGACAGCGCCGGGGTGCCGACCGCCAGCGAGACCACAAGCCAGGGATAGGCCGGCCCCGGCAGGTTCATCAGCACCCCCAGCCCCGGCGCAGCCAGCGTCAGCGGCAGGCCGGTGACGGCCCAGTGCGCCAGCGCCTTGACCGCCACCACCGTCTCCAGCGGGATCGGGGCGGTGGCCAGGAGATCGAGGCTGCCGTCCTCGTGGTCCAGCGCGAAGATCCGGTCCAGCGACAGCAGACACGCCAGCAGCGCGCCGACCCACAGGATGCCCGGCGCGATCCGCGCCAGCGTCCCGCCTTCCGGCCCGACACCGAGCGGAACCAGCACGCACAGGATCAGGAAGAAGCCCAGCGCCAGCCCGAAGCCGCCTCCGGCGCGCACCGCAATGCGCAGGTCGCGGATCAGCAGGGCGCGCATCGCACGGGTCGCATCGGAGCGGGCGGGCAGGTCACGCGAAGGCCTCGTCGAAGCTGCCTCGCGGACGGCCAGACCCGGGCGGCCGGGCGCGGAAGGCGGCGAGGTCCAGCACCTGCGCCTCGGGCAGGCCGAGGTCGATATGCGTGGCGATCAGCGCCGCGCCGCCGCCGACCAGATGGTTGCGGACCCGACCGGCGAACAGCGCAACCGAGGCCGCATCGAGCGACACGGTCGGTTCGTCGAGCATCCAGATCGGCCGGCCGCTGACCAGAAGCCGCGCGAGGCCCAGACGGCGCTTCTGGCCCGCCGACAGATTCTGCGCCGGCCGGTCGCGCAGTGCCTCCAGATCCATCCCGGCAAGGGCATCCTCGACCGTCCCCGGGGCCGAGCCGAAGATCTCTGCCCAGAAGGCCAGGTTCTCGGCCGCCGTCAGGGTCGGCTTCAGCCCGTCGGCGTGGGAGGCGTAGGCAAGGCTGTCCGGCGGCATGTCGATCCGGCCGGCAAGCGGCGGCTGCAACCCTGCAAGGGTGCGCAGCAGCGTGGTCTTGCCGCAGCCGTTCGGACCGCGCAGCACCAGCGCCTGACCGCCGCCCAGCCGCAGGCCCAGGCCTTCGAGCAGCGGTATGCCGCCCCGCGCCACCGACAGATCCTCGACCACGAGTTCCATGCCGGACCCCTAGCGCAGGCCCGCGACCGGGGAAAGCCCCGGCGCGCGGGTTGACCGGCGGGGCGCGGGATGGTCATCTCGCGCCGAGGCAGGAGAATGCGATGGCCGAGCCCTATTTCACGCGGCGCGAACTGTCCGAGGCGGCGGCGCTGGTGCACCGCCACATGCCGCCGACGCCGCTGCACCACTGGCCGCTGCTTTCGGCGCGCACCGGGGCCGAGGTCTGGGTCAAGCACGAGAACCATGCGCCGACCGGTGCCTTCAAGGTGCGGGGCGGCATCACCTTCATCGACTGGCTCCGGCGCAGCCATCCGCGGGCACGCGGCATCGTGACCGCGACGCGCGGCAACCACGGCCAGAGCCAGGCGCGGGCCGCCACCGCGGCCGGGCTGCGGGCGGTGATCTACGTCCCCGAGGGAAATTCGGTCGAGAAGAACGCGGCCATGCGCGCCTTCGGGGCGGAACTGCGGGTCGTCGGACGGGATTTCGACGCCGCCCGCGAGGCCGCCCATGCCGCGGCCGCGGCCGAGGATCTGTTCTTCGTCCCGCCGTTCCACCGCGAACTCGTGCGCGGCGTCGCAACCTACGGGTGGGAGATGTTCGAGGCCCGGCCGGATCTCGATGCGGTCTATGTCCCGATCGGCGCCGGGTCCGGCATCTGCGGCGTGATCGCGGCGCGCGATGCGCTCGGCCTGCGCTGCGAGGTGATCGGCGTGGTATCCGAGGCCGCGCCGACGGCCCGGCTTTCGGTCGCCGCCGGCCGGCCGGTCGAGACGCCGGAAGCGCGCACCTTCGCCGACGGCATGGCGGTGCGGGTGCCGGTGCCCGAGGCGATGGCGATCTACGGCCCCGGTGCGGCACGGATCGTCGCCGTGTCGGATGCGCAGGTGGCCGAGGCGATCCGGGCCTATTACACCGACACGCACAACCTGGCCGAAGGCGCGGGCGCGGCGCCACTGGCCGCGCTGATGGCGGAACGCGATGC
>JBKBMT010000111.1:0-6271 GCA_046295655.1 Gemmobacter sp. | reverse complement strand
ACTGCGCTGACCTGGCCGTTCCCGGTGCACTACCGGGTGGTGCGCGGTGCCTCGCCCGATCTCGTGGTGCGGCGGGGGGGCGAAGGGACGCTCGATGCCTTCGTGGCGGCGGCGCGCGATCTGGTCGCCGACGGGGTGGACGGGATCACCACGAACTGCGGTTTTCTCGCCCTGTTCCAGACCGAACTCGCCGCCGCCGTGCCGGTGCCGGTGGCGACCTCGTCGCTCATGCAGGTCGCGATGGTCAACCGGCTGCTGGCGCCGGGCAGGCGGGCGGGGATCCTGACGATCTCGGGCTCGGCCCTGACGGCGCGGCATCTGGAACTGGCCGGCGTCCCGCCCGGCACCCCGGTCGGCACCACCGAGGGCGGTCGGGAATTCACCCGCGCGATCCTCGGCAACGAGCCCGAGCTCGATGTCGATCTCGCCCGGGCGGACAATGTCGAGGCCGCGCGGGCGCTGGCGGCCGACCATCCCGGGCTTGGCGCGATCGTGCTGGAATGCACCAACATGGTGCCCTATGCGGCCGATATCCGGGCGGCAACCGGATTGCCGGTTTTTTCCATCGAGACCTTCGTGCGCTGGTTCCAGGCAGCGCTGGTCCCCCGCCGCTATCCGGCCCCGTGATGCGCCGCGGTCGCCGCCGACCAGCCCAGCGTCAGACCGCGGTCAGACCGGATCACCGGCCGTTTCATCAGCGCCGGATACCGCCTCAGAAGCTCTGCCGGGGGCAGGTCGCGGTCGTCGGCGGCGAGATTGCGCCAGGTGGTCGAGGCGCGGTTCACCAGTCTTTCTCCGAATACATCAAGGAATTCGGCGATTTCCCTGGCTGCAAGCGGTTCGGCCCGGATGTCGCGGAAGTCCGGGGCATGGCCGGCTGCCCGCAGCGCGGTGAGCGCCTTGCGGCAGGTGTCGCAGGTGGGAATGCCGTACAGGATCATAGCGACCCTCCGCTTTGCCGGAGAGCAGCTCTTGCCATCCCGGCCGGAAAGGTCAAGAGCGGCGGCACGGACTGCAGGAGGATGACATGGCGGTGACGGCGGGCGGGATCGGCGGGCCGCGGACGGCCTGGGCCGTGCTGGGCGCGATCAGCCTGTGCCACATGCTGAACGACGTGATGCAGTCGCTGCTGGCGGCGGTCTATCCGCTGCTTCAGGCCGAATTCGGTCTCAGCTTCTGGCAGATCGGAATGATGACCTTCGCCTTCCAGGTCACCGCCTCGCTGCTGCAGCCGGTGGTCGGCATGACCACCGACCGGCATCCGATGCCGATGTCGCTGCCGGTGGGCATGGCCAGCACGCTCTGCGGTCTGCTCGTGCTGGGCCTTGCCGAGACCTATCCGATGCTGCTTGCCGGGGCGATGCTGATCGGGCTCGGCTCGGCGGTGTTCCACCCCGAGGCGAGCCGGGTCGCGCGCATGGCCTCGGGGGGCCGGTTCGGCACTGCGCAATCGCTGTTCCAGGTCGGCGGCAACGCCGGCTCTGCCATCGGTCCGCTGCTGGCGGCCTTTGTCGTGGTGCCGCTCGGCCGCCCGGCGATTGCGTGGTTCGCACTTCTGGCGCTGGTGGGCATCGTCATCCTGTCGCGTGTCGGGGCCTGGTATGCGGGCGAACAACGCGCGGCCCGCACCCGCCCAGCACCCAGCCGGGCGCTGCCCCTGCCGCGGCGGACGGTGGTGACGGCGATCGTCATCCTTGCCGTCCTGACCTTTTCGAAGAACAGCTACAGCGCGAGCCTGTCGAGCTATTTCACCTTCTTCGTGATGGAACGCTTCGCCCTGTCCACCCAGGCCGCACAGCTGATGCTGTTCCTCTTTCTCGGCGCCTCGGCGCTGGGGGTTGCGGTGGGCGGGTTCGTCGGCGACCGGTTCGGGGCGCTCACCGTGATCTGGGTCTCGATCCTCGGCGTCCTGCCGTTCACGCTTGCGCTGCCGCACGCGGATCTGTTCTTTACCTGCGTCCTGACGGTGATCATCGGTGCCGTTCTGTCCATGGGGTTTCCGGCCATCGTGGTCTTTGCGCAGGAACTCGTGCCGGGCAGGGTCGGGATGATCGCCGGGGTGTTCTTCGGCTTTGCCTTCGGCATTGGCGGCATCGCGGCGGCGGTGCTTGGCGTGGTGGCCGATGCCCGCGGGATCGAGTTCGTCTACCGTCTCTGTGCCTGGCTGCCGGCGGTCGGTCTGCTGACGGTGTTCCTGCCGCGACGGGCCGCCTTCGCCCGTGGCGGCTGAGGACGGGCGAAAAAACAGACTAGAGGGTATGGCGACGAACCTTTGGGCATCGCCTGTCCGGGCCGGTCGTCCCTAGGCTCCGACCTGTGGTTCCCTTGCGGGCGCATGCCGCGGGGATGCACCAGGGAGGAGACACATGAAGAAGTATTTCATCGGCACGGTTGCCGCCGCGGCGCTGCTTGCGCCGGGTGCGGCGCTGGCCCAGGACACGATCAAGATCGGCATCCTCGTGGCGCTGGAAGGCGCCTTCGCGGCAGGCGGCGCCGACGGCGTGCGCAACGTCGAACTGGCGCTGAAACAGGCCGGCGGCATGGCCGGCGGCAAGAAGATCGAGACCATCGTCGCGCCGACCGACACCACACCCGATACCACCATCCGCCAGGCGCGCAAGCTGATCGAGCAGGACGGGGTGGACTTCATCATCGGGCCGCTCTCGGGGTCCGAGGGTATCGCGATGCGCGACTTCGCCAAGACGATCCCCGACAAGACGGTGATCAACGGCATCTCCGGCGCGCTGGAGACGACCTGGGTCGATCCCGCGCCCAACTTCTTCCGGTTCAACCTGGACGGCGCACAATGGGGCCAGGGCCTTGGCTCCTATGTGGTGAACGAGAAGGGTTGGAAGACGGTGGCCAGCGTCGCGGCCGACTATTCCTTCGGCTATACCAACTTCCTCGGTTTCGCCGTCGATTTCTGCCGTGCCGGCGGGGATATCGTCGAACGCTTCTGGGTTCCGCTCGGCAGTTCCGACTTCGGCGGGGTGATCGCCCAGCTTCCCGATGACGTCGATGCGATCTATCTCGGCATGGGCGGCACGGACGCGATCAACTTCCTGAACCAGTACGAACAGGCCGGGGCCGACACCAACCTGATCGGTGGGACGATCATGGCCGACGCCACCGTGCTTGGCTCGCGCGGCCGCGCCAAGGAAGCGCTGATCGGAACGCCGACCTCCGGTGCCTTCGCGCCCGACAACCCCGATCCTGCCTGGCAGGCCTATGTGCAGGCCTATCAGGAGGCCTTCCCGGAAAGCGAGCGCTTCCCGGTGCCGTCGCTGTTCGGTGTGGGCTACTATGTCGCCACGCTCGCCGCGATCCAGGCGCTGAACGAGGTCGATGGCGACCTGTCCGACGGTCAGGCGAAGTTCAAGGAAGCGCTGGCCACAATGACGCTCGATTCGCCGCTTGGCCCGATCACGCTGAACGAGAACCGCCAGGCCACGGGCCCGGTGTTCGTCACCGAAGTGGTCGAGGGCGAAGACGGCAACCTGAAAAGCGTCTTCCGTGCCCGGGTGGATGGCGTGACCCAGACGCTCGGCCTGACGCCGGAGGAGTTCCGCGCCATGGGCCTGCCGTCTCGCGACACGCCGGACTGCGCCGCGCTGCGCGGCGGCTGAAGCCGGCGTATCCCGGAGAACGAGTGCAGGCGGGCGCCGGTTTCGGCGCCCGCCCGTTCCGGCGCCGGTCGGTGCCGGGCGGTCGTTTCTTGCCTGATGACGGGGCGGGGCGATGTCGCTGATCACCTATCTGACCCGGGTGCATTTCGCGGACCGTGTGCTCGAGGATGCGCTGCCCGAGGAGATGTCGCGGCTGCGGCTGCGGCGCGTCCTGGTCGCGACCGACGCGGCGGGCGAGGTCGAGGATCATTACGACCGGCTGGTGGACGCGCTGCCGGCCGGGGCGGCCGCCGTGCCGATGCGCGGGGTTCGCGCGCCGCTGCGGCCGCAGGCGGTGCACCACGCCTCCGAAGCCGTCGAACAGCTGGGTTGCGACGGCGTCGTGGGGCTTGGCGGGGCCGCCGCGCTGGATCTGGCGCGGCTGGCCGGTGGCGGTCGGCGGCCGGTGATCGTCGTGCCGACCACCACCGCCAGCGTGGGCCTCGGCCCGGTCGCGCTGGCACCCAAGGGCTGCCAGGCACTGCCGGCGGTGGTCCTGTGCGACCCGACGCTGACGCTCGGGGCGCCGGTCGATGCGACCGCGGCCGCGGCGATGGATGCGCTGACCCACTGCATCGAGGCCTATCTGGGCACGGCCTGGAATCCGCCGGCGGACGGGATCGCGATCGAGGGTGTTCGGCGCGCCGGCGGGCATATCGAACGGGCGGTGCGGGATGGCCAGGACCTTGTCGCACGGCGCGAGCTTCTGGCCGCGGCGCTGTGCGCCGGACTGGCGGCACAGAAGGGGCTTGGCGGTGTGCACGCGCTGGCCCATGCGCTCGAGGCCGAGCCGGGTCTGTCGGCGCGCCATGGCTCGCTTCATGCGGCGCTGCTGCCGCCGGTTCTGGAATTCAACGCCCCCGCGGTCGCCGATCGGTTCACGGCCCTGCATCAGGCGCTGGCGCTGGACCGCGGCACCGATCTGCCGCAGGCGATCGCGGCGCTGGGGGCGCGACTTGCGCTGCCGGTGCGGCTCGGCCATCTCGGCCTCGACGCCTGCGCACTGGACCGGATCGCGGCGCGGGCGGCAGAGGATCCGGCGAACCGCACCAACCCGCGGCTGGCCGGCGCGGCCGACTATCGGCGGCTGCTGGAGGCAGCGCTGTGACCAAGCCTGCCGCATCTGCGGCGCTGCACCGCGGCGGCGAAGCGGGCTTGCGCCACCGCCCGGATGCTCTAGGCTTCCGGGCGAACTGCATCGCCAGTATGCGGGAGGGAGGACCATGAGTTCGGCTGTCGCCGTGTTCCACGGCATATTCGGTCGTGTCTGCCTCTATGCGATGGACCGGCAGATGGTTCCCCATGCGCACCGCGAGGGGCATCTGATCTTTCACGTTCAGGGCCCGCCGGGCGAGGTGGTGGTGGATGAGCGCCCAAGCCCGCTGTCGGCGGGGCAGGCGGTAGCGGTCAGCCCCTGGCAGGGGCATTACTACCGCCCGCTCGACACCCGCCAGCCGACGCTCGCGCTGGTGCTCTACATCCGCCCGGCCTGGTTTCTCGAGGCTGCTCGCCGCGCTTCGTCAAGCCTGCGTTTCGGTCGGATCGGCATCGAGGTCACGGACCAGCTTGCCCGGCTGGTCTACGGCACCGCCCATGCGATGCTGGACCCCGACCGCGACGATCCGATGGCCGAGGACCGGCTCTGCACGCTGACGCAGGCGGCGTTCGACCAGTCATGGCAATGGACCGAAAGCGGCCCGGCCTTTACCGGCCCGGCGCTGCCCAAACGCGACTATCGAATCCGCAACGCGCTGCGGCTTTTGCAGTCGCGGCTGGGCGACACGATGGAGCTGGATCAGGTCGCGCGCGAGGTCGGGCTGTCGAGGCCGCATTTCTTCAAGCTGTTCCGCGAACAGGTCGGGGTGACGCCGAACCTCTATCTCAACGCGCTGCGGATGGAGCGGGCCATCGAGCGCCTGGCGGTCACGCAGGAGGCGGTGGCCGAGATCGGTTTCGACCTCGGGTTCTCCAGCCAGGCGAGCTTCTCGCGCTTCTTCATCGCGAACGGGGTGGTCGCCCCCAGCGTCTATCGCCGCAGCGTCCATCTGACCGGCGCCTGAAACGGGCAGGCGCCGGGTTGACCCCGGCGGCGCAAACCGACACCTTCGTCCGAACCAAGGACCGGAGGACGAATGATCCGCACCCGCATCGTCGAGTTGTCGACCATCGACGCCATCGCCTATCGCCGCAAGCTGCGCGGCGGCAAGACCGGGCTGGTGATCCAGCGCGCCGACATGGCACAACCGGGGCTTGCGACGATCAACCGCAACGACGGGACGGCCGACATTGCCGCCAACACGCCCCGCGAGGGGTATCCGCCCGAAGCTTTCGCCGAGGCGGTGGAGCTGACCCAGGGTCTGCCCTTCACCGCCCGCGGCGCGATCAAGGTCGTGCCCCAGCGCGAGACGTCCGACGAGGTCGAGGAGACGGCGGAAGAGGCCGCAGCCGTTTCCAGCGCCGAATACGAGGCGGTGGTGCGCGCCTATACCGACAAGCGCGGCGTGCTGTCCTACGACCTTCTGAACAAGGACTTCATCCAGTTCGCCAAATCCAGCAAGGTGGTGGCAGGGATGGTGGCCGACGGCGCCCCGGTCGAGGCGATCCGC
>JBKBMT010000110.1:5506-6343 GCA_046295655.1 Gemmobacter sp. | reverse complement strand
GAACTCGAACTCGTCGTAGCATTCGTAGGGCTGCGCCCGGCGCAGGTCCCAGGCCAGGCCCGAACCGCGCACCATGACCCCGGAATACCCCCAGTCGAGGATGTCGGCCTCGGTCACGATGCCGATGTCGGCGTTGCGCTGCTTGAAGATGCGGTTCTCGGTCAGCAGCCCGTCGATGTCGTCCAGCACCTTCGGAAAGGCCTCGGCCCAGGCCTCGATGTCGTCGATCAGCTCGGGCGGCAGGTCCTGATGCACGCCGCCGGGGCGGAAATAGGCGGCATGCAGTCGCGCCCCGCAGGCGCGTTCGTAGAACACCATCAGCTTCTCGCGTTCCTCGAAGCCCCAGAGCGGCGGCGTCAGCGCGCCCACGTCCATGGCCTGCGTGGTGACGTTGAGAAGATGGTTCAGGATGCGCCCGATCTCGGAATAGAGCACGCGGATGAGGCTCGCCCGCCGCGGCACCTGCACGCCCGTCAGCCGCTCGATGGCCAGGCACCAGGCATGTTCCTGATTCATCGGCGCGACATAGTCCAGCCGGTCGAAATAGGGCAGGTTCTGCAGGTAGGTGCGGGACTCCATCAGCTTCTCGGTGCCGCGGTGCAAGAGCCCGATATGCGGGTCGCACCGTTCCACGATCTCGCCGTCAAGCTCCAGCACGAGGCGAAGAACGCCATGTGCCGCAGGGTGTTGCGGTCCGAAGTTGATGTTGAAGTTGCGAATCCTCTGTTCGCCGGTCAGCGAGTCGCCGAATTTGCCGTCGATCACAGGCCACCCCCCTTCAGACGGTCCAGCCGGCCGGCCATGACCCACAACAGCACGATCAGCCCAAGCGGAACA
>JBKBMT010000110.1:0-5496 GCA_046295655.1 Gemmobacter sp. | reverse complement strand
CGCCCAGTAGGGGTTGATGCCGAAGGCCGGCAGCAACCGGAACAGCGGAACGATCAGAAGCGCAGCAACCACCAGGAAGGCGAGGAATTCCATCATCGTTTCTCCTGCCCCTTGTCGTCACCGGGAAGCACGTATCGCGCGCCCTCCCAGGGGCTGAGGAAATCGAACTGCCGGTATTCCTGCACAAGCTTCACCGGCTCGTAGACGACCCGCTTGAGCACCTCGTCGTAGCGGACCTCGGTATAGCCCGTGGTGGGAAAGTCCTTGCGCAGTGGATGGCCGCGGAAGCCGTAGTCGGTCAGGATGCGACGGAGGTCGGGATGGCCCGAGAACAGGATCCCGAACATGTCGAACACCTCGCGCTCGAACCAGTTGGCCGACGGATGCACGCCGGTGATCGAGGGGACCATCTCGTCCTCGTCAACCTGCGCCTTCACCCGGATCCGGTGGTTGCGAGACATCGACAGGAAGTGCCAGACCATGTCGAACCGCTTCGGCCGGTCGGGCCAGTCCACTGCGGTAATGTCCACGAGCGTCGAGAAGCGGCAGCTCGGGTCGGCACGCAGGAACTCGGCGAACGGCACGATCCGCGCCGCCACGACCTCGACCGTCAGGTCGCCATGGGCGACATGCCAGCCGACGACATCGTCGGGGCGCTTCAACTCGATCAGCGCACCCAGCTCGTTCAGCGCGTCGGACATGGCCTACCTTTCCAGCGTTCCGGTGCGGCGGATCTTGCGCTGCAACTGGAGGATCCCGTAGAGCAGCGCCTCGGCGGTCGGCGGACAGCCGGGCACGTAGATGTCCACCGGCACGATCCGGTCGCAGCCCCGCACCACCGAATAGCTGTAGTGATAATAGCCCCCGCCGTTCGCGCAGGAACCCATGCTGATGACATAGCGCGGCTCGGGCATCTGGTCATAGACCTTCCTGAGCGCGGGGGCCATCTTGTTGGTCAGCGTGCCCGCCACGATCATCAGGTCGGACTGGCGGGGCGAGGCGCGCGGCGCGGTGCCGAAGCGTTCGAGGTCGTAGCGCGGCATCGAGGTGTGCATCATCTCGACCGCGCAGCAGGCCAGACCGAAGGTCATCCAGTGCAGGCTGCCGTTGCGCGCCCAGTTGATGATGTCCTCGGTGGTGGTCAGCAGGAACCCCTTGTCCTGCAGGTCGCGGTTGAAGGCCTGGACCGTCGCGTCGCGATCCGCGCCGGCGGTATTCGCGCCCGTCATCACTCCCATTCCAGCGCCCCCTTCTTCCATTCGTAGGCGAAGCCGACCGTCAGGACGACGAGAAACACCATCATCGACCAGAAGGCGACCATGCTGATCTCGCCGAAGGCCACCGCCCACGGGAACAGGAATGCCACCTCGAGATCGAAGATGATGAACAGGATCGAGACGAGGTAGAAGCGCACGTCGAACTTCATCCGCGCATCATCGAAGGCGTTGAAGCCGCATTCGTAGGCCGACACCTTCTCGGGGTCCGGCCTGCGCACGGCGATCACCGCCGCGGCCAGCACCAGGATCAGGCCAAGTCCGATCGCCAGCACCAGAAGGATCAGGATCGGCAGGTATTCCCGCAGCATCGGATCCATCTCGCACCCCTTTCCCCCGCCGCGCCCAGGGCGGCATCCGGTCACGCGACCCGTTTACTCTGCACCCCCGACGCGGTCAACAAAACCCCGCCCGCAACCGCCGGGAGTCGCGCCGGATTTCGGCATACAACGGCATGCTGCAACTGCACAAGGGGCGGCACCTGTGGCCGATTGTCGTTCCCCGATGATCGCGCGGGTGCTAGCCTCGCACAGAAATCATTCGACGGAGCCATTGATGCGATCCATTGCCCTTGCCATGCTGCTTGCCCTGCCCCTGCCGGCCGCCGCCACCCCGTTCTGCGACCAGCTCTGGATCACCCGGAACATGATGTTTCACCGCGCCGGGCACTGCTTTTCCAGCACGCTCGGCCAGCAACTGTTCGGGAATGCCGGCTGCACCGGCACCAATCCGGCCCTGCCTGCCGCCGACCGCGAGGCGGTCGCGCGGATGCGCGAGCTCGAGCTGCAGACCGGATGTCGGATCGACACCGGACGCGGTCCCAGCGCCGGACAAAGACAGATCCACGCGAAACTCGCGCGCCTGATCGACCTGCCCGAGCCGGACGAGTTCGGCTATGCCTGCTGGGGCTATCACGGTGCAGGCTTCACGCTGCACGCAGGCACCTCGGTCGCCAGCCCGTTGATCGGCGTGGCGCAGACGCGCCAGTCGCTTTTCTACGGCTACCACCGGAAGAACGGCTGGCATTACATCGAGGTTTCCAACGGGCCCGGCACGCCGGTGGTGGCCGAAGGCTGGGCGCCGGTGATCCCGGCGCCGGGCATGTGCGACCTGGAAGCGGGCTGAGGTCAGGCCCAGCGCGGCTTGCGCTTCTCGAAGAAGGCGCCGATCCCCTCGGGGGCTTCGTCACCCTCCCAGCAGGCGACGAGCGCGGCGATGGTCTCGGCGATCACCGCCTCGTCGATCGGCGGGCCGAGCCGGCGCAGAAGCCGCTTGGCCTCGGCCACCGCCCCGGGCGCGCAGGCGAGATAGGGTTCAACCTCTGCCTCGACGGCCGCATCCAGATCACCGGCCGGCACGGTCCGCGCGGCAAGGCCCAGCCGCACCGCCTCGTCCGCGCCGAACAGACGGGCCGACATGAAGACCCGGCGCGCCATCGCCTCGCCCATGCGGGCCACGACATAGGGGCCGATGGTCGCCGGGATCAGCCCCAGCCGCGTCTCGGTCAGGCCGAAACGGGCATTCTCTGCAGCGACGACCACATCGCAGACCGACATCATGCCGATGCCGCCGCCAAAGGCGTTGCCCTGCACCCGGCCAACCAGCGGTTTCGGCAATTCGTTCAGTGCCTTGAGCATCATGGCCAGCCGCGTCGCCTCGCGCGCACGGGTCGCCGCATCGGCACGCATCTGGTCCTTCATCCAGCCGAGGTCGCCGCCGGCACAGAAACTTGCCCCCTCGGCTGCCAGCACGACGACCCGCACGGCCGGATCCCGGCCAAGCCGCCCGGCCGCCTCGGTCAGTTCCGCGATCATCGCTGCCGACAGGGCGTTGTGTTTTTCGGCCCGTGCAAGCGTCAGGCGGGTCACGCCGCGCCCGTCGGTCTCGATCCGGATCGTCTCCATCTTCCCCTCCCCAATGCCGGCGGCGTCGCCTCGCACGTTCGGGGCCGGGGATCAAGGGCGACGGGCCCGACCGGCAGATGCCGGCCGGGCCCGCCATGGATCAGGCTTCGGCCCTGCGCCGCCGACGAACCACGCCGAGCAGACCAAGTGCCCCGCCCAGAAGGAAGATGCCGGCGGGCAGCGGGATGGCCGCGGTTTCGACGATGAAGGCGCCGGCACCGCCGCCGAAGGGCGAATCGACCACGATGCCGGTGATCTCGTAGTCGCCCGCGGCCAGCATGAAGCTGCCCTGGCTGAAGCGCGCATCGCTCAGCGCACAGGTCAGGTCGGCGCCGCAGTTCGCATCCCGTTCGGGTTCCGAGGTCAGGCCGAGCGAGACGCCGAAGTTGAACATCTCGAACCGGTCGCCGGAAAGGAATCCGTCCACCACCCGCAGGACCGCCGCCCGCGTCAGGCTGAAGGTCCACGGGGTGTCGGGTGCAGCGATGGTCGGCGGGTTCACCATCGGCGTGAATCCGCCGGCCCCCGACACGAGTGCACTGCCCGTCTGGCCGAATCCGAAGTGATACCAGGTATCGAGGTCCACCGGCGCTGCCTGCGCCGTCCCGACGATTGTTGAACAGACGATGCCGCTCAACACAATTTTAAGGCGATTTCTCATGACTGTTCCCATTTGATTGTCAATCGCAGGCATGACTCATCCTGCAGGTGAAAATTACCATAAAACAATGATCTAGTGATCGGCTTTTTCGGGCCTGTCCAGATTGGCGCCGGGTCGGAAACGCTCCGTTTCCGGGATGGCACGTTTCAGAGACGCAGCTTCTGCGCAAAGGCCGCAGCCGCGTGGACTGCCGAAAGGTCGAGCCCGGTGACATATCCGCGGTCCGCCAGATGGCACGCGACGGCCTCGGTCGCCACGTTGCCTGCCGCACCGGGCGCATAGGGACAGCCGCCCAGACCGCCCACCGCCGCATCGAAGACCCGGATCCCGCGCGCGAGGCTCGCATCGATGTTGGCCAGCGCCCGGCCTGCGGTGTCGTGGTAATGCCCCGCAAGCCGATCGGCCGGAACCTCCTCCAGCACCGCCGCAAGCATCGCGTCGATCGTCTCCGGCCGGCCCTGTCCGATCGTGTCGCCAAGGCTGATCTCGTAACAGCCCATGGCCCGCAACGCGCCGGCCACCCGCGCGACCGCCGCGGGGGGGACCGGTCCATCGTAGGGACAGTCGGTCACGCAGGAGACGTAGCCGCGCACCGGAAGGCCCTCGGCCGCCGCCCGTGCCGCCACGGGCCGGAACCTCTCCAGGCTCTCGGCGATGGTGGCGTTGATGTTGGCCTTCGAGAAACCCTCCGAGGCAGAGCCGAAGATCGCCACCTCGTCGGCGCCCGCCGCAACCGCCGCCTCGTAACCCTTCATGTTCGGCACCAGCGCGGCATAGCGCACGCCCGGCGCGCGTTCGATCCCGGCCAGAACCTCGCTGCCGTCGGCCATCTGCGGCACCCATTTCGGGCTGACGAAACTCGCTACCTCGATGCGGCGAAAGCCCGCGAGGCTCAGCAGGTCGACCAGCGCGATCTTCCGGGCGGCCGGGATCAGCTGCTTCTCGTTCTGCAACCCGTCCCGCGGGCCGACCTCGAAGATTTCCACGAACTCAGGCATCGGGCACCGGATAGAAGTCCTGAAGATACAGTTCCGCCGGCCCGTCCGCAGCCTCGGCGGCGCGAAAGCCGGGGCGCGCGGTCAGCCGGTCGCGATAGGCCGTCGCGCCGGGGATCGCACCCAGATCGACGAAGCGGGCGCCCAGGACAAGGCCATAGCCCACCGCGATATCGGCGATGCTGAACCCGTCCGGCAGAAGCCAGCCGCCCGCGGCCACCTGTGCCGCCCCGGCAAGGGCCCGGGACAGCCGCAGCGCCTCGAGCTTCATCACCGTCGGGCTGCGCATCCAGTCCTCGCGCAGCACGATGTGCTGCTGGGTCAGCTGCGCCAGATGCTGGCCAACGGTCTCGCCGTAATGCAGCCATTCGAGCAGCTCGGCGCGCAGCGGGTGACCCGGCGGCCGGGTCAGGAAGGGGGCGCGGGTCTCGCCGAGGTATTCGAGGATCGCGCCCGATTCGAACATCCGGCGCCCGTCGAACTCCACCGCCGGCACCCGCCCGGCGGGGGAGATCGCCAGAAAGTCGGGGTCGCGCAACGCCCGTCCGCCGAAGCTCTGCCGCACCACCTCATGGGGAAGGCCTGCCTCGTGCAGGAACCACAGCACCCGGAACGACCGCGCCTGCGGCACATGATGCAGCCGGATGGTCCCCCCGGTCATC
>JBKBMT010000109.1:0-6738 GCA_046295655.1 Gemmobacter sp. | reverse complement strand
CCGCCGACCGCCATCGCCGAACTGCTGCCGGCCCTCGAGGCGGTGATGGTCCGCCGCGTCAACGAGCAGATCGCGGCCAACCGCGACTGACCCCATTCAAACCGGAGCCCCGATCCCATGGCCGAGAAACGCGTCTCCGTCCGGCTTGCCGCCGTGGGCGGCCGCCAGGTGCGCGCCGAACTGGAGGGCATCGGCGAGGCCGGGGCGAAGGGCTTCGGTCGGCTGTCCACCGAAATGGAACTGGCGAACACCCGGCTCGCCAGCTTTGCGCGCCGGGCCGGGATCGCGCTGGCGGCGGTCACCGCGGCAGCGGCTGCGGCCGGGGTGGCCATGGTCCGCTCCGGGCTTGCCGACATCGACGCGCAGGCGAAGCTCGCGCAGTCGATGCAGACGACCGTCGAGAGCATCCAGACCCTGACCTGGGCCGGGGAACTGGCGGGCGTGTCGCTGGGCGAGATCGAGCAGGCGACGAAGAAGCTGACCACGCGCCTGTCGGAGGCCGCGGCTGGGTCAGGATCGGCCGTCGGCGCGCTCCGGCGGCTGAACCTGACAGCGGCGGAACTGCAGGCGCTGCCGCTCGACCAGCGTATCGTCGCGATCCAGGACGCCCTGACCCGTTTCGTGCCCGAGGCCGAGCGGGCGGCCGTGGCCTCCGACCTCTTCGGCGACCGCGCGGCGCTCGCGTTCCTGCGGATCGACAGCGCCACGCTGCGCGATGCCGCGCGCGATGTTCAGGACTTCGGCGTGGCCGTCAGCGCGGCGGATGCGGTCCAGATCGAACGGACGGGCGATGCCATCGCGCGGCTGAGCCTGATCTGGACCGGTCTCGTCAACCGCCTGACCGTGGCCGTCGCCCCGGCGCTGGAAACCATCGCCACCAGGCTCGCCGACATGGCGCGGGCGACGGGGCCCATCGGGCAGGCGATCAGCGCGCTCTTCGACAACCTCGGGCGGCTGGCGACCTATGCCGCGACCTTTGCGGCTGTCATGGCCGGGCGCTGGGTCGCTGGCATGGCGGCGGCGGCCCTGTCGGTGCGCGGCCTCGCGACGGCGCTGGTCTTCCTCCGCGGTGCGCTGATCCGCACCGGCATCGGCGCGCTGATCGTCGGTGCGGGCGAGCTGGTCTATCAGTTCTCGCAACTCGTCACCCGGGTCGGCGGCGTGGGCGAAGCGTTCCGCCTGCTCGGCGATCTGGCCCGCGAAGTCTGGTCTCGAATCGGCCTGTCGCTGGACGCGGCCCTCGCGCGGATGTCGGCCGGGTGGGAGGAGCTGAAGACGGCGGGGCTCTCGACGCTGGAAGGCACCATCGCAGGCGTCGTCAGCTTCGGCGACCGGACGGCGGCGATCTTCCAGGGCGCCTATGATGCGGCGGTGGCGATCTGGGGTAGTCTGCCCGGCGCCATCGGCGACTTCGCCTTCCAGGCGGCGAACGGGCTGATCTCGGGCGTCGAGGCGATGCTGAACGGCGTCGTCACCCGCATCAACAGCTTCATCGAGACCCTGAACGCGGCCCTTGCTCTGTTGCCTGAGTGGGCGACGGGCGAAGGCGGCGTGAGGATCGGCATCCTCGACCCGCTGGAACTCGGCCGCATTGGCAACCCGTTCGAGGGCGCGGCAACGGCCGCAGGGGCTGCGGCGGCGGATGCCTTCTCGGCCGCGCTGTCGCGGACCTACCTCGAGCCGCCCGATCTTGGCCTCGGCGCCATGGCCGACGATGCCCGCGCTCGGGCAGACGGCTATCGCGAAGCGGCAGGCATGCTCGCCGATGCCGTCGGTCGGCCGCTCGCCAGCTGGCAGGCGCTGAAGGATGCGGTGACCGGCACGGGAACCGACGCCGAGACCGCGCTGGCGGATGCAGCTGCCGCAGCCGGGGCGCTGGGCGACGAACTGGACGATACCGGCGGGGCGGCAAGTCGCGCCGGTGCGGCCGGGCGGCAGGCAGGGGCCGACACGGCCTCCGGAGCCGAGCAGGCCCTGACCGGCTGGCAAGCCGTCACGGCAGCACTTGCCGACTATGCCGCCAAGGCGCGCGACATCGGCGGAGATATCGGCAGCGCGCTGGTCGGGGCCTTCACCTCGGCTGAGAACGCCATCGGTGACTTCGTGAAGACCGGCAAGCTCGACTTCCGCGTTCTGGTCACGTCGATGATCGCCGATCTGGCGAAGCTGGCGGCTCGACGCTTCATCCTCGGCCCCATCGCGAACGCCCTCTCCGGGGCGCTGGGCGGCGCGGGTGGGATCTTCGCCAACATCCTGCACGCAGGTGGGGTGGTCGGCGCCCCAGGTCCCGGCCGGATGATCCCTGCCTTTGCCTTTGCCCACGCCCCGCGCATGCACAACGGAGGTTGGGCCGGGCTGCGGCCGGATGAGGTGCCCGCGATCCTGCAACGCGGGGAGCGGGTCCTATCCAGGCGCGAAGCCGCCGGTTACGGCCAGTCGGTTGCCCCCACCGTCAACGTCACGATCAACGCCCGTGACGCCGAGAGCTTCCGGCAATCCCGCACGCAGGTCGCGAGCGACATAGCCCGCGCCGTGTCGCTGGGCCGGAGGGGGATGTGATGGCGTTTCACGAGGTCCGGTTTCCGGACAACATCAGCCGCGGGGCGCGCGGCGGCCCCGAACGCCGCACCCAGATCGTTGAACTGGCAAGTGGCGCCGAAGAGCGCAACGCCAGCTGGGCCAACTCGCGGCGCCGCTATGACGTGGCCTACGGCATCCGCCGCGCCGACGATCTGGCGGCGGTCGTCGCCTTCTTCGAGGCTAGGAACGGTCGCCTGCATGGCTTCCGCTTCAAGGACTGGGCCGACTTCAAGTCCTGCCTACCCTCGCAGACGGTGGGTCCGAGCGACCAGCCGATTGGCACCGGCAATGGGTCGGCCACCCTGTTTCAGCTGTCAAAGCGCTACACCTCGGGCGCGCAATCCTGGACGCGGACCATCACCAAACCCGTCGCCGGGACGGTGACCATCGCCCTGAACGGCACGCCGCAAGCCTCCGGATGGTCGGTTTCCACCGCAACCGGCCTCGTCACCTTCACCACCGCCCCCGCCACAGGCGTGGCCATCACCGCGGGCTTCGAATTCGACGTGCCCGTCCGGTTCGGAACCGACTCGCTCGACGTCACCCTCGATCTCGAACGCCTCGGGTCGATCACCTCGATCCCCCTCCTGGAAATCCGCACATGAAGTCCCTGAACCCTGCGCTTCAGGCGCATCTCGACGAGGGGACGACGACGCTTGCCTGGTGCTGGCGCATCACCCGGGCCGATGGCGTGACCTTCGGTTTCACCGACCACGACCGAACGCTGGCGTTCGACGGGACCGAGTTCGAACCGGAGAGTGGGCTTACGGCGTCTGAGGTGCGATCCGGCTCCGACCTTTCAGTCGATGCACAGGATGCCCAAGGCGTGCTGTCGTCGGACCGCATCACCGAGACCGACATCCTGGACGGCCGCTGGGACAACGCGGCGGTCGAGGTCTGGCGCGTGAACTGGTCGAACCCGGCGCAACGCGTGCTTCTGCGCCGCGGGGCCATCGGACAGATCAGGCGCGGGCGGCTCGCCTTCGTGGCCGAGGTGCGCTCGCTGGCCCATGTCCTCGGCCAGACCGTCGGGCGAACGTTTCAGGCCAGTTGCGATGCCGCGCTGGGCGATGCGCGCTGCGGCGTGAACCTTGAGGCCCCGGCCTTCAAGGGGAACGGCGCGGTGATCGATGTGCTGCGGGACCGCGCCTTCACCGCTTCCGGCCTCGGCCCCTTCGCGGCGGGCTGGTTTGCCTTCGGGCTGGTCGAGTGGACCGGCGGCGCGAACGCGGGGCGGCGGGTCGAAGTGCTGTCGCATGACCTCGTCGATGGCGTTGCGATCCTGACCCTGCTGGAAGCGCCGGTGCGGCCGATCACGGCCACGGATGCCTTCGTGGTGCGGGCGGGCTGCGACAAGCGGATCGCGACCTGCAGCGCGAAGTTCACCAATATCGCGAACTTCCGGGGCTTCCCACATATCCCAGGGCAGGACGCAGTCCTTCGCTACGCCACCAAAGATGGTGGCCATGAAGGAGCAGTGTTGTGACGCACATTCCGGGTCAGGGTGAGGCGGACAAGCAGACAGTCCGGGGGACTGTCTGCCCGCCGAACGGGCTGCGCTACGCCACCAAGGATGGCGGCCACGAGGGGGCGGTCCTGTGATCGTGCCCGTCCCGACCGTCGATCCCGCCCTTGTCATCGCCGTTGCGCGGTCATGGCTTGGCACACCCTATCACGACCAGGCCAGTTTGCGCGGGGTCGGCTGCGACTGCCTCGGCCTCGCACTCGGCGTCTGGCGCGAAGTCGTCGGGCCGGAACCCTTCCCGATCCCGCCCTACAGCCGCGATTGGGGCGAGACCTGCCCACGCGAAGTGCTGGCTGACGGGGCGCGGGCGATGATGCCGGAAATCGCACCGACCGGCCCCCCACCCGGTGCGCTGCTCCTGTTCCGGATGGTGCCCCGCGCCATCGCCAAGCATGTGGCCATCCTCACCGGCCCCGGCACCTTCCTTCACGCCTATGAACGCCTCGGCGTGATCGAAGAACCGCTAACATCTGCATGGCGACGGCGCATCGCCTTCGCCTTCCTCTTCCCGGCACGCTGAGGTTTTCCTATGGCCACCCTTGTCCTCGGCGCCGTCGGTTCCGCCATCGGCGGGGCTTTTGGCGGCGCGATCCTCGGCTTTTCCGGGGCCGCCATCGGCGGTTTCATCGGATCGACCATCGGCTCGGTGGTGGACAGCTGGATCGTGTCCTCGCTGGCCCCGGCGCAGAAGATCGAGGGCCAGCGGCTGGATTCCCTGCGGATCACCTCGGCCACCGAAGGCGCCATCATCCCCCGCCTTTACGGCCGGATGCGTATCGGCGGCAACATCATCTGGGCCACCGATTTCCGCGAGGAGACCAGGACCACCACGCAGGGCGGTGGCAAGGGCGGTGGTGGTGGAAAGGTCCGGACCACCGAGTATCTGTACTACGCCAGCTTCGCGGTCGCCCTGTGCGAGGGCCCGATCACCGGCATCGGGCGCATCTGGGCGGACGGCAAGCCGCTCGACATGACCGGCATCACCTGGCGCTGGTATCCCGGCAACGAGACCCAGACCGCCGATCCCTTCATCACGGCCAAGATGGGCGCGGCCAATACGCCCGGCTATCGCGGCACGGCCTATGTCGTCTTCGAGGAACTGGCGCTCTCGACCTACGGCAACCGCCTGCCGCAGCTGTCGTTCGAAGTGTTTCGGCCCTTGGCCGATCCCGACACGGCCGAGGGGCTGGTGAAGGCCGTCACCATGATTCCGGCCTCGGGCGAATTCACCTACGCGACCGAGGCTGTCCGCAAGACCGTGGGCGCATCCACCACGGTGTTCGGCCAGACCACCGGCGGCACGACCTCGGCCGAGAACCTGAACGCGCTGCCGGAGGAAGCCGATATCGTCGTGGCGTTGGATCGGCTCCAGGCCATGGCCCCGGCCGTCGAGAGCGTCAGCCTGGTCGTCGCCTGGTTCGGTAATGATCTCCGCGCCGGGAACTGCAGCATCAAGCCCGGCGTCGAAGTGGCGACCAAGGTCACCAGCCCCAAGACCTGGACGGTCAACGGCGTGGCGCGGGTTGCAGCCCATCTCGTTAGCCGCGATACCGAGGACCGCCCGGTCTATGGCGGGACACCTGCCGACTTCGCGGTGGTGCAGGCGATCCGCGAGATGAAGGCGCGCGGGCTGCGCGTCACCTTCTATCCCTTCCTGCTGATGGACGTACCGCCCGGCAATACCCTGCCGAACCCCTACAGCGCCAACGCCGCCACGCCCGGCCAGCCCAGCTTCCCCTGGCGCGGCCGGATCACCTGTTCCCCGGCGGCAGGCTTTGCGGGGACCGCGGACAAGACCGCCGCCGCCGCAACGCAGGTCTCGGCCTTCTTCGGCGCGGCGACCCCAGCGCAGTTCGCGGTGTCGGGCGACAGCGTCAGCTGGACCGGTCCCACGAGCGACTGGGGCCTGCGCCGGATGATCCTGCACTACGCCCATCTCTGCGCCGTGGCGGGCGGGGTCGATGCCTTCCTGATCGGCACCGAGATGCGCGGACTGACGACGATCCGGTCCAGCGCCAGTGCCTATCCGGCTGTCACCGCCTTCAAGGCGCTGGCGGCAGACGTGAAGTCGGTCCTCGGGGCAGGCACAAAGGTCGGCTATGCCTCCGACTGGTCGGAGTATTTCGGCCACCAGCCCGGCGATGGCACGGGGGACGTGTTCTTCCACCTCGACCCGCTCTGGTCGGATGCGAACATCGATTTCATCGGCATCGACAACTACATGCCGCTGTCGGACTGGCGCGACGGCTTCGATCATGCCGATGCGCTGCAAGGCTGGTCAGCGATCCATGACCGGGGCTACCTGCAGGCCAACATCGCAGGCGGCGAGGGCTTCGACTGGTTCTATGCCAGCGCCGCCGACCGGTCGGCGCAGCTGCGGACGCCCATCACCGATGGCAGCGCGGGCAAGCCCTGGGTGTTCCGCTACAAGGATATCCGCGCCTGGTGGACGAACCCGCACTACAACCGGCCGGGCGGGGTGGAGAGCGGCTTGGCCACCGCATGGATTCCGCAATCGAAACCGATCCGTTTCACCGAACTGGGTTGCCCCGCGATTGACCGGGGCACCAACCAGCCAAACGTCTTCTTCGACCCGAAGTCGTCCGAAAGCTTCACGCCCTGGTTCTCGCGCG
>JBKBMT010000108.1:0-6762 GCA_046295655.1 Gemmobacter sp. | reverse complement strand
AGCAGGATGACGACAATGCGCCCCGTCACGCCGCCGCCCCGCCCGCCGCGGTGGTGACGAAGGCATCGGCGCATTTCTTCGCCAGCGCGCGGACCCGGCCGATGTAGGCCTGCCGTTCGGTGACCGAGATCACCCCGCGCGCGTCCAGAAGGTTGAACAGGTGGCTGGCCTTGATGCACTGGTCATAGGCCGGATGGGCCATGACGATGCGCTTGCCGCTGGCCGGATCTTCCGGGTCGAAACCGAGCAGGCGTTCGCATTCAGCCTCGGCATCCTCGAAATGCCGCAGCAGCATTGCAGTATCGGCGCCGTCGAAGTTGTGGCGCGAATATTCCTCCTCGGTCTGGCGGAAGATGTCGCCATAGCTCAGCGGCTGGGGTGCGTCGGGGTCGTTGAACGGCATGTCCATGACGTGATCGATGCCGAGCACATACATCGCCAGCCGTTCGAGGCCATAGGTCAGCTCGCCCGAGACGGGCTTGCAGTCGTGGCCGCCGACCTGCTGGAAATAGGTGAACTGGCTGACCTCCATCCCGTCGCACCAGACCTCCCACCCCAGCCCCCAGGCGCCCAGCGTCGGGCTTTCCCAGTCGTCCTCGACGAAGCGGACGTCATGCGCCAGCGGGTCGAGCCCGATCGCCGCCAGCGAGCCGAGGTAAAGGTCCTGCAGGTCGGGGGGCGAGGGTTTGATGATGACCTGATACTGGTAGTAGTGCTGAAGCCGGTTCGGGTTCTCGCCATAGCGGCCGTCGGTGGGGCGGCGCGAGGGCTGGACATAGGCCGCCGCCCATGGCTTCGGCCCGAGCGCGCGCAGCGTCGTCGCCGGGTGGAAGGTGCCCGCCCCCACCTCCATGTCGTAGGGTTGCAGGATGGCGCAGCCCTGCGCGGCCCAGTAGGTCTGAAGCCGCAGGATGATCTCCTGAAAGCTCCGCGGACGGGCGTGGGGTTCGGGCATCGGATGAACCTCTCGGGCGGCTGCCCCTTGAAAAGCGCGCCCTGCATAGGCAGAAGGCCCCGGCGGGTCAATGCGGCGCAGGACCCCGCGCGGATTTGAGGTGCCGCGGCCCGGCCGGGCGGTTAGGGTCGGGCGGCGGGTTTTCGGAGGCTGGAAGGGCATGTTGCAACGGATTGCTTCGGTCTGGGTCGCGCTGGTGCTGGGCCTTGCGGGCGGCGCGGGGGCACAGGGCGTCGCCTGGGTCCAGATCGAGGCGCAGCCGACCCTGCGCGAGGCCGAGGCGCGGGCGCGGGCCTATGCCGGGGCCTTCGACGACGTGGCGGGCTTTGCCCTGTCCTCTGGCTGGTATGCGATCGTGCTGGGCCCTCAGGATCCGGGCGCGGCGGCGGCACGGCTGGCCGAGCTGCTGCGCGAACGGATGGTGCCAGGCGACAGTTTCGTGGCCGACGGCCGCAACTTCCGCCGCCAGTTCTGGCCGCTTGCGGTGCCGGACGCGCCGGCCGTCCCTGCCCGACCGGCCGTGCCCGAGGCAGCCGCGGCACCGCCCGCCCCCGCACCTGCGGCCCCGGCGCCTGCCGTCCCCGCCGCGCCGGTCGAGACGCTGGCCGATGCGCGCCGCGACGATGCCGGGTTGACCCGCGCCGAGCGGCAGGAGATCCAGACCGCGCTGCAATGGTTCGGGCACTATTCCGCCGCGATCGACGGCGCCTTCGGCCCCGGCACCCGCGCCGCGATCGGCGCCTGGCAGACGGCGCGGGGGGCCGAGGAGACCGGCTTCCTGACGCCCTCGCAGCGCGCGGCGCTGGTCGCCGCCTGGCGGGAGGCGTTGGCAGAGATCGGGCTGGAACGGGTGCGGGACGAGGAGGCGGGGATCGAGATCGACCTGCCGCTGGGGCTGGTCGCCTTCGACCGCTACGAGCCGCCCTTCGCGAAATACGACGAGCGCGACGGCAGCGGGGTGCGGGTGCTGCTGATCAGCCAGCCGGGCGACCAGTCCACCTTGCAGGCACTGTACGACACGCTCCAGACGCTCGATGTGGTGCCGCGGGACGGGGCGCGCGGGATGCGCGGCCGCGCCTTCGAGATCTCGGGACGCAATCCGCAGCTGGAAAGCTTTACCTATGCGGAACTGGAAGGCGGGCTGGTCAAGGGTTTCATGCTGATCTGGCGCACCGCCGATGCGGGCCGGATGGCGCGGGTGCTGCCGGCGATGCGCGCCTCGTTCCGCGGCATCGGCAACCGGGCGCTGGACCCCGGCCTCGTGCCGCTTGCCGATGCCGACCGGCTGGCGATGCTGAGCGGGACCGAGATCGCGCGGCCGGCCGTGGTGCGGACCGGTTTCTTCGTCGATCCGCGCGGCGGGCTGGTGACGGCGGCGGATGCGGCGCTGGGCTGCGGACGGATCACCATCGACGGCGGCACCGAGGTGGAGCCGGTCTTTGCCGATGCCGAGGCCGGCGTCGCCTATCTGCGGCCGCGGACCGCGGTGGCGCCGCGCGGCCATGCGGTGCTCGCGGCCGGTCTGCCGCGGGCCTCGGCCGAGGTCGCCGTGGCGGGCTTTGCCTTCGGTGGCGCGCTGGCGCAGCCGTCGCTGACCTTCGGCACCTTCGAGGCGGCCGAGGCGCCGGGCGTGCAGCCGCCGGCGGCCCAGCTGCGCCTTGCCGCATTGCCGGGCGATGCCGGCGGTCCGGTGCTGGACCTGACCGGGGCAGTGGTCGGGATGCTGCTGCCGCAGCCCGAGATGGCGGGGCGGGTGCTGCCCGCCGATCTGGCCTTCATGCTGCCGGTCGAGCGTCTGGCGGGCCGCCTGGGCGAGGGCGGAGTGCCGCTGGCCGGCGGCGAGCGGTCGTCGATGCTGCCGCCCGAGGCGCTGACCGAGGTCGGCAATGCGATGGTGGCGCAGGTGTCGTGCTGGCGCTAGCGCGCGATCTTCGCCGCCGGCGGCGGGAAGCCCCGTGACTCGATCGGTTCGGGATGGTTCGGGATGATCGCGTTCCGGGCCGGCCCGGTCAGCGGGCCCAGAAGCGGACGGTGAACAGCACATAGACCGACAGGATCTCCAGCCGGCCGACAAGCATGCCGAAGATCATCAGCCATTTGGCCGAGGTGGGAAAACCGTCCATCGCGCCGGTGCTGCCCACCTCGGGCCCGAAGGCAGGACCGATGTTCGCGATCGCGGTCCAGGCCGCCGTCAGCGCGGTGAGCGAATCGAGCCCGGTCATCGACAGGGCGATCACCAGCACGCCGTAGCTGAGCACGAAGACGGTGAAGAACACGATCACCGAATTGATCACGTCCGCCTCGACGACCCGTCTGCCCAACCGCACCGGCAGCACCGCGTTCGGGGACAGCAGGCGGCGGATCTGGGTGCGGATCGCCTCGAACATCACCATGTAGCGGAACACCTTGATCGAGCAGCCGGTCGAGGAGGTGCAGCCGCCGATGAAGCCGACCATCATGAGGACGACAAAGCTGAAATCGCCCCAGCCCGTCAAGCTGACGCTGCTGTAGCCGGTGCCGGTCATGATCGAGACGACGTGGAACACGATCTCGCGCAGCGCCGCGACCGGCTCGGCCCCCTGGACCGCGACGCGGTGCACAAGCACCGCGGCGACGGCATAGCCGAGCCAGCGCAGATATGTCAGCACCTGGAAATCCCTGAGCAGGGGGCGCACCGACCCCTGCATGAGCTGGAGGTAGCGGATGAAGGGGAGGGTCGCGAGGATCATGAAGAGGGCGCTGGCATATTCCATCGGGCCGACGAATCGCGCGAAGGAATCGTCCGAGGTGGAAAACCCGCCGGTCGCGATCGTCGTCATGGCGTGCACCGCCGCCTCGAAGCCGGTCATGCCGAGGCCCCAGTAGGCGATCGCGCAAAGCAGCGTCAGGACGACATAGACCTGCACCAGCCCGGCCGAGATATCCAGCGCCCGGGGCAGCACCTTGCCCAGGGTGTCGAACCCCTCGCTGCGGAAGAACTGCATCCCGCCGACCTTCATCGCCGGCAGGAAGATCAGCGCGACGATGACGATGCCCAGCCCGCCCAGCCATTGCAGGATGCCGCGCCACAGGTTGGTGCCCATCGGCAGGTTGTCGAGACCGACGAACACGGTGGAGCCGGTGGTGGTCATGCCCGACATGGCCTCGAACAGCGCGTCGGTCAGACTGGCGCGCGGTTCGCCGAGGATGAAGGGCAGCGCGCCGAAGAAGGGCAGCGCGATCCAGACCCCCGTGGTCAGGATGAAGCTGTCGCGCAGGGTCAGCGACCGGTGCCGCGCGTTGGCGCAGGCCAGCGCCAGCAGGACACCGGACAGCAGCGTGATCGCGGCCGATTCGAAGAAGCTCTGCCAGTGATCGTTGCCCGCGAGCCAGTCCAGCATCATCGGGAACAGCATGGCCACGCCCAGGGCGGCAGTCAGCAGGCCGATGATATAGCCGACGGGGCGCAGATCGAACATGGCCGAGCGTTCGCGCGGCCCGCCCGGCCTGTCAACCGCCGGCGTGCGGGTTCAGCCTGCGTGCACGAGCGAGGCGAAGAGCCGCGGGTCGAGGCTGGTGGTCGCGAATGTGTCGCCCTCGGTCAGCACGCTGATCGCGTCGTGGCTGTGCAGGCTTTCCTGATGGCTGGCCAGAACCCGGAAGTCGCCGATCCGCGGATCGGCCTTCAGCACGGCGCAGAACGAGCGCGCCGCGTCCTCGACGAAGATCGGGTTCGCCGCGTTGAGCTCGGCAAAGGCCTGTTCGTCCTCGCGCTTGACCATGACCTGGGTTTCGGTGGGCACCGCGTCGCGGGCAAGTTCCACCAGATCCTCGAACCACAGCACCTCGGGTCCGGTCAGCGCCACCGAGATCCGGGCGACCGAGCGCTGGGAATGGGGCGTTGCAAGCTGTCCGCGGACCCGGCGGGCATGTTCGCTGAGTTCGAGCGAGCAGGGGCAGGTCGAGGAATAGACATAGTCGAGGTGCATGATCCTGATGCGCTGCCCGCCGCGATCCACCAGTTCCAGCGCGATGTCGTAATACTGCCAGCCCGAAAGCCCCGACCGCAGCGAGCCGACCTTCATCGGGAAGGAGAAGCGCATCTGGATGCGGGCGTCGAAACTGTCGAGATCGCGTTTGTAGTCGTCGAGCGCCGCCTCGATCACGCCGAAGCTGAACGTCCGTTCGGAATAAGCGTAGAACGAGCGCATGATCCGGCTCATGTTGATCCCCTTCCGCCCGGCCTCGAGGCTGACGGTGCCGGTCACGGAGGTTTCCAGCGTCAGGTCGCCGTTGTCGCGGGTGCGATAGCGGATCGGCAGGCGGAAGTTGGAGATCCCGACATGCTGGATCGTCTGGCGGGCGCCGACGATAAGGCTGGCGGGGCCGTTCTGAAGGTCGGGCATGCCGGCCAGATAGGCCGCTTCGGGGCGGAAGTCGGCCGGGTAGTGGCGGCTCAGGGCGGGCCAGGCCTCGGGCAGGAGCCCCCCCACGCGCGGGTCGAGCGCCGCGATCTCGTGGTCAGAGGCGCGTCCGGCCCATTGACGCAGGATGGCAAGGGCGGCCTCGGCCTCGTCCCGCGTCGGCCGGCGGTCCATGTCGGGCGTGTGGATGTTCATGGCTGGTCCCCCAAGAAGCCGCACCCGATCAATATGGGCGGTGCGGCGCGCCCGTCCAATGGTTTCGTCGTTGCTGATACGGCCGGCGCCCGAGGGCGGATCATTGACTTGCCCGCCGCCGCCCGGCAAGCCTGCCGCGGGCGGCGGGCGGAAGGACGGGCGATGCAGGGTTCGATGCTTTACGGACATCCCGAGTCGGGCCACGCCTTCAAGGTGGCGCTCGCGCTGTCGCTTGCCGGGGTCTCGCACCACCGGCGGCGGGTCGATATCTGGGCCGATCCGGCGTCGCGGCCGGCCGATTTCCTGGCCGCGAGCCCCTTCGCCGAGGTTCCGTGTCTGGTCACGGCCGAGGGCGAGGTTCTGGTCCAGTCCGGGTCCATCCTGCACGAGATCGCGGCGCGCACCGGGCGGCTGGGCGGCGCGGATCCGGTGACGATGCGCCGGGCGCGCGAGATCCTGCTGTGGGAGGCGAACCGCATGGGCATGTGCCTTCCGCAGCTGATCGAACACCGGCGGGTCGGGGGCCGGGGCTGGCCGCCCGGTGCCGTGGACTGGTTGCGCATGCGCCTTGCCGTGGATCAGGCCCGGTTCGACCGGCTGCTGGGGGCGGGGCCGTTCCTGCTGGGGCACGCACCGACGATCGCCGATGTCTGCGTCGCCGGCTATGCCCAGTGGCACGACCGGGCCGGGGCCGCGCCGACGCCGGCGATGCGCGGCTGGCTGGACCGGATGCGGGCGTTGCCCGGATGGCAGGAGGCCGAAACGTTCTTTCCGACATCCTGAGCCGCCCCGGCCCGTCGAGGCGCGGGGGCCGTCGGCATTGCCGGGCCGCCGATCCTTCAGGCCTCCTACGACGAGATCCTGCGCCGCACTGTCCGGAGCGGGCCGGAAGGCAGCCGCGACGGTTCCGCAGGTCGCGGGGCATCCTGCGGCAGGTCGATCAAGCGGTGTGACGGCCCGTTTCGGATGCCGACAGCGCGGACGAGGTCGATTTCGGCCGTCCCGAGCGCCCGAACCACGGCGGCACCCTGATCGCTGAAGGCGCGGACGCGTTGCGGATCGTCGGCCCGGATCAGTTCGATCGCGCGACGCACCTCGCAGGCGGCCACGCGCGCCGCGCCGGAGCGGCGCGCGGCAGTGCATGGCCTTCGCCCCGAGGCCGATACCCCCGCAGGCCGGCTGCTGCTCGCCGCGAGGGTCTTCCGGGCG
>JBKBMT010000107.1:0-6773 GCA_046295655.1 Gemmobacter sp. | reverse complement strand
CAGGCAATAGCCGTGCGGCATGTAGGACGCATACTCGAGCCAGCTCTGCATCCGCCAGTCCTTTCACAAGTTTCGCCCGAGACGGACGCCAAGACGGATGAACAGCCGAATTCGTGCCCCGTCAAGCAGATCCGGGCGCCGGGGCGCCCGGAGCCGCATCACCTCTCAGCGCCGCGTGATCCGGCCGTCCAGCGCGGGGGTGTACGGTCCGACCCGGGCCATGTATTCGGCCGTCACATCGGCGAGGTCCGGGCCGTAGTCGTAGGCATCCATCGCCTCGGTCGCGAACATGCGGAAGCCGTCGCCTCCCTTGCGGACATAGTCGTTCGAGACCACGCCGTAGATCGCCTCGGGATCCAGCGGCACCCAGGCATCGCCGTCCCGCACCATCACCTCGGACACCCGCTGACCGACCGGGGCGGAGGGATCGAAGGTGTATTTCAGCCCGGCCACTTGGGCGAACCGGCCCGCGCCTTCGTCAAGCTGGCTTACCCCGTTCTCCAGCGCGGCAAGGATGGTCGCGCCCTTCGCCCGGAAGGTGGACAGCGTGTTCTGGAACGGCAGGACGGTGAGAACGTCGCCCATCGTGACCGGCCCCGCCTGGATCGAGGCGCGCAGCCCGCCGCCGTTCTGGATGGCGATCTGGATGCCCTGGTCGCGCACCCGGTCCAGCATCGCCTCCGCCACCAGATTGCCCATCGTGCATTCCCGCTGCCGGCACGACGCGCGGTCGCCGTCGATATCGCCGGCGGCCTCGGCCACCACACGCGCCTTCAGTTCGTCGATCGGGCCGGCAAGTTCGGCGACCCGCGCGGCGATTTCCGGGTCGGGCTCGACCGAGGCGTCGATCAGCAGCGTGTCCCCCTGGGCGTGCAGCAGGTTGCCCTCGGCGTCGAAACTGAGTTCGACATGACCAAGATACTTGCCGTAGGCATAGGCCTGCACCACCGGAACGGCGGTTCCGTCCTCGCGGCTGACCCAGGTCGGATAGGCGCCGGCGCGGGCCGGGTCAGAGGCGGACAGATAGGTATGGGAATGGCCGCCGATCACCAGGTCGATACCCTCGACCGCGGCCGCGATCTCCAGATCATGCGAAAACCCCACATGGGTCAGCGCGATGATCTTGCTGATCCCCTGCGCCTGAAGTTCGGCAACCTGCGCGCGCAGGCTTTCGATCTCGTCCTGAAAGATGACGCTCGGCCCCGGGCTTGCGATTTCGGTGGTTGTGGTGGTCAGGGCCGATACGATGCCGACCTGCCTGCCCCCGACATCGAGCACGACACTGCGCGGAACCCGGCCCCGAAGCAGGTTCGACTGGCTGAGGTCGAGGTTGCCCGCGATGACCGGAAACTCGGCCATGTTCAGCAGTTCGGACACCGCCTCGGGTCCGTCGTCGAATTCGTGGTTGCCCAGAACCATCGCATCGAACCCGATGCGGTTCATGAACTCGATCTCGGCAGCACCCTTGTAGGTCGAATAGAACAGCGATCCCTGATACTGGTCGCCCGCGTCGAGGACGATCACGTTCTGCCCCTCGGCGCGCAGCCGGTCGCGCAGTTCGTTGATCTTCGTGGCAAGGCGCGCGACGCCGCCGAAGCACTTGCCCTCGGCATCGTCGCCGGCGGAACAGGTGCTGTCGAACCGCGTGATGGGTTCGATCCGGCTGTGAAAATCGTTGATGTGCAGCACATGCAGCGTGAAGTCTGCGGCCGCGGCACCTGCGCCCAGCGCAAGCGCGGCAACCGAAGCGAGAAACGAGCGGATCATGATTACCTCCGGGTGACGGGCAGGGGCAGTCTGAGGGTCGGATGCGGTGCTGTCAAAGCCGCAATCCAGCGCCTACGTCCGACGTGCAACGTCCGCATGACGGCGGCCGCGGCCGGCATTGACCGGCCCCGACGCATCGGGCAGGAAGAGGCATGCTGATATACAAGATCTTCCGCCGCTCCGAATGGGATTCCTTCCGCGCCGCCGGGCGGACCCTCGGCGCGCCGGTGGACCTGTCAGACGGCTTCATCCATTTCTCCACGGCCGCCCAGGTGGCCGCCACGGCCGAACGGCACTTCGGGCGCGAGAGCGATCTGGTGCTGGTCGCGGTCGAATCCGACGCCCTTGGCCGCGACCTGCGCTGGGAACCGGCACGCAACGGCGATCTGTTCCCGCACCTTTACCGCGAGCTTCGGATGGCGGATGTGGTCTGGGACAAGTCGCTTCCGCTGGGTGCGTCGGGGCACATCTTCCCAGAGGGGGTGTGGTGAGGGCGCTGGAGCGCGCCGGGCTTGCCCTTCTGCACCGGCTGGACCCCGAACGCGCACACGACCTGTCGCTGCACGCGCTGCGCGCGGGCATCGTCCCGCTGCCGGGCGGGCCGGTTCGGGGGCAGCGACTTGCGGTCGATCTTGCCGGGCTCGGGCTCGTCAACCCGGTCGGGCTGGCGGCAGGCTACGACAAGAACGCGGTTGCCGTCGCGGCGCTGTGCAGGGCCGGATTCGGGTTTGTCGAGCTGGGCGCTGCCACACCGCGCCCGCAGCCGGGAAACCCGCGCCCGCGGCTGTTCCGCCTGTCCGAGGACCGGGCGGTGATCAACCGCTTCGGGTTCAACAACGACGGCGTGGCGGCCATTGCCGCCCGGCTCGCGGCGCGGCCTCTCGGCAGCGTTCCGGTCGGCCTGAACCTGGGCGCCAACAAGGACAGCCCGGACCGCGCGGGCGATTTTGCGGCGGTTCTGGCAGCCTGCGGGGCGCATGTCGATTTCGCCACGGTCAACGTCTCGTCCCCCAATACCGAGCGGTTGCGCGACCTTCAGGGGCGCGCGGCGCTGTCGGCGTTGCTGGCGCGGGTGATCGAGTCCCGCGCCGCACTGGATCGGCCGCTGCCGCTGTTCCTGAAGGTTGCGCCCGACCTTGCGGGCGAGGAGATCGAGGAGATTGCCGAGGTCGTGCTGGCGGCCGGACTCGACGGGATCGTTGCGACCAATACCACCACATCGCGCGAGGGGTTGCGGTCTGCCCGGCGGGACGAGGCCGGCGGTCTGTCGGGAGCGCCGCTGTTCGAACGCGCGACCAGGGTGCTGGCGCGATTCCACCGGGCAACCGACGGCCGGATCCCCCTGATCGGCGTCGGCGGGATATCCGATGCGGCGCACGCGTGGGAAAAGGTCCGCGCCGGGGCGACGGCGGTGCAGGTCTATTCGGCGCTGGTCTGGGGCGGCCTGTCGCTTGTGGGCGAGATCGCGCGCGGGCTCGACGCGCATCTGGCGCGTGCCGGCATGGGATCGACGGCCGAGGCCGCCGGTTCGGGCCGGGGCGACTGGCTGTGACTGCGGGTCAGGCGGCGGCGGGGCGGGCGCTGGCCTCGGCCCGGCCGTAATAGACCGCCATCGTCGCCCCGCGCGCCGCATTCAGGATCATCAGCGCCGCCCAGAGACCGTGATTGCCGAAGGCGGGCAGCAGCAGGACCACCGCCGCGGCATAGAGCACGACCGAGGCCAGCATTGCGTTGCGCATCTCGCGCGTCAGGGTCGCGCCGATGAAGATGCCGTCGAACATCCAGCTTGCCACCCCGATCAGCGGGCCGATGGCCAGCCAGGGCAGGAACCGCCGCGCCTCCTGCCGAACCTCGGGCGCGGTCGCCATCAGGTCGATGATCGCGGGGCCGGCGAGCCAGAACGCCAGTCCCAGCGCAAGGCTGCCGCCCACCGCCCATTGCGAGGACAGGATCGCGGCGCGCCGCACCGCCGCCGGCCGGCGCGCACCCACCGCCTGCCCGACCAGCGCTTCGGCGGAAAAGGCGAAGCCGTCCAGCGCATAGGCGGTGATCTCGAGGAACTGCAGGAGAACCTGGTTCGACGCCAGCGTCACATCGCCCAGCCCGGCGCCGAGAAACAGGAAGCTGGTGAAGCTGCCCTGCAGCAGGACCGACCGGATCATGATGTCGCGGTTGACGGTGAACATCCGCCGCAACGGGCCGGGCGACAGGATGCGGATCCTGTCGCGCAGCACCGGCAGGGCGGCGCGGCACAGCCAGAGCCCCAGCGCGAGCCCCGTCCATTCCGCGATCAGGGTGGCGATGGCGACACCCTCCACCCCCCAGCCGAGGCCAAGGACGAACCACAGGTCCAGCAGGATGTTCAGCCCGTTCATCCAGAGCTGCAGCACCAGCACCCCGCGGGTCCGCTCGAGCGCGATGAGCCAGCCGGTGACGGCATAGAGCGCGATGGTCGCCGGCGCGCCCCAGATGCGGATCTCCAGATAGGCGCGGGTAAGCGCCTCGACCTCTGCCGAGGCCGGGGCGATGCGGAAGGCAGCCCAGACCAGCGGGGCCTGGAGCGCGACGAAGCCGATGCCGGCCAGCGCCCCGACGCCCAGCCCCCGGATCAGGATCGCCCCGGTCTCGGCCCGCTCGCCCGCCCCGTGGGCCTGCGCCGCAAGGCCCGATGTGCCCATGCGCAGGAAGCCGAAGATCCAGTAGACCGAGGCCAGGATGATGGCACCGAGCCCCACGGCCCCGATCGGCGCCGCCTGCCCCATCTGGCCGACCACGCCCGTATCGACCGCCCCGAGGATCGGCACCGTGGCGTTCGACAGCACGATCGGCAGGGCGATCCGCAGCACCCGCCGGTGCGTTATCTCATCCATTCCCGCCGGACGCCTCGCGCGGGGGCATCAGGAAATGACCCGTCGCCTGGGCGAAAAGCCGGGCCCGGTTGTCCTGCCAGGCCTCGACATGGACGCTGGCATAGCGGCGGCCGGACCGGTTCACGCGCGCACGGGCATAGGCGTCGCGCGGCAGGCCCGAGCGCAGGTAGTCCACCGTGAAGTCGATGGTCTTGGGCAGCCGGGGCAGATGCGTGGGATGCAACGTCGTCGGGTCCAGCCGGCCCTTCTCCATCTCTTCCCATAGCGTCGCCCAGGCCAGTTCGATGATCGCGGTCACTTCCAGAAAGGCCGCCGTCGCCCCGCCGTGAAGGGCGGGCAGCAGCGGATTGCCGATCAGCTTCTCGTCGAAAGGCATGATCGCGGTCAGTTCGTCGCCGCGGCGGTCGAACTCGATCCCGAGATACTGGATGTAGGGCACGCCGTTGACCAGCGCCCGGAGCGCGGCATCGCGGCGCTGCTTGACCACCTGGACCGGCTCGGGTTTCGGTCGCTTCACGCGGGTCGTCCCCCCATCCCCGGCTCGACCGAGAAGGTGCCCGCCGCGGTGGCCACGGGCCGCGTCTCGTCCTCGTCCATCGCGGTCGCGCGGATGAAGGCGACCGTGCGCGTCATGTGATAGCATTCGGCGACCGCGCTGATCCGATGCCCGGGCGTCGCGGCCCGCAGATAGTCGATCCGAAGGTCGATCGTGGCCGTTCCGCCCTGTGCATCGGGGTGCAGCATGACGGCAGCGCCCGAGGCGGTATCCAGCAGCGCCGAAACCGCGCCGCCGTGGATCACCCCGGTTGCCGGATCGCCGACGAAACGCGGATCGTAGGCCATGGAAAGCCGCACCCGACCGGGCCCGTGGTCGTCAACCTGCATGCCCAGCGCCCGGGCATGGGGAATTGCCTCGACAAACTGCCGGGCCGTTTTCGTGATGTCCCTGCCTTCGGCCATCGCTGCCCCCTTCCGCCGTCACATTCATACCCGCCGCACCGCCGGCCGCAAGGCGCGTTGAATCCGGCGCCGTTGCATCCTACGCTGGCAGGAAGGGAGGCGCGGATGACCGAGTCCTTGCTCAGCTTCAAGGAGATGTGCGCGAAGTTCGACGTGACGCCGCGCACGCTTCGCTATTACGAGTATATCGAGCTTCTGCGGCCGCTGAAGGATGGTCGGGCGCGGTTCTACGGGCCGCGCGAGGTGGCGCGCATGACGCTGATCCTGCGCGGCCGCCGGTTCGGCTTCAGCCTCGAGGAGATCCGGCAATGGCTGGAGATCTACGAGAAGAAGGGGACCGAGGCCCAGATGCGCGCCTGGATCGAACTGGCCGACCGGCAGCTTTCGGTGCTGGAGCAGCAGAAGGCCGAGCTGCAGGCCGCGATCGACGACCTGCGCGCCCTGCGCGAGACCGGCGCGACCGAACTGGCCCGCGGCTGAGCGACGCGGCAGCGCTCGAGGCTTGATCCACCCGGCCGGCTTGCCTACTGTCCGCGCGAGCCCCGGAACCCAGGAGCCGCTGCCGCGATGACCTCGCACGACCCGCTGCATGAGGCCGGTTCGACGCCGGCCGAGCATCTGCCGGACCGTCCGGCCGAGGAACCGGGCCGGCTGCAGACCTGGTTTCTGGGCATCATCGCCTTCGCCATCGTCCTGTTCCTTCTGGTGCAGGCGAAATTCCTGCTGATCTCGCTTGCCATCGCGATCATCCTGTTCAGCCTCACGGCCGATGCGATCGGCTATTTCTCGCGCGTCTCGATCCTTGGTGCCAGGTTCTCGGTCGCGGCGGCAAGCGTCATCGCCGTGCTGCTCATCGCCTCGGTCCTGCTGTCGCTTTCGGCCCTGATCCTGACCCAGGCGAACACGGTGGTGTTCACGATCATGCAGTATGCCGACCCTTCGCAGCGCGCGGTGGCCGAGCTGTTCTCTTGGCTGGGCGAGGACGTGGAGGCGGCGGTTCTGAACTCGCTCCAGCAGATCCGGGTCGGCGACTATCTGCGGACCGCGGCCGGGCAGGCAGGCAACGTCCTGTCGGCCACCGTGCTGATCATCCTGTTCGTGGGCTTCCTGTTCCTCGAAAGGGTCTGGTTCTCGACCAAGCTGACCAACCTTTTCGGCGATACCGAGCGGGCGGAT
>JBKBMT010000106.1:0-6905 GCA_046295655.1 Gemmobacter sp. | reverse complement strand
CGGTTTCCATGTCCTCGATCAGGACTTCGAAATTCTGCACGTCCCGCGAAATCGTGCAGGCGAGGATCGGCGCCGGTTCGGGAGAAAGTGCTGCAACGCTGCTCATCGTCTCGGTCCCTTTCTGATCGGGGCCGGGCCGGTTCGGATCCTGGGGTGCGTTCTTGCTCGTCACGCGCTGGTCCCGTCAGATGCCTTGCCGACACGCCCCGCGCGGTTGTCCGCCGCGCGACTGCTCTCGATTGACGACAAGCTGTTGGCCAATGGTGGCGAGAATTGGGAAAAAAACCGTTATTGTTCGTATTTCTCAACATTTCGGCGCGCCCTTCGGGGAAAGGGCGCGCCGTGGAAATTTTCGGACCCGGATTACTCGGACGGGTTGACCTGGCTCTGCTGGATCTGGATGCGTGGGTGGAAGGGCTCGGCGCTCTTGACGTATTCGCGCATGATGACCTCGGCATACTTGCCGTTCAGCACCGTGGGATGCCGCTTCACGAATCCCGTCACCTCGGTGACCGTGCGCCGGTTCGCGCGCTCGGGTTCCGGCGTCGGGATGACCGGCCGGGTCTGGCCGAATGACACCACCGCCTCGAGCCGCGACCGGCTGATCCCCTGGGTGGTCAGGAAGTGCACGACCGCCTGCGCCCGACGCATGCCCAGCCGCTTGTTGTAGGCGGCCGAGCCGACGAGGTCGGTGTGACCGTAGACACGAAACCGCACCTCGGGGAACTGCCGGATCCAGTCGGCCTGCCGGCGCAGGATTGCCTGCGCCTCTGCGTCCAGAACCGCCGAGTCGAATTCGAAGTTGACGGTGGTCGGCACCTCCTGGGCAAAGCGGGTGCCCAGCGCCATCACATAGTCGCGCTGTCCCGACTGGATCAGCGTGTTGTTCATGGTGGCGTTGCCGAAATGGCCGCCATCGACGTCGGATCCGATCTCGCGGTCGGTGCAGGCCGCAAGCGCCACCAGCGCCACCACGGCCGTCAGGCTGTGAAGTCTGCGCATCGCCTCACTCCATCACATAGCCGTAGGGGCTGGTGAAATCCTGCCGCGCCACCTCGCCCGCCGCACCGCGGGGGGCCTTGTCGCCGGCGACCTTGCCGAACAGGAAGAACTCCCGCTCGGTCGGCAGGCGGACCCGGTCGGTCGGCAATGCCAGCGCCTCGCCGCGGGTCGGCGTGACCAGATGCGGCGTCACGATGATCACCAGTTCGGTCTGCGCACGCTCGTAGTCGGCTGACCGGAACAGCGCGCCAAGCACAGGGATGTCGCCCAGCCATGGCACCTGACCCTTCAGGTTGCGGAAATCGTCCTGCAGAAGCCCCGCAATCGCAAAGCTCTCGCCGTCGCGCAGTTCGACAGTGGTCGAGGTTTCGCGCCGCTTGAAGGCGTTGACGGCGAATCCGGCGTTCTGCACCGTCACGCTGGCGTCGATCGCCGAGACCGCGGCGTTGATCACCAGGTTGATGATATCGCCGTCGACGACCCGGGGCGTGAAGTTCAGTTCCACCCCGAACGGCTTGTAGCTGATCGATATGCCGTCGTCGTTCAGGACCGGGATCGGATATTCGCCGCCGGCGAGGAACTTGGCCTCCTGCCCCGACAGGGCGGTGAGATTCGGCTCCGCCAGGGTGCGGACGACGCCCTTGGCCTCGAGCGCTTCGAGCAGCACCGCGAACTGCAGGCTGCCGGCGCTGAAGCCCAGGCCCATTGCCCCGCTCGAATCCGGCCGGATCGGGAAGGTGCCGCCGTTGAACGCGTTGTTGATCGCGCCGGTGCCGGTGAAGTTGCCGGTTCCGATCACGCCGCCCACCGTGTTCGACGTGGACCGGACGCCCAGGCTTGCCGACAGGTTCTTCGACACCGACCGCTGCATCTCGGCGAAGCGGACCTTGAGCATCACCTGCTGCGTGCCGCCCACGCTCATCAGGTTCGAGACCCGGCGCGGGGCGTAGCGTTCGGCCAGGTCCAGCGCGCGGTCCATGCGGACGGTCGAGGACACGACCCCCGACAGCACGATGCCGTCGTTGGCTGTGCGCACCTCGATGTTCTCCCCGGGCAGGATCTGGCGCAGCCGCTCCTTGAACTCGGCGATGTCCGGGGTGACATGCACATCGATGTTCGAGATCAGCCGCCCGTCGCCGGACAGGAGCGTGAGCGTCGTGCGCCCCGGCGTCTTGCCAAGGACGTAGATCGAACGCTCGGACAGGGTCGAGATGTCCGCGATCCCCGGATTGGCGATCGACAATTCGGCAAAGGGCGTGTCGCTTTCGACGACCACCGCCCGGTTCATGGGAACCTGCAGAGCCGAGGATGGCGCCCCCCGCATGACCCGCACGGCTTCCGCCGCGGCGGTTGTCGCACTGCCCAGCGCGACGGCGAGCCCGATCAGGCTGGCCTGACAAAACAATCTGCTTCTCATGTGACCTGCCTCTCCGATCACGCTGCCCGGGGGTCTTGTGCGCCCCGTTTCGGGTCTATTTCTGCCCTTATTGTCGCAGACTGTGCAGGAAAGGCCGCAACATTGCAAGATTCAGGGGGTTGTGGGCCGTCCTGCATGTGGATAACAGGCAACAGGCTCGTCGGTCCGCACCAGATGCGGTGAGCCTGTCACCGGCCGTGTCCAGATGCAGGGTCAGCGCCCGGCCTGTTGCCGCGGAAATGCTCCAGGACGTGGACCCGGATCGCGCCCGCAAGGCCGATATCGTCGCGGCGCGCGGCGTCGATCTCGGCGGCCAGCGCATTCACGGTAGTCCCCCGCGCGGCGGCGATCTCGCGCAGGGCGGCCCAGAACTCGGGCTCCAGCGAGACCGAGGTCCGGTGCCCCCGCAGGGTCAGCGAATGCTTCTCGGGTCGCGGCATGGTGGCTCAGTCGTCGGGCCGGCGATGGGCGTCGAGTTCCGCCTTCGCCTTGCGCTCGCGCGCAAGGTCCAGCGCCTTCTGCGCCTTGGACCGGCCGAATTTCAAGGCATTCGCGTCGGCCTCTGCCCGCGCCTTGGCCCGCGCGCGCGCCTTGCGCGCCTTGTTGAGATTGACGACGCCGTCGCTCATCCGCGCCGCCGATGCAGCGCGATGCCGCCCAGCGCCGCCATGAGCAGCCAGCCCGCGGCCGGCAGCGGCACCGGGGCCACCACGGCGCGCACTTCGGCCGCGATCCGGGCGTGGATCGGCGCACTGGGGTGGAGCATGTCGAAGAACGCGCGGTCGTTCGGGTCGGGGCAGAACCCGGCCGCCGGATCCGCCGGATCGAAGCAGGCATCGAGCGACGAGACGCCGTAGGCGGCGGGATTGGCGACCAGATCGGCAAACAGCGCGGCGATGTCGAGCCGGGTCACGTTCAGCCCTTCGAACGGCTGAAGCGCAAGCGCCGCGTTGAACGCACCGGCAACGAGACTGGCCAGCGCCTGCCCGCCCGGATTTCCGGCAAACAGCGGTGTCTGCCCCAGTTCCGGCAGGTTCATCACCACCAGGTTCCGAAGACCCGTCGCGCGCAGGATCTGCGCCGCCTCGCCCAATGCCGCCGCGACGCCCTGCGCTGCCGCAACGGCGGCCGCACTGGCCGCCGCGGGATCGGCCCCTCCCGCGATCGCCCCGGCCGTCTGCCCGACAATGTTCAGGGCGTCGTTCGCCCCCGCCCACAGGATCGCGACCGCTCGCGGGCCGACGGTGCCGCCGGTTTCGGCGATGAACCGGCCGATCTGGTGTTCAAGGTTGATCGGCAGCACAGTTGCGGGTTCTGCCGGGTCCGGCGTCCCGCCGGGCGAGATCACCCGCCCGTAAGCGAATGCGTAATTCCCGACCGGCAGCCCGCGTGCCGCGAAATCCGCCGCCACATAGTCCGCCCAGACCGGACCGTTCGACGTGCGACCGGCGAAATAGGGCGGCGACGGCGGCAGCGGGCAGGTGAAGACAGGGCAGGGCCCGGCCGCACCGGTGAGGGCGAAGAGATTGCCCGGATCGCTCAGACTGTCGCCGAACACATGCAGCGCATCGTGGGACGCAGCCACCGCGCGATCCGCCCCGCCCGAAACGAGCAACGTTGCGGCAACCGCCGCCGCGATCACGCCCCTGATCCGCATGTCTCCCCCCGGTCGCGATGGCAAAGACTATGGGCCGGATCTGGTTGCGGGCAAGGGGAACCTTCCGTCGCGATCAGTCCTTCGGGCCGATCATGTCCTCGGGCCGCACGATCCTGTCGAAGGTCTCGCCATCGACGAAGCCGAGCGCGATCGCCTCCTCGCGCAGCGTCGTGCCGTTGCGGTGCGCGGTCTTGGCCACCTTGGTCGCGTTGTCATAGCCGATATGGGGGGCCAGCGCCGTGACCAGCATGAGGCTTTCCTTCATCAGCTTCTCGATCCGCGGGATGTTGGCCTCGGTGCCCACCACCATGTTGTCGGTGAAGCTTGCCGCCGCATCGCCCAGAAGCTGCATCGACTGAAGCACGTTGTAGGCCATCATCGGGTTGTAGACGTTCAGCTCGAAATGGCCCTGGCTGCCGGCGAAGCCCACCGCGGCGTCGTTGCCCATGACATGCGCGCAGACCATCGTCAGCGCCTCGGCCTGGGTCGGGTTGACCTTGCCGGGCATGATCGACGAACCCGGCTCGTTCTCGGGCAGGATAAGTTCGCCCAGCCCCGACCGCGGCCCGGAACCCAGAAGCCGCATGTCGTTCGCGATCTTGAACAGGCTCGCCGCCACGGTCTTGAGCGCGCCCGAGAACATCACCATCGCATCGTGCGCGGCCAGCGCCTCGAACTTGTTCGGCGCGGTGACGAAGGGCAGGCCGGTGATCGCGGCGATCTCGGCCGCGACCCGCTCGGCAAAGCCCTTGCGGGTGTTCAGCCCGGTGCCGACGGCAGTGCCGCCCTGGGCCAGCTCGTAGATGTCGGGCAGGCAGGCCTTCACCCGTTCGATCCCCTTCCTGACCTGATGCGCATAGCCGCCGAACTCCTGGCCGAGCGTCAGGGGCGTCGCGTCCTGGGTATGCGTGCGGCCGATCTTGATGATGCCTGCGAACTCGGCCGACTTGGCCTCAAGCGCAGCGGCGAGTTTTTCCAGCCCGGGCAGAAGCACGTCGCGGGTCATCATCCCGATCGCGACATGCATCGCGGTGGGGAAGGTATCGTTGCTGGACTGGCCCATGTTGACGTGATCGTTGGGGTGGACAGGTTTCTTCGAGCCCATCGTCCCGCCCAGCATCTCGATGGCCCGGTTCGAGATCACCTCGTTGGCGTTCATGTTCGACTGCGTCCCCGACCCGGTCTGCCAGACCACGAGGGGGAAGTTGTCGTCGAACCTGCCCTCGATCACCTCGGTCGCGGCGGCGGCGATCGCATCGGCCAGTTCCGGCGCCAGGTCGCCCTGGGCCTTGTTGACCAGTGCGCAGGCCTTCTTGATCACCCCCAGCGCCCGGATGATGGCGACCGGCTGCCGCTCCCAGCCGATGCGGAAGTTGCCGATCGAGCGCTGCGTCTGCGCACCCCAGTACTTGTCGGCAGGAACCTCGAGGGGGCCGAAGCTGTCGGTTTCGGTGCGGGTTGCGGTCATGGGGCGTCTCCTCGAAATGCTGCGCCGACCGGATAGATCACGTGCCGCGGGAAATCAATCGGCATACGGTGGTATACAGACGCGGTCAGCCGTCCCGCGCCAGTCTGCGAGCCATGCGCCCGGCCACCGCGTCCTGCCCCGACGCGCGCATTCCGGCCACGGCGCCGGCATGGTCGCGGCCGTCGCGGTTCTGGCTCAGCTTGGCCTTGCCGATCACCTGCGTCACCGCGATGCGGAAGGCGACGATCGCGGCCAGCATCGTCTCCATCCAGTCGCGCGGCGCATCGGCCATGCGCCAGGCGGCATCGCCGTTCAGCCGCCGCTCGTGATGGCGGGTCAGCAGCCCGACGGCAGCCCGCTTCGAGCGGTCGTCGTGCCGGAAGACGATCTTGCCCGCCATGTGCACCGCCTCGTAGTTCCAGGTCGGCACATGTCGGTGATGTTCCGCCTTCGAGGGGTAGTAGTTGGGCGACACATAGCCATCGGCGCCGCGGAACACCGCCAGCACCGGTTGCCCGTCGGCAACCACCCGGTGCATGTCGTTCGCCAGCGCGACATGGCCGACCAGCGATCCGTCCGCATCGGCCAGCAGCGGGATGTGATTGGCCACGAGCCCCTGCGCGGTCTGTGCCACCACGCAGGCCAGCGGTGCCGCGGCGACGATGGCGGCGATCTCGTCGCGGTCCAGTTCGGCGAAGTGGGGTGGCACATACAAGCCGCGCGTCCCTGGCCGGTCCGCCTACTTGCGGAACTTGTCGAGGCTCACGACCTCGGCCTCGCGGTGCGGCGGATCGCCGGCACCGGCTTCGTCCTCTTCCCCGTCGTCATCCTCGGCCTCGTGGGTCTCGAAGCGCAGTCCGAACTCGACGGAGGGATCGACGAAGGTGCGCAACGCGTCGAGCGGGATGTACAGCGGTTCGGGCTGGTTGCCGAAGTTCAGGGTGATCGAGAAGCCATCGTGATTGACCTCGAGATTTTCGTACCAGTGCTGGATGACGATCGTCATCTCGGACGGATAGCGGCTGCGGAGCCAGTCCGCCATCGCGACGTCGGGATGGGTTGTGTCGAAGGTGATGAAGAAGTGGTGGGCTCCGGGCAGTCCGTTCTCTGCGACATCGGCCAGAACCTGCCGGATCAGGTCGCGCATCGCCCGGTGCATCAGGTTGCCATAGTCGATGCCGCGCGCCATCGCCCGTCCTTTCGCTGACCCGGTCAGCATAGGGGTTTTGCCCTCGAAGGGAAGGGGCCAGACCGCCCAAATTTCCGGCGTCGGTTGTGCCCCGAGGGCTCAGCTCGACGGGACGGTGAGTTCGCGCAGAAGCTTCGCGCGGATCGCCCGGGCATAGTCCATGTGCCCTGCC
>JBKBMT010000105.1:0-7029 GCA_046295655.1 Gemmobacter sp. | reverse complement strand
GCCGTGGAACTGGACACCGGTCGCCGTCGCTCAGGTCGAGGCCGCCTGATCAACCGCGGTGCCAACCGGGCGGTTACCCACCGACCGCGCCAACCGATCCAATTTTGTAACTACGAGGGTATCACCGGGTCGCAGCCATGCCAGCGCTTCCGCCAACGCCTCCCGCCTCGTCACATCGACCGAGGAGACCTGTTCGCGAAAAATACGGATACACCCTGCGGTAGTCAGCTCACGTTCTTGCGCCTCCATTCCGGCAGTCTGGTCATGGGTAGAGGTCCGGGCATAGCCGACAAGGCTACCGGGAGAGCGATTGGTGGCAAGTTCGTTCGACATGGCAGAGCCCCAAAGTGTCTCAAAAGGTCTTGGACTGAGGCGCGGGCATTGTCTCAGTTTGTCAAGACCACTCTTTTGAGACAGATTTCCACACCCTCTGAGACGTCTCAATAGAGCAAGCCCTGCAGGACAGGAGGAGAAGTAGCAGCGTTAGCCGGGCCGGGTGTCGAAGGGGCTGCAATCGAGAGGCGCCCCAACCCAGCGGCCCGCCAGCCTGCTACCCGCTTGTGCTTGAAGCCGCGAACCTTAACCGCAACGCCAGCCCACCTTCAGGACAACGTCACCCAACTTGCGAAGGTGAAAGGGGGGGCACGGGGGCATTGCGCGGCACTGGAGTTTGATCCCTGCCTGACAGAATTTTCCGCCGGAATGTTCCGGGATTTGCAATTCTTGCGGTCTATGTCACCATGCGCTCGCATACACGCGAAACCCGCTGACGATACACGCGACACGATGGGGCTCGGCGCAAGTAGCTAGAAAGCTTGATATTCCTTGGCTTGCGGCACAATAGGTTTTCCTACCGCCGGAGCCATAACCCTCTGAAAACAAGCGTGTGAAGGGCGCGGCGATTGGCCGCCGCCATACGATCCGAATTCGGACGGTGCGACGGTCGGTCTTTGCCGGCACCCGCGCCGCGTCCATCCGGACGCTTCGGCCGAACAGTTGCGGACCGCCGGGGCTTGCAGCCTATTCGGCAGCGGCCCGGTCCGACCCGGCAGCGGCCAGTTCGGCAGCCTTCGCCTCGACCAGCTCGACGATATGGTCGATCATCCGTTCGTTGCCCATGGTGTGGCTCTGGCGGCCGGCAAGATAGACCATCCCCTTGCCCGCGCCACCTCCGGTGAAGCCGATGTCGGTCAGCAACGCCTCGCCCGGGCCATTGACCACGCAGCCGATGATCGACAACGACAAGGGCGTTGTCACATGCGCCAGACGCTCTTCGAGGATCGCGACGGTGCGGATCACGTCGAACCCCTGCCGGGCGCAGGACGGGCAGGAAATGATCGTCACCCCGCGGTGTCGCAGGCCAAGCGACTTCAGGATCTCGAATCCGACCTTTACCTCCTCGACCGGATCGGCCGAAAGGCTGACGCGGATGGTGTCGCCGATCCCCGCCCAGAGCAGACTGCCGAGTCCGATGGCCGACTTGACCGTGCCGGAGACCAGCCCCCCGGCCTCGGTGATGCCCAGATGGATCGGCGCGTCGGTCGCCTCGGCCAGCTGCTGATAGGCGGCGGCGGCGAGGAACACGTCGGACGCCTTCACGCTGATCTTGAATTCGTGAAAGTCATTGTCCTGCAGGATGCGGATATGGTCGAGCCCGCTTTCGACCATCGCCTCCGGACAGGGCTCGCCGTATTTGTCCAGCAGATGCTTCTCCAGGCTGCCGGCGTTGACCCCGATGCGGATCGAACAGCCGTGGTCGCGGGCGGCCCGGATCACCTCGCGGACGCGTTGCGCGCTGCCGATGTTGCCCGGGTTGATGCGCAGACAGGCGGCACCCGCCTCGGCCGCCTCGATCGCGCGGCGATAGTGGAAATGGATGTCGGCGACGATCGGGACAGGGCTTTCCGCGACGATCTCGCGCAATGCCCGGGTGCTGTCCTCGTCGGGGGTGGAGACGCGGACGATATCCGCGCCCGCGACAGCGCAGCGCCGGATCTGCTCGATCGTGGCCTTCGCGTCGGTCGTCGGCGTGTTGGTCATCGTCTGCACCGAGATCGGTGCGTCGCCTCCGACAGGCACCTTGCCGACATGGATCTGCCGGGACTTGCGGCGGTCGATGTTGCGCCAGGGACGGATCGGATTGTGCGTCATGGCACGTCTCCTGCGGGTCGCTCGACCTTCGAGATACGTCGTCGCCCCGCTTGCGGCAAGGCCGCGATCAGTCTGCCGGCTGCTGCCGTTCCGCCTCGGCCAGCGCCACGATCCGGGCCAGATCGGCGTCGCGGGTCAGATCGGCCTCGGAAAAGCGCTCGGTCAGCGCCTCGGGCGACAGTTCGACATTGCGCACCACCTGGGCCCCGGGTGCGGCCGGCCCGAGCGGGCGTCCGTTGACGGAGAAGTAGAGCGAGCCGGAATTGCCGGCCCGGAGCCGCGCCGGCGCCTCGGCCTGCGGCACCTCGTAGCGTTCGCCGGCGTCGAGGATCTTCTCGAACAGCACGGTTCCGTCGGCTGCCTGAACCCGCACCCAGGACGGGCGGACGGCAAAGATCTCGACCGCCGGGGGTGCGGCCTCGACAACCCGAACCGGGCTGTCGCCCTCGGCCGCAGACTCGGGCGCCGCCGCGTCGGTCTCGACCGGTCGGCCGGCGCGAGGATCGATGGCCGCGATCGGCCCGTCGCGGGGAACCAGAACCGGAACTTCCAGCGCCTGCGGACGATATAGCCGGCCCAGGGCCTCGGCCGTGGGAGCGGTCGGAGCGGCGGCATCGTCGTCGTCGGCCAGATCGGTGATCCGCAGCGTGGCGCCGGTTCCGACGCTGCCAAGCGGGTCGATCTGCGCCACCACATGCGGCGCCTGCTCGACCGGGGCAAGCTGCACGCGCTGGACCTCGCGCAGGACCGACCATCCGCCATAGCCCAGGCCGGCGATCAGCAGCGCCAGCACCAGAACCGACCCGACGGCGCCCGGTTCGATCCGGTGCACCCAGCTTTCGCCGCGCGGCACGAAGGGCGCGTTGGGATCACCCAGCGCCTCGAGCCCGCGCAGGCCCGGCCTGGGCGCCGGCCGATAGCCGGATGCGCCGGCGGAAAGACCGTGGTGGATCGAGAAATTCGCTTCCTCGCAGAACTTGGCATAGGCCCATTCCGGGTCCATTCCCAGAAAGCGCGCATAGGACCGGACGTAACCGGCCACGAAACCCGGCGTCTCGAAAACCGAGACATCGGCATTCTCGATCGCCGCGATGTAGGTTGCCTTGATCTTCAGCTCGCGCTGCACATCGAGCAGGGACTTGCCCAGCGTCGCCCGCTCGCCACGCATGAGATCGCCAAGCCGAAGTTCGAAGTCGTCAAAGCCCTTGGGCCCTTCATCCTCCTGAACCTCTGCCGGTGGCCGGCTCTTGCGCCACTTCATCCGTCCTGCCCCATCCCGTTAACGGGGCCAGTAGCCCCGTCTGCGCCCGATGCCGCCGCGACTCGGGTCTTAGCGAAACCTTGACAGCATTGGTAGCACAGCCGAAGCGCTATGTGCACCCGAAGATGTGATCAGGCCGAGATTTCGGCGCGATTAAGCGCACAATGGGCCCACAGATCATCCATCGCACGAACCAGCCGGTCGATCAGATCCGGCCCGTGCAGCGGCGACGGGGTAAAGCGCAGCCGCTCCGTCCCCCGCGGCACCGTCGGGAAGTTGATGGGCTGGGCATAGATCCCGTGGTTCTCCAGCAGCATGTCCGAGATCATCTTGCAGTGGACCGGATCGCCCACGTGGACCGGCACGATATGGCTGCCGTGGTCGATGAAGGGCAGCCCGAGGCCCCGCAGCCGGGTCTTGAGGATCTTCGCGTGCAACTGCTGGGCATCGCGCAGATGCTGGGCCCGTTTCAGGTGACGGATCGAGGCGGCAGCCCCGGCTGCCACCGCAGGCGGCAGCGATGTGGTGAAGATGAAGCCCGGCGCATAAGACCTTATCGCATCGACCATCTTCGCGCTGGCCGCGATATAGCCGCCGAACACGCCGAACGCCTTGCCGAGGGTTCCGTTGATGATGTCGATGCGATCTGCCAGCCGGTCGCGCTCGGTCACGCCCCCGCCGCGGGGGCCGTACATCCCGACCGCATGGACCTCGTCGATATAGGTCAGCGCGCCGAACTCCTCGGCGGCATCGCAGATCGCGGCAATCGGGCCGAAATCGCCGTCCATCGAATAGACCGACTCGAAGGCGACAAGCTTCGGCGCGGCCGGGTCGTCCGCGGCCAAGAGCTCGCGCAGGTGCGCAACATCGTTGTGCCGGAAGATCCGCTTGGCCCCGCCGTTGCGGCGCACGCCCTCGATCATCGACGCGTGATTGAGGGCGTCGGAGTAGATGATCAGACCCGGAAACAGCTTCGGCAGGGTCGAGAGCGTGGCGTCGTTGGCGATATAGGCCGAGGAAAAGACCAGCGCCGCCTCCTTGCCGTGCAGATCGGCAAGCTCGGCCTCGAGCCGCTTGTGGTGGACGGTGGTGCCCGAGATGTTGCGCGTCCCGCCAGAGCCCGCGCCGGCGCGGTCGAGTGCGTCGTGCATCGCCGCCAGCACCTCGGGGTGCTGGCCCATGCCGAGGTAATCGTTGCCGCACCAGACGGTGATTTCCTTGCTGCTGCCGTCCGGGCGGCGCCAGATGGCCTGCGGAAAGCGCCCCACGATCCGCTCGATCTCGATGAAGGTCCGGTAACGCCCCTCGGCGTGCAGTCGTCCGAGCGCCGTGTCGAGAGCCTGATCGTGCCGCATGGTTCTGCCTTCCGTCGTTCCACCGTCCTGACCCAGCCATAGGAGAGACAGGCCGGACGATCCTTGATATCGGTCAAGGATCGGGCAGGCGAGAGGTCAAAATGCCGCTTCCCGATGCATCATTCGGACAGCACCACGCGGCAGTCGCCGGGCGGCGCTCCGGCCGCGCGCGCGCGACAGTCGGCCACGGCCGCGCCCGCGGCATCGTTCCCGGTGCCGATTCCCCAAAGACCGCTCGAGGCAGAGACGGCGAAGGCCCGCGGCCGGTCGGCACGAACGAAGTCCTTGGCGAAAGCCTCGGTCGCGGCGGCCGAAAGCTGGAAGTCGCGCCTGGTCCAGCCCTGCGGACGGACGCGCGCCACAACCACGCAGGCCTGGCCACCGCTGCGCTTGGCGTTGCATTCGGCCAGCGCCGCCTTTTCGGCGGACGCGGCGTCGTGGTAGTTCGCCGCAACGGCGCCGGCGGGCGACAGCAACCCCTCGTGCGGCGGAACGGCGATGGCCGCATAGTATTTCTGCGCGCCCAGCGCCTGGCCCAGCAGGCGGCGGTCGTCGTCCGACATGAAGCTGCGCGGGATCAGCTCCACCTCGACCCGGTCCGGTGGATAGAGCAATGCCTCGGCCCCGGCCGCATCGAGCGCCGCCGCCGGCCCGCCGTGGGAAATAAGCGCGAAACCCGCCGCCAGAACCCCGATCCGCATTCCGTCCTCCCCGATCCTCGCTTGCGGCACAATATCCCGCCGGTGCAGCTCTGGACAGGGGCACAGGGGCTGGTAGGTTCGGCGCGCACAAGGACGTGAAGGACATCATGACAATCGACCGGGTTCTCGACCGCATCGACGCGGATCTGCCGGCCGCGCTGGAGCGGCTCTTCGCGCTGCTGCGCATTCCCTCGATCTCGACCGACCCGGCCCATGCGGCCGATTGCGACCGCGCGGCGGACTGGCTGGTTGCCGATCTCTCGGACATCGGGTTCGCGGCGCGCAAGCACGCCACGCCGGGGCGCCCCATGGTCGTCGCGCATCACGACGGGCCACCGGGCAGCCCGCATTACCTGTTCTACGGCCATTACGACGTCCAGCCGGTCGATCCGGTCGCGCTGTGGCACCGCGACCCGTTCGATCCGGCGGTCGAGGACGGCCCCGCCGGGCCCGAGATCCGCGCCCGCGGTGCATCCGACGACAAGGGCCAGCTGATGACCTTCGTCGAGGCGTTCCGGGCCTGGAAGGCGGTGCACGGCAGTCTGCCCTTCCGCGCCACGGTGTTCCTGGAAGGCGAGGAGGAATCGGGCTCGCCCTCGCTGCTGCCGTTCCTGGCAGAGCATGCGGAGGCTCTGCGCGCCGACCTGGCCTTCATCTGCGATGTCGGCCTCTACGACGGGCGGGTGCCGGCGATCACCACCATGCTGCGCGGACTGGTGGGCGAGGAGGTGATCGTGCGCGCGGCGAACCGCGACCTGCATTCGGGCCATTTCGGCGGGCTGGCGGCGAACCCGATCCGGGTGCTGGCCCGGGCGCTGGCAGCGCTGCACGACGACGACAACCGGGTGACGCTGCCGGGCTTCTATGAGGGCGTGCCGGAACTGTCGGACGAGATCCGGGCGCAATGGCAGAACCTGGCCTTCGACCATGCGGCCTTCCTCGGCGATGTCGGCCTGTCGCATCCGGCAAGCGAGACCGGCCGCACGCCGCTCGAGGCGATCTGGGCGCGGCCGACCTGCGAGTTCAACGGCATCGACGGCGGCTATACTGGCGACGGGTTCAAGACGGTGCTGCCGGCCGAGGCGCGGGCCAAGGTCTCGTTCCGGCTGGTGGGACAGCAGGATCCGGCCGCAATCCGCGCGGCCTTCCGCGCCCATGTCCGGGCGCATCTGCCGCCCGACTGCACCGCGGAGTTCCGCGAACACGGCGGCAGCCCCGCGGGCCACATGCGCACCGATCATCCGGCCTTCGCCGCAGCGCGCGCCGCGCTGAGCGCGGAATGGGAGATGCCGGCGGCCTTCATCGGCGCCGGCGGCTCGATCCCGGTGGCGGGCTATTTCCGCTCGGAGCTTGGCATGGATTCGCTGCTGACCGGGTTCTCGCGCGAGGACGACCGGATCCACAGCCCGAACGAGAAATACGACCTGCGTTGCTTTCACAAGGGCATCCGGTCCTGGGCGCGGATCTTCGACCGGCTGGGGTGAGGGCCGGAAGGGGGAGGCTCCCGCACGCCGGCTGCGCCCCTCGCGCGGCGCAGCCGTCCCTTGGGCCCGGCGCCGCC
>JBKBMT010000104.1:0-7137 GCA_046295655.1 Gemmobacter sp. | reverse complement strand
CTCGCCCTCGAACAAGGTGCCGGGCATCGGCTTCAGCCCGGACAAGATGTTGCAGGCGCGGGTCTTTTCCTATGCCGACGCGCATCGCTACCGGCTCGGCACCCATTACGAGGCCTTGCCCGTCAACCGCCCGCGCTGCCCCGTGGCGCACTACCACAAGGACGGGCAGATGAACTTCTTCGGGCACATGTCGGGCAACAGCGATGCCTACTACGAACCCAATTCGGTGCCCGGCGCCGCCGCCGAGGACCCGTCGGTGGCCGAGCCGCCGCTGCGCATCTCGGGCGACGCGGCACGGTGGAACCACCGCGACGGGAACGACGACTACAGCCAGCCCCGTGCGCTGCACGACAGGGTGATGAACGACGAGCAGCGTCAGCGGCTCTACATGAACACGGCCGAGTCCATGCAGGGCGTCCCGCAGGAGATCATCGACCGGGCGCTGATGCACTACGACCGCATCAGCAAGGCCTACGGCGACGGCATCCGCGCCGCGCTGGCGCAGCTTGCAGGCTCTCGCGCGGCGGCGGAATAGACCTGCCGCCGGAAACCGACGGCCAAAGGAACAGGGGGCGGCCTTCGGGTCGCCCCCTTGCGTCCGAGACGGCTCAGGTTCCGGCCAGTTCCTTCTCGTGCAGCCAGGCGGCGTGTTTCGGCGCGCGCCGGGTCCGGCTCCATTCCTCCAGCATCTCCCATTTCACTTTCTCCAGCCTGCGGATCATCGCCTTTTCCTCCGGGTCCGGGCAGGCAAGCTCGATCCGGTGGCCGTTCGGATCGAAGAAGTAGATCGAATGGAAGATCGAATGGTCGGTGATACCCAGCACCTCGACCCCGTTTGACTCGAGATGGTTCTTGAACTCGATCAGCTCGGGCCGATCCTTCACCTTGAAGGCGATGTGCTGCACCCATTCCGGCGTGTTCGGGTCGCGCCCCATCGGCGGGCTGTTCGGCAGTTCGAAGAACGCCAGCACATTGCCGTCCCCGGCGTCGAGAAAGACATGCATGTAGGGGTCGGGGGCGTGGGTCGAGGGCACGCGATCCTCGGCGATGGCGAGGATGAACTCCATCCCCAGCATCTTGCCATACCATTCGACGGTTTCCTTCGCGTCGCGGCAGCGATAGGCGACGTGGTGGATCTTGCGGATCTGCATTGTGGCCTCCCGGTTCATTCGTTGCAGGCGCAACAATGCCCCGGCACCGGTCGGCCGACCTTGACCTGCGTCAACCCCGCTCGCGCAGGGCCCGGCGGATCACCTTGCCGGTCGCCGTCATCGGCAGGGTATGGACCCGCTCAACCGAACGCGGCGCAAGATGGCGCCCCACGCGATCCCGCACCCGGGCAATCAGCCGGGCCTCGGCCGCCGGAGTCCAGTCGGCCCCGTCGCGCAGCACGACGAAGGCGCGCACGACCTCGGTGCGCACCGGGTCGGGCACGCCCACCGCGGCGGCCATCACCACATCCGGATCGCCCATCAGGCAATCCTCGATCTCCGAGGGGCCGATCCGGTATCCGGCCGAGGTGATCAGGTCGTCGTCGCGGGCGACATAGGTGAAATAGCCTTCGGCATCGCGGCGCCCAAGATCGCCGGTTCGCAGCCAGTCGCCGGCGAATTTCGCCGCCGTCTGGTCCGGCCGGTTCCAGTAGCCGAGGAACATGCTCGCCGCACCGCGCCGGACCGCGATCTCGCCGATCTCGCCATCGGGCACCGGCGCGCCGTCCGGCGTGATTACCGCGACGTCGAAACCCGGCAACGCCTGGCCCATGGCACCGGGCCTGACCGCCATGAACCCCGCTGCCTGGGTGATGACCAGATTGCACTCGGTCTGGCCGTAGATCTCGTTGATCGGGCAGCCCAGCTCTGACTGCCCCCAGTCCAGAAGTTCCCCCCCGAGGCTTTCGCCGCCCGACGAGACGGACCGCAGCCGGACCCCGACAGGCACGCGGGCGGCGCGCATCAGCTTCAGCGCCGTGGGCGGAAGGAAGGCCGAACGGATGCCGCGGTCGCGCACCAGCGCCCAGGCGGCCTCGGGGTCGAACTTGCCGCGTGCCTGCGCGATCAGCGGCACGCCGTAGAACAGGCACGGCATCGCCATGTCCATCAGCCCGCCGATCCAGGCCCAGTCGGCCGGCGTCCAGCCCACATCGCCGGGCCGCGGGAAGCCTTCGTGCGTCAGTTCCATCGACGGCAGGTGCCCCAGCAGGAACCGGTGCGCATGCAGCGCCCCCTTGGGCGCGCCGGTCGTGCCCGAGGTATAGATCATGACCGCCGGATCCTCGGCCCCGACCGGGACCGGCGCGAAACTGCCGGTGGCGCGACCGATCTCCTCTTGCAGGTCCAGCACCGGGGCCGGCCCGCCGCCGGTCGCATAGACCACGCGCAGATCGGGCAGATCCAGCGCCATGAGCCGGTCGAGGTTCGTGACATCCGTCACCACCGCCCGCGCCCCGGCATCCCGCAGCCGGAAGGCCAATGCATCATCGCCGAACAGGGTGAACAGGGGCAACGCGATCGCCCCCAGCTTCTGGGCAGCGAAATGGGCGACGGGCACCATCGCGCCCTGGGGCAGCAGAACGCCGACCCGGTCCCCCCGCACAACCCCGCGCGCCGCCATCGAGGCGGCAAGCCCGTCGGAGGCCGCCTTGAGCCGTCCGTAGGTCCAGCGCTCCTCTCCCGCCGTCAGGTCGATCAGGGCCACCCGTTCGGGATCGCTCCGGGCCCAGCTGTCGCAACAGGCTTCGGGGATCGAGAAGTCGGGGGGTATCGTCCATCGGAAGCCCGCGCGCAGGGCGGCCCAGTCCGGTCCCTGCCCCGGCATCGCCTGCGGCAGAAGCCGTCGGCTCATCGCGCCAGAACCGTGACCGTCGGAAGTTCGGTCAGTCGCAGACCCAGCGCCCGATAGGCCGCAAGCGACATCTGCGGCCCGCCGCCCGCCAGCGGAAGAAGATCGACCCGCACGGTCGCGCCGGATGCCAGTCGCGCCGTGCCCGCCCGCGGTGCGGTCACGAGCCCGGACCGCAGCCAGAACCCCTGCTCCACCGGATTGCCAAGGCTGACCACCACTTCGCCCAGCACATCGCCGGCCACCGGCGCGGCGCGGGCCGCGGCCCTGTCGGCCTCGGATGTGGTGTCCAGCGCCGCCGCGGTGCGCGCGCCCTGCGGCGCGAGGGCTGCGGGGATCGCGGCCGTCTGACCGTCGCCCGGCCGAGCCCGGGGGCGCGGTGTGTCCTCGGTGGCCGTGCTGACCTCGACCTCCGCCGCCCGCTCTCCCAGGCGGGGAAGCCGGTCGCACCCGGCGAGAGCCAGCGCCGCGACGGCGACGGAAAGAAGGGGACGCGCGCACATCCTCCCGACGATAGTCGCGCCCGACACGCCCCGCAACGGCCTCGGTGACGCTTGCGCCGTGGAACGGGCGGGCTTACCTTCACCTTCATGCAATCGGCACCGCTTATCGATCCCTTCGCGCGCCCCATCACCTACCTCAGGGTTTCGGTGACCGACCGCTGCGATTTCCGCTGCGTCTACTGCATGTCGGAAACGATGACCTTCCTGCCCAAGGCGGAGCTGCTGACGCTCGAGGAACTGGACCGGCTCTGTTCGGCCTTCGTGCGCCTCGGGGTGCAAAAGCTGCGCATCACCGGCGGCGAGCCACTGGTGCGCAAGGGCATCCTGACCTTCTTCCGCGCCATGTCCCGGCATCTGGCGACCGGCGCGTTGAAGGAACTGACGCTGACGACGAACGGCAGCCAGTTGCGCCGGTTCGCGCAGGATCTGGCCGACTGCGGCGTGCGGCGGGTCAATGTCAGCCTCGACACGCTGGACGAGGCGAAGTTCGCCCGCATCACCCGGTGGGGGCGGCTGGGCCAAGTGCTCGACGGAATCGCCGCCGCGCAGGAGGCCGGCCTGCGGGTCAAGATCAACGCGGTGGCGCTGAAGGGCTTCAACGAGGACGAACAGTTCCGGCTGACCGACTGGTGCGCCGATCGGGGCCACGACCTGACCTGGATCGAGGTCATGCCGATGGGCGATCTCGGCAACGAGGACCGGCTGGACCAGTACTGGAGCCTGCGCGACCTGCGCGCCCGCTATGCCGGCCGCTACACGCTGACCGATCTGGCCGAACGCAGCGGCGGGCCGGCGCGCTATGTCCGGCTCGAGGAGACCGGCCAGAAGGTCGGCTTCATCACGCCTCTGACGCACAACTTCTGCGAAAGCTGCAACCGTGTGCGGCTGACCTGCACGGGCGAGCTTTACATGTGCCTCGGGCAGGAGGACATGGCCGACCTGCGGGCGCCCCTGCGGGCAAGCCCGGACGATGCGCTGGTCGAGCAGGCGATCCGCGCGGCCATCGCCCGCAAACCGAAAGGGCACGATTTCGACTATTCCCGGCAGGCGGTCTCAGGCCAGATGACGCGCCACATGAGCCATACCGGCGGATGACTTGAACCGTTTCCGCGAATCGCCTGCAACTCATTCCGCAACCAGCAATTGACAAGCCGGGCGGGTATTGCACTCTCCGGTTTATCCGTGTCCTGACAGTGACTTCGCGGATCGTGAATTTTGCGTCCGAGAAGCTGGCGTAATGTCGTCGCCGCCTGCGGAGACCAGCCCTCCCTCCCCTGGCGAACACCCCCATGTCGCCCCACCGCTTTCATCGGTTGTAGAGCGTCTTCGGCGTCGCATACTCCATGGACGCGCCGCACCAACGCAACCCATTGCGATTGATGAAAATTAAGCCGCTTAACACGCGGCGGTCATTGACGCGCGGCTTGCCATGACTCTTGAAAAAACAGCCTCAGCCGCTCCATCTGCTCGTCTGTCAGCCAGTACAGATTGCGCATCGTGCCCCCCCTTACGTCAACGCGGGGCGTTGAATCACGCAGGGGCAGCGGCGAGAAGCCAATCAATCGGTCCTGAGCCGAGCGGCGCAGCAAGGGCAAGATTTGACACCCGCCCGCGGGCGCGGCGCTGGCGGTTGCAAGAGCTGGGCCGACGACTTCACACGATCCGCTCGACCATCATCTTCTTGATCTCGGCGATGGCCTTGGCCGGGTTCAAGCCCTTGGGGCAGGTCTGGGCACAGTTCATGATCGTGTGGCAGCGATAGAGCTTGAACGGATCCTCGAGCTGGTCCAGCCGCTCGGGCGTCGCCTCGTCGCGGCTGTCGATGATCCAGCGATAGGCATGCAGAAGCGCCGCCGGCCCCAGATAGCGGTCCGAGTTCCACCAGTAGGACGGACAGGCGGTCGAGCAGGAGGCGCACATCACGCATTCGTAGAGTCCGTCGAGCTTCTTGCGGTCCTCGATCGACTGGCGCCACTCGCGCGCGGGCCGGTTGGTGCGGGTTTCCAGCCAGGGCATGATGCTGGCGTGCTGGGCGTAGAAATGCGTCAGGTCGGGAACCAGATCCTTGACCACGGGCATGTGCGGCAGCGGATAGATGCGGACGTCGCCCTTGATCTCGTCCATGCCCCAGATGCAGGCCAGCGTGTTGCGCCCGTCGATGTTCATCGCGCAGGAGCCGCAGATGCCTTCGCGGCAGGACCGGCGGAAGGTCAGCGTGGGGTCGATCTCGTTCTTGATCTTGATGAGCGCGTCGAGGACCATCGGCCCGCAGCTGTCCATATCGACGAAATAGGTATCGACCCGCGGAGTCTCGCCGTCGTCGGGGTTCCAGCGGTAGATCAGGAACTTTCGGACGTTCTTCGCTCCCTCGGGGCGGGGCCAGGTCTTGCCGGTGCGAACCTTCGAATTCTTGGGAAGCGTCAACTGGACCATCGCATCACCTCATGCTTGTCGGCGGGGCGCCGCTGTCGGCCGGATCGGACGGGGCGCGAAAGGAACGGGGAGCATCTCAGGCAACTCCGGCCGCGGGCGGGGCAAGGGCCCGGCCGGTCAGCGGCGCAAGGAAGGCATGGACCTTTCGGGCCGCCGCGGCAAGCGACAGCTCGTCGAGGAACCGCGCGCGCGCCGCCGCTGCCATGGCGCTGCGCCGCGCGGGGTCGGCCAGCAGGTCCGCGACCGCCTCGGCCCAGACCTCGGGATCGTTGCTGACCACACCCGAGCCTGGTGCGAAGAACAACGCGTGATCGGCGGCGTCGCTGCAGATCACCGGCACATCGGCATCGAGATAGCCGAGGATCTTGCCGAACGACTTGCCCTGGCTGAACCCCCGCGGGACGATCGCCGAAAGTCCCACCGCCACCTCACGCAGCGAGGCAACGAAGGCCGGATAGGGCATGAACGGAAGGAGGTCGACCGACACCCCCGCCGCCCGCAGGTCGGCCAGCGCCGGATGGTCGTCCTGTCCGTCCCAGCCGTAAAGCCGGAACCGCACCGTGCCGGTCCGCGCCGCGACCCGCTTCACGACATCGCGGACGTAATCGAACTCGGCGGCATAGCCGAGCGGCGATGCCTGCGCCCAGGTGACGATCGGGGCACGCGCGGCATGCTCCGGCGGCGTGCCGGCAGAGGGAGGCGTGCCCGTCCAGACGATCACGGTATTGCCGTTCAGCGTGGCGGCCCAGTCGCGGATGAACCGGCTGCCGCAGATCACCCCTGCGGCGACGGTTGCCATGGCGTCAAGTTCCGGTCGAAGGGCGGAGTCCAGGAAATCCGCATCGTCGATGTCCAGCACCAGCCGCCGCCCGTCCAGATGCGCCACCCGGTTCAGCGGATGCCGGCATTGCTGGACGACCACCAGATCGGGCCGGAACACCCCCAGGATGCGCTGTCGCTGTCCGAGGCGCAGGTGCGGCGGGATCACCAACGACCGCCATCCGTGCGCGCGCAGCGCATGGGCGATGTTGTAGGCGCGCAGAAGGCTTGCGCCGACCGGACCCTCGGACGGCAGGAACGCCACGCTGGGCCCCGGCCCGGTCGCCGCAGCGGCAATCCGCGGCCAGAGTGCGGCCTCGCGCGCCACCCGTCCGGCGGCGCTGCGCAGCCGGCGCAGCGGCGGAGGGCCGACAGGCCGGCCGCGGGTCAGGGTCGAGCGGAGGGGCGCGTGCGACTGCATCCCCGTCACCGCACCCGATACGGCCGCGTCGGAAGCCGGCCGGACCGGTTCAGGACACAGCGCTGCCAGACCTCCTCGGGGCTGCGTCCGAGCAGATAGTCCGCCGAGACATTGACCGAT
>JBKBMT010000103.1:2916-7297 GCA_046295655.1 Gemmobacter sp. | reverse complement strand
CGACCCGGGTGAAGGTGGTCAAGAACAAGGTCGCGCCACCCTTCAAGCAGGTCGAATTCGACATCATGTATGGCGAGGGCATCTCCAAGACCGGCGAGCTGATCGACATCGGGGTCAAGGCCGGTGTCGTCGAGAAGTCGGGGAGCTGGTATTCCTACGCGGACGAGCGGATCGGCCAGGGGCGCGAGAACGCAAAGGCGTTCCTCAAGGCCAACCCGGCGGTCGCGGCCGAGATCGAGGGCAAGATCCGCGGTGCCAACGGGCTGGATTTCCACATCACCGGGGGCGACAGCGAGGATGTGACCGAGATCTAGTCCTCGCGCGCCGGGGGCCTGCCCGGTGGACAGGCCCCGAGCCGGCGGCTAAACGAGGGCGATTCCCGCGCACGGAGCCCGCGCCGCATGCCCTCGCTGAACGACATCCGCTCGACCTTCCTCGACTACTTCGCGCGCAACGGCCACCGCGTGGTGCCCTCGAGCCCGCTGGTGCCGCGCAACGACCCGACGCTGATGTTCACCAACTCGGGGATGGTCCAGTTCAAGAACCTTTTCACCGGACTGGAGCATCGGGATTACGTCCGCGCCGCGACGGCGCAGAAATGCGTGCGGGCCGGTGGCAAGCATAACGACCTCGACAATGTGGGCTATACCGCGCGCCATCATACCTTCTTCGAGATGCTGGGGAATTTCAGCTTCGGTGACTATTTCAAGGCCGAGGCCATTGGCTTTGCCTGGGAGCTGCTGACGCGCGACTTTGCCATTCCGAAGGACCGGCTTCTGGTCACGGTCTATCACACCGACGACGAGGCTGCCGGCATCTGGCGCAAGGTGGCCGGGCTGCCGGACGACCGGATCATCCGCATCCCGACCGACGACAACTTCTGGCGCATGGGTCCCACCGGCCCCTGCGGGCCCTGCACCGAGATCTTCTTCGACCACGGTCCGGGGATCCCGGGCGGCCCGCCTGGCAGCGCCGATGCGGACGGCGACCGGTTCATCGAGATCTGGAACCTGGTCTTCATGCAGAACGAGCAGATGCCGGACGGCAGCCTGCGGGTGCTCGACATGCAGTCGATCGATACCGGCATGGGGCTGGAGCGGATCGGGGCGCTGCTGCAGGGCAAGCACGACAATTATGACACCGACCTGATGCGCAGCCTGATCGAGACCAGCGCCCATGCCACATCGACCGAACCGGACGGGCCGGGCCGGATCCATCACCGGGTCATCGCCGACCATCTGCGATCCACGAGTTTCCTGATCGCGGACGGTGTGATGCCCTCGAACGAGGGGCGCGGGTACGTGTTGCGCCGCATCATGCGGCGCGCCATGCGCCACGCGCATCAGCTGGGCGCGCATGATCCGGTCATGCACCGGCTGGTGCCTGCGCTGGTGCGGCAGATGGGCGCCGCCTATCCGGAGCTTGCCCGCGCCCAGGCGCTGATCGAGGAGACGCTGCGGCTGGAGGAGACGCGGTTCCGCCAGACCCTCGATCGCGGCCTGCGGCTGCTGGACGAGGAGCTTGCGCAGCTGCCGGAGGGCGCGGTCCTGCCGGGTGCGGCGGCGTTCCGGCTTTACGATACCTACGGCTTTCCGCTCGACCTGACCCAGGACGCGCTGCGCGAGAAGGGCCGCGGCGTCGATGTGGGCGGTTTCGAGGCGGCAATGGCCGAACAGAAGGCCAAGGCACGCGCCAGCTGGTCGGGGTCCGGCGAGTCAGCCGAGGCGGCGATCTGGTTCGATCTGGCCGAAACCCACGGCGCGACGGAGTTCCTTGGCTACGACACCGAGACCGCCGAGGGCCAGATCCTTGCGCTGGTCGCCGACGGGGCGACGGTGACCGAGGCCACGGCGGGGGCGCGGGTGCAGATCGTCGTGAACCAGACCCCGTTCTATGCCGAGGCGGGCGGTCAGGTGGGCGATGCCGGCACGCTCGGAACCGACACCGGCACGGCGCGGATCATCGATACGCGCAAGGCGCAGGGCTTGCATGTCCATGTTGCCGAAGTGACCGAAGGCCGGATCGTCGCGGGGCAGGGCGCCCGGCTCGAGGTCGATCACGCCCGGCGCCGTGCGATCCGCGCCAACCACTCGGCGACCCATCTGCTGCACGAGGCCCTGCGCCGGACCCTGGGCGAACATGTGGCGCAGCGCGGATCGCTGAATGCGCCCGACCGGCTGCGGTTCGATTTCAGCCACGCCAAGGCGCTGGAGCCGGCCGAACTTGCCGCGGTCGAGGCCGAGGTCAACGCATTCATTCGCCAGAACAGCCCGGTCGAGACCCGGATCATGACCCCCGACGACGCCCGCGCCATCGGTGCCCAGGCGCTGTTCGGCGAGAAATACGGCGACGAGGTGCGGGTGGTCTCGATGGGCACCGATCCCGGATCGGGAAAGGGGACCGGGGGGCAGACCTACTCCATCGAGCTGTGCGGCGGGACCCATGTCGGCCGGACCGGAGAGATCGGGCTGTGCTTGGTGCTGGGGGACAGCGCCTCGTCCGCCGGGGTGCGGAGGATCGAGGCGCTGACGGGCGAGGGCGCGCTTGCCCACCTTGCCGAGCTGCGGAAACGGCTTGACGAGGCGGCTGCGGCGCTGAAGGTGCCGGCGGCGGACCTGCCCGAACGGGTGCGGGCACTGGCAGAGGAACGGCGCGCGCTGACGAACGAGGTGGCCCAGCTGCGACGCGAGCTTGCGATGGGCGGCGGTGCCACCGCCCCCGCCGCGACCGAGGATGTGGCCGGCATCCCGTTTCTTGCGCAGATGCTGAAAGGCGTGTCGGGCAAGGATCTTCCGGCGCTGATCGACGAGGCCAAGGCCCGGATCGGATCCGGTGCGGTGCTGCTGATCGCGGATACCGGCGGCAAGGCGGCGGTGGCGGCCGGCGTGACCGCCGATCTGACCGGGCGCGTCTCGGCGGTGACGCTGGCGCGGGCGGCAGCCGAGGCAATGGGCGGCAAGGGCGGCGGCGGCCGCCCCGATCTGGCACAGGCCGGCGGGGCGGACGCATCGCGCGCGCCCGAAGCGATAGCGGCGGCAAAGGCCGCGTTGGGAGGATGACGATGCCGACGGCACTGTGGATTGCCAATGTCGAAGTGACCGACCCCGAAGCCTACGGCAAGTATGCCAAGCTGGCGGGGTCGGTGATCGCCGCCCACGGCGGGGTTTTCCTGACCCGCGGCGGGCGCCACGTGCAGCTTGAAGGCCGTGACCGGGCGCGCAACGTGGTGGCCCGTTTCCCCTCGGTCGAGGCGGCGGTGGCCTGTTACAATTCGGCCGAATACCAGGCCGCGCTCGACCACGCGCGCGGCGCCTCGGTCCGCGATCTGGTCGTGGTCGAAGAGGCGGGCTGACGGGTCATCCCGGCCGGAAGGTCGCGTCCAGCACGGCGATCAGGTGGCTGACGTCGGATCCGCAGGCGGCAAGTGCGAAGCCTTCGCCAATCCGGGTCTCGGCATCGGCGCGGGTCATGCAGAAGATGCCCGATGGCAGTCCGGCTGCGGCAGCGGCGTCGCGGATGCGGGTAATCGCCGCCTCGGTCTCGCCACCGCGTCCGGCAGCGCCGAGGCAGACGGACAGATCGCCGGGGCCGACGAACACCAGGTCGATGCCCGGCACCGCGACGATTTCCGGGGCGGCCTCCATCCCTTCGACCGTCTCGATCTGAACCGCGACCAGGGTGCTTTCGCGGGCGCGTGCGATCCCGGCCGGAATGTCGCGGCCGTAGCCCGAGGATCGGCCGGGTCCGGCGCCGCGCCGTCCCTCGGGCGGAAAGCGCGCGGCGGCGACCGCCTGTCGGGCCTCGTGGGCCGAATTTACCCGCGGCACCAGAACCCCTTCGGCCCCGCAATCGAGCGCTGTTGCAATGGCCATCGGATCGACGCCCTGAACCCGCACCAGCGCCGGCACGCGCCCGAGATCCGCGGCGCGCAGCATGTTTTCCAGCTGTCCCGGTGAGACGGTGCCGTGTTCCTGGTCGATACAGACGAAATCCGCCCCCGAGGCCGCCGCGATTTCGACCACGATCGGCGAAGGAATGGTCACGAACAGCCCGATACACCGCGCGCCCGACTGCACCCTTCGTCGAAGCCCGGTCACGCCGCATCTCCTTCTGCCAGACACCCGCTGCGCGATGCGGCCCTTGCAATGAATACTGTATACGGTAGCTTGGCGCGGTCAACAGCTCTGGAATGACGAGCGCAATGCCGTCGGAACAGTCCCCGCCGTGGCCCGACGCCGGCCTCCTGCCGCCCGGACAGCAGAATGTGCCGGCGTTGCTGCAGGCCAGGGCCGCCACATTGCCGGACGCGCCCGCGGTCGCGTTTCCGGGCCTGAGGCTGGACGGTGCGGCACTGCTGGAGGCTGTGGCGGGTTGGGCAGGG
>JBKBMT010000103.1:0-2906 GCA_046295655.1 Gemmobacter sp. | reverse complement strand
CGCTGAGGGCGGTCGGGGTGGGGCCGGGCGACCGGGTTCTGCTGATGGCAACCAACCGGCCCGAGCTGTTGTTCGCCACGCTCGGCTGCGGCTGGGCGGGCGCGGTTGCGGTGCAGGTCAGTCCGGATCTTCCGCCGAGCCAGCTTGCCCATGTCGTCGCGAACGCCGGTCCGGTGCTGGCGCTGGTCGATCCGGCCTGCCGGCCGGCGGCAGAGGCGCTTGCCCCGCCCCTGCGCCCACGGACACTCGACTTTGGCGAGGTCGAGCCGCAATCGCCGGTTCCGCCCGCCCCGGCCGCGCCCGGTGATCCGTTTGTCATCCTGTATACATCCGGCACCACCGGGCCGTCCAAGGGCGTGGTCTGTCCGCAGGCGCAGTTCTACTGGTGGGGGGTCTCGACCGGCGGCATGCTGGGGCTCGGGTCCCGGGACGTCCTCGCGACCTGTCTGCCGCTGCATCACACCAATGCGCTCAACACGCTGTTCCAGGCGCTGGTCTGGGGGGCGTCGGTGGTCTATCTGCCGCGGTTCTCGGTGTCGCGGTTCTGGACCATGCTGGCCGAAAGCGGCGCGACCGTAACCTATCTTCTGGGCGCGATGGTGCCGATGCTGATGGCCGGACCGCCCCGCCCCGAAGAACGCGCGCACCGGGTCCGCGTCGCCCTTGCGCCCGGGGTTCCATCGGCAGCAGCCGAAGCCTTCGAGGTCCGCACCGGGATCGTCCCGCTCAACGCCTTCGGCTCGACCGAATCGAACTGCGTCATCGGCCAGACCGTCGCGCACCGGCCCGCCGATACGCTGGGCGCGCTGCTGCCGGGTTACGCTGCGCGGGTGGTCGATGAACAGGACATGCCGCTGGCCGACGGCGAGGCGGGCGAGCTTGTGCTGCGGGCGGATCACCCGTTCGCCTTCGCCTCGGGCTACTTCGCCATGCCCGAGGCGACGGTGGCGGCCTGGCGGAACCTGTGGCTGCATACCGGCGACCGGGTGATCCGCCGCCCCGACGGTCAGTTCCTGTTCATCGACCGTCTGAAGGATGCGATCCGCCGGCGGGGCGAGAACATCTCGTCATGGGAGGTCGAGCAGGTCCTGATGATGCACCCCGACGTGGCGGAGGCGGCGGTGTTTCCGCTGCCGTCCGATCTGGCCGAGGACGAGGTCGCGGCGGCGCTGGTACTGCGGCCCGGTGCCACGGCCGACCCGCGCGCGATCCGCGCCTTCTGCGCCCTGCACCTGCCGCGCCACGCCCTGCCGCGGTTTCTCAGCTTCGAGGCCGACCTGCCCCGGACGGCGAACGGCAAGATCCGCAAGACGGTGTTGCGCGAACGCGGGCGCGTGCCGGGATGTTTCGACGCCGAGGCCGATCACCGAAACTGACGCATGTCCCGGCACCCGGGCAGTGCAGCCCGGCTTTTGCTTGGACGAAAGGGGTGGCGCATGCTAGCCTCTCGCGACCCGGAATTCGTTGCGCGAGCCGAATGATTGCCCGAGGGATGTCGAAGGTTCAGATTTTCCGGGCAGGCTCGCTGGTGCTGGCCGCCCTGATGGCGGGGGGCGCCGCTTTTTCGCAGGGCGCCGCTCCGGTCGTGCTGCGCTGTCCGGGCGAGGCCGCGAAAGACCCGTTGTGCGAGGCCCTGCGTGCCGAGATCGAGATCGCCGCGCCGGGCCGCCTGCGTTCGTCGGAACCGACCGGACCAGCGCTTGTCATCACCCTGATTGTCACCCATCGAACCGCCCGGGAAGTCGAGGCGCGGGTCGATTGGACGGGCCCGGCACATGGTGCGTCGGGCAGCGGGCCGCCGGTGATGGCGACCGTGGCGGACGCGCCGCAACTCGGACGCACGGCAATGCGCAGTCTCGCGCGGGGAATTCTGGAGGTGAGCGGCCTGCCGCTCTGAAGGCGCCGGGGTGAACCGGCGGGGACGACAGGGGAAGGGGACAGGACATGTGCACGATCTGCGCCCAGGTCAGGCCCCATGACCCGGATTGCCCCTATGCAGGCCCGCCCACGGCGACCTATACCGAGTTCTTCGACGCCGCCCCCAACATATTCACCCAGTACTACATGCTGCCCGGGGACAACTTTCTCGGCGGTATCGGATTTTTCGGCGACCGTGACTGGGTCGGCGTCACCTTCGAGCAGGGTCGCACCTATACGATCACCGTTTCGGGCTTCGGCGCGGTCGGCACCCAGCTTCCGAATCCCGTCGTCGCCTTGCACGACAACTTCGGCAACCTGCTGACCTTCAACCAGCATACCGGCGGGACGGCCACTCTGCAGGTCACCGCCACCCGCACCGGCATCTATTACCTCGGCGTCGAGGCGCAGGGCAATTCGGCGCTCGGCTTCTACAATCTCGTGGTGCAGGGCGAGGCGCCGCCGCAACCGGTGCTGCGCGAGTTCACGCTGGACGAGATCGCCGATCACCTGATCACCGGCTACCACGCCTGGAGCGGCTTTCGCGGCACGCAACCGCGGGCCTTCGACAAGCGGCCGGGCGACGAGATCACCGTCAACGTCACCGCCCTTCCGGCCGATGCCCTTGCCATGGCGCGCCTTGCGCTCGAGGAATGGACCATCGCCACGGGCATCCGCTTCCGCGAGGTCGGCGGCACGGCCGAGATGACCTTCTCGGACAACGAGCCGGGCGCCTTCGCCGACACGATCGTCTCGGGCACCCGCATCCTGAACTCGACGGTCAACGTCTCGCGCCAGTGGCTCGTGGATTTCGGCAATGTCATCAACAGCTACAGCTACCAGACCTATGTGCACGAGATCGGCCACGCGCTCGGGCTCGGGCATGCAGGACGCTACAACAACCAGGCCACCTGGGGGCAGGACAACCACTATCTGAACGATAGCTGGCAGGCGACGACGATGTCCTATTTCAACCAGGACACCAACAC
>JBKBMT010000102.1:0-7325 GCA_046295655.1 Gemmobacter sp. | reverse complement strand
GCCGGACGGGTCGCCTGCGTCCAGCCGGGTTGAAGGGCTCGGCCAGTGCGGATAGGTCAGGGCGCGAACCCGGAAAAGAGGCAGACATGAGCACCCCCGATTCCTTTGCCGTCACCGCCGACGAGCTGCGCCAGTTCATCGAGCGCTACGAGCAGCTCGAGGCCGAGAAGCAGGACGTGGCCGAACAGCAGAAGGAACTGATGGCCGAGGCCAAGGGCCGGGGCTACGACACGCGGGTGATGCGCAAGGTCATCGCCCTGCGCAAGCGCAAGCCCGACGACATTGCCGAGGAAGAGGCAGTGCTGGAGCTTTACAAGCAGGCGCTGGGCATGACCTGAGCCGCCCTTTCAGGAGGTGACCTGTTCCCGCAGGATCGAGCCGGTCATGGCGATCATCAGATAGATGCCGCCAAAGATCAGCATGGCAACTGCGGTGTTCTCGAAGGCGCGCGGATAGGTGGCCACATCCGGCGCGACCGGGCTGACCGAGACCGAGAGATAGCGCACCTGCCGGTTGGCCTCGATCCGGGCGCTTTCCATCTGCTGCAGCGACTGTGACAGCAGCAACTGCCGCGTCGCGACATCAGCCTCGGCGACCAGAAGTTCGCTCTGGACCCGGGCGATGGATGCACCGTCCGCATTGCCTTCGGTCAGCCGGGCGCGCAGGGCCGCGATCTCGGATTCCAGTGTCGCCACCCGCCGCTGCAGGGGTTCGACCCGGGCCCGGTTCGGGCTGGGGTTCGAGAGCATCTGCGCCAGCGAAAGCCGGTCCTGCGTCAGCTGGCCCTCCAGCGCCGTGATCTGCGCGGTGATCAGCCCGACCTCGACCTCGCTCGACAGGACCTTGAAGCGCTCCTGCAATTCGACGACGCGGGCCTGCGCGGCCTGCATCTTCGCCTCGGCGTCCTCGAAGCTGCTGCGCGCGTCCTGCATCTGCTGCTCGCGCAGGCGCTGGGTCATGCGATCGACCTGTTCCTCGGCATAGGCGATCAGCGCCTTGCTCCAGGCCTCGGACAGTTCCGGGCTGGGCGCACTGACCTCCATCTTGATGATGCCTTCGGTCGGATCGTAGGAGATCTTCACGTTGGACCGATAGGTCTTGAAGGCCGCCTCGAACGAGGCATCCGGGTCCAGCCGCAGGATCGGGTCGATCTGCGGCCCCGCGAAATGCACCCGGAACCCCACGTCGCGGTCCAGCCGCTGCATCGCCTCGCGCGATTGCAGATAGCCCTGGACCGCCATGCTGTCCTGCGCGGTGGCGAACTGGGTGCCCGAGAACATGCTGCGCAGCCCCGCGGCGGCCTGGGGCTCGGCCTGCTGGATCACGAATTCCGACTTCGTCGCGTAAAGCGGGGTCGCGACGACATAGAAGTACCAGCCCGCAATGAAGGTCGGCAGCATCACGAAGGCGCCGAGCCGTGCCATCAGCAGCGCCAGCCGCCGCCGGCGGCGGCGAAGGATGTCGCGCTGGATCCGCTCGACCTCGCTTGCGGGGCTCTGGGCGCGGACGCGGGTCGAGGGCAGGCCGGCCCCGGGGTGGTGTGCCGGCAGATCGGGTCCGGCGGCCAGGGCGGGAAGCCCCTCGCCGTCCGCCCCGCGGTTGCCACCGCCTGCGCCGGCGGCCGTCACCAGTTCGAGGATCGCCGAACGCTGGAACGGATCGATGCCCGCCCGGCGCAGCAGGCGCACCGCATCGTAATCCGATGTGGCGGCGAGGCCGTGCTTCTGCGCCACACGCCGGGCAAGGCGCAACTGGCGTCCGGTCAACCCCTCGCGCCGGATCGCCTCCAGTTCCGTCTCGTCGGCGATCTCGGCCTGTCCCACAACCTCCTCCGGCGCTGCGGTCGGAAACCGGCCGGGGCCGAAGCCGTCATCGACCGCCGACACCGGCGCGGGGTCGATCTGCGGCGCCGCGCGGCGGATGCGGAACCGCCTAGCCCTGGGCTTCGTAATCATAGAGCCGCCTGGCCTCTTCCAGAGTATCGAACATGTGCAGCTTGCCATGCCGCAGCACCGCCGCCGAGCGGCAGAATTTCTCCAGCGTCTGCGGCTGGTGCGAGACGATCACCACCGTTGACTGCTTCAACCGTTCGCGCAGGATCGCAGCCGCCTTGCGGTTGAAGGCCACATCGGTGGTCGAGGGCATGCCTTCGTCGATCAGATAGATGTCGAATTCGATGGCCAGCATCAGCGCGAACGAGAACCGCGCCCGCATCCCCTGGCTGTAGGTGCCGACGGGCATGTCGAAATATTCCTCGATCCCGCACATCCAGCGGCAGAATGCCTCGACATAGTCGGGGTCCAGCCCGTAGAGCCGCGCGATGTAGCGGGCGTTCTCGGTTCCCGTGTGCTTGTTCACCACGCCGCCCATGAAGCCCAGCGGGAACGAGATGCGGCTGGTGCGCCGGATCCGGCCCTCGTCGGGTTTCTCTAGCCCCGCCATCATGTTGATGATCGTCGTCTTGCCGGTCCCGTTCGGTGCGAGGATGCCGAGCGAATTGCCGAGATCGACCCGGAACGAGGCCCGGTCGAGGATGACCTTGCGGGTCTTTCCCGTCCAGAACGACTTGCTGACCGCGTCGAATTCGATCATCGCGCCTCTGCCCGCGCCATCGGCCCGGCGGCATGCCGGGGCGCGGATGGCGTTCCGCCTTCGGGGGCGGATTATTTCCGCAAAGGGCTTTATCCGCCCTTTACGGCGCCATTATGTCCGATGGCCCCGGGGGCTGACAACTGCCGATCGCCCGGCCGCTTCAGCGATCAAGCGCGCGCCTTTCGGCCTCGGCGTCAAGCGGGACGCCGGCGCCTGCCGCATCGAGCCACTGGTCGGCCAGTTCCACCGCGAGGTCCGCTGCGGGCATGAAACGGCCCTCTGCGCCTCCGCCGACCGAAAGCGCGATCTGCCAGCCGTCGCCCTCGCGACACGCGATCACGCGACCGGCGGACGCCCCTTCGAGGACAAGGAGCCGGCACAGTCCGAACTCGGTCTCGAAACTGCCCGCCGCCCGGGCCGTCACGCCGCCGGCAAGCTCCGCCGTCGTGCCGGTCGGGCTTCGCGACAGCGCCTCGGCCGCGGCGCGGGGCAGATCGGTGACCGTCACCGGCGCGCTTTCGCGCGTGCCCCCGAGCCAGCCGAGCCCCAGCCCCAGAACCAGCGCTGCTGCCAGCGCGGCAGGCCAGGAAAGGGACGCCGCGGGGCGCCGCCGCAGCGGCACCACCACCGGCCTCGCCTCTGGCGCGCCGGTCGCATCGAGCACCGTCTGGACCAGTCGTTCCGGCACCGGGTCCCGGGGCCATGCCTCCCGCAGCGCATTGGCCGTTCCCGAGAACAGCGCGAACCGCGACGCAAGGCCCGGATCGGCGGCAATCACGGCGCGCAGCCGCGCTGCCTCCTTCTCCGGCAACTCGTTGTCGGCCAGTGCCATCAGCATCTCGTCATCCACTTCCTCTGAAGTCTTCCGGGGATCCTGGCTCATCGGGCCTTGCCCTCCTGTCTTTCGCGTGTCCCCTCGGCAGTCATTCCCAGCGCGGCTGCGAGGGCCAGACGCCCGCGGGCGAGACGGCTCATCACGGTGCCTTCGGGGATGCCAAGCGCTTCGGCTGCCTCGCGATAGCGCATCCCCTCGACGCAGACGAGCATCAGGACGCTGCGCTGTTCCTCGGGCAGCCCGGCCATCGCGCGGCGCACCGACTCGAGTTGCAGACGCGCCTCGGCGACGCGCCGCCCGTCCTCGCCCACAATGGCCGGCGAGCCTTCGATGTCGTCCAGCGCGACCGCGGGCCGGCGCGCGCGGATCGTGTCGATCCAGCAGTTCCGCAGGATACGGAACATCCAGGCGTCGAGCCGTGTGCCCGGTTGCCAGCTGGCGATATTGCGCAACGCCTTCTCGACCGCCTGCTGCACCAGATCGTCGGCCTGATCCGGCGCGCCCGCAAGGCTGCGGCCAAAGCTGCGCAGGCGGGGCAGCAGTGCGATCAACTCGGCACGAACATCCTCGGTCACTGGGGTCTCCCGCTGTCGTCGTCCTCACCCAGAACGACGCCGGGCGCGTTCTATTCCCCGGATCGGAAAATATCGACACTGTTGGTAGCGGCAGGATCACACCGGAGCGAGCGTTATCAGACGATATTCCAGGTCGCGCCGGAAGGCGGCTGCCCGTAGCGCCGGACGTTGAAGACGGTCAAGCCGACGGCCGATTGGCTTTTCGATCAGGAATGACCGGACCGGCCAGGCTTTCCGGGCGTGATCCCGCGCGCGCCTCAGGAACGGCGCAAGATGGGTGTTGCGCAGGTGGTCGAGCACCTCGAAGGTCGGCGCGATGGCCTCGGTCAGATCCTCGTCACTCCGGATCGCGAGCCTGCCCTGACGCTCCAGCTCCTTTAGGAATGCAGCATGGGTATTGCGCGGGCTGTCGGGCGAGACGCCATGCTCGGCCTTCCGGCGGAAGTAGTCGAAGATGACGGCTCCTTGGCGGCCGTATCGCGCGATCTGGCGCAACGCCGGAGCGAGCGGGATGTAATGGAAGCTTTCGGCGAAGAGGCAGATGTCGAACTCGACGCTGCTGTCGAAATCCTCGAAGGTCGAGGTGTGGATCTCGACCTCGGACGGAAGCTTGCGCCGGGCCATTGCGTTCAGCTGCTCGGAGGGGCACAGGCAGGTTACCTCGAAGCCGCGTCTTGTCAGGGCCAGTGCATTCGCACCGGTTCCCGAACCGACGTCAAGCAGGCTGCGGGTGCCCGGCGGGATCGCGGCGCACAGCCGCTCAAGTTAGGCCTCCTGGGCCTGTCCCAGCGCCATCGCCGACAAGTCATCCGGCGAGCCATTCGGCCAGTAGCCGTAATGCAAATAGCCATGACCAAAGATCATCTCGGAGAGCAGCGCCTCGGCGTCGAGCTGCAATGTCTTTCGCGACATGAGGTCCGCTCGGATCGCAGGGCGCGGGTGTGCCGGTGCCGTGCGGGATGATTGCGAAAGGAGCCTGCATCACCCGGCGTGACCTGTCCAGTGCGGAGATGCCATTGATTGATCTCTGCAGACTGTCGGAATGAAATCGCTTTCAGCATCGTTCGAAGAGTATGGTGCACTTGGATCAAGGAAGGTGTGCATGTCCGAGCCGACCCACCCGGTGCGTTCCGGAGCGATACGAACGGTCACGACGCGCAGACGGATGCTGCTGCGGCTCGGGCTTGCCGCCGGTGCGGCCTATGCAGCGCCAGCGGTGTTTCGGCTCGATCCCGCGCATGCCTCCGACGGCGACGACGGCGGCGGTGCGGGCGAGGCGGGCGGTCCCGATCGCAGCCCGGCGCGCAGCCGGCGGACCGTGCGTCAGGCGGTGCGACGTCCGCCGCCGCCGCCCGAACTCATCGTGCTCCTGCCCGAGGGTGCCACGATCGCGCCGGCGCTCGCGGCCGGCTACGAGGTTCTCGACGAGTGGTCGAACCGCGTGATCTTCGGCACGACCTTCCGGCTTGCGCTTCCGGCGGGGCGCGGGATCGAGGCCGCGCGCGCCGAACTCGCGGTGCTGATCCCCGGCGCCCTTGCCGATGCCAACAGCCTGTACCGGCCCGACGACTTTCCCTGCGATGGCGGCGACTGCGCCGCGCACCGCGCGATCGGCTGGTCCGGCTGGCCGAGTCTCTATGCGCCGCGGATCGGCATGGTCGATACGGCGATCAACCCGGATCACCCGGCCCTGACGGGGCAGAGGCTGACCATTCTGCCCGGGCGGACGGGCGGGCGTTCGCCCGCCGGCGCCCAGCACGGCACCGCCGTCGCGGCGCTGCTGGTCGGCCGGGTCGAGGGGCGTGTGCCGGGGCTTCTGCCGAATGCCGACCTGCTGGCGGTGGATGCCTTCCACGCCGGGGCGGGGGGTGCGCAATCCGATGCCTTTGCGATCGCAGCCGCCATCGACACGCTTGCGGCGGAAGGGGCCGGGGTGATCAACCTCAGCCTGTCCGGCCCGGCCAACGCGGTGCTGGAAAGGGTGACGACCGAGGTCGCCTTGAAGGGGGTCGGCCTGGTTGCCGCCGCCGGAAACGGAGGCCCCGGCGCGGGCCCGACCTATCCTGCCGCCTGGCCGCATGTGCTTGCCGTCACCGCAGTCGATTCCCGCGGCCGGGTCTATCGCCAGGCCAATCAGGGGCCCTGGATCAGCCTTGCCGCCCCCGGCGTCGGCGTCTGGACCGCGGCCTCCGTCTCCGGTGGCCGGTTGCGCAGCGGAACCTCGTACGCGGCGCCATTCGTCACGGCGACGCTTGCGGTGCAACGTATGCGCGCGCCGCAGCTGCCGCTCGACGAGGTCATCGCCGGGCTCCTGGCCTGCGCCGAGGACATGGGCGCGGCCGGCTTTGACCCGGTGTTCGGTCATGGGATGGTGCGCGCGCCCTTCGCCTGTTCGGCCGGCGCGTATTCGTTGAGCGGGCAATAGGCCCTGACCGCCGTCTGCGGTGAGGGGACGGAGCATTCCGACGACTCGGCGGCCCCGGACCATAGGTGCCGGTCCTGCCACGCTCCGGCGGCCGGGCGTGCGTTCATCTCTCCGGTTGCCGGCTGGCCGCAGGTCGCTATGCTGCGACCCCGACGGGACAGGGAAAAGATCATGGCGCGCTCCACCAAGACAGCTGCAAAGCCTGCGGCGAAGAAGGCCCCAACGACGCCACGGCCGCCGGCGCGCAAGCGTGCCGCCGCACCTGACAATGGTGCGGACGTTATCGCTGACCTGCCGCCCCAGGTCGTGCCCCCGGCGCCGGACGAGGCGGTTGCTGCCCCGCAGCTGAAGGTCAAGGATATCGTCGAGCGGGTGCTGGCCCGTACCGGCCAGAAGAAGAAGGACGTCCGCCCTGCGGTCGAGGCGACGCTTGCGGTCCTCGGAGAGGCGCTGGCGCGCGGCGAGGCATTGAACCTGCCCGGCTTCGGGAAGGCACGGGTCAGCCGGACGCGCGATACCGGCGTGGGCAGTGCGCTGACCATCAAGCTGCGCCGCGGCGCAGGCGGCGGGAAACCCGGCAAGAGGTCTGCGCCTGAGGGTCTTGCACCGGAGGGTGACAACGGCTAAACCGCGCGCCAGGGGCGATTAGCTCAGCGGTAGAGCGCTTCGTTCACATCGAAGATGTCGGCGGTTCAAATCCGTCATCGCCCACCATGCGCCGCATAACGGCGCGCCGAGCGGTCGTGGCACAGATGTCCGAGGCCCGCCCGATCTGCCGCAGTCGGCCGTGCAGCGGCGCAGTCGGCCCGCTCCCGCTGCGTGCCGGACTGAGTGGCGCTGCCGTTCAGTGGCGCGAATGCAGGGCCAGTTCCCGCCGCGGCGTTCCGGCAGTCCGGTG
>JBKBMT010000101.1:0-7422 GCA_046295655.1 Gemmobacter sp. | reverse complement strand
CACACCACCGCAAACCATTGCGATTGATGAAGATTATGCCGCTTAGCACACGTCGGTCATCGACCCGCGGCTTGCCATGGCTCTTCGGGAAGAACGGCTTCAACCGCTCCATCTGCTCGTCGGTCAGCCAGAAAAGGTTGCTCATCTCCACCCCCGTCAGTGCGGGAGCTTGAATCACGCAGGCCGGGAAGCCTCAAGCATATCAATGGGTCCTGACCCTAACTGCGCCGGCGCAAATGCCGCGGCGCAATGCCGAGCCGGTCGCGATACTTGACGACCGTCCGGCGCGAGACGGGGATACCGGCATCGGCGAGCGCCCTGGCCAGTTGCGCGTCGGTCAGCGGGAGGTGTCGGTCTTCTTCGGCCACCAGCCGGCGGAGCAGGGACTGTGCGGCGGCGGACGACGTATCGCCGGAAAGGGCTGCAGGAAAGAAGTCTGCAAGCCGCATCACGCCGAGCGGGGTCACGATTCTCGCGCCCTCGATCGCCCTGCTGACCGTGCTGGGCGACAGGCCCAGCGTCTCGGCCACGGCGCGCCTGGTCAGCGGCAGAAGCCGCCCACGGCCATGGTCGAGCGCGACGCCCTGCCGGGCGAGGATCTCTGCCGCGATCGCCTGAAGCGTCGCGTTCCGTCGCGCGATCATCGCGCTGATGCGTGCGGCTTCGGCGCTGGCGCCGCCGCCCGCGCCGGGTCGCACGCGCAGCCCCATCAGGCCGTCCGGGTTGATTGCGGCGATCCAGCCCTCCGGTCCTGGCTGGGCGATCAGCTCCGGCGGGCCGAGCGGCACGGCATCTGGCGCAAACCGCGCCCCCGGCTTGGGGTCGAACCCGCGCAGCACCCGCACTGCCGCAGCCAAGGCATCGACGGGCAGGCCGCTGCGCCGCGCGATCTCTGCCAGATCCTGGCGCGCAACCAGATCCAGCCGATCGAGGACAGCCGACATGGCCGGATCCAGCAGACCAGCATCCTCTGCCTGAAGCCGCAGACATTCGGCGAGATCGCGGGCAAATAGGCCGGCCGGTTCGATCCGTTGCAGCAGCGTCAGAACCGCCGCCCCGCGTCGGACCGGCACGCCGGCCGCCGCCGAGATCGTCGCCAGATCGCTGCCAAGCCACCCGCTTGGTTCAAGCGCTTCCGCAAAGGCGCATGCGACGGCGCGATCGGACGCGGGTATGCGCCGCTCGATCCACGCCATCACATGGGCATAGAGGCCGGGAAGGGCGCCTGCCGGCTCGGCCTGAGGCACTGCAAGCTCTGCGGAACCCCGCGCCGGAACCCGCCCTCCCCGGCTGACGGACGCACCGGCCCGGCCGACCGTGCCCGCAAGTGGCGCCACCTCCAGCCCCGGCACCCGCGCAGCGGCGGCTTCGAGGAACTCGGCCAGTTCCCGGTTCGACATCCGCAAGATGTCGAGCGCCTCGCGCATCCCCGCACTCAGCGAGAGCCGTTGCGTGGTCTGCAATCCGGGCGTGTTTCGGATCCGTGCCATCTTCCTCCCGCGCTCTGCCGCAGAGTAGGGCGCGAGATCCGTGCGTCGCAAGCCGCCGTATCGTCAGCGTAGCCCGGCGGTCTCGCGCGCGATCCAGTCACGGAAGGCAACCAGCGGCGGATGCCCGGCCCGGGTGTCCGGCCAGACCAGCCAATAGCTGCCCACCCCCCCGAACCGTCGCGGAAAGACCGCAGTGAGCCGACCCTCGGCGATCTCCGGCTCGGCCAGGAACTCGGGAAGCAGCGCGACGCCGAGGCCGTGAATCGCGGCCTGGGTCATCGTTGCGAACTGATCGAACAGCATGCCGCGCGGCGCCCGGGCCTCGATCCCCTCGGACCGGAACCATTCCTGCCAGGCCGTCGGCCGGGTCTCGATCTGAAGCAGCGGCAAGGTCAGAAGATCGGCCGCGGCGGCAACCGGATTACGGTCGAGAAATGCAGGCGCGGCGCAGACCGTCAGCAGTTCGTCGAATAGCCGCAGGTGCCCCGCGTCGCGCCAGTCGGCTGCGCCGAAATGGATCGCCGCGTCGAACGATTCAGCCGCAAAATTGAACCGCTTCAGCCGGGTCGCGAGGTTGACCGTCACGCCCGGATGCGCCGAAAGGAACGCCGGCAGCCGCGGTGCCAGCCAACGCGTGCCGAACGCGGGCAGGATGGCAAGGCTCAGGACGCCACCGCCGGGATTGGCCGAGAATTCCATCGATGCCCGGGCGATCAGGTCCAGCGCGCGGGAAATGTCGCGGCCATAGGCCCGCGCCGCCTCGGTGGGGACCAGCCGCCGGCGCTGGCGCAGGAACAGCGGTCTTCCCAGTTGCGCCTCCAGCGATTGCACGAGCCGGCTGACCGCGCCCTGGGTCAGGTCCAGTTCGCGCGCCGCGGCGGCGGTCGAACCGGTTCGCAGCACAGCCTCGAAAGCGGCAAGCAGGCTGACCGAAGGCAGGAAACGGCGCGGTCGGTTCATATGCGCTCCATGCATATCCTGCCGCAGAAATATCGTTGGCCGGCCTTGCGGCGCAAGGGTATGGTTTCACATGCCCCGGAGAGGAGGATCCGCAATGCCCGATACCGCACGCCCCGTCCTGAAGGCCAAGGATGCGCCGGATCTGACGCGCTTCGACTGGGAGGATGCCTTCCGGCTGGAAGAGCAGCTGACCGAGGACGAACGCATGATCCGCGACGCCGCCCGCAGCTATGCCCAGGAGCGGCTGCAACCGCGCGTCATAGCGGCCTTCCGGGAGGAAGCGACCGATCCGGCGATCTTCCGCGAGATGGGCGAAATGGGGTTGCTGGGCGTCACCGTCCCAGAGACCTACGGCGGGGTTGGCGCATCCTATGTCGCCTACGGTCTTGTGGCGCGCGAGATCGAGCGCGTCGACTCCGGGTATCGCAGCATGATGTCGGTGCAATCCTCGCTGGTCATGTATCCGATCTACGCCTACGGCTCGGAGGAGCAGCGGCAGAAATACCTGCCGAAACTCGCGTCAGGCGAGTGGATCGGATGCTTCGGTCTGACCGAACCCGATGCCGGGTCCGATCCGGCGGGCATGAAGACCGTGGCGAAGAAAACGGCGAACGGCTATGTTCTGAACGGCTCCAAGATGTGGATCTCGAACAGCCCGATAGCGGATGTGTTCGTGGTCTGGGCCAAGTCGGAGGCCCACGGCGGCAAGATCCGCGGCTTCGTGCTGGACAAGGGCACCAAGGGGCTTTCGGCGCCCAAGATCGGTGGCAAGCTCAGCCTGCGCGCCTCGATCACCGGCGAGATCGTGATGAAGGATGTCGAGGTCGGCGAGGAGGCGCTTCTGCCGCATGTCGAAGGGCTGAAGGGGCCGTTCGGCTGTCTCAACCGGGCGCGCTACGGCATTTCCTGGGGTGTTCTGGGCGCGGCAGAGTTCTGCCTGCATGCCGCGCGGCAATATGGCCTCGACCGCAAGCAGTTCGGCAAACCGCTGGCGCAGACCCAGCTCTTCCAGCTGAAACTTGCCAACATGCTGACCGAGATCAGCCTGGGGATGCAGGGCAGCCTGCGCGTCGGACGGCTTCTGGACGAGGCGAATGCCGCGCCCGAAATGATCTCGATCGTCAAGCGCAACAACTGCGGCAAGGCGCTGGAGATCGCGCGCTGGGCCCGCGACATGCACGGCGGCAACGGCATCCAGGAGGAATTCCAGGTCATCCGCCACATGGTGAACCTCGAGACCGTGAACACCTACGAGGGCACGCACGACGTCCATGCCCTGATCCTCGGTCGGGCGATCACGGGGCTTCAGGCGTTCTTCTGATCCGTCGGCGCAACGCCACCCAGACGACAGCGGACCCCGCAGCGCGGGCGGGAGGGTAACGTGGATCGGGCCGAAATCGTCGAGGCGAACCTGCGCCGCAGGATTGCGGCACGGGACTTTCCGCAAGGCGCGCGCCCGGTGCCGGGTCTTGCCGCGCACGAGGCGGTGGCGCTGTTCCGGGCGCAGTGTCTCAGCCGGGCGCTGGACCTTCAGGCGCGCGCCATGCAGCGCGCGGGCCAGGGGTTCTACACCATCGGCTCGTCGGGGCACGAAGGCATGGCCGCGGTGGCGGCGGCGCTCCGCCCGGACGACATGGCCTTCCTGCACTACCGCGACGCCGCCTTCCAGATTGCCCGCGCGATGCAACTGCCCGGCCAGACGCCGCTGTGGGACATGCTGCTGTCCTTCGCGTCCTCCGCAGAGGATCCGATCTCGGGCGGGCGGCACAAGGTTCTGGGCTCGAAGACGCTGGCGATCCCGCCGCAGACGTCGACCATCGCCAGCCACCTGCCCAAGGCCGTGGGCGCCGGCTATTCGATCGGCCTTGCGCGGCGACGTCCACCCGAGCACCGCGCGCTGGCCGAGGACGGGCTGGTGGTCTGCACCTTCGGCGATGCCAGCGCCAACCATTCGACAGCACAGGGGGCGATCAACACCGCCTGCTGGACCGCCTATCAGAAGATCCCGCTGCCCCTGCTGTTCGTGTGCGAGGACAACGGGATCGGCATCTCGGTGCGCACCCCGCCGGGCTGGATCGCGGCGTCCTTCGCGCAAAGACCCGGTCTGCGCTATGTCGCGGCCGACGGGCTCGACCTCTATGCCGCCCATGCTGCCGCCCGAGAGGTTGCGGACTGGGTGCGGACGCGGCGGCGGCCGGCCTTCCTGCACCTGCGCACCGTCCGGCTCTACGGTCATGCCGGCGCCGACATGCCCACCACCTACATGCGGCGCGAGGAGGTCGAGGCCGAGGAGGCCAACGATCCGCTGCTGCATTCCGCGCGGCTTCTGGCCGAGGCCGGGGCGCTCGACCCCGATGCGGCGCTCGCGATCTACGAGGAGACCCGCGCGCGCGTCGCCCGTGTCGCGGACGAGGCGACGACACGCCCGCGCCTGCGCACCGCGGCCGAGGTCATGGCCGCCATCGTGCCGCCGCCCCGCCCGGCCCGGCCATCGAACGGCCCCGATCCCGAGGCCCGCGCCGCGGCCTATGGGACCGAGACCAAGGCGCTGGCCGAACCGCAACCGATGGCGCGGCTGATCAACTTCGCGCTGACCGATCTGATGCTGGAGCACCCCGAGATCGTGCTGATGGGCGAGGATGTGGGGCGCAAGGGCGGGGTCTATGGCGTGACACAGCGGTTGCAGGCCCGCTTCGGCCCCGACCGGGTGATCGACACGCTGCTGGACGAGCAATCCATCCTGGGTCTCGCCATCGGCATGGCACACAACGGGTTCATCCCCGTCCCGGAAATCCAGTTCCTGGCCTATCTGCACAACGCCGAGGACCAGTTGCGCGGCGAGGCGGCCACCCTGCCCTTCTTCTCGAACGGCCAGTTCGCCAACCCGATGGTCGTCCGCATCGCGGGTCTCGGTTATCAGAAGGGCTTCGGCGGCCATTTCCACAACGACAATTCCGTGGCCGTGCTGCGCGACATTCCCGGGCTGATCCTCGCGGTCCCCTCGGACGGCGCCGAGGCCGTGGGGATGCTGCGCGAATGCGTCCGGCTGGCGCGAGAGGAAAACCGGGTCTGCGTGTTCCTCGAGCCCATCGCGCTTTATCCGACGCGCGATCTGATGGCGCCCGGCGACGGCGGCTGGATGCGCAGCTATCCGCAGGAGGGGACGCGGATCGCTCTGGACACCGTGGCGGTGCACGGGTCGGGCCGGGATCTGGCGATCGCGACCTATGGCAACGGCGTCTACCTGTCGCGGCAGGCACAGGCCGATCTGGCCGCGGAGGGGATCGATGCGCGGGTGGTGGATCTGCGCTGGCTCGCCCCGCTGCCCGAGGCGGCGATGGTCGCGGCCGTGGCGGACTGCGCTGCCGTTCTGGTGGTGGACGAATGCCGCCGGTCCGGCGGTCCGTCCGAGGCGCTGGTGACGTCGCTGCACGGGGCTGGAGTCCGCCGTATCGGCCGCCTTGCGGCCGAGGACAGTTTCATCGCCACCGGACCGGCCTATGCGGCCACCCTGCCATCGCGCGCAGGAATTGTCGGGGCGGCATTGAACCTGGTGGCACAGGCATGAAGGTCGTCGTCGTCGCACCAGGCCGCGGAACCTATGGCCGCAGCGAACTCGGCAGCCTGATGCGCCGTCACGGCCGCAAGCCCGCCCTGATCGGGCGATGGGAGGCGTTGCGGCGGGCGGCCGGCCGGGAAAGCCTTGCTGCGCTCGACGGCGCCGAATCGTTCTCGGTCGCCCGCCACATGGCCGGGCAGAATGCGGCAGCCCTGATCTTCGCCTGCGGCTATGCCGACGCGCAGGACCTTGCAGGCGTCGAGGTTCTTGCCGTCACCGGCAACTCGATGGGCTGGTATACCGCGCTGGCAGTCGCGGGGGCGCTGTCGGGCGATGACGGGTTCCTGCTGGCCGACACGATGGGCAGCCTGATGGCGGAGCGGGGCCGCGGGGGGCAGGTGGTCTATCCGGTCGGCGGGGCTGACTGGGTGCCGGATGCGGCCCGGCGCACCGCGGTCATGGAGGCGGCACAGGCGGCGGGTCTCATGCTCTCGATCGATCTTGGCGGGCTACTCGTTCTGGCCGGCGAGACCGAAGCGCTGGAGCGGTTCGAGGGCGCGGTCCCGCCGGTAGAGGGGCGGTTTCCGCTCCGCCTCGGCGGTCACGCCGCCTTTCACACGCCGCTTGTTGCGGACGTGGGCGTTGCGGGCCGCAGGGCTCTGGCCGCACTCGGCTTCGGCCAGCCGCGGGTGCCGATGATCGACGGGCGCGGGGCGGTCTGGTGGCCCCATGCGGTCGATCCGTCCGCGCTTGCCGACTACACCTTCGGCCATCAGGTTGCGGCCCCCTACGACTTCGCACGCGCCATCCGGGTCGCGGCGCGCGAGTTCAACCCCGATGCCTTCGTCGTACTCGGGCCCGGGGACATGATGGGCGGCGCGGTGGCGCAGTCGCTGATCGCGGCCGACTGGCGCGGTCTGGCATCGCGGGACGATTTCATGCAACGACAGGCCGAACGGCCGGTGATCCTGTCCATGGGGCGGGACGACCAGCGCGCGGCAGTGACAGGAGGATGACCATGCGGAGTGCTGACGAGATCCTTGCGGCGAACGGTCTGACCGGGCTTTCCGGCGGCCGTCCGGTGGTCAGTCCCATCGACGGCGCCGAGATCGCGCGCGTGGCCGATACGCCGGTGGCCGAGGTCCGGGCCGCCATCGATCGGGCGCAGGCGGCCTTCCGCGCCTGGCGCCTGGTGCCTGCCCCGCGCCGGGGCGAGCTTGTGCGCCTTCTGGGTGAGGAACTGCGCGCGGCCAAGGACGACCTCGGCGCACTGGTCACGCTCGAGGCGGGCAAGATCGTGTCGGAGGGGCTTGGCGAAGTCCAGGAGATGATCGACATCTGCGATTTCGCCGTCGGCCTGTCGCGCCAGCTTTACGGCCTGACGATCGCCAGCGAACGGCCCGGACACGTGAT
>JBKBMT010000100.1:0-7440 GCA_046295655.1 Gemmobacter sp. | reverse complement strand
CCCGCCGCGGGGGCCTGCGGGGCACCGCTGCCGCCGGCCGCAACCCCGATCGCCGCGACGCCCGCCGCGGGGATCGGCGGGACGGCGGCCCCTGCGGCCCCGATCCCGACCGTCGCCGCCCCGGTGGCCGGGTTCGGCTCCCCTGCCCCGGCCGCGTCGATGCGCCAGCGGACCCCGCCGGCGACGATCTCGGTCGCGTCCGGCCCGGCGCCCTCCCACCGTACGCCGGCCTCGTCGGCAAGGGCGAGGAAGAGGGACATGCGCGATCAGACCGGCGCGACGGAGATCTCGTAATCCTGGACGGGCACGGGCTGGCCCTCCGAGATCGACAGGTTCACCAGTTTCAGGCCCCCGTCGCCCGCGCTGTGAGTGACGGTGCCCTGCAGTTTCGTCGTCGCGCCCTGCTTCAGCCGGAAATGCCCCGCCTGGGTCCCGGTGCCGGCCGCGGGCAGGCCGGTGCCTTCCCAGGTGCCGATCTTCTCGCGCCGCCCGTCGACCGCGGCGCCGAGCCAGGCGGCCGGCAGGTTGATCGCGCAGAGCAGCGTGCCGGTGTCGGCCGCGGCGGGGGTTGCCGGCGGCGCGCCGGTGCGGATCTCGAGCACCGGCGAGGCGCCGATGTCGGCGTAGATCGCGTCGACGGCGGCGTTGAGGGCGGAGGCGGCGAACTGGTTGGCCATGTCAGGCTCCTGTGACGGGGTTTGCGGTCAGGTGGTCGTGGTCAGATGCTGCCCTCCAGGCGCGCGCCGAGCGGCCGGCGCCACCAGGGCGGGGCGTCGGACGCGTCGGGATCGTCCTGCAGCGCGCCCGGACCGGCATCGCGGAAACGCGGCGGCGCCGGGCGATAGTCGAACGGCTGGTACTCCAGCCGGGCGGCGGTGGCGGCCAGTGCCGCGGCCCAGAACCGGTCGGCATGGCCGTCGGTCTCGCCGTCCGCGACCAGCCGCCGGATCCCCGACACGCCCACCTGGCTGCGGATCGCGTGCAGATCGGCGCGCAGAACCGGGTCGCCCGCGGGGATGCGCAGCCGGCGGTCCTGCATCCGCTCCTTGAGCGCGGTCGCCATGTCGAGCTTGGCCGCGGCCGAGAACAGCACGCCCTGCACCCGGGTCGTGCCGTGCCGGCGCTGCGCATCCTCGACAGGCTTCTCGCCCATGCCGGTCTGGTCCATGGCGCAGCGCACCACCCGGTAGCGGCGGAAGACTTCGTCGAGGAGCGCGTCCTGCTCGGCAAAGCTGATCCGGCGCCGGGCGATCACCTCGCGGGTCCAGAGCACGTCGCCGACGAGTTCAGCGACCCAGATCACGAAGAGGTCCGCGCGGGCCGCGATGTCGACGCCGACGAAGCACATCCCGCCCCCGTAGGCGTCGGGCCGGCCGGCCTCGGGGTGCTCGGCGGCCGCGATCAGGTCGTAGTCGAGCCAGGCCGTCGCCTCGTCGAGCCACTGCAGCTCGTATTCCTGCGCCCAGGCGTCCTCGTCGGCCATGCCGGCGCGCAGCATCGCGATGTCGCGGTCGAGGCCCTGGGCCACCGCCTGGTGGATGTCGACGACGTGGCGCGACCAGACGCCGCCCTCGGCGGTCATCAGCTCGTAGAACTTGTTGCCCTTGCCGTTCGGGGTCGAGATCACCCGGAGCTTCTGGCGGCCCTTCGAGACCACCGGGAAGAGCGCCGCCCAGATCTCGCGCGACTTCGCGTGGAAGGCGAACTCGTCGAGGATCACGTTGGCCGAGAAGCCCCGCGCGGTGTCGGGGTTGGCCGGCAGCGCGGTGATCCGCGAGCCGTTCGGGAACGCCACCTCGAGCGCCTTGTAGACGGCGTCCGGCCCCTTCTCCTGCGGCGCGCGGAACTCGGTCTCGCGGTACTCGGGCTCGCCGCCCTTCAGGAGGGTGTTGTAGACCTCGTAATAGGCCCGGGTGAACGGCTTCACGACCTCGGCCATCATCTCGGCCGCCTGCCGCTCGCCGCGGCTCAGGATCACCCAGCGCGCCTTCCGGCCCTCGGCCCAGGCCGTGAAGCAGTCGTCGGCCGCCTCGCCCCCGGTCGAGAAGGTCTTCCCGGTCTGCCGCGCGAACATGCCGATCTTGAACCGGCTGGCGTCCTCGATCCAGGCGCGCTGGTAGGGCAGGAAGTCGATGACGGGCTTCACCATCACCCGAACCCCATGATGCGGCGGGCCTTGGCGGCGGCCTCGGCGTCGATGTCGCCGGATGCGACCGCCGCCTCCAGCCGCGCGCTCTGTTCCTTGCGGTCGCGGTCGCGCATCGCCTGGACGATGCCCGACGAGGACATCACGTCCTTCATCATCCGCGCGAGGAAGTGCAGGTTCTGCGGGCTGATCTCGCTGCCCTCCTTCTCGACCTCGGCCTGCATCACCTTGAAGGCGAGGGTCGTCAGCATCTGGAAGAGCACGTTCTGCCGCTGAGCCTGGTCGTCGAGGCCCATCTCGCCCAGCCACTCCCGCGCCCAGTCGCTGGCCTGCTCCTGCAGCCGCACGAACTCGCGGTATTCGGCGCCGAACCCGTGCAGCGCGGACTTGCGGATCCGGATCTCGGATCCCGCCGCCTCGAGCCGGACGTTCAGCGCCTCGGCCAGGTCCTCGTAGCCGGCGAAGCCCCGCGCGCGCAGCTCCTCCTTCAGCCAGGCGCGCAACTCCGGGGGCAGCAGGTCGATCTTGCGGGGCAGCGGCACGGCTCAGATCCTCGGCCGCGGCCGCTGGACGTCGGGATGGGACGCAAGGCCCGCCGCGATCTCGATGCCGCGCGTGGTCGCGGTGGCGAGCAGCGCGAAGCCCAGGTCCTCGATCTCGACCATGCCCTGATCGCGCAGCCAGACCAGTTCGGTGGTCAGCTGGTCGTGCGTCGAGGTGACGCCCACCCCGTTCAGCACGTCGTAGAGGATCGAGCCGTTGGCGGTGTAGCCGGCGCATTCGCGCAGGTGGCGCAGGATCGCCAGGCGACGGTGGCGGCGCAGGGTGGTCTGGTCGTAGCTCACTGGTCAGCCTTTCAGAAGGTGGTCCTCGTGGCGCGAGACGATGTTCTCCATCCGCCCCATGATCGCCCGCATCTCGCGCAGGTCGCCCCGCATCTCGGACAGCGACAGCTGGAGCGCGTGGAAGTCGCCCTGGGCGGGGACCTGGCGCAGCATCTGCTCGATCCCGGCCAAGCGCATGTCGTGATCGGCCAGCCGGTGGGCATGGCTGTCGATCCGCTTGGCCATGTCGCGGCCGCCCGCGGACATCAGGTTCCAGATCGTCAGCCCGAAGGTCAGCAGCTGGCTGAGCGCGATGATCCAGACGATGGCCGGCGCGATGTCGAGCGGCTGGGTCACGGGCGGCCCCACTTCGCCGCAAGGTCCTTGACCGTGTGACCCCCCATGTAAAGCCCCATGTAAAGCCCCGAAAGCTGGATCAGCTGCTCGAAGGGCATCGGCGGCAGGGCGATCTTCCAGACCGCGTTCGCGACATGCAGCGCAATCGCGTTCCAGACCCAGAGAAGCCCCAGCAGGTACATCCCCGCCGGGCGCCAGGCGCGCATCCAGACCGGCCCCTCGCCTTCGGACCGCGCGAGCGCCGCCGCCGCCTCGACCTCGGCGGCATGCAGCGCGACCAGCTCCGGCGCCAGCCGCTCGACCTCGCGCATCGCGTCGATCACCCGGCCGGGATCGGTCTCGACCAGCCCGTCCAGCTCGGCCGGCTCGACCCGGGCGCGCTGCGCCACGGCGCGCACCACGTCGGCGGCAAGCTTGCCGTTCGCCGCGCCGATCCGGTCCGACAGGATCTTCTCGAGCAGGCCGACGCCGATCTGCGCGGCCAGCCCGGCCAGGACGGGGGCAGCCATCAGCCCGGCTCCCCGGCGGGCACGGGCGCGACCGCCTCCCAGACCGAGCCCGACATCGCGAGACAGCCCGTGCCGTCCGGGCGGCGGACGACGATCGACCAGGTGCCGCCGTCGGGGTGCGCGAAGAGCATGACGGGGCGCGGCGCCCCGGCCGGGCCGGCGATCCCCATCCACTGCGCCTGCTCGCCGAAACGGCCCATCAGCACCGTCAGCAGGTTTTCCCAGGGCAGGCAGGGCAAGCCCTGCGCCGCGGCGGGCGGCGCGGCCAGCAGAAGGCCGGCGGCGGCCAGAACACGGATCATCCTCATCTCTCCCTCAGCCAGAGCGCCAGCGCAGGCGCACGGTCGTCGAGCCACGGCGCCAGCGCGTCGCGGTAGTCCCAGGCGAGCCAGGCCAGCCGGGCGGCGGCGAACGCGGCGACCAGCCAGCCCGCCCAGGACGCCCCCGACAGCGCTTCGATCAGCCCCTCGGCCTCGGCCAGGGGGGGCAGCCCGGCATCCGCCGCGGCGGCGGCACCGGCGGCACCGGTCGTCCCGGCCTTCGCGCGGGCATCCAGCACGCGCTGCAGCGCCGAGGCGGTGGCGCGGCCGACGACGCCGTCCACCGTCAGGCCGTGGTCGGCCTGGAAGGCGCGGACAGTCTCTGCCGCGATCTGCCCGCCCGTCGCGCCGACAGGATAACCGAGCCGGGCCAGCGCAGACCGGATCGCGGGCAGCTCGGAGGCGGTCACGGGGGCGGCCAGGCGGGCCGCGGCGCCGGGCGCCGGCATCGGTCGCACCGGCGTGCCGCGGCCGTAGCTGCCGGTCTTCAGGAGCAGGAACTCCTCCTCCCGTCGGCGGACGAGGCCAGGCAGGACGCGGCCCCCGCCCTTGTTCCAGGCGCGCAGCGCGGCATGGGTGGCGGGCCAGTCGCGCACCCGCCAGCGCCCCACCCAGGACGCCCGGGCGATCGCGCCGGTGTTGAAGTGGAACGACACGCCGGCGTCGAAGGCGTGCTGCGCCGCGCCCGGCATGGCCCGTGCGACCGCGGGTTCGTAGTTGCGCCCCAGCGCCAGCGCCAGGAGCCGGCTGGCCTCGGCGCGGCCGATCGCCATGCCGGCGGCGGGGCGCACCACGCCCGAGGCCGCGGTCAGGCCGGCGCCGATGGTCCAGACCCCGGCCGGGCAACGATAGGCGCGCAAAACGACGCCCTCGTGCCGCTCGAGGAAGGCGATGCCGTCGGGCGATGTCTGCATCTGCGGCCTCCGCGGGATCCGCCGCCGGGGGCCGGCTGGCGCGTCGCGGCCAGCATCGCCTGCCCGCGCCGCGGGAAATAACCGCAAGCGCATGCGGGGCGGCTCAGAATAGGCGCAGCTGTCGGGGATCGGCGGGGGCGCCGCGGCGCGCATCGGTCGCGCCGGCGGCCAGCCAGCGGCGGACGCTGACGTAGCTCGCGTGCAGTCTGCGGGCGATTTCGGCAACGGGCAAGCCCCGCGTGCGCCAGACCGCGGCGATCCAGGGCTTGGCCAGCGGCACGCGCCGGGGCAGGTCGCCCGCGACGGCCCCAAGCGCCCGGGCGCGCTCGATGCCGACCAGCCGCGCCAGGCGCCCCCGCGGCTGCGGGCGCTGGTTGACCGAAAGCTCCGCCCCCCCGAATTCCAGCAGGAACTCGATCGCCAGGTCGGTGCCCAGAACCCGGACATAGGGCTCGACCTGGGCGGGCGGGCGGGGCAGGTCGGTCATCGGCCCCCGGGCGGCGCGGCGGGAATGCCCGCGCGGGCGCACATCTCCTTCAGCGCTTCGACCAGGTCGGCGATCTGGCGGCGGTCGCGCAGCGCGTCGACGTCGATCGGCACGGTGCCCCAGGCGGCGCCGAACCGGGCGCGGGCGAAGGCGTTCAGCCCCGCGGGCCCGGGTTTGCGCACCGCACCCGCCTCGGCCAGCAGCCGCCACAGCACATGGGCATAGCGCAGGTCGGCGCGGGGCGCGGCCGGCCGGCGCGCGGCACCGGGCTTCGCGCGGAACCCCAGCCGGCGCAGCTCCTCGACGAGCGCGGCGCGGTCCTGCGGCGTCATCTCGCGCAGCCGCCGCTTGCCGGTCACCCGCTCGTAGAAGTCGCGCCGCTCCTCGTCCTCGCGCATCCCCAGCGCGGCGGTCCCGGCATAGATGGCCCGGACGCTCGACATCAGGCCTTGGCCAGGTCGATGGTGACGGCCTGCCAGGGCGCGTCGAACCGCGCGCGGCGGTAGGCGCGGACATAGGTCTTCGAACCGACGACGCGGATCGCGGCGCGGATCGCCTCCATCGCCCGGGTCCAGCGCGGATCGGCGATGTCGAGCCGGAGCAGCATGAAGATCTCGGCGCGGTTGATCTGGCCGGCCTTGTCGGTGTTGAAGGCGCGCGTGACGATCGCGCGCAGCTCGTCCCGCGCCTCGGCCGCCCATTCGTTCAGGCACTCGTCGATCAGCTCCTTGGCGATCTGCAGCTGCGGCCCGAAGTCGATGTGGTCGGCGACCTGGACCTGAACCTTCATCAGCCCGTCGAAGGACATGAAGGTCTTGTTGCCCCGCGTGCCGCCCTTGGTGCGGCCGTATTCCTGCGCCAGCAGCGCCTCGAGCGCGCCGAGATCGTCGAAGGTGTGGCTCTTGAAACGGGCGATCTGCTCGCTCAGCTCGACGGCGTGGCGCAAGATCTTGCGCACCGTCTCGTCCTCGAGCTTGTGCTCGGGCCGGATCAGCGACACCGGCACCAGCCGGCCCTCGGCATCGGCCATGTGCGGCACCCCGCCGACCTCGATCGTGCCGTCCTGCAGCGTCGTCTCCTGCGTCATCGCACCTCTCCCCGTATGATCCTGGTGATCCTGTCGAACTCTCCCGGCCGCGGCTCGGCCCCCGGCGGCAGGGCGGGCAGCCCCGCCATGGCCAGCAGCGCCGCCATGGCCTCGATCTCTTCGAGCGTGGCCAGCGTGGCGCCGCGGCGGCCGTCGCGGTCGATCCGCCCGATCGCGCGCGCCGCGAGCGCCAGCATGCCGGCCTCGGTCAGCCGCTCAGCCATCCGCGGGATCCCGGCCGAGATCGTAGCCGAACAGATCGACCTGCTGCCGGCCCAGGAGGCGGTCGAGGGCGGCCTCCGCCTCCTTGGCGGCGACCAGCTTCTCGCGCGTCCGGTCCGCGAAATACGCCTTCTGCGCCCGGCGCATCCGGACTGCGGCGCGCATCACGTCTTCGAGCCACTCAGCCATCTCTCTCCTCCGTCTCGGTCTCGGGCGCCCGGAAGCGCGGGCAGGCGCGGCAGGCGCGGAACATCCGCACCCGCAGGCTGTTGACGCCGGCGAACCGGTAGGCCCGGCGCTGCCAGTCGCGGCATTCGTTCGCCGGGATCGTGCCCATCGAGGGGCAGGCGACCTCGAGTGCCTGGAAGGCGCCGCGAAACACGTCCTCGACGGCCGCGAGGTTGCCGGGGTATTTCCGGCGCAGGACCTGGCTGACGACCGCGGCCGAGCGGTTCATCCGCTTGGCGACCGCGCTTTGCGACGTGGCGGCGCAGGCCGCGGCCAGCGCCTCGACCCAGTCGGGCAGCTCCGCCCCCCAGGCCGCGCGCGCGGTCTCGACCGGGCCGCTCATTCG
>JBKBMT010000099.1:0-7799 GCA_046295655.1 Gemmobacter sp. | reverse complement strand
GGCGACGTAGCGGGCCAGCGTGTCGATCTCGAGGTTGACGCGGTCCCCCACCGCGACCCTGCCCCAGGTCGTGGCCTTCCGCGTGTGGGGGATGAAGTTGACCCCGAAATCGGTGCCCTCGACCTCGTTCACCGTCAGCGACGTGCCGTTCAGCGCGACCGACCCCTTGGGCGCGATGAAACCGGCGAGGTCGCGCGGTGCGCGGAAGGTCACGCGCAGGCTGTCGCCCTCGGGCCGGGTCGCGATGACCTCGGCCAGCCCATCGACATGGCCCGAGACGATATGCCCCCCCAGTTCGTCCCCGACCCGCAGCGCGCGTTCCAGGTTCACCTGCCGCCCCGGCACCCAGCCGTCCAGGTTGGTCCGGGCCATCGTCTCGGCCGAGATCTCGACGTCGAACCAGGCTTCGGGCGCCGTGCCGGTGGCGATCACCGTCAGGCAGACGCCGTCGCAGGCGATCGAGGCGCCGATGGCGATGCCCGCCGGATCGTAGCCGGTGGCGATCCGCGCCCGGGTGTCGCCGCGCCGTTCGGTCTCCAGCACCCGGCCGATATCGGTGATGATCCCGGTGAACATGCGCCCTCCGCCGCTGCTGCCGTCCCGTGCTAGCCGCCGCGACCGCCGGGCGCAAGCGGCCCGATCCCGCCGCGGCTTCGCCACCGTGCTGCCCGGCGCCGGTGACAGCTTGACGCGACGAGAAGGATATGACGCGATGCGCCACGGCAACCGGGCCGACAGGACACCAGCGCCGGCACGACAGTGCCGCGGCGCCTGCGGGCCGGCTGCGCGATGATGCAGGACGACTGAATGGCGCTGACGCCTCAGCCCCCGGCGACCAGCCCCCGCCCCGGACAGGGGCGGACCTTCCTGTTTCTCCAGGGGCCGCACGGCCCGTTCTTCGCCGAACTCGCGGCGATGCTGCGCGCGGCGGGGGCCGAGTGCTGGCGCGTCGGCTTCAACCGGGGAGATCAGGCGCTGTGGCGCCCCGCCTCGCGCTACCTCCCCTATCGCGAGGCGCCCGAACGCTGGCCGGCAACCTGCACCCGGATCCTTGCCGACTGCGGGGTGACGGACCTCGTGCTCTACGGCGACACGCGGCCGGTCCATGCGCAGGCGGCAGAGATCGCGCGCGGCGCCGGTATCGTCGTGCACGTGTTCGAGGAAGGCTATCTGCGGCCCTACTGGATCAGCTACGAACGCGGCGGGGCGAACGGACATTCGCGCCTCATGTCGATGTCGCTGGACGAGATGCGCGCCGCGCTGGCGACGCTCGACACCGATCTGCCCGATGCCCCGGCACGCTGGGGCGACATGCGCGAGCATGTGTTCTGGGGCGCGGTCTATCACGGCCTGGTCCTCGCCGCGAACCGGGGCTATCCCCGCTTCCGCCCGCACCGCGACCTGACCGTGGCGCAGGAGTTCGGGCTCTATCTGCGGCGGCTGGTGCTGATGCCGGTCCACCGGCTGGACCGTGCGCTGGCCACCGCAAGGATCCGGCGCGGCGGGTTTCCCTATCACCTCGTGCTGATGCAACTGGAGCACGACGCAAGCTTCCGCGCCCATTCGCCCTTTGCCAGCCAGACCGATTTCGTGCGTGTCGTGCTGGACGGCTTCGCCCGCGGCGCGCCGTCGCATCACCATCTGGTGTTCAAGACCCACCCGCTCGAGGACTGGCGCGCGCCGGTCGCCGAAACGCTCCGGGCCGAGGCACGGGCACACGGGCTGCAGGATCGGGTGCATCTCGTGCGCGGCGGAAAGCTGGCCCAGCTTCTGAACCATGCCCGGACCGCGGTGACGGTCAATTCCACCGCCGCGCAGCAGGCCCTCTGGCGCGGGCTGCCGCTGCGCCCCTTCGGTCGGGCAGTCTATGCCAAGCCGGAATTCGTGTCGCAGAAGCCGCTGGCCGAGTTCTTCGCCGACCCCGACCGCCCGGACAGCCGCGCCTACCGCGACTTTCGCCGCTACCTGCTGGAAACGAGCCAGGTCGCGGGCGGCTTCTATTCGGCCCGCGGCCGGCGCGAGCTGCTGCGGCAGGTCGTGGACATGATGCTGCACGAGCTTGACCCCTACGATGCGCTGCTGGCCGGAAAAGCGGCGCCGCGGCAACACTTGCGCCTCGTGACATAGGCGGCGTCCGCGGCGCTGGATCGGCCGACGTCTTTGCGCTAGCCTCGGCGGCAAAATACCTGAGGCACGTCAAGGAGCCCGAGCAGTGTGCGTCAACGCCTCCCGTGGGGTCAGGATTCTGGCCCTTATCCTCATTGCGGCCACGGTGGCCGCCTGCGGCCTGCCGCGCTCCGGTCCGAACAAGCGCGAGATCTTTGCCGGCTCCGTCATGGAGAAGGGCGATGCCTTCGTCGTCTCGGTCAACGATCACGTCACGCGGGCCACAGCCCTCGTCCCGGCCCTCGGCTTCTCGCAGGGGTTCCTCAATGCCGGCGTGGTCGGATCGGACACGATCAATCCCGGCGACGTGCTGAGCCTTCAGATCTACGAGAACGTGCGCGACGAGCCGCTGCTGTCGGTCGCGGGCGAGCGGCTTTCGGTGCTGACCGATGTGCAGGTGGACGGTTCGGGTTTCATCTTCGTCCCCTATGCCGGGCGGCTCAAGGCCGCCGGACAGTCGCCCGAGGCGCTGCGGCGGCTGATCACCTCGCGGCTCGATGCGCAGACCCCCGATCCGCAGGTCTCGGTCGCACGGGTGGCGGGCGACGGGGCGACCGTGACCGTCGCCGGTTCGGTCGCGACGCCGGGAAACTTTCCGATCGAACGGCCGACGCGCCGGCTGTCGGCCATGCTGGCCCGCGCCGGCGGCGTGACGATCGAGCCTGCGGTGGCGCAGGTCCGGGTGACGCGCGGCAGCCATACGGGGAAGGTCTGGCTCCAGGATCTCTATGACCATCCGGCCTACGACATCGCGCTCCGCTCGGGCGACCGGATCGTGGTCGAACAGGACCGTCGTGCCTTCGTGGCGCTGGGCGCCACCGGCACCCAGACCCGTGTGCCGTTCGACACCCAGACCCTGTCGGCGATCGAGGCCATTGCCCAGGTGGGCGGGCTGAACACCTATCTGGCCGATCCCACGGGCGTGTTCGTGTTCCGCAACGAACCGGCCGAGATCGCGAACCGGGTCCTGAACCGGACCGACCTGACCGGTGCGCAGCGGATGGTCTATGTGCTGGACCTGACCCAGCCCAACGGCATGTTCCGGGCCCGCGACTTCGTCATCCGCGACGGCGACACGGTCTATGTCACCGAGGCGCCCTATGTGCAGTGGCAGAAGGCGCTGAGCGCGATCACCGGGACGACCGGAGCCCTCGATTCGCTCACCAGCATCGGCGAGTGACGGCCGCGGCCATGCCGCAGCGCGACCCCGCCGATGCCGCCGCCGCCCTCCTGGCCCCGACCCGGCTGTTCTGCCCGGCGTCTGGGCTTTGGCGGCCGGGGCGGATCCGGCGCATCCTCACGCTTGCAGGGCTGCGGCCGCTGCCTGTTACCCCCGTGTCGCGGCCCGGCCCCCGGGATGCGGTCGGCGTCTGGGGCCGCAGCCCGCTCGCCCCGAAGGGCGAGGCGATAGCGGCGGCAACCGGGGCGACGCTGGTGCGGGTCGAGGATGCCTTCCTGCGCTCGCTGCGGCCGGGCCGCGCGGGCGACCCGCCGATCGGGCTGATGATCGACCGCACAGGCGGGGTGCATTTCGATGCCGGCGCCCCCTCGGCGCTGGAACAGATCCTGGCCCGCGATCCGCTCGACGACACGGCGCTACTGTCCCGCGCCCGCGACGGAATCGCGCGGATGGCGGCGCTGCAACTGTCGAAATACAACACCCACGACCCGGCGCTGCCCGTCCCCCGGCCCGGCTATGTGCTGGTGATCGACCAGACCCGCGGCGACGCCTCGATCACCCACGGCGGGGCAGGCTGGGGCACCTTCCGCGAGATGCTGTTCTGCGCGCAGGAAGACCACCCCGGCGCCCGCATCGTGATCCGCGCCCATCCCGAAACCGTCGCAGGGCTGCGGCAGGGCCATTTCGGCCCCGCGGACGCAACCGGACGCGTCAGCCTGCTGACCGAACCGGTCAGCCCGCGGGCGCTGCTGGAAGGCGCAGTCGCGGTCTACACCGTCTCGTCGGTGATGGGGTTCGAGGCGATCATCGCCGGGCACCGGCCGCAGGTCTTCGGCCGGCCGTTCTATGCCGGCTGGGGTCTGACCGACGACCGCCACGCCGACCCCTTCCCGCGCCGCACCCGACGCCTGACCCGAAGCCAGCTGTTCGCCGCGGCCATGATCCTTGCGCCCACCTGGTACGACCCCTGCCGTGACCGGCTGTGCCGGTTCGAGGAAGCGGTCGATCAGATGGAGGCCGAGGTCCGCGCCTACCGCGAGGACCGGCGCGGCCATGTCGCGCTGGGCATCAGCACCTGGAAGCGGCCGCACATGCAGGGCTTCTTCGGCCGCTGGAAAAGGCTGCGCTTCGCCGCCGATCCGCAGCGCGCCGTCGCTCTGGCCGAACGCGAGGGCCGCGGCCTGCTGGTCTGGGCCGGACGGGAGTCCGAGGGCCTGGCGCTGGCGGCCCGGTCCATCCCGCTGCGCCGGGTCGAGGATGCGGTACTGCGCTCGCGCGGACTGGGGGCCGATCTGGTGCCGCCGGTCGGGCTCGTGACCGACGACCTCGGCATATACTACGACCCCAGCCGCGAAAGCCGGCTGGAGCGGTTGATCGCAGAGGGCCCGCCGGCGGGCGGCGAGGCACGGGCGGAACGACTGATCGCCCGAATCGTCGGGACAGGAGTCACGAAATACATGCTCGACGGCCTTCGGCCCGATACCGCCCTGCCCGACGGGCAGCGCCGGATCCTCGTGCCCGGCCAGGTCGAGGACGATGCCTCGATCCTGCGCGGCTCCGGGGCAGAGCGGACCAACCTTGCCCTGCTCGAAAGGGTCCGGGCCGACAATCCCGACGCGCTGATCCTGTGGAAACCCCACCCGGATGTCGAGGCGGGCCTGCGCCCCGGGGCGGTGCCGCTGGACGCGCTGTCGGATCTGGCCGATGCGGTGCTGACGGGCACCGGCGCGGCCGAAGCGCTGGCGATGGCAGACGAAGTCTGCACGATCACCTCCACCATCGGGTTCGAGGCGCTGCTGCGCGGCATGCCCGTCACCTGCCTCGGCACCCCCTTCTATGCGGGCTGGGGCCTGACCCGCGATCTGGGGCCGGTCCCGGCGCGGCGCCGGGCGCGGCCGAGCCTTGCCGCGCTCGCCCATGCGGTGCTGATCGCCTATCCGCGCTATCGCGACCCGCTGACCCGGCAACCCTGCCCGCCCGAGGTCGCGATCGACCGGCTGGTAGCCCGGGGCGGTCCGCGAGGCGGCCCGACGCTGCGCCTTCTGGCGCGGGCCCAGGGGATCGCCGCCCCGGTCTGGCCGTTCTGGCGGCGCTGAGCCGGGCGCGGCAAGAACGCTCTGGCCAGCGCCCCCGCCCGCCGCTAGAACGGCGCGCATCGCCAAGGGGTTCGCCATGACCGACCAGATCCGCCCGCAGCCCGGGATCACGGAGATCGCGCTCTACGAGGGCGGCGCGTCGCATCTGCCGGGCGTGGCGAATGCGGTCAAGCTCAGCTCGAACGAAAACCCCTTCGGCCCCTCCGACCGTGCGCGCGAGGCCTTCCTGCGCGCCGCACACAGTCTGCACCGCTACCCCTCGACCGACCACGACGCGCTGCGCAGGGCCATCGCCGAGGTTCACGGCCTCGATCCGCGCGCCATCGTCTGCGGCGTCGGATCCGACGAGATCATCAGCCTTCTCTGCCAGGCCTATGCCGGCCCGGGCGACGAGGTGCTGCACACCGAACACGGCTTCCTGATGTATCGCATCAGCGCCCTGGCAGCGGGCGCGACGCCGGTTTCGGTGCCCGAGCGCGAGCGCACGACGGATGTCGATGCGCTGCTCGCCGCCTGCAACCGGCGCACGCGGCTTGTGTTCCTCGCCAATCCGAACAACCCGACCGGCACGATGATCGGCCCCGGCGAGGTCGCGCGGCTGGCCGAAGGTCTGCCGTCCCAGGCGCTGCTGGTGCTGGACGGTGCCTATGCCGAATATGTCGAGGGCTTCGACGGCGGCGCGGGAATTGTCGCTGCACGCGACAATGTGGTGATGACGCGGACCTTCTCGAAGATCTACGGGCTGGGGGGGCTTCGGGTCGGCTGGGCCTATGCGCCGCGTCCGGTCATCGACGTGCTGAACCGCATCCGCGGTCCGTTCAACCTGTCCAGCGCCGCGCTCGAGGCCGCCGAGGCCGCAGTCCGGGATCAGGACCATGTCGCCCGCTGCCGGTCCGAGAATGCGCGGATGCGCGCCTGGCTGGCCGAGGCGCTGGCTGAACACGGCGTGCCCTCCGACACCTCCACCGCGAACTTCATCCTTGCCCGCTTTGCCGACGCGGCCGAGGCCCAGGCAGCGGATGCGCATCTGCGCGGCGAGGGTCTGATCGTGCGGCAGGTGGCGGGCTACGGCCTGCCGCATTGCCTGCGCATCACCGTGGGCGACGAAAGCGCCTGTCGCCGGGTCGCCCATGCGGTCGGCCAGTTCAAGGCGGCGCGGCGATGAGCCGGATCTACGACCGGGTCGCGCTGATCGGGCTCGGGCTGATCGCCTCGTCCATGGCCCATGCAATGAAGGCACAGGGGCTTGCAGCCCATGTCGCCGGCTTCGCCAAGACCGCCGAGACCCGTGCCGCCGCGCTGGAGATCGGGTTCTGTGACAGCGTCCATGCCACGGCGGCCGAGGCCGTCGCGGGCGCCGATCTGGTGGTGCTCGCGGTTCCGGTCGGCGCCATGGCCTCGGTTGCGGCGGCGATCGGGCCGCATCTTGCGCCGGGCGCCACGGTCACGGATGTCGGATCGGTCAAGCGCTCGGTGATCGAGGATGTCGCGCCGCACATCCCCGAGGCTGTCCATTTCATCCCCGGCCATCCCATCGCCGGCACCGAACATTCCGGTCCCCGCGCCGGCTTTGCGACGCTGTTCCGCAACCGATGGTGGCTGCTGACGCCGCTGCACGGCACGGATCGGGCCGCGGTCGGCCGCCTGCGGGCGCTGTGCGAGGCGATGGGGGCGAACGTGGACGAGATGGATGCCGACCATCACGACCTGGTCCTCGCGGTCACCTCGCATGTGCCGCATCTCATCGCCTATACCATGGTCGGGGTGGCCGACGACCTGCGGCGCGTCACCGACAGCGAGGTGATCCGCTACTCTGCCGCCGGGTTCCGCGATTTCACCCGGATCGCGGCATCGGATCCGGTGATGTGGCGCGACGTGTTCCTGACCAACAAGGCGGCGACGCTCGACATCCTGGGCCGCTTCACCGAGGAACTGTTCGCGCTCCAGCGTGCGATCCGGCTCGGCGACGGACCGCATCTGCACGCCTATTTCACCCGGACACGGGCGATCCGGCGTGGTATCGTCGAGGCCGGTCAAGACACCGACGCGCCGGATTTCGGGCGCATCGCGCTCGCGGCACCGGCTGGGGGGAAGGGCCAGGGATGAGGATCCGGGGGGCAGGTCTGTGCCGGGCTGCACTGGTCGCGCTGGCGCTGGCCGCGACGCCGGCGGCAGCCGCGCCCGACCGGTCGCCCCGCCCCGAGGCGCGACCTGCCACCGTCCTGCCGACCCCGCGCCAGCGCCCGCCTTCGGCCCAGCCGCGACCAGCGACAGCGGTGGCCTCCGCGCCGGCCGAGGCCGCGCCCGACACCCGCATCGCCAGCGCCGCGCCCAGTCTGCCCGGCTCTGCAAGAACG
>JBKBMT010000098.1:0-7955 GCA_046295655.1 Gemmobacter sp. | reverse complement strand
AGCGACATTGCCGTGAACTCATCGCTGGTCTCGCCACGCAGCGCATCGAACCCCTTGCCGGCCTCGGCTCCGGCGGTGTTCTGCACGCTGACGGGAACCGACTCCACCGGCGACGCGGAGCCCGGGCCCGGGCCGGAGCCCGAGCCGGACGTGGAGCCTGCGCCGGAACCGGTCGCGGCAGAGCCTGCGCCGGAACCGGTTGCCCGCAGCCGGACACGCACCCGCAGCCGCCGCAAGCCGGCAGAGGAAGATGCCTCCGAGGTCGCGGCCGACGAAACGCCGGCCGAGCCCGTGCCGGAGGCGCCGAAACGCCCGAGCCGCAGCCGCAGGAAACCCGCCGGTCAGCCATCGGCGGATGTCGAACCCGCGCCAGCCGGTTCGACAGAGGCCGAACTGCCGGCAGGCGCGGCCGGAACACCCGCGCCGCCGACCGCGCCGGAATCCGGGACAGAGCCTGCACCGGCACCGGCACCGGCCGCGGCTGAGGCCGAACCGGCCTCGGCTCCCGCGGCAGCGCAGGCCGCCGCGACCGAGAAACCGGCCGAGGAGGCCGACCGGCCGCGCCGCCGCGGCTGGTGGTCGCTGGCGCGCTGACCTGCCACGCAATCTTGAGCGGGGCAGGGCGTGACGTCCTGTCCCGGTTGCGGTAAGGCGGGTTCGAGCGGGGCCGGATGAGCGCATGCTGGGAACCGAACTGATCGACGCCGGCCTGCTGCCGGCGCTCATGGTGGCGCTTGCCGGCGGGATCCTTTCGTTCCTGTCGCCCTGTGTGCTGCCGATCGTGCCGCCCTATCTGGCCTACATGGGCGGCGTCACCGTGACCGAGATGGGCGAAGGACGCGCCCGGCGCGCGCCGGTGGTGCTGGCCGCGCTGTTCTTCGTCCTCGGCCTGTCCACGGTGTTCCTGATCCTCGGCTTCGCCGCTTCCGCCGCGGGCCGCGCGCTGCTGGCCTGGCAGGACTGGTTCAACACCGCCGCGGGCCTGACGGTCATGGTGTTCGGTGCGCATTTCCTCGGGGTGTATCGTATCGCCTTCCTGGACCGCGAGGCGCGGCTCGAGGCCGGCGAGCGGGGCGGATCGGCCTTCGGCGCCTATATCCTCGGCCTTGCCTTCGCCTTCGGCTGGACGCCATGCCTTGGCCCGATCCTTGGCGCGATCCTGAGCCTGGCCGCATCCGAGGCCGACATCGCCCGCGGCACCACGCTTCTGGCCACCTACGCGTTCGGGCTCGGGATCCCGTTCCTGCTGGTCGCGGCCTTCTTCCCGGGAATGACCGGCTTCATGTCCTGGATGAAGCGCAACATGGGCCGGATCGAGCGCATTTCGGGACTGCTTCTGTGGACCGTGGGGCTGATGATGATCACCGGCCAGTTCTCGGATTTCTCCTTCTGGCTGCTGGAAACCTTCCCGGCGCTGGGTCGCATCGGCTGAGGTCGTGATTTCGCCTGCATTCCGGTGCAGGATCGCATCCGAAAGGGGGTAGCCGATGCAGCACGAGGCGCGGCCGGTGCGACGCCGGCGGGTGTTCTACATCCCCGGATACGATCCCTTCCCGCCGCGCCGCTACCGGGAGCTTTACCGGCGCGAGGGCGCGGCGCAGGCGGCGATCTCGGGCCACGAGCTGCGGCTGCGACGGCGGGGCGAAAGCCGCTTTGGCTGGACCGTCGATGCCCGTGTCGAGGGCGCGGCGGTGCGCAGCGACTTCGACGTGCTGATCTGGAGCGACATCGTGCGCGCCTCGATGGCCCAGGGGATCGGCGCGACCTACTGGCAGCTTGCCCGGACCGCGACGGTCTATCTGGGCACCGGGGCGCTGTGGCGGATGATGCGGCTGTGCAAGGGGCCGGTGATCGCCGGGCTCTATCCCTATGCGGTGCTGCTGGCGCAACTGGCGGTCGCGGGTGTCGCTGCATGGGCGGTTGCGGCACTTGTTGCGCTGTGGCTGCCGGCCTGGGTGGCTCTGGTGCCTGCGGCGGCCGCGGGCTGGGCGGTGCTGTGGGGGTTTCGGCGGCTCGACGGTCGGCTCATGGCCTGGTATCTGATGCACGATCTGGCATTCTCGGCCGCGCATGCAGGTGCCTATTCCCCGGCGCTTGAAACCCGCCTGTCGGAGTTCCGGGCCGAGATCGAGGGCGCGCTGTCCGATCCGGGCCTGGACGAGGTTCTGGTGGTCGGCCACTCCTCGGGCGCGCAGCTGGCAATCTCGGTTCTGGCCGACCTGATCCGGGGGGGGACGCCCGGGCACGGGCCGGCACTGGCGTTGCTGACGCTCGGACAGGCGGTGCCGATGATGTCGTTCCTGCCCGCCGCAGACCGCCTGCGGGCCGATCTGCGGTTGCTGTCCGCCAGCCTGGCCCTCACCTGGGTCGATGTCTCGGCCCCCGGCGACGGCTGCTGCTTTGCGCTCTGCGACCCGGTGGCGGTCTCGGGTGTGGCACCGCCCGACAAGCGCTGGCCGCTCGTCATCTCGGCCGCGTTCAGCCAGAGCCTGTCGCCCGAACGCTGGCGGCGGATGAAACGGCGCTTCTTCCGACTGCATTTCCAGTATCTCTGCGCCTTCGACCGACCGGAAGGGTTCGACTACTTCGCCATCACTGCCGGACCGCAGACGCTTGCCGCCCGCTTTGCCGGCCGCACGCCCTCGCGAAGCCGGATCGAGACGCCGGTCTCGGGCCATGTCTCGACCGCAAGGGCCGCATGATCCCGCCCAAGCCTGCGTCCCGGCCCGAGAGGGTATCGCTCTGGCGCTACATACGGCTGTTCCGGCGCGACATCCTGTCAGCCCAGCCGGCAAAGCTCTACCGCGCCTGGATGGCCGAGTTCCGCACCCCGTTCTTCCGCAGCTACCTGTGCAACGACCCGCGGCTGATCGAGCTGGTGCTGAAGGACCGGCCAGACGACTTTCCCAAGTCCGACCGGGTGGGCGAGGGATTGCGGCCGCTTCTGGGGCGGTCGGTGTTCGTGACCAACGGCGATCTGTGGAAGCGCCAGCGCCGGATCATCGACCCGGCCTTCGAGGGCGGCCGGCTGCGCGACACATTTCCCGCCATGGTCGATGCGGCACGGGCCGCTGCGGCGCGGTTGTCGCCGGGCACGGTCGAGATCGAGGAGGCGGCAAGCCACGCCGCCGCCGACGTGATCTTCCGCACCCTGTTCTCGATCCCCATCGAGCACCGGGTAGCAGCCGAGGTGTTCCGCGAATTCCGAGCCCATCAGCGCGCCCAGCCGATCCTGAACCTTGCCGCCTTCCTGCCCTTGCCACGGTGGATGCCGCGGCTGCACCGGCGCGAGACGCGGGCCACCGCGGCGCGCATCCGGGCGCTGATCGCCGGGCTGACGGCGGAACGCATGGCCGCGATCGGGACGGGGACGGCACCCGACGATCTGGCCACCAAGATCATGACCGCCGCCGATCCGCTGACCGGCGACCGGTTCGAGACCGCCGAGATGGTCGATCAGGTGGCGATCTTCTTCCTGGCCGGGCACGAGACCTCGGCCTCGGCGCTGGCCTGGGCGCTGTATCTGCTTGCCCGCGATGCGTCCGCGCAGGAGCGTGTGGCGGCCGAGGCGGCGGATTTCGTGGCGGCGCCGTCGTTTTCCGGCCTGTCGCGGCTGCGATTCAGCCGCGACGTGTTCCGCGAGACCCTGCGGCTCTATCCCCCCGTTCCGATGATGGTGCGGCAGACCACCCGGCCCGAGTCCTTCCGCGACCGGCCGGTGGCGCCCGGCGCGCAGGTGGTCATCTCGCCCTGGCATCTGCACCGGCACGAAAGGCTCTGGACCGATCCCGACGCCTTCGATCCCGACCGGTGGTCGCGTGAGGAAACGCGCGCAACCGCTCGTGATGCCTATATTCCTTTCTCGGCCGGCCCGCGCGTCTGCACCGGCGCCGGCTTTGCCATGGCCGAGGGGGTCATCCTTCTTGCGCATCTGGTCGCGGCCTTCCGCCTTGCCCCGGACGGCCCGCCGCCGGTGCCGGTGGCGCATCTGACCGTGCGGGCGCGCGACGGGATACGGCTGCGGCTGTCCCGCCGGGGGGGGTGACGGCCGGGCAGCGCCGTGCGATGCTCGCGCAGCGCAGGTTCCCGAGGCCATCGTCATGCCCCGCCGTCATCACCCGCTTCTCGTCGCGTTGCACTGGCTTGTGGCCGGGCTGATCCTCGGCGCGCTGATCGGCGGGAAGTTCAGTCTCGACCCGATCCCGAACGCCGACCCGTCTAAGGTCGCGGTCCTTCGGCTGCACATGATCGTCGGGCTGACGGTGCTGACGCTGATGCTGGTGCGGGTCGTCGTGCGATTCACCACGGCAGCCCCGCCGCCGGCCGATACCGGTGCACCGGCACTCGACACCCTGCGCCGGCTGGCGCACGGGCTGCTCTATCTGCTGGCCTTTGCGATGCCGCTGTCGGGTATCGCCCTCGCGCGCGCTGCCGGCCTGCCCGAAGTGGTGTTCGGCGGCACCGGCACGCTGCCCCCGAGCTTCGAGCCCTTCGCGGCGCGGGCGGTGCATGGCGCGATCGCCGGACTTCTGGCGCTGGTCCTGGCGCTGCATGTGGCTGCTGCGCTGTGGCACCAGTTCGTCCGGCGCGACGGTCTGTTCGCCCGCATGTGGTTCGGCCCGCGCTGAGCCTTTCCGTTCCGGTCCCGCGCGGATATATGCCGCGCATGAGCCCGAACCCGCCCGACCTGCGCCCCGACATTGCCCGCGCCCGCATCCCCGAGACGCGCCGCACCGGCCAGCCGACCATCGGCATGGTCAGCCTCGGCTGTCCCAAGGCGCTGGTGGACAGCGAACGCATCCTGACCCGCCTGCGGGCCGAGGGCTATGCGATCAGCCCCGACTATCAGGGCGCCGATGCGGTGATCGTGAACACCTGCGGCTTTCTGGACAGTGCCAAGGCCGAGAGCCTGGAGGCCATCGGCGAGGCGCTGCGCGAGAACGGACGGGTGATCGTGACCGGCTGTCTGGGGGCCGAGCCCGACTACATCACCGGCGCGCATCCGAAGGTTCTGGCCGTGACCGGCCCGCATCAATACGAGCAGGTGCTGGACGCGGTCCATGCGGCGGTGCCGCCTTCGCCGGACCCGTTCATCGACCTGCTGCCGGCCACGGGCGTCAAGCTGACGCCCCGGCACTACAGCTATCTGAAGATCGCCGAGGGCTGCGACCACAAGTGCCGCTTCTGCATCATCCCCGACATGCGCGGCGCGCTGGTCAGCCGACCGCACCGCGCCGTGATGCGCGAGGCCGAGAAGCTGGTCGAGGCGGGGGTGAAGGAGCTGCTGGTGATCAGCCAGGACACCTCTGCCTACGGCACCGACTGGAAGGGGCGGGAGGAGAAGTTCCCGATCGTTCCGCTTGCGCGCGACCTCGGCAGCCTCGGCGCCTGGGTCCGGCTGCATTACGTCTATCCCTATCCGCATGTGCGCGAGCTGATCCCCCTGATGGCCGAGGGTAAGGTGCTGCCCTATCTCGACATTCCCTTCCAGCATGCCCACCCGGAGACGCTGCGCCGCATGGCGCGCCCGGCAGCCGCCGCCCGCACGCTGGACGAGATAGCCGCCTGGCGGTCGGTCTGTCCCGACCTTGCGATTCGTTCGACATTCATCGTCGGTTATCCCGGAGAGACCGAGGACGAATTCCGGACCCTGCTGGACTGGCTGGATGCGGCGCAGCTCGATCGGGTCGGCTGTTTCAGATACGAGAACGTGGCCGGGGCGCGGTCGAATGCGTTGCCCGATCACGTGCCCGAGTCGGTCAAGGACGAACGCTTCGCACGGTTCATGGAAAAGGCACAGGCGATCTCCGAAGCGCGGCTGGCCGCGAAGATCGGAAAGCGGCTTCCGGTTCTGGTCGATTCCGTCGATTCCGATGGAGCGGTCTGCCGGACAATGGCGGATGCGCCGGAGATCGACGGGAACCTGTTCATCGACAAGGGCCACGAAGGCCTGGCGACAGGCGATATCGTCACCGTCGAAGTCGAGGATTCGGGCGAATACGACCTGTGGGGTCGGCCGGTGGGCGCCGCGCGATAAGGCGCCGCGTCCCCGTCAGATCGCCAGTTCCTCGGGGCTCTTGCCCGCGGCCAGCGCATCGCGGAACCAGCCAGGCTGGCGCCCCTTGCCGGTCCAGGTGACGGCAGCGTTCTCGGGGTGGCGGTATTTCGGGACTCCGACGGCCTTCGCCCGGCCCTTCCGGCCGCCCTTCGCGTCGTCGAACAGTTCGGGAATCGAGAACCCGAGTTCCCTTGCCTTCTCTTCCACAATGGCCCGGGCCTTGCGTCTTTCCCGGTCGGCGAAATCCTCGATCGCGCGCTGGACGCGCCTTTGAAGATCCTTCAGCTCGGGCAGAGACATCTTTTCGAGATCGGGCAGCATCCGACCACTCCCATGTTTCAAGCCTTGATTGATTTCATTCGTTGCTGCGGATTGCAAATGAAAAGCGCGCGACCGAGTTCCGGCACGCGGAAAAGCGCGGAATCGGGTCATTCCCATTCGATGGTGCCGGGCGGTTTCGAGGTTATGTCGTAGGTGACCCGGTTAATTCCACGCACCTCGTTGATGATCCGGGTTGCAGTTTCGGACAGGAATTCGTGCGAAAAGGGAAAATAGTCGGCGGTCATTCCGTCCACGGATGTAACCGCGCGCAAGGCACAGGCATAGTCATAGGTGCGCCCGTCGCCCATCACCCCGACCGTGCGCACCGGCAACAGCGCGACGAAAGCCTGCCAGATCTCGTCGTAAAGCCCGTGGCGGCGGATCTGGTCGATGAAGACCGCATCGGCGCGTCGCAGGATTTCCAGCTTTTCCCGGGTGATCTCTCCGGGGCAGCGGATGGCAAGGCCGGGGCCGGGGAACGGATGGCGGCCGATGAAGCCTTCGGGCAGGCCGAGTTCGCGGCCCAGCGCCCGGACCTCGTCCTTGAACAGCTCGCGCAGCGGTTCGACCAGCGTCATGCCCATCTTCTCGGGCAGACCGCCGACATTGTGGTGCGACTTGATGGTGACCGACGGGCCGCCCGAGAAGGAAACCGATTCGATCACGTCGGGGTAGAGCGTGCCCTGCGCGAGGAACTCCGCGCCTCCGGCCGCGCGGGCGTGCTTCTCGAACACCTCGACGAACAGCCGCCCGATGGTCTTGCGCTTCACCTCCGGGTCGGTGACGCCTTCCAGCGCGCCCAGGAACAGCTCGGATTCGTCGGCATGCACCAGCGGGATGTTGTAGTGGTCGCGGAACATCGTCACGACCTGTTCCGCCTCGCCCAGCCGAAGCAGGCCGTGATCCACGAAGACGCAGGTCAGCCGGTCGCCGATCGCCTCGTGGATCAGGACCGCGGCGACCGAGGAATCGACCCCGCCCGACAGCCCGCAGATCACCCGGCCCTCGGGTCCGACCTGCGCGCGGATCCGGGCGATGGCCTCATCGCGGTAGGCGCCCATCGTCCAGTCGCCGGTGAATCCCGCCAGCCGCACGAAGTTTGCGTAAAGCCGCGCACCTTTCGGGGTGTGGTGCACCTCGGGGTGAAATTGCACCGCATAGAAGCGCCGCGCAAGGTCGGCAGTGATCGCGAAGGGGGCGCCGGGCGAGGTGCCGTGCACGGTAAAGCCCGGTGCGATCTCGGCGACATGGTCGCCGTGGCTCATCCAGACCTGCTCGGGCCCCTCGGTGAACCACCCGTCCAGAAGGTCGATCGGCTGGCCTTCCGGGGCGACGAAGGCGCGCCCGAACTCGGCCGTGCCCTGGCCCGATTCGACCCGGCCGCCAAGCTGGGTCATCATCACCTGCTGGCCGTAGCAGATGCCGAGGATGGGGATGCCCGCCGCGAACCGCGCGGCGGGCGCGCGCGGGCTGCCCGCGTCGGGCACGCTGGCGGGCGAACCCGAGAGGATGATCCCCCTGGGCTTCATCCGCGCGAAGGCTTCCTCGGCCATCGTGTAGGGGGCGATTTCGGAAT
>JBKBMT010000097.1:0-8173 GCA_046295655.1 Gemmobacter sp. | reverse complement strand
CACCGCGGCGTCGCGGCAATAGGCGTCGGCGCCGATCGCGCGGCCGAATTCCTCGTTCAGCGGCGCGCCGCCGACCAGCACGATGTAGTCGTCGCGGATCCCCAGCTGTTTCATCGTGTCGATCACCACCTTCATGTAGGGCATGGTGGTGGTCAGCAGCGCCGACATGCCGAGGATGTCGGGCTTTTCCGATTCCAGCGCGGCGAGGTATTTCTCCACGGCGTTGTTGATGCCCAGGTCCACGATCTCGAAGCCCGCGCCTTCCATCATCATGCCGACCAGGTTCTTGCCGATGTCGTGTATGTCGCCCTTCACCGTGCCGATCACCATCTTGCCCATCCGCGGCGCGCCGGTCTCGGCCAGCAGCGGCTTCAGGATCGCCATGCCGCCCTTCATCGCATTGGCCGACATCAGTACCTCGGGCACGAAGCGGATGCCGTCGCGGAAATCGTCGCCGACGATCTTCATGCCCGCGACCAGCGCCTTGGTCAGCACGTCGTAGGGCGCCCAGCCGCGCGCCAGCAGGATCCGCGTGCCTTCCTCGACCTCTTCCTTCAGCCCGTCATAGAGATCGTCCATGATCTGCGGAACAAGTTCGTCGTCGGGCAGGTCGGCCAGGATGATGTCGTCGCCGTCGTCTGACATGATGGGCTCCGGATGCGCGTCTGTGGCCTGCATGCGCGACCGGCGTGCAGGCGACTTTCCGGTTTGCGACATAGGACGGGCGCGTTCCGACAGCAATGGCGGCTTGATCTGCGGGGCTTGAAAGATGTTCATGTCCTGTTCCATATTGCACTCATGGTCACGGTTCGTTCCCCCTCGCTCCCGCCGGGCACGGTGCTGCGCGCCCGTGGCGCCGGAACCAATGCCGCGGGCCGGTTCGAGCGGCATTCGGTCGAGCCGGTCCATGACGACCTGGACCCCGACAGCGGCGAGACGCTTCTTCGGACCGAGGTCCGGACCGAACGGCCGCGGTCTGCGCTTGCCTACAACGCCTCGCCCGACCTGCCGTTCGACCGTTCGGTGAATCCTTACCGCGGCTGCGAACACGGCTGTTCCTACTGCTTCGCGCGCCCCACCCATGCCTTCCTCGGCCTGTCCCCCGGACTGGATTTCGAGACGCGGCTGATCGCCCGCCCCGGCATTGCCCGGGTGCTGGAGGCAGAGCTGGCGCGACCCGGCTATCGGGTGGCGCCGGTGGCCATCGGAACCAATACCGACCCCTATCAGCCGATCGAGGCACAGCACGGCCTGATGCGCGAGATCCTTTCCGTATTGGCGGCGCACCGACACCCGGTCGCGATCACCACCAAGGGCACACTGGTCGAGCGCGACATCGACCTGATCGCCCCGATGGCTGCGGACGGGATTGCCCGGGTCGGCATCTCGGTCACGACCCTGGATCCGGCGCTGTCGCGGAGGCTGGAACCCCGTGCCCCCCTTCCGGCGCGGCGGCTGCGGGTGATCGAGCGGCTGTCGGCGGCAGGGATCGAGGTCCGCGTGATGGTGGCGCCGGTGATCCCCGGGCTGACGGACCACGAACTCGAACCGATCCTGAAGGCCGCGCACGAGGCGGGGGCGGTGGCGGCAAGCTGGATCCTGCTGCGCCTGCCGCTGGAGGTTGCGCCGCTTTTCCGCGACTGGCTTGCGACCCATGCGCCGCAGCGGGCTGGCCGCGTCCTGGGCCGGCTGAGGCAGATGCGGGGCGGGTCCGACTATGACGCCGAATGGTTCCGGCGCATGACCGGACAGGGGGTCTGGTCGGACCTTCTGCACCGTCGGTTCGAGACCGCCTGTGCCCGGCTCGGTCTGGCACGGCGACTGGCGCCGCTGCGTTCCGACCTGTTCCGGGTTCCGCCCAGAGCGGGCGAGCAGCTGTCGCTGTTCGGATGACCGGCCTCAGCGCTGCCCGCGGCGATGGGTGGCGGCGACGCGCGAGACCTCCTCGTAGATGCCGGTCAGCAGGTTGAAGGTGCGCGTCGCCTCGGCCAGCCGTTCGGCAAAGCCCGGCACCTCGGCGATCGCCGCGATCAGCAGCCGGCGGCGCAGGGCGGCGTAATCCTCGGTCACCTTGCGTCCCGCCGGCGTCACCTCGTAGGTCACGCCGGACCGGCCCGAGCCGCGACGTACGACCAGACCCGCGGCGATCAGCTTGCGCAGCGAATACTGGATGTTCGGCACATCGTCGCGGTTGGTGAGCCGTGCCAGATCCTTGACGCTTTTCGGCCGGTCGTTCATGCGGATCACATGCAGCATCGCGTTCTCGGGTCCGGTCGCGGCCACATCGGCCACCGCGGCGAGACATTCGGATTGCCAGCGCTCGAATCCCTCGGCGGTGCGCATCAACGCGAACTCCGCCTCGGTGGTCGCGACCTCGACCGCGCTCTGCGCCAGATGCCAGCGGAAATCGATTCCGACCTCGGGCTCAAGGTTCTGGATTGTCAGGGTTTTCCGGCTCATCGATCAGGTCCTGCGGGGCTGTCGATCCTGCGTCATGCGACGACTTGACGCAACCGGAAAATACGATAGACTTTCAATCGTAAATTCCAAGCAACAGGGACTGATACCATGGCCACCAACCCGATGCTCTCGGGCGGCCATTTCCGTCTGGGCACCTTCTCGACCAACTGTTCCTCGGGCATGACCGTGACCAAGGTGCCGGAACGGTGGCAGAACAGCTGGGACAACAACCTGCGCCTCGCGAAGATGCTCGATGCGGCGGGGATCGACTTCATGCTGCCGATCGCGCGCTGGATCGGCTACGGGGGCGAGACCGATTTCCACGGCGGGGTGCTGGAGACGATGACCTGGGCGGCCGGCCTTCTGGCCTCGACCCGGAACCTCGCGGTCTTTGCCACGATCCACACCGCGGCGAACCACCCGGTGGTGGTGGCCAAGCAGATTGCCACCATCGACCATATCTCGAAGGGCAGGGCGGGGCTGAACGTCGTCGCCGGCTGGAACAAGCCGGAATACGAGGCGCTGGGCCTGACGCTGCCCGACGATCACGAGACGCGATACGGCTATGCGCAGGAATGGTTCGACATCGTCCAGAAGCTCTGGGCGTCCGAGGCCCATTTCGACTGGGAGGGAAAGAACTGGACGCTGAAGGGGGTCAAGGGCGATCCGAGGCCGGTGGCAAAGGTGCCGATCATCAACGCCGCCGGGTCGAAGCAGGGCCGCGAATTCGCCACCCGGAACGCCGATTTCCTGTTCACCCCGGCGATCGACCTGTCGCGGTCCGAGACCGAGATCAGGGAGCTGAAGGACCAGGCCGCCGCGCAGGGCCGCAAGGTGGGCGTGCTGACCTTCAGCCATGTGGTCTGCCGGCCGACCGAGAAGGAGGCGAAGGACTGGCTGAAATACGTGGTGGACGACAATGCCGACTGGGCGGCGACCGACAATCTGGTGCGGCTCCAGTTCGCCCATGCCCAGAGCTTCCCGCACGATCTGCTGGCCCAGATCCGCTATCTGATGGCCGCCGGGCACGGCGGCTTCCCGCTGACCGGAACGCCCGAGCAGGTGGCCGAGGGAATCATCGCGCTGCACCGGGCAGGCTTTGCCGGCACGACGCTGAGCTTCGTCGATTACGCCGAGGAGTTCCCCTATTTCCGCGACACCGTCCTGCCCCTGCTGGCCGAGGCCGGGATCCGGCCGCCGGTCAGGGCGGCCGAGGCGGCGTGACGGGGGGCTGGCGCCTGCGTCCGCCTTGCGCTAGTGCGCAGTTGGTCAGCGAAGTGCCGCCCCGACAGCGGCGGCACCCCCACGCGGACCAGCTTGCGGAAGGGCAGGGAACAGCATGAAGGCCGCCGTCATCACCTTTCCCGGTTCGAACTGCGACCGCGATCTCGCGGTCGCCTTCCGCCGCTTCGGTGCCGAGGTGGCGCATGTCTGGCACAAGGACCCGACACTGCCGGCGGGGATCGACGTGGTGGGCCTGCCCGGCGGCTTCTCCTTCGGCGACCATCTTCGCTGTGGCGCCATCGCGGCCCGCGCCCCGATCATGTCCGCGGTTGCCGAACACGCCGCGCGGGGCGGCTATGTCCTGGGCATCTGCAACGGATTCCAGGTGCTGACCGAGTCCGGCCTCCTGCCCGGGGCACTGATGCGCAATGCCACGCTGCGTTTCGTCTGCCGTGCCCTCGACCTGCGGGTTGCCACCACCGACAGCGCCTTCACCGCCGGCTATGCGGCCGGGCAGGTGGTGCGCATCCCGGTCGCGCATCACGACGGCAACTACCAGGCGGACGCGGAAACGCTTGCGCGCCTGCGTGACGAGGACCGGATCGCCTTCACCTATGTCGAGAATCCGAATGGCGCGATGGCCGACATTGCGGGGATACTGTCGCAGAACCGGCGGGTCCTCGGCATGATGCCGCATCCCGAACGTGCCGTGGACCCCGAACACGGCGGCAGCGACGGTGCGGCCCTGTTCAAATCCCTGTGCGATGCGCTGACTCTCGCCTGACCGGGTGCGGCGCGCTTGTGACGCGACCGCGCCGCGCCTAGGATCGGGCCAATGGCAGAGGAAACATTGACCCGGACCGAACGAACCGCCCGCGCCCCGCTGGCGCGCGTCGCGGTCGTGGTCCTGCTTGTCATTGCCGCGGCGGTTGTCTGGTTCACCAACAGCTTCCTGACCGAACGCTTTACCGAGACCACCCGGAACCGGGCCGAACTGCGCCTTGCGCTCTATTCGGGCAACCTCATGTCCGAGCTTCAGCGCAACTCGGTGGTGCCGCTTCTGCTGGCGCGGGACCCTGCGCTGATCGGCGCCCTGGTCAACTCGGATTTCTCGACCACCTCGCAGCGGCTGATCTCCTTCCAGTCGGAGATCGGTGCGGCCTCGATCCTGCTGCTCGATGCCGAAGGTCGCACCGTCGCCGCAACCGACCGCAACCGTCTGGGCACGCTGCATCGTCAGGCGCCCTATTTCGTGGATGCCCAGCGGTCCAAGGACACGGTGTTCACCGCCTGGCGGCGCGAGACCGGCAGCTATGGCTTCACCTTCAGCCGGGCGCTGCTGGCCGACAACCGGCCGCGCGGGGTGATCGTGGTCGAAGTGGACCTGATGAAATACGAACGCTCGTGGGGCGGGTTTGCCGACGCGGTGGCGGTGATCGACAGCGAGGGCAGCGTGATCCTCGCGACCGAGCCGCGCTGGCGCGGCCGGACGCTGGAGGAGGCGCTGGCGATCCGCGATGCGCCCTCGGCCATCGAGCGGGCGCTGAAGGCGACGGCGGACTGGACCAAGACCAGCCCCGACGCCTGGCTGCGCGGCGAGGCGGTAATGCGCAGCGAGACCCGTGTCCCCTTCCGCGGCTGGCGCATCGTGTCCTTCACCCGCTACGATTCGGTCCGCGAACGGGTGAATGCCTTTCTGGCGATCGAGATCATGGTGTTCGCCATCCTGCTGGCGCTGACCTTCTACCTGCTGTCCCGCCGGGCCCGGTCGCAGAGCCTGCTGTTCCAGCGCGAAAGCCGGGAACTTCGGGCGTTGAACGCCCGTCTTCAACGCGAGATCGCGGAGCGCGAGAAGGCGCAGAAGGATCTGGCCGTGGCCGAACAGACGCTGGCCCAGTCCTCGAAGCTTGCGGTCCTGGGCGAGATGTCGGCGGCGGTCAGCCACGAGCTGAACCAGCCGCTGGCGGCGATGAAGACCTATCTCGCCGGTGCGCGGCTTCTTCTGCAGCGCCGCCGCCCGGACGAGGCGCTGTCGTCGTTCCAGCGTATCGACGACCTGATCGACCGGATGGGCGCGATCACCCGGCAGTTGAAATCCTACGCCCGCAAGGGCGGCGAGGCCTTTGCCCCGGTGGATTTCAAGTCCTGCATCGGCGAGGCGCTGTCGATGATGGAACCGCAGCTCAAGCCGCGCCGGGTCCGCATCACCCGCACCCTGCCGCGCGGTCCGGTGATGGTGGTGGCCGACCGGATCCGGGTCGAGCAGATCATCATCAACCTGCTGCGCAACGCGCTCGACGCGACCCGCGACGTGCCGGATCCGCAGATCGACATCCTGCTCACCGCGGGCGAGACGGCGATGCTGACCGTGCGCGACAACGGCCCAGGCATCGCCGATCTGGAAAAGCTGTTCGAGCCGTTCTGGACGACCAAGAAGGCCGGCGAGGGCGTGGGCCTCGGCCTTGCCATCTCGTCCGGCATCGCGACCGACCTCGGCGGGCGGCTGACCGCGCGAAATGGTGAACGGGGCGGGGCTGTGTTCGAACTGAGCCTTCCCCTAATGGAAGACCGTCTGCAGGCAGCCGAGTGAGGGCACATGGCACGCGCGATGAAGGTGGCGATCGTCGATGACGAGGCCGACATGCGTCAATCCATCGGTCAGTGGCTGGCGCTGTCGGGGTTCGATACCGAAACCTACGACTGCGCCGAGGATGCGCTGAAATCCATCGGCAGCGACTATCCGGGCATCGTGGTCAGCGACATCAAGATGCCCGGCATGGACGGCATGGCGCTGCTCAAGCGGCTGCTCGGTATGGATTCGAGCCTTCCGATCATCATGATCACCGGCCACGGCGACGTGCCGATGGCGGTCGAGGCGATGCGGCTCGGTGCCTTCGATTTCCTGGAGAAGCCGTTCAACCCCGACCGGATGACCGATCTGGCCAAGCGGGCGACGAACCAGCGCCGCCTGACGCTGGAAAACCGCGCGCTGCGCCGGGAACTCGCCGACGGCTCGACCGTGATGAAGAAGCTGATCGGAACCTCGCCCGCGATGGAACGGCTGCGCGAGGACATCCTCGATCTCGGCCAGGCCGACAGCCATGTGCTGATCGACGGCGAGACCGGGACCGGCAAGACCCTCGTCGCCCATGCGCTTCATGCCGTCGGACCGCGGGCGGGGCGCAAGTTCGTGACGCTGTCCTGCTCTGCGTGGTCCGAGGATCAGCTGGCCGAGCGGCTTTTCGGCCCTGTGGCCGAGGGGGCGGGCCTGCCCCTCGTCGAGGAGGCGCGTGGCGGAACCCTGTGTCTTGAGGACGTTGAAAGCCTGTCATCGTCCCTGCAGGCGCGGCTGCTGACGCTGATCAACGAACAGGGCAGCCCGCCCGAGACGCGCATCGTCGCGATCTGCAACGAACACGCGCCCGACAAGACGGTGGAGGACGCGCTGCGCCCCGATCTCTACTACCGGCTGGGCGCGATGAAGATCACCCTGCCGCCGCTGAGATCGCGGGGGGAGGATGTGCTGACGCTGTTCACCCGCATGTCCGAACAGTTCGCCGAGGAATACGGCTGCGAGGCGCCGCAGGTGACGGCGCAGGAGGCCGCGCAGCTTCTCCAGGCGCCCTGGCCCGGCAACGTGCGCCAGCTGGTGAACATTGCAGAGCGTGCCGTTCTTCAGAACCGGCGCGGCTCGGGCTCCATCGCCTCGCTGCTGATGGCCGACAACGAGGCGGCAGGGCCCGCGCTGACGACCGAGGGCAAGCCGCTGAAGGAGTATGTCGAGGCTTTCGAGCGCATGCTGATCGACAACACGATGCGCCGCCACAAGGGCAGCATTGTCGCGGTGATGGAAGAGCTTTGCCTGCCGCGGCGGACGCTCAACGAGAAGATGGCGAAATACGGGTTGCAGCGGCAGGACTACGTCTGAAGCGCCGGCCGCTTGCAGCCCGGGAAAATCGGCATTGTGTTTTCCCCGGATTTCCCGCTAGGGTCGAGGCACGCGGACCGGTTGCGCGCAGATTGCGCCCGGACGCCGATGGTTTCTCTGCGTCAAGGCGGCGGTGCGGTATGCGGTCGCGGTCCAAGATGCAGGCGGAATGGCCGCAAGGCCGCAAGATCGCCCCTAAGGCTGTGACTTTACGGGCTTTTCAGTTGGGTGCCCACGGCGCCCGGAGAAGGAACGCGATGGCGTGCGAGAGATCGGGACTGACGGTTGCGAACGGGCTTGCTGCCCCGCCGTCAGCCCCGCTCGCACCGCCCTTCGCCCGAACAAGCCGCCCGACCCGATCCGCCCCGCCGCCCGGACCTGTCCGGGCCGCGCTGCGATTGTGCGGGCGCAGTGGAACGACATGGCAAAGAAGATGCTCATCGACGCCACCCATGCGGAGGAAACCCGCGTGGTCGTGGTGGATGGAAACAAGGTCGAGGAATTCGATTTCGAGACCGCCAGCAAGCGCCAGCTTGCCGGCAACATATATCTTGCGAAGGT
>JBKBMT010000096.1:0-8218 GCA_046295655.1 Gemmobacter sp. | reverse complement strand
GCGTGAAGGGCGACACCGGCGAGAACCTGATCGGCCTTCTGGAGCGCCGTCTGGATGCGGTCGTCTATCGCGCGAAATTCGTGCCGACGATCTTTGCCGCGCGGCAGTTCGTGAACCACGGCCATGTCACGGTGAACGGCAAGCGGGTCAACATCGCCAGCTACCGGGTCCAGGAAGGCGATGTCGTGGCCGTGCGCGACCGGTCGCGGCAGCTCGCGATCGTGCTGGAATCGGTCGGACTGGCCGAGCGCGACGTGCCCGATTACCTCGAGGTCGATCACAACAAGATGACCGCGACCTTCGTCCGCACCCCGACGCTCGGCGACGTGCCCTATGCGGTGCAGATGGAACCCAACCTGGTCGTCGAATATTACGCCAAGAACTGATCCGCCGCCCCGCAGTGGGCAGGCAGGACGGCCGCGCCGGTCCCGGCGCGAGGGACAGGAAGGCCGCGGCATCGCCCGCGGCCTTTCGGCTTCGTGCCGTTCACGGATGCGCGAGGGACGGCTTCGTGGGGTGACAGGGGCATCCCGGCCGCTACCCTTGGGGCAGGAGGTGCTGCCCATGCCGTCCGCCATCCGCAGGATCGCCGCCGCCGCGTGCCTTGCCCTCGCTGCCCTTCCGGCCGCGGCGCAGGACCGTATCCCGAGCCACTGCATCGGCCTGGCCGAAGTGCCCGGCGTGGAATACCTGCACCGCGCCGCCTTCGGCGCGCCGCTGCGCGAGAACCGCGTGCGGATCTCGTTCATCGACCACGCGATGTTCCTGATCGAGACCGCGGGCGGCCTGTCCGCGGTCACCGACTATACCGGCTTCATCGGCTCCACCGATCATGCGCCGACCGTGGTCACGATGAACAACGCACATCGCACCCACTGGACCGACCGGCCCGATCCGCGCATCCCGCATGTGCTGAAGGGATGGGACGAACCCGGCGCCCCGGCGCAGCACGAGCTGGACCTTGGCGAGATGCTGGTGCGGAATGTGCAGACCGACATCCGCCGCGGCTGGCAGGGCGAAATGGGCATCCGGCCGAACGGCAATTCGATCTTCATCTTCGAGGTGGCGGGTCTCTGCATCGGGCATCTGGGCCATCTGCATCACGAACCCGACGAGGCCCAGTATGCCGCGATCGGACGGCTCGATGTGGTCATGGTGCCGGTGGACGGCGGCTATACCATGGGGGTCGAGCCGATGATGCAGGTCATTGCCCGGCTGCGGTCGTCGGTGGTGCTGCCGATGCACTGGTTCTCGGGTCGGTCGCTCGAGGTCTTTCTTGCCGGGCTGGGCGACCGGTTCGATGTCGTGCGGCTGGAACAGAACCACATCGAACTGTCGCTGCACGACCTGCCGTCGCGGCCGACGATCATGGTGCTGCAACCGGCGTTCCTGAACTGATCGCGTGCAGAACCTGCCGCTTGCGCCATGCCCGGGCTCGTGCCTATCTCTCGCAGTCGGGCGGAGGGGACCATGCTGAATGCGGCGGATGCGGATTTCGTGGCGGCCCTCGCCGCGGCGCTGCCCGAGGGCGCGGTGCGGCCGCCCGAGCCGCGGCATCTTGAGGAACCGCGCGGACGCTGGGCCGGGCAGGGGGGCTGCCTGGCCCTGCCGCGAACCGTCGAGGAGGTCGCGCGCATCGTGCAGATCTGCGCGGCGGGGCGGGTCGGCATCGTGCCCTGGGGGGGCGGGACCGGCCTTGTCGGCGGGCAGATCATGCCCGAGGGTCCGGCGCCGGTGATCCTGTCGCTGGAACGGATGCGCGCGCTGCGCGGCGTCTGGGCCGAGGAGAACGTGCTGGTTGCCGAGGCGGGCATGACCCTGGCATCGGTTCAGGCCGCGGCCGATGCCGCGGGGCGGCTGTTTCCGCTGTCGCTTGCGTCCGAGGGCACGGCCACGGTCGGCGGCGTCCTGGCCGCGAACGCCGGCGGGGTGGGGGTGCTGCGCTACGGCAATGCCCGCGACCTGTGCCTGGGGGTCGAGGCGGTGCTGGCGGACGGTTCGGTGCTACACGGGCTGAGACGGCTGCGCAAGGACAATGCCGGCTATGCGCTGCGGCATCTTCTGGTCGGGTCCGAGGGGACGCTGGGCATCATCACCGCCGCCGCGCTGCGGCTTGTGCCGCGTCCGGGGGTGACCGGGGCGGCGCTGCTGGCGGTCGCCGGGCCCGCGGCCGCCCTGCGGCTCCTGTCCATCGCGCAGGACCGGGCGGGGGGCGGCGTGTCGGCCTTCGAACTGATGCACAGGACAGGCTTCGACTTCCTGGCCGAGACCCTGCCGCAGATCCGGCGCCCCTTCGACCCGGCGCCGGACTGGTCGGTGCTGCTGGACATCGGCCTGCCTTCGGGTCTGAACCCGGCGGACGTGCTGGAAGACATCTTTGCCGCCGCGATGGACGATGGGCTCGTCACCGACGGGCTGATCGCGGCAAGCGAGGCGCAGCGGACCGAGTTCTGGACCCTGCGCGAGACGATCCCGGAGGCGAACCGGCTGATCGGCGCGGTATCCTCGCACGACATCTCGCTGCCGCTGTCCGAGATCGCGGCGTTCATCCCCGAGGCCGAGGCGGCGCTGGCGCGGCTGGGGCGCTGGCGCATCAACTGTTTCGGCCATCTCGGCGACGGGAACCTGCACTTCAACGTCTTTCCCGTTCCGGGCGAAACCCGCCAGCAGCACGAGGGTTTGCGGGATGCCATAAAGGGCTGCGTGCACGATCTGGTCCATGCCCGGGGCGGATCGGTCAGTGCCGAACACGGCGTCGGCCGGCTCAAGGTGGCCGATCTCGAACGCTACGGCGACCCGGCCTCGGTTGCGGCGATGCGGGCGGTCAAGGCGGCGCTGGACCCGGCGGGCATACTGAACCCGGGTGCGGTGCTGGCGCAGGCGTGAATTGACGCGCCCCGCGAAGGGCGCAGACTCCGGCATGGAAAGGAGACAGCGATGCGCAAGACCGTCCTGGCAGCGCTCCTTGCCCTCGGCGGCGTTTCGGCGCCGGCAGAGGCGGCCTGGGTGCAGATCGTGCCCAGCAACGAATATGTCGGAGAGGGCCGGTTCGGCCCGATCCTGATCGTCTGGCGCGCGGGTCAGATATGGCAGTTCAGCGTCGCCCGCGGCGAGGTGCCGCGCGAGGTGGTCCGCGACGAGCGCCGGGCGATACCCTGGGTGATCGAGCGGCTGGGCCTTGACCCGCGCCGCGACACGATCGAGTTCTGTCCCGGTGCGCTGGTCGGCGTCTACTGCGTCGATCCGCCCTTCTTCGACCTTCCCTGACCGCCGGTCCCTTTCCCGATCGACGGACCCGGCCCCGGCTGGCGCCCGGCGCAGCGCTGCGATATGCCTTTCCGGGCACCGGGACGGCCGCGACAGGGGGGAACCAGGCATGGCATTCGGAACCGAGATCCGCACCTTCTTCGAGGGGCGTTGGCACGATGGCGATGCGATGGTCATGCGGGCCGCCGACCACGGCCTGTGGCAGGGCAGTTCGGTGTTCGACGGGGCGCGGTTCTTCGACGGCATGGCCCCCGATCTGGATGCCCACTGCGCCCGCGTGAACCGGTCCGCCGAAGCGCTGATGATCACCCCCACCCTCTCGGCCGACGAGATATCGTCGATCGCCCGCGAGGGTCTGCGCCGCTACGACCCGAAGACCGCCGTCTATGTCCGGCCCATGTACTGGGCGATCCACGGGTCGGATCTGGGTGTCGCGCCGCGGGCCGGCGCGACCGGATTCGCCTTGTGCCTCGAAGCCGTCCCGATGCCCGGCGCCGCCGCCGCCGCAACGCTGACCCGGACCCGATTTCGCCGCCCGGTGCTCGAGGATGCGGTCTGCAACGCCAAGGCGGGCTGCCTGTACCCGAACAACGCCCGGATGCTGGTCGAGGCGCAGCAGAAGGGCTATTCCAATGCCCTGGTCGCCGATGCGATGGGCAATGTCGCAGAGACCGCCACTGCCAACATCTTCATGGTTCGGGACGGCGAGGTGTTCACGCCGGTCGCCAACGGCACCTTCCTGGCCGGCATCACCCGGGCACGGCATATCGCGAACCTGCGCGCCGAGGGCTATCGGGTCCACGAGACGGTGTTGACCTTCGATGATTTCCACGCCGCCGACGAGGTGTTCATGTCCGGCAATTTCGCCAAGGTGACGCCGGTCAAGGAATTCGACGGAACCCATTATCAGGCGCCGGGGCCGGTCACCCGCCGGGTGCGCGAAATGTACTGGGACTGGGCGGCCGGTCAGAGGCTCTGACGTCGTCAGGCGGGCTTGCGGGGCAACATCCGGCGCACCAGCTCCCGCACGTCGAAATCCGAGAACGGCCGCCGCAGCACCGGCCAGATCGGACTTGGCTGATCCTCGGCATCCGGGCCAAGCAGCACGATCTGCGCAGAGCGCCGCCGCAACGCCTCGCCCAGCGGGCCCGAGTTCAGCGGCTCCGGCCCCATCTCCAGGAAGGCAAGCGCGACGCGCGCGCCGTCGGGCAGGTCGGAAACTGCCGCGGCGGCCTCGGCTTCGCTCAAGGCAACCAGGATATCCGCATCCGGCAGCGCCTCGCGCAGCGTCGCCGCCACGTCCTCGGCGACGATTGCCAGGCGGATGTAGACCAGGACTGTTGTCGACATATCGGAACCTTTCCAACGCGGGAAGGGAACCAATACCGGACCGGGCGGTTCCCGCATTAAACTGTGACAATCCCTGTGTCGGAGAATGACGATGATGACGCATTCTGCCTGCCGGATGTGCCCCTTGCGGAAGTTCCCGGTCTTCGCGCCCCTCGACGAGTCGGAGGTGGTGTTCATGGAGCAGTTCCGCCGCGGGGAAATCGCGGTCGCACCGCGCAGCGCCATCCTGAGGGAAGGCGAAAGCTCGCCCCATCTCTATACCGTGCTGCGCGGACAGGGGTTGCGCTACAAGGCGCTGGAGGATGGCGGGCGCCAGGTGCTCGGGTTCATATTTCCGGGCGATTTCATAGGGCTGCAGTCTGCCGTGATGAACGAGATGCAGCATTCGGCCGAGGCCGCGACGCCGATGACCCTGTGCGTGTTCGACCGGTCCGACCTGTGGCGGCTGTTCGCCGAACAGCCCGCGCGCGCCTTCGACCTGACCTGCCTCGGCGCCATCGAGGAACATTTCCTGGGCGAGACCATAGCAAGCCTCGGCCGGCGGAACGCAACCGAGCGGGTGGCCTGGGCCCTGGTGCGGATTCACCAGCGGCTTGCGGCGGTCGGGCTTGAGCGGGATGGCGCCGTGCCGTTCCCGTTCCGGCAGCAGGATCTTGCCGATGCGCTGGGGCTGTCGCATGTCCACCTGAACAAGACCCTCGCGCGGCTGCGCGCCGCGCGGCTTTGCAACTGGGCGAACGGGCATATCACCGCCTGCGACCTGCCGGCGCTCGCCCGGATTGCCATGATCGACCTGGAGGCGCCGCTGCAGCGCCCGCTGATCTGACCGGCACAGCGCCGTTGCCAGCGGCCGGGGCATCGGCCAATATCGCCGCCGGCGGGGGAAGTCGGGGCGGCGGTCGTCATGCGCAAGTTCATGGTCGTGCTGGACGACAGCCGGGAATGCCTGAATGCCATGCGCTTCGCGGCCCTGCGCGCGGCACACACCGGTGGCGGGGTGGTGATCCTGTCGGTCATCCCGCCCGAGGAATATCAGCACTGGATCGGGGTTGCCGACCTCATGCGGGCCGAGGCGCGGGAACGGATCGAGGCCCATTTCGAGGTGTTCGCGAAATGGATGCGCGACAAGCACCGGGTCCACCCCGAACTTGTGATACGCGAGGGCGAGCCGGTGGCCGAGATCCTGGCGCAGATCCGCGAAGACAGCGAGATCGGGGTGCTGGTGCTGGGCGCCGGCACCGACAAGTCCGGCCCCGGCCCGCTGGTCACGCAGCTCAGCCGGAACTCGGGCACGCTGCCCTGCCCGATCACCATCGTTCCGGGCGAGATGAGCAAGGAACGGCTGGAGGCGATAACCTGACGCCGGCTCTGGCATCCGGCGCGGAACAGCCCTAGCCTGAGCCGCATGACCGCGCATCCGCTTCTGGACAGTCCCGCCGCATGGTCCCGGCTTGGTGCCAGCCTGATCGTGGCAACCGTCGGAAGCGTCGGCATGTGGGTGATCGTGGTGGTCCTGCCGGCGGTGCAGTCGGATTTCGGCATTGCGCGCGGTGCGGCCTCGGTGCCCTTCACGCTGACCATGCTCGGCTTCGCGCTGGGAAACCTGGTCATGGGCCGGGCGGTGGACCGCTACGGGATCGCCACGGTTCTTGCAGGCTCCGCGGCGATGATCTCGGCCGGTTTCGCGCTGGCCGCAGCGACCCCGACCGTCGTGCTGCTGGCGCTGGCGCAGTTCTTCGTGGGGCTGGGCACCGCGGCCAGCTTCGGCCCGCTGATCGCCGATGTCTCGCACTGGTTCGAGCGGCGGCGGGGGATTGCGGTGGCGGTTGCGGCCAGCGGGAACTATGTCTCGGGCGCGATCTGGCCGCTGCTGCTGAGCGGGGTTCTGGCCAGTCACGGCTGGCGGACGGTCTATCTTCTGCTGGCGCTCATCGTGCCGTTGACGGTGATCCCGCTGGCGCTTTTCCTGTTGCGCCGCCGTCTGCCGGAGGCGGCGAAGGCCGGGGCCGCCGCTGCCGCCGCGGCCCGGTCGGTCGCTTCGGGCCTGTCGCCGCGGGCGCTTGTCGTGCTGCTGGTGATCGCGGGACTTGCCTGCTGCGTCGCGATGTCGATGCCGCAGGTCCATATCGTCGCCTATTGCGTGGACCTGGGCTATGGCCCGGCGGTCGGGGCAGAGATGCTGTCGCTGATGCTGGCGGGCGGGATCGTGTCGCGCATCCTGTCGGGCTTCGTGGCGGACCGGCTGGGCGGGCTGCGCACGCTTCTCATCGGCTCGGGGCTTCAGGGGCTTGCCCTGTTTCTCTATCTTCCCTGGGACGGGCTGGTGCCGCTTTATGTCGTCAGCCTGATCTTCGGCCTTGCGCAGGGCGGGATCGTGCCGGCCTACGCGCTGATCGTAAGGGAATACCTGCCGCCCCGCATCGCCGGGGAACGGGTGGGGCTGGTGATCATGGCAACGATCCTGGGCATGGCGCTGGGCGGGTGGATGTCGGGCTGGATCTACGACCTGACCGGCAGCTACCGGCTGGCATTCCTGAACGGCATCGCGTGGAATGCGCTGAACTTCGGGATCGCGCTGATGATACTCGTCCGGTCGCGCCCGGCGCGCACCCCGGTGCCGGCCGCCGGCTGAGAGCGCCGGCCCGGAGGCGCCGAGCCCCTCCGGGCCGCGCTGCCGTCAGGCGAGCATCGTCACCGGATTCGACAGCAGATCGACAACCGCCTGCAGGAACTCGGCCCCCAGCGCCCCGTCGATGACACGGTGATCGACCGAGAGGGTCATCGACATCACCGTGGCGACCGTCAGTTCGCCGTCCTTGCCGACCACGGGTTTGCGGATGCCCGCCCCCACGGCAAGGATCGAGCCGTGCGGCGGATTGATGACCGCATCGAAATTCTCGATCCCGAACATGCCGAGGTTCGAGATCGCCATCGAGCCGCCGACATATTCGTGCGGGGCGAGCTTGCGGTTGCGGGCCCGCGCGGCCAGATCCTTCATCTCGGCCGAGAGCGCCGAGATCGACTTCTGGTGCGCATCCCTGAGGACCGGCGTGAACAGCCCGCCCTCGACCGCGACGGCGACCGCCACATCCGAGGGCCTGAGCCGCAGGATCCGGTCGCCGGCCCAGACAGCGTTGGCATCGGGCACCTGCTGGAGCGCCATGGCGCAGGCCTTGATGATGAAGTCGTTGACCGAAAGCTTGACGCCCCGCGCCTCGAGCTGGCGGTTGAGCTGGGCGCGGAAGGCCATCAGCGCATCGAGCTGCACCTCGCGGCGCAGGTAGAAGTGCGGGATGGTCTGCTTTGCTTCGGACAGCCGCGCGGCGATCGTCCGGCGCATGCCGTCGAGCGCGATCTCGTCGTAGGCGCGGCCCTCGAACATCTTCGCCACCTGGGCGGCCGAGGGGCCGGCGGGCGCTGCGGCCGCAGCCGCGGCCGGGGCAGGCGCCGGCGTTGCGGCTGCGGGGGGCTGCGGCTCGGGCCGGGCAGCGGCGCCCGCGGCCGCAGCCGGGGCGGCCGCCTCGACGTCGGCACGGACGATCCGCCCGCCCGGACCGCTGCCCGTCACGGCCGCAAGGTCGATCCCCTTTTCGGCGGCGAT
>JBKBMT010000095.1:0-8247 GCA_046295655.1 Gemmobacter sp. | reverse complement strand
CGGATGGCGGTGACGCGGATCGGACCGCGGCCGACGTCGATCGTATCCGCGCCGACCGCGACGGTGCCGGGAAAGCGGCCGTGAACGCTGTCGAAGCGCAGCAGATGCGCGTTGTCTGCGGCCGGGCCGAGGTCGTTGATCGCAACCACCTCGATGTCGCGCCGACCGCTCTCCACGATCGCCCGAAGAACGTTCCGGCCGATCCGCCCGAAACCGTTGATCGCTACCTTCACCGTCATGCTTTCCCCTCGATCTGCTGTCTGGCGCGGGCGGCAACCGCCTCGGCCGTGATGTTGAAATGCGCGTAGAGTGCCTCGGCCGGGGCCGAGGCCCCGAAACCGGTCATGCCCACGAAGCCGTCACCCGGCCGCAGCAGCGTATCCCAGCCCTGCCGCACGGCCGCTTCGATCCCGATCCGCGGTGCGGTGCCGAGCACGGCGGAACGATACGCGTCCGGCTGCGCGGCGAAAAGCTCGAACGAGGGGGCCGAGACGACCGAGGCGCGGATTCCTTCGGCGCCGAGCTGTCCGGCCGCGGCCACCGCAATCTCGACCTCGGACCCGGTGGCGATCAGGGTCAGCTGCCGGTCGCGGGCCGGACGCAGCGTATAGGCGCCCCGGGCAGACAGGTTGTCGGCGGGCGTCTCGCGCAGGGTGGGCAGGTTCTGCCGGCTCAGCGCCAGCACCACCGGCCGGTCCCGGGTGACCAGCGCGATCTCCCAGGCCTCGGCGGTCTCGACCGCGTCGGCGGGGCGCAGGACGGTGAGGTTCGGGATCGCGCGCAGGCTGGCCAGCGTCTCGACCGGCTGATGCGTCGGGCCGTCCTCGCCCAGACCGATGCTGTCGTGGGTCATCACGAAGATCGTGGGCACCCCCATCAGCGCCGCCAGCCGGATTGCCGGCCGGCCGTAGTCGGCGAAGGCCAGGAAGGTGCCGCCGTAGGGCCGGAACAGGCCCGACAGCGCGATCCCGTTCATCGCCGCGGCCATGCCGTGCTCGCGCACGCCGTAGTGGATGTAACTGCCCGAGAAATCCGCGGCCGTGACGGCGCGCTGATCGGCGGTGCGGGTCAGGTTCGAGCCCGTCAGGTCGGCCGAGCCACCGACGGTGAACGGAAGGGTCCGGTTGATGACCGCCAGCGCCATCTCGCTGGCCTTGCGGGTTGCCACCTTCGGCCGGTCGGCCAGCAGCCGGGCCTTGTGCTCGGCCATCGCGGGGTCCAGCGCCGTCGTCTCCTGCGCCAGATGCGCCGCGAACGCCGCCGCATCCTCCGACCGGGTCCGTCGCGCCTCCCAGGCGCGCCGCGCTGCAGCGCCGCGCGTGGCGATCCGGCGCCAGGCGGCATAGACGGATTCGGGGATCTCGAAGGGCGGATGCGTCCAGCCCAGGGTCGCCCGGGCGGCCTCGATCTCGACCGCGCCCAGGGGCGCGCCATGCACGTCGTGGCCGCCCTGCTTGTTGGGCGCGCCGAAGCCGATCACCGTGCGGCAGGCGACGAGGCTGGGCCGCGGATCCTCGCGCGCCGCCGCGATCGCCTGCGCCACCGCCTCGGGGTCGTGGCCGTCGCAGGCCGTCACATGCCAGCCCGCGGCGCGGAACCGCGCCGGCTGGTCGGTCGAGGTGGCCAGCCCGGTGTCGCCGTCGATGGTGATGCGGTTATCGTCCCAGAGCACGATCAGCCGGCCGAGGCGCAGATGCCCGGCCAGGTCGATCGCCTCGTGGCTGATGCCTTCCATCAGGCAGCCGTCGCCGGCGACCACCCATGTGAAATGGTCGATCAGGTCTGGAAACCGCGCCCGGCCCATGGCTTCGGACAGCGCCATGCCGACCGCGGTGGCGATCCCCTGGCCCAGCGGGCCGGTCGTCACCTCGATGCCCTTCGCATGACCATGTTCCGGATGTCCCGCAGTGCGGCTGCCGAGCTGGCGGAAGGCGCGGATCTGGTCCATCCCCATGTCGGCGTAGCCGAGCAGGTGATGGACGGCATAGAGCAGCATCGAGCCATGCCCGGCGGACAGCACGAAGCGGTCGCGGTTCGGCCAGTCGGGCGCGGACGGATCGAGCGTGACGAAACGGTTGAACAGGACCGTCGCCGCGTCCGCCATGCCCATCGGCATGCCGGGATGGCCCGACTTCGCGGCCTCGACCGCATCCATCGCCAGGGCGCGGATCGCATTGGCCATCGTTCGTTCGTCGGCGGCGGGAAGCTCGGCGTTCATGGGATACCTCAGCGCAGCTTGCGGGCGGTCGAGACGAGCCGCTCGATCAGCGGGGTCAGGATCAGCTGCATCGCCAGATCCTGCTTGTTGCCGGGAATGACGATGGAATTGGCGCGTGTCATCCAGGATCCATGGATCATCGACGTGAGATAGGGGAAGTCGATGCCCCGCGGGTTCCTGAACCGGATCACCACCAGGCTTTCGTCGGGTGTCGGGATCCAGCGGGCGATGAACGGGTTCGAGGTATCGACCACCGGCACCCGCTGGAAGTTGATGTCGGTCTCGGAGAACTGCGGCACGATGCAGTGCACATAGGCGTGCATCCGGCGCAGGATCGTGTCGGTGACGGCCTCGGTCGAATAGCCCCGTGCGGCGCGGTCGCGATGGATCTTCTGGATCCATTCGAGGTTGATGACCGGCACCACCCCGATCTTCAGATCTGCCATCGCCGCGAGGTTCACCGAGTCGTTGACGACACAGCCGTGCAGCCCCTCGTAGAACAGCAGGTCCGCGCCCGGTTCGAACGGTGCCCAGGCCGTGAACTCCCCGGGCGGGACGCCGTGGCGCTCGGCTTCCTCGGCGTCGTGGACATAGTGCCGCTTGCGGCCCTGGCCGGTCTCGGCGAAGTCGCGGAACACCCGTTCCAGCTCGGCCAGTTCGTTCGCATCGTAGGAGAAATGCGAGAAGGTGTCGTCACCCTCGGCGCGCCGCCGCTCCAGCTCCCGGCGCATTTCGCTGCGGTTGAACCGGTGAAACGCATCGCCCTCGATCGAGACGGCCCTGATCCCCTCGCGGCGGAAGATCTGGTCGAAGGTGTTCTTCACCGTCGAGGTGCCGGCGCCGGAGGAACCGACCACCGAAATGATGGGATAGGCCTTGCTCATCGTCTTGCCTTTCAGGACCGGAACAGCCCGCGGTTGCCGAACAGGGCCGATGTCTCGGCCTCGGGCAGATCGTGGTAGGTGGCGACGCGGGCAACCTTGTTCGCGCTGCCGAACACGAAGGGCGTGCGCTGGTGCAGGGACCGTGGCACCCGGTCCAGGATCGGGTCGATGCCGTCGCTGGCCCGACCGCCCGCGCCCTCGATCAGATGCGCGATCGGACCGCATTCGTAGACCAGACGCAGGCGCCCTTGCTCGTAGCCCTTCCGGCGGTCGGCGGGATAGAGGAAGATCCCGCCCCGGGCCAGGATGCGGTGCGTCTCGGCCACCAGAGAGGCGATCCAGCGCATGTTGAAATCGCGCCCCGCGGGCCCTTCGCTGCCGGCAACGCGGTCGTCCACATAGGCGCGGATCGGGGCCGGCCAGTGCCGGTAGTTCGAGGCGTTGATGGCATATTCGGTCGACTCCGGCGGGATCGGCGCGGCCGGGCCGATCAGCCGGAACCGGCGGCTGTCGGGATCGAGGACATAGCGCTGCGTCGCGCCCTGTCCGACCCGCAGGACCAGCGCACATTGCGGCCCGTAGATCGCATAGCCCGACGCAAGCAGGTCGCGCGCCGGGCGCAGCACGCTGTCGGTGCCGGTTCCGGCGGCGGGGTAGAAACCGAAGATCGTGCCGACCGACACGTTGGTGTCGATGTTCGACGACCCGTCCAGCGGGTCGATCACCACCGCGAGCCTGCCGGTGGCGGCGATCTCGATCACCTCGTCCTGTTCCTCGGAGGCGAAGAACCGGACGGCCGAACCGGCCAGCGCCGCGCGCGCCGCCGCGTCGGCGATGACGTCCAGCGCCTTCTGCGTGTCGCCGTCGGCATTGGCGCCCCGCACCGCATCCAGCGCTTCGGAGAGGCCGCCGCGGGCGATCCGGGCCGACAGCGCGGCAGCAAAGGCGCCGATGCGGTTCAGCGCATCCGCCAGATCGGGGTCGGTCCCCTCCGGCAGCCGGTCGATGGCGGCGGTCATGATGTCTCCTCCCATCACATGGCCGGACGCTTGCACGGATCGGAATTTCATGGGAGTTTAAAATTCTTCATCGCGATTAAGAGGAATTTAAGATTGCTCGTCGCCGGCATCTCGCTGAAGCAGTTGCGCAGCCTGATCGCGGTTGCGGAACTTCGGTCGATGACCGCGGCCGCGGCGGCACTGAACCAGACGACGCCGGCGATCCACAGCCAGATCAGGAAGTTGGAGGATCTGGTCGGGCGACCGCTGCTGGAACGGGCGCCGGTCGGCGGCGGGTTCGTGCCGACCGCGGCAGGTACGGCGATGCTGCGGGCCGCCCGGCGGATCGAGGCCAATCTGTCGCAGGCCGAGGCCGAGATTGCGGCCCAGCTGCGCGGCTTCGAGGGTCAGGTGACGCTGGCCGTCGTCTCGACGGCCAAGTACTTCGCCCCGCGGCTGGTGCGGATGCTGCGCGACACATGTCCCGAAATCGGGGTGACGCTGCGGGTCGGCAACCGCGAATCGGTGATTTCCGACCTCGATCACGGCATCGCGGACCTTGCGGTGATGGGCCGCCCGCCCCGGAGGCCGCTGACCCGGGCCGAACCGCTGGGGCCGCATCCGCACGGTATCGTGCTGCCGCCGGATCATCCGCTGGCCGGCGCCGACGGCTTCGACCCCGAGGCGCTGCTGTCGGAAACCTTCGTCAGCCGCGAGGAAGGGTCGGGCACCCGGATCCTGATGATGCGCTACTTCGACCGGCTGCCCGCGGGGCATGCGCCGCCGATGATGAGCATGAGTTCGAACGAATCGATCAAGCAGGCGGTGATTGCCGGACTGGGCATCGCCTTCCTGTCGCTGCACACGGTCTGCGACGAACTGGCCTCGGGCCGGCTGGTGCAGCTGCGGGGGCCCGGCCTGCCGGTCATGCGTCAGTGGTATCTGGTGCGGCTCGCCGGTCCCGACCGGACGGCGGCGGTGCAGCGGATCGGCGCTGCGATCGCCGGGCTGGACGGTGCCTATTTCCCGCGCCTCTGCGCCTGATCAGCGGGTCAGGGCGGCATAGAGCGCGGGCAGTCGTTCGGGCAGCCGTTCCACCCGATCGACGACCTGCACGTTGCGCGACCCGAAGATGCGCTGCGCCCAGGCGTCGGCGCCGGGGTCGAGCGTCAGGCAGAAGGGCACGATCCCGAGCCGGCCCGCCTCTTCCACCGCGCGGCGGGCGTCGGCGCGCAGGTAGTGCGGATCGCGCACGTCGATATCGGCCGGCGCACCGTCGGTCAGCACCAGAAGCAGCCGGCGGGCGGCCCGGACGCCGGACAGGGCCGCCGTGGCGTGCCGGATCGCCGCCCCCATCCGGGTGGAGAGCCGGCCCTCGGTTCCCATGACCCGCGCCTTCGGCCCCCGCGCCCAGGGCTGGTCGAAATCCTTGAGGCGCTGGTAGAACACCTGCGACCGGCCGTCGGAACAGAAGCCGTGCAGGGCAAAGCGGTCGCCGACCCGGTGGATCGCCTCGGACAGAAGCACGGTCGCGGTCCGGGTCAGGTCCAGGACGGTCTGTCCGTCCGCGGTGGGGTCGTTGGTCGATTCCGACAGGTCGAGCAGAACCAGAACCGCCGTGTCCCGCAGGTTCAGAACCCGGCGCATCATCACGCGCGGGTCCGGCTGGCGCCGCAGGCGGGTATCCACCGCCGCGCCGACCGCGGCGTTCAGATCCAGATCGTCGCCGTCCTCCAGCTTGCGGATGCGCTGCAACCCCTGCGGCCGCATCGCCTCGAGCCGGTGGCGCAGCCGGTCCAGGACCTGCCGGTGTTCGGACAGGATCGCATCGGCCTGCGCCGGGTCGCCGGGCCGGGCGCGGCGTTCCAGCACCGTCGCCCAGGCCGGGCGCATCATCTGGATCGTGTGGTCGAACTCGTCATAGAGAACCGGCGGGGCGACCGGCTCCTTCCCCTCGCGCTCGTTGAAACTGGTGCCGTCGTCGTCGAACAGCTCGTTCGCCTGCACCCAGATTTCCTGTGCGTCCTCGCCGGCGGTCTCGACCTCGACCTCGTTCACCATCTCCATCACCGAGACGTAGCGGCGCAGCTGCGCCGGGGCGGCGGCGGGCGTGTCGAGCTCGAATTCCTCGAAGGCCCAGAGCACCCGGTTGTCGCAGCGATAGGGACAGGACGGGCGGTCGGCATGGGCGGACCAGGGCAGCCCGCGCAGCCGGTCGGCAAGCCGCAGGCCCATGGCGCGGGCGGCGGTCTGGTCGGCGGGATCGAGCGCGGCAAACTCGGCCAGAACGGCTGCCGACAGGTCGTCCTCGGCCACAGCCGACAGCAGTGCGCGCGCGAGCCGGTCGAACACCCCCGCCATGCCCGGCGCGGTTGCGGCGTGCCAGGGCAACCACAGCTCGCGCAGGCGCGGCAGCCGGGCGATGGCAAGCGCCTCGGCGCGGGCATCCTCGATCAGCCCGACGCAGGCCGATTGCAGCGCGTTCAGCCCGTCGCCGGGATGCGCCGCCTTCAGCGCGGCCAGATGCGCGGCCAGATGCGCAACCTGCGCCCGGTAGAGGTCGAGCGCAGACCCGCCCGGCGCATCGTCCAGCGCGTCGGGCAGGTGCAGGGTGAAACCCTCGACGAAGGGCCGCAGCCCCTCGCGCGTTTCGAAATCCCCCGCCGTCGGCACCATGACGAAGTCCCGCCCCCAGAGCGCGCGGGCATACATGCCGAGCCGTCGCTGCACATCGACGAACAGCGTGCCCTTCCGTTCGCGCCTGAGCACGGCGCGGGATTCGGCGCTGGCCAGGGTGAAATAGCGCTCGAGTTCGGGATGGTCGGTGCGATGCGCCTCGGCCCCCCAGTCGGCCCAGCGGCGCAGTCCGCCCAGCGTCAGCACGTCGAGCAGTTCGTCCAGATGGTCGAGCATCGGCCGCAGGGCGCGCGGGGCGCGCGACAGCAGGTGTTCGAGAAAGCGCAGATAGCTGCGGAACAGGCCCGCATCGCCCAGCCGGCGGGCGGCCAGGGGCGCGGTGGCGACGATGCGCGCGATCACCGTGCCCGAGGTCCGCGAGGCGAATCCGGCGCAGGCGATGGCGAAATCCGCCAGAACATCCTCGCCGAGGTCGCGCGCGACCTGCGGCGCCGCCTCGATCCAGGCGCGGGTCACGTCCTCGCCGCGGCCCAGACGGTGCAGCGCGTCCACCCCGCGCAGCCAGGTGTCCAGCCCGCGGGGCGACAGCCGCCGGCGGGCATCGGGCAGGGCCGCGGCCAGCACCGGACGCAGCGACGGCGGCAGGGCCCCGGCCAGATCGCGATGATCGGGCGGCAGCAGCCCGGCGGGATCAGAACCAGGTTCCGACGGCGGCATCGAGGGCATCGCGCATGTCCGGGTCATCGGTGATCGGACGGGTCAGCGCCATCGAACAGGCGGCGCGCGGGGCCACCCCCCGCACGATCAGCCGTCCGGCATGGATCAGCATCCGGGTCGACAACCCTTCGTCCAGCCCGTGCCCCTTCAGGTTGCGGGCGCGGGCCCCGATTTCCACCAGCTTGCGCGCCGTCTCGGCATCCGCCCCGGATTCATGCGCCACGATCTCGGTCTCGGTCGCGGCATCGGGCCAGGTGAAATCCAGCGCGCCGAAGCGCTGTTTCGTCGACTGCTTGAGATCCTTCATCAGCGACTGGTAGCCGGGGTTGTAGCTGATGACGAGGAGGAAGTCGGGATGGGCGCGCAGAAGCTCGCCCTTCTTCTCGAGGGGCAGCACCCGGCGGTCGTCGGTCAGCGGGTGGATCACCACCGTCGTGTCCTGCCGCGCCTCCACCACCTCGTCGAGATAGCAGATGCAGCCGTGCCGGGCGGCAAAGGTCAGCGGCCCGTCCTGCCAGCGTGTGCCCTCGGCATCCAGCAGGAAGCGGCCGACCAGATCCGAGGCGGTCATGTCCTCGTTGCAGGCGACCGTGACCAGCGGCCGGCCCAGGCGCCAGGCCATGTGCTCGACGAACCGGGTCTTGCCGCAGCCGGTCGGGCCCTTGAGCATTACCGGCATCCGCGCCTCCCAGGCGGCGGCGAACAGCGTGATCTCGTCGCCGACGGCGCGATACCACGGCTCGGCGGCGATGCGGTGGGCGAAGGTCGGGTCAGTCATGTCCATGGGGCATCC
>JBKBMT010000094.1:0-8754 GCA_046295655.1 Gemmobacter sp. | reverse complement strand
GTGGCCCGCGCCGCGGGCGAGGCGCCGGATGCCGACACCCCGGCCCTGATCCGCGCCGCGCTGCGGCTTCTGCAGCCGAAGTGACATGAGTTCCGATCCCGCCCTCCGCCCCGAGAAGCTGCCCGAGGATGCCGACCGTGCGCTGCGGCCCGAGCGGCTGGAGGAGTTTGTCGGCCAGCAGGAGGCCCGCGCCAACCTCCGCGTGTTCATCGACAGTGCGCGGCTGCGCGGCATGGCGATGGATCACACCCTGTTTCACGGCCCGCCCGGTCTCGGCAAGACGACGCTTGCCCAGATCATGGCGCGCGAGCTTGGCGTCGGGTTCCGGATGACCTCCGGTCCGGTGCTTGCAAGACCCGGCGATCTGGCCGCGATCCTGACCAATCTGGAGGCCCGGGATGTCCTGTTCATCGACGAGATCCACCGGCTGTCCCCGGTCGTCGAGGAGGTGCTCTATCCCGCGCTCGAGGATTTCGCGCTCGACCTCGTCATCGGTGAGGGGCCTGCGGCGCGCACGGTGCGGATCGACCTTCAACCCTTCACTCTTGTCGGCGCGACGACCCGTCTGGGGCTTCTGACGACACCGCTGCGGGACCGCTTCGGCATTCCGGTTCGACTGAACTTCTACAGCATCGACGAGCTCGAGCGGATCGTCGCACGCGGCGCCGGGCTTCTGGGCATCGCGGCCGAGCCCGACGGCACGCGCGAGATCGCCCGCCGCGCCCGCGGCACGCCGCGCATCGCCGGGCGGCTGCTGCGCCGTGTCGTGGATTTCGCCCTGGTCGAGGGCGACGGCCGCATCACCCGGGCTCTGGCCGACAGCGCGCTGACGCGGCTCGGCGTGGACGATCTGGGGCTCGATGCCGGCGACCGGCGCTATCTGCGGCTCATCGCCGATCACTACGGCGGCGGTCCGGTGGGGGTCGAGACGCTGTCGGCCGCCCTTTCCGAGGCGCGCGACGCGATCGAGGAGGTGATCGAACCCTATCTGCTGCAACAGGGGTTGATCGCCCGCACCCCGCGCGGTCGCATGCTGACCGCGACCGCGTGGCGCCACCTGGGCCTCGACCCGCCGCGGGGCGCCGGGCAGGGCGATCTCTTCGAAGTCGAGCCCGCGGGCGCGGATCCGCGACCTCAGTCTTCCGAGCCGCGGACCGCCTCGGGATGGGCGGTCACGAACGCACGCAGGGTCTGGAACAGCGCGCGGGCGTGATCCACGTCGCCAGAGCGGATCGCCGTGCGGATGTCGTCGCAGATCATCGTCTGGACATGCTGCGGCCCTTTCGGGAGATGCATGAGATACTCGCCCAGAGCAACCGCACGCGCACGTCCGACATGTTCGTGTTCGGCGATCGCCTCGATCTCTTCGCGGGTCAGGCAGGACAGGTCGAGAATGTCGTTCAGGTTGATCATCGGTCTCCTCCCCGGGGGACGAATGGAAGATCCTAACAGTGCCGACACGATCGCACATTGATCGAAGTCATGTCCTGCGCTCCTCGGCCCTTGACGCCTCCCGGGTCAGCAGGTATGCCCGCCGCGCGTCGGGCGACGTGCTGCAAGGTGCGGCAGCGGACTGTAACTCCGCCGGGGAGACCCATGCCTGGTTCGATTCCAGGGTCGCCCACCATCATCCCCGGTCGGGCACTAGGGCATCGCCGTCGCGAAGCCGTCACGGGCTGCGTCGGTCGAACCCGCCTCCGCGCAGCCGCGGGGCACGGCGCGGCTGCGACCGTTGCCCAGGCCGGACCGCACGGCGCAGGTCGAAGCCTCAGGCCTCCGACAGCGCGACCTTCATGTCCCTGACCTGATAGATGATCTCGCCGTCCGCCTCGACGATTCCGTCCGCGACGCCCATGGTCAGCCGGCGCGTCTGGACCGCCTTGGTGAAATCGACCCGGTAGGTCAGCATCCGGCGGTCAGGGCGCACCATCCCGGTCAGTTTCACTTCGCCGACGCCCAGCGCATAGCCGCGTCCCTTCCAGCCGCGCCATCCGAGGTTGAACCCGGTCAGCTGCCACAGCCCGTCCAGGCCCAGGCAGCCCGGCATGATCGGATTTCCCGGGAAGTGACAGGCGAAGAACCAGAGGTCGGGGCGGATGTCGAATTCGGCCACGACATGACCCCGGCCATGAACGCCGCCGTCGGCACTGATGTCGGTGATGCGGTCCATCATCAGCATCGGCGGCTCGGGCAGCTGGGCGTTACCGGGGCCGAACAGTTCGCCGCGCGCGCAGGCCAGCAGGGCTTCCCTGTCGAATGTCGTCGGATACACCCTGCTGCCTCCCGCTGCCCCGGCCTCCGGTCGGGTTTAGCGTCCGGCCGGCACGAGGGCAAGGCCGGGGCATCGCGCGGCCTTTGGCGGTGTCAAGCGGATTCCGTTTGAAAATGCACGCGATGCGGACTAACTATTCCGCATGACGGATACGCTTTCGACGCTCGACGACCGCAGCATGGACCGCGCGGCCATGTGGCTTTCCCGTGCGGGGCTGCGCCCCACCCGTCAACGGCAGACCCTGGCGGCGCTTCTGGTCGGGGACGGTCGCGACCGGCATGTGACGGCCGAAAGCCTGTTCGCCGCAACGCTCGACACCGGCGAGAAGGTATCGCTTGCCACGGTCTACAATACCTTGCGGGCCTTCTGCGATGCCGGGTTGTTGAACGAGGTCACGGTGGACGGGGCCCGCAGCTATTTCGATACCCGGATCGACGACCATCCGCATTACTACTGGGAAGACACCGCGGAACTGACCGACGCCCCGTCCGAGGGGTTTACCGTGTCCGGGCTTCCGCCTGCCCCGGAGGGGACCGAGATAAGCCGGGTGGACATCGTCTTTCGTCTCCGCCGTCTGGGCTGACCCCTTTTCCCCTGCGCGAGCCTGTGCAACGGTCGCGGAACCACCGGGGCCTCGGCTCCGGCTCCGACGCCCGAACCCGCGAGGCCCCCGTGAGCAAGAGCCGCTTTACCGCATCCGATGGCGCCGCCATAGCCTTTGCCGACGAAGGCCAGGGGCTGCCCGTGCTTTGCCTGTCGGGACTGACCCGGAACGGGTCGGATTTCGACTATCTCGCGCCGCATCTGCCGGATGTCCGGCTGATCCGCATGGACTATCGCGGTCGCGGCGGGTCGGACTGGACCGGCGCGGCGAGCTATACGGTTCCGCGCGAGGCGCTGGATGCGGTCGAACTGCTCGACCATCTCGGAGTCGGCGCGGCGGCGGTGATCGGAACTTCGCGCGGCGGGCTGGTGGGGATGTTCCTTGCCGCGACGGCGCGGGACCGGCTGCTGGGCCTGTGTCTCAACGATGTCGGTCCGCAGCTGGAACGGGCGGGGCTCGACCGGATCAAGGGCTATGTCGGTCGCAACCCGGCGGCGCGCACCCATGCCGAGGCCGCGCAGGCGCTCGAGGCTTTCATGGACGGATTCCGGGGCGTTCCCCCGGAACGCTGGCTGGAAGAGGCATGCAAGCACTACGTCGCAACCGGCTCGGGCCTGACGATCAACTACGATCCGACTCTGCGCGATGCCTTCCTGGCCGCCTACGACGCAGGCGATACGGACACATGGCCGCTGTTCGATGCCTGCGCGGGCCTGCCGCTGGCGCTGATCCGTGGCGCGAATTCGGACCTTCTGTCCCCGGCGGCTGCGGCCGAGATGCGCCGCCGGCGCCCGGACATGACATTCGCCGAGGTGCCCGACCGCGCGCACATCCCCTTCCTCGACGAGCCGGAAAGCCTGGCCGCGATCCGCGCCTGGCTGGCCGAGGTGCGGATGGGGGTGGCTCAGCCCAGCGCGTAGCCTGCGCCGCGCACCGTGCGCACCGGGTCCGAGCCGCCATGCCGCATCAGCGCCTTGCGCAGCCGGCCGATATGGACATCCACGGTGCGCGTGTCGACGTAGATGTCGCGGCCCCAGACCCGGTCCAGCAGCTGTTCGCGGCTCCAGACCCGGCCCGGTTTCTCCATCAGCGTCGACAGCAGCCGGAACTCGGTCGGCCCGAGGCTGATGGTCTGTCCGGCGCGATAGACGCGGTGCTCGGCGGAGTCGAGCAATATGTCCTCGAATACCAGCCGCTCGCCAAGGCTTGCCGGACGCGTGCGGCGCAGCTGCGTGCGCAGCCGGGCCATGAGTTCGGCGACGGAATACGGTTTGACCACGTAATCGTCCGCCCCGGTCTCGAGCCCGCGCACGCGGTCGAGTTCCTCCGACCGCGCCGAAAGCATCACGATCGGAATCGCCCGCGTCTCGGGCCTTGCCTTGACCTGACGGCAGACCTCGATGCCCGAGACATTGGGCAGCATCCAGTCGAGCAGGATCAGGTCGGGGGTTTCCTCCTGCACCAGCAGCAGCGCCTCGTCGCCCGTCTCGGCGATCACGACGTCGAAACCTTCCGCCTCGAGATTGTATTTCAGCACCTCGCGCTGGGCGCTTTCGTCCTCGACGAGCAGGACGCTCGGTTTCTTGTGCGCAAGCATGGGGTGCCCTTCAGTCGTTCACCGAGGCGACGAACGGGGTCTTGTCGTCCTTCGGTCGCGGCTCTTCGGGGATCGCGCCGGTGACGAGATAGATCACCTGTTCGGCTATTCCGGTGGCATGATCGCCCATGCGCTCGATGTTCTTGGCAATGAAATGCAGATGCATGCAGGTGGTGATCGACCGCGGGTCCTCCAGCATGTGCGTCAGCAGCACCCGGAACAGGGTGTTGTAGATCTGGTCCACGTCCTGATCCCGCGCCCGCACGTCCGCCGCAAGTGCGGCATCCCGGCGGATATAGGCGTCAAGCGCATCCTTCAGCATCTGCTCCACCTGCTTCGCCATGCGGCGCAGGGTTCCGGCGGCGCCGTTGATCGGGGGCATCTGCGCCAGCACGGTCGAGCGTTTGGCGATGTTCTTGGCGTAATCGCCCATCCGTTCCAGCCCACCCGAAATCTTCAGCACCGTCAGGACAGTCCGCAGATCGCCGGCAGTCGGGGCGCGCAGGGCGATCACGCGCGCCACCTCCTCGTTGACCTGGGCCTCCAGCGCGTCGATGGCACGATCCTGCGCCACAACCTGCCGCGCGAGTTCCTCGTCCCGGTTTTCCAGCGCGCGGGCGGCATCGAGCGTCGCCGTCTCGACCAGACCGCCCATCTTCATGATGAGCGCCTGGATAGCCTCCAGATCCCGGTCGAAGACCGACTGGATATGCGGTTCGTTCTGCATGGCGTTCTCCGTCAGCCGATCCGGCCGGTGATGTAGCTTTCGGTCCGGGGATCCTTCGGGTTGGTGAAGATCTGTCCGGTCTCGCCGTATTCGACGAGATGCCCGAGGTGAAAGAAGGCGGTGCGCTGGCTGACGCGGGCTGCCTGCTGCATGGAGTGGGTGACGATCACCACCGCAAAGTTCTCGCGCAGCTCCTCGATCAGCTCCTCGACCTGGGCCGTGGCGATCGGGTCGAGGGCCGAACAGGGCTCGTCCATCAGCAGCACCTCGGGGCCGGTGGCCACCGCGCGGGCAATGCACAGCCGCTGCTGCTGCCCCCCAGAGAGACCCGTGCCGGGCGCGTCGAGCCGGTCCTTGACCTCGTTCCACAGCGCGCCCCGACGCAACGATTTCTCGACGATCTCGTCAAGCTCGGCCTTGTTGCGCGCAAGGCCGTGGATGCGCGGACCATAGGCCACGTTGTCGTAGATCGACTTGGGGAAGGGGTTCGGTTTCTGGAACACCATTCCCACACGGGCGCGCAACTGCACCGGATCGACGCGCGGATCATAGATGTCCTGCCCATCGAGGGTGATCTTTCCCTCCACCCGGCAGATGTCGATCGTGTCGTTCATCCGGTTCAGGCAGCGCAGGAAGGTGGACTTGCCACAGCCCGACGGGCCGATGAAGGCCGTCACCGTCCGGTCCTTGATGTCGATGTCGACATCCTTCAGCGCATGGGTGGCGCCGTAATAGACCTGGCAGCCCCTCGCTGTGATCTTGACGTCGCTGGCGTCCACGGCCCGCTCCGAAAGGCGCATGTCGTTCATGGTCGATCTTCCTTCCATTACCACTTCCGCTCGAACCTGTTGCGCAGGAAGATGGCGAGGGCGTTCATCATCACGAGGAACCCGAGCAGCACGAGGATCGCTGCCGAGGTGCGGCTGACAAAGCCGCGTTCGGGGCTGTCGGCCCAGATGAAGATCTGGGTGGGCAGCGCCGTCGAGGGGTCGAAGGGCGTGGCAGGCGCGGCGGTGACAAAGGCGTTCATGCCGATCAGCAGCAGCGGCGCGGTCTCGCCCAGCGCCTGTGCTAGGCCGATGATCGTGCCGGTCAGGATGCCGGGCATGGCCAGCGGCAGGACATGCTGGAACACCACCTGCTGCTTCGAGGCGCCGACCCCCAGCGCCGCCTCGCGGATCGAGGGCGGCACCGCCTTCAGTGCGGCACGGGTGGCGATGATGATCGTCGGCAGGGTCATCAGCGCCAGAACCATCCCGCCCACGAAAGGCGCGGATCGGGGCATTCCGAACCAACCGAGGAACACCGCCAGACCGAGAAGGCCGAACACCACCGAGGGCACGGCGGCGAGGTTGTTGATGTTCACCTCGATGAAGTCCGAGATGCGGTTCTTGGGCGCGAATTCCTCGAGATAGATCGCCGCACCGATCCCGATGGGGAACGACAGAACGAAACAGGTGAGCAGCGCGAAGAAAGACCCCTTGAGCGCGCCCTTCAGCCCGGCGAGTTCTGGAAAACGCGAGTCGGCGTTGGTCAGAAGCGCCCAGTTGATCGGCTGCGTGACCCGCCCGCTCTCGACCAGGCGGTCGAAGAAGGCGATCTCGTCGTCCTTCACGCGGCGGATGTCCTCGGGCGTGGCGCGGTCGATAAGCCCCTTGTTCAACTGGTCGTAGGGGTCCGACACCGGCACGGTCAGGGTCAGGGTCTGGCCGATCAGCGCGGGATTCTCGACCAGCCGGTCGCGTGCGACGAACTGGGCTGCGTTCGACAGGATGGCGGCCACCTTGCGGCCGTCCTCCTCGGTTGCGCCGGGAAGCTTCGCCAGCATCGAATCGACCATCATCTGGCGGAAGTTGGACCGCGGGAGATTGTTCTCGTTCACCAGCGCCGGGTCGAAGAATACCTCGATCCGAACATGCGTCTGGGTGAAGGCGCGGAATCCCGTGAACACCAGGGATGCAAGCAGGATGAAGAGCATCGTGAACGCGAAGCCGATCGCGACAAGGCCGATCATCTTGAGCCGGAACTCTGACGACTTGCGCTTGCGGATCCGGGCGTTGATCTCGGACGAGGCCCAGTCTGTGCGGGAGGAAGGCGCCGCCATGTCGGGGGTGGTGTCGGTCATGTCGAGGCCCTCAGTCGTAGATTTCGCGATACTTGCGGACGATCCGCAGCGCGAGGATGTTGATGCCAAGCGTGACGATGAACAGCATGAGCCCAAGCGCGAAGGCCGCCAGAGTCTTGGGGCTGTCGAAGGACGTGTCGCCGATCAGCAGGGTCACGATCTGCACCGTGACGGTGGTCACGCTGTCCAGCGGGTTGATCGTCATCTTGGCGATCAGGCCGGCCGCCATCACGACGATCATCGTCTCGCCGATGGCGCGGCTTACCGCCAGCAGGATGCCCCCGACGATTCCCGGAATGGCGGCCGGGAACAGCACGTTCATCACCGTCTCGCCGCGCGTCGCACCCAGCGCCAGCGCTCCGTCGCGGAGGCTGCGCGGCACGGCGGCCAAGGCATCGTCCGCGAAGGACGAGATGAACGGGATCAGCATCACCCCCATGACGATACCGGCGGCAAGCGCCGTGTTGGGTGCGATCGGCAGCCCTGTCGACATGCCGAACCCGCGCAGCGCAGGGGCGATCACCAGCACGGCGAAGAAGCCATAGACCACGGTCGGGACGCCGGCGAGGATTTCGAGCACCGGCTTCACCACCTTGCGGAAACGGGGCGATGCGAACTCGTTGAGATAGATTGCGGAAAGCAGTCCCACTGGCGTGGCGATGAGCATCGCGACGGTCGAGATCACCAGGGTCCCGAGCATCACCGGAAGCCAGCCGAAGGCACCTTCCGCCGCAATCTGGTCGGCGCGGATCGGCATCTGCGGTTCCCACCGTGTGCCGAACAGGAACTCATGCCACGGAACCATCTGGAAGAAGCGGAAGGCCTCGAACACCAGCGACGCGATGATACCGATGGTGGTGAAGATCGCGACCGTCGAGGAGAAGATCAGCAATCCCGAAACGATGCCCTCGGCGCCCTGCCGGGCGCGGAAGTCCACGCTCACCTTGCGAAAGGCGAGGAAGCCCAGGACGGCGATCAGCGCGATGAGCAGGATCAGCATGAGATTGGCGGCCGAGGTCCGGAGACCGGACATGCGTTCCGCCGCCTCGATCTTCCACGGCTCGGGCGTTCCGAAGATGCGACCGCCGGCGATCTGCTTGATCTCGGCCAGGACGAGCTGCGTTTCGCCGCTGTCCATTCCCGACAGAACCCCCGGCGGCAGTCCGGCCATCGTCATCCGCTCGATCACGGTGCCTTCCAGAAGAAGCCACAGGATGAGGAAGACCAGACCCGGAACGACCACCAGCAGGGCAGCGAACAATCCGTGAAATCCGGCGAGCGAGTGCAGACGCTGTCCACGCAGGCGCAACTGTTGCGCGGTGTAGCGGTTCAGCGCGTAGGCGCCAATGGCGCCGGCAAAGAGGATCATGAAGGCGAGGCTGGTCATCGCTGCGCTCCGGCCGGACGTTTCGGCAGCTGCTGCGCCGCC
>JBKBMT010000093.1:0-8762 GCA_046295655.1 Gemmobacter sp. | reverse complement strand
AGCGCGGCGATCCGCGCCACGACCGCGGCCGACATCGGTTCGTCGAAGCGCTTGACCCGGTGCATCCAGACCCGGTGGCGCTTGAGCGAGGAGAAGGCGTTGATGGCGAAGCCGTCGCCGCAGGCGGTCAGACCCCAGGCGAGCGCGGTCAGCGCCTCGCGTTCGATCTCGATCACGGAGCGCGAGGCATGGTCGCGGTCCGATACCCGCGATTCGGTCGAGCGCGAAACGTCGAGCAGGATCGACACCGCCAGATCCCGCGCCAGCGGGCGGCTCTGGCGCCAGACCCGGTCGCAGCCTTCGCCGGTTGCCAGAAAATCGACCCGCGTGCGCACGGTGCGTTCCGTGTCAAGCTCGTCGCCGTCGATGTGGCCAGGGGTCGAGACACGCCCGGGACGCAGGGCCTCGAACTGACGCCGGACGGCGCGGATGCGCGCCGCGGCACGCGGGTCGTCCCCCGCAAGGGCGGCGTCCGGTGCGGGCTGCTGGTCGCTGACCAGCACGCGCACATGATCGGGAAGCCAGGTCCCGGTGCGGACATCCCATTCGGGGTAGGTGAGGGTATCGGACAGCGCCTCGCGGTCCACGTCCTCTGGGGCGAGGTCGAGATGGAGCTTCAGCCTGGTCGCCGGTGCCTGGCTGATCTGGCCGAGGCCGATCTCTTCCTGGTCGTCGGCAGCCTTCTTCGCGCTGTCCTCGTCGTCGTCCTCGACACGGCGGTTGAGGTTGATGAACTCTGCCCAGCTCAGGATGGCCTCGAACTTGTGCAGGATGAAGCTGTCCTTGCGGTCGGCCTGTCCGGCGCGGCGGCGCCGGGCGCGGCGGGCGGCCCGGGAATCGCCGTCTTCGGCAGTGCCGTCGGTGTCGCGGTTCTCGACCTGATCGGCGTGGCTGCGGCCGATCCGGCGCAGGTCGGGCCACAGCGGGACGGGCCGGAACGGGCGGTAGCCGCGGGGCGCGCGGAGGCTGGAAGGATCGGCGGCCAGCAGCGCCTCGGCGCGCCGGGGCAGGGGGGTCGGGTCGCCGAGCGCGCGGCGGACCAGCGCCTCGACCGCCGCCTCGTCCGCCGGCAGGGCAGGGCGCGGCCGCAGGGCAAGGATCGCGGCGCAGAGATCGCGATGGAGACCCCGCAGGCCCGGGGCCTCGGCAAGGGTCGCCGCCACCATGGTTTCCGCAGCCGACAGGGCGGCAAGATCGGCAGCCAGCGGGTCGGGCCGGTCCGGTGCGGGCGGGGCGAAGGCCGCGCAGGCACCGAGCCAGAGATAGAGGGTCGCGTTGGCCTCGGCTGCGGGGAACACGGCCAGCGAGGCCGGCAGCCGCAGCACGGCCCCGTCGAAGGAGGCGCGCGGCACCTGTTCGGCCGGTGTTCCCAGACGGCGCAGGAACGACAGCCGATGATGGCTGGTCTCGTCCACCACCGCCTTGACCTCGACGGCCGGATCGCCGCCGAGGCCGCGGAACAGGACCGCCAGCCGCCCTGCGACCCGGGACAGGTCAACACGGGCTCCGTCGTGCACGCCGGGGGCGTCAAGACGGCTGGCGTAGGCGTGCCACAGTTTCCCGATCGTCTCTTCGGGTTCCCATGGCTCGAAGTCGATCCTGCCCACCGCCGGCCTCACCCGAAAACGGCGGCGACAAGATCGAGGAGCCCGCGTTTCACGTCGCGGTCGTCGGTCAGGGGTTCGATCATGGCGGCGAGGACCGCGCGTTCGACCGGCATGCCCTGCCGGATCAGGGTCGCGGCATAGACCACGAGCCGGGTCGAGACACCTTCTTCCAGATCCTGCCCGCGCAGGGCGCGCAGCTTGTTGGCCAGCCGCACCAGATCGCGCACCCGGTCCTCGGCCAGCCCGGATTCGCGGGCGACGACGGGGATCTCGTGTTCCGGCCGGGGGAAGTCGAACTCGAGGCTGACGAAACGCTGTCGGGTCGAGGGCTTCAGCGTCTTGAGGATGTTCTGGTAGCCGGGGTTGTAGCTGGCCACCAGCATGAAGCCTTCGGGCGCGGTCAGTTCCTCGCCGGTGCGGTCGATCGGCAGGATGCGCCGGTCGTCGGTCAGCGGGTGCAGCACCACGGTCACGTCCTTGCGCGCCTCCACCACCTCGTCGAGATAGCAGATCGCGCCCTCGCGCACCGCGCGGGTCAGCGGGCCATCGACCCAGACCGTCTCGCCGCCCTTGAGAAGGTAGCGCCCGATCAGGTCGGCCGCCGACAGGTCGTCGTGGCACGCCACGGTATAGAGCGGACGGCCGAGACGCGCGGCCATATGCGCAACGAACCGGGTCTTGCCGCAGCCCGTCGGCCCCTTCAGCAGGACCGGCAGGCGGTTTTCGTGGGCGGCGCGGAACACCGCGCATTCGTCGCCCTGGGGCAGGTAGAAGGGGGCTTCCGCCCCCTTCGTTGCGACATGCGATCCGTCCACGTCCATCACTCCGCCGGGATCTTCTCGGCGTCCAGCCGGGCCTGTTCGACCGGGCCGGGCTCGATCACCTCGCGCCGGGGCGCAAACACCGCGTAGATGAACAGCAGCGCCCCCAGCACCACCGCGATACCGGCGCCGAAGCGCATCCAGTAGAACAGCGCGAGCTGGTCCTGGACCGGCATGTAATGTTCGCCCATCACCCGCTGCAGATGCGTCTGCACCGTGCCGGCGAAGGTCAGCACGAAGGTCATGAAGACCACGCCCGAGGACATCAGCCAGAACGAGGCCATGTTGAGCACCTGGTTGTAGGGTTCGCGGCCCAGCAGATGCGGCATCGCATAGGTGATGATCGCGAGGTTCAGCGCCACATAGGCCCCGTAGAAGGCGAGGTGGCCGTGCGCGGCGGTGATCTGCGTGCCGTGGGTGTAGTAGTTCACCCCGTGCAGCGTGTGCAGGAAGCCCCACACCCCGGCGCCGAAGAAGGCCAGCGTCGCGCAGCCGAGCGCCCACAGCAGCGCCGCCTTGTTCGGGTGGTCGCGGCGCCCCTTCCAGACCATGACGAAGGCGAAGGCCATCATGGCGAAGAACGGGATCACCTCGAGGCTGGAGAAGATCGAGCCGATCCACTGCCAGTAGGCCGGCGTGCCGATCCAGTAATAGTGGTGGCCGGTGCCGAGGATGCCCGAGAACAGCGCCGCGGCGACAATGACGTAAAGCCACTTCTCCACCACCTCGCGGTCCACGCCGGTGAGCTTGAGCATCAGGAAGGCCAGGATCGAGGCCATCACCAGTTCCCAGGTGCCCTCGACCCACAGGTGGACGACATACCACCAGTACATCTTGTCGAGCGCGAGGTTCGACGGGTTGTAGAAGGCGAACAGGAACAGCAGCGCCAGACCCCAGAGGCCGAGCAGCAGGATGTTGGTGATCGCGGTCTTGCGCCCGGCCAGCACGGTCATCGTGACGTTGTAGAGGAAGATGAGTGCCGCAACGACGATGCCCGCCTTGACCCATTTCGGCTGTTCGAGGAACTCGCGCCCCTCCTTTCCGAGCAGCCAGTTGCCCTCGAAGATGTTGAACAGATAGGTCACGACCACGCCCGCGGTGCCGAGGACGAGGATGCCGAGCTGGACCCAGGCGAGTTTCTCGGAATGGATCTCGCGCTCCGACTCCTCGGGCAGCAGGTAGTAGGCGGCGCCGAAGAAGCCGAGCAGCAGCCACACGATCAGGCTGTTGGAATGCAGCATCCGCAGGATGTTGAAGGGCACCGTCTCGGACAGGAATTCCGGCACCACATAGACGAAGCCCATGATCAGGCCGATCGTGACCTGAACGGCGAACAGCGCCATGGCCACCGCAAAGTAGGCGAGGGCGATCTTCTGTGTCTGGTATTTCATCGGACCTTCTCCTCAGCCCGCGTCATTCGGGGGCCAACCCTGGGTGCGGATCCGGTTGGTCCACAGCAGGAAATCGGCCAGGTTGCGGTATTCTTCGTCCGACAGGGCGAAGTAGGGCATCTGCCGGCGGCCCGGGATTCCCGTGGGCATCGCCTCCATCCAGCCCTTCAGGATCTCGAAGGCGGCCTCGGGGTCGTCCTGGACGCCCCAGCGGGTCATCACATTGCCGACCTCGGGCGCGAAATAGGCGCCTTCGCCCAGGATCGAGTGGCAGTTGACGCAGGCATGCATCTCCCACAGGTGCTTGCCCTTGGCGACGCTCTCGGTCAGGCCAGCGCGGTCGGTCGATGTGTTCAGGATGTAGAGATGGCTGTGGGCAGTCAGCCCGATGAAGATGACGATGAAGAACAGGGATCCGCCGTAGAAGATGTTGCGGGCCATGCTCTTGGTCATGACTTCGCGCATTGCGCTTCTCCTTTCCGGAGCGGTTGATCGTGCCATCGTTGTGAGCCGCGCCGGCGGGCCGATCCTTAACGAAAGTCAATCGCCCGGGGATTTTCCGACCGGCGCGGTCAGGCATCGTCCCCGGCTTCGGGGCGCGCGCCCCAGAACACCGGCCAGAGCGTCGCCGTGTAGAGCGTGAAGGCGAGGATCCACAGCCCGCCGGCGACCAGGACGCCGGCGAAGTAGTTTCCCAGCCCCAGAGACGACCCCGCCCAGCGGGCGAGTGCGGCGAGGGCGACAAGGCCGTAGGCCGCCGCGACCGGCCCCGGCGCGACCAGCGGCCAGCCGCCATGCCCGAGGGCGGCGCGGCTCATCACCGCGAGCGTCATGCCGCCGATCGCCCCGATCCCCAGCACATGCAGGCCGGCCACTTCGCTGCCGATTCCAAGGCCCGCCAGCCCGGTCAGGATCAGCCCGAGGCCGAGCGCCAGATAGGCCAGATGCAGTGCCCACAGGATCGGCTGGCGCAGCGTCCAGCCGGGACGCCAGAGCACAAGCCGTGCCAGCGCCGCCGCCCCGGCGCCGATCGCCACCGCGCCCGTGACCTGCGGGCCGAGCCCGGCCAGAACCATCGCGGGAAGCGCGAGGGCGAGCGCGATGCCCGCCGCATCGAGCGCGGCATGCCCGGTGGGCAGGCGGGTTTCGCGCCCGGCCCGCAGCATGGCGTTGCGGGTGAAGGCCGGTGCGACCCGGCCGCCCAGAACGGCGATCAGTGCACAGGTGGCGAACAACCCGGCCCGCAGCCCTGTGTCTCCGGTCCCGGCAAGGCCCATCCAGTCGAGATGCACCAGAAGGTTGCCCGCCCAGATCAGCGCCAGCACGCCGAGGAACATCAGGTTCTGCGGCTTGGGCCGGCGCATCAGCTGGGTCACGATCTTCGCGGCCAGAAGCGGCAGGAACGCCAGATCGACGGCGGCGACCAGGGGCGCGGGCAGGTCCCCCGAGAACCAGACCGCGACCCGTCCGGCCAGCCAAAGCCCGGCCGCCGTCGCGATGAAGACATGCCGCGCCGCCCTCGCGCCGGTCCAGTTCGGCACCGCGGTCAGGAAGAAGCCGCCGATCGCCGCCGCCGGATAGCCGAAGACCATCTCGTGCGCGTGCCACAGATGTGGCGGCGGGGCGAAGGGCATCGCGCTGACCATGCCGCCGGCGGCATGGACCCCGAGCCAGACCATCCAGACCAGCATGGCGAAGATCGCGTAAAGGCCCGCGGACAGGAAGAACACGCGATGCCCGGCAGAGAACAGCATGCGCCAGTTCCGGTGGCGCGCCGGCCCGTGGCTTTCGGCTTCGGCCATGACCGCATCCCCTGCTTTCGGTCCGGGCCGATGCTGCGGCGAAGAAACCGGTCCAGCCTTAACGAAAGTCAAGGATCACGTCCGCGTGACGCTGCAGGGTCGCCCTGCCTCACCAGCGCAACGGAGAACTCTCATGCAGACCCCAGGTGCGAGGAAACCGGGATCGCCAGGGCTTGCCCTCGGCGCCGGTCTGACGCTGTTTCTCTCGTCGGTCGCGCTGCCCGCCCTCGCGCAGGAGCAGCCGACGATGAGCCCCGAGGCATTCGAAGCCTCGAAGCAGGTCTATTTCGAACAGTGCGCGGGTTGTCACGGCGTGCTGCGCAAGGGCGCCACCGGCAAGCATCTGCTTCCCGAACGGAAGGTCAGGAACGCCGACGGCACCGAGACGGTGACCGGCACCCTGCGGCTGGGCCAGGAGCGGCTGGAGCGGATCATCGCCTACGGAACCGAAGGCGGGATGAACAATTTCGACGGCATCCTGATGCCCGACGAGATCCGCGATCTGGCCACCTACATCCAGATCGATCCGCCGAAGCCGCCGGAGATGTCGCTGACCCAGATGCGCGAGACGCGCAAGATCTACGTCGAGGAGAAGGACTATCCCACCGCGCCGCTGCACGGGCGGAACTGGGAGAACTTCTTTGTCGTGATCGAGCGCGACGTCGGCAAGGTCGCGGTGATCGACGGCGACACCAAGGAGGTGCTGGCCCATATCCCGACCGGCTATGCGGTCCATGTGCTGAAGGCCTCGGAGCATCACAAGATCAACGAGCCCGAGGCGCCGGGTCGGTTCTGGTACACCATGGGTCGCGACGGCAAGATGACCAAGATCGACCTCTGGCAGAATCCCGAGAACATGCTCGTGGCCGAGGTCAAGATCGCCTATGACGCCCGCGACGTGGCGGTGTCGGGTGACGGGAAATACGTCATCGGCGGGGGCTACTGGCCGCCGCACTTCGTCATCGTCGATGCGGTGACGATGGAGCCCTTGAAGGTCGTCTCGACCCGCGGCGTGAACGTGGACGGCGACTATGTCGAGGAAAGCCGCGTCGCGGCGATCTACACCACGCCGAACCAGCCCACCTGGCTTGTTTCGGTGAAGGAGCTCGGTCAGGTCTGGCAGGTCGATTACACCGATCTCGACAACCTGCGGATCGACAAGATCGACAACGCCAAATACCTTCACGACGGGTTCTTCGATCCGACGGGCCGGTATTTCCAGATCGCGGCCAATGCCTCGAACAAGATGGTGGTGATCGACACCGAGACCCGCAAGCTCGAGGCGATGATCGACACCAAGCCGCTGCCGCATCCGGGCCCGGGCGCCAACTGGGACGATCCGAACTGCGGCCCGGTGGGCGGAACGACCCATCTGGGCACCGGCGTGGTGACGGTCTGGGGCAACGACCCGCAGAACCGGCCCGACGATGCCTGGAAGATCTGCTACGAGGTCGAGACCGACGGACCGGGCCTGTTCATCCGCACCCATCCGAATTCGGATTACGTCTGGGCCGACCAGACGATCCATCCCGAGCCGGAGGTGCAGCAGTCGGTCAAGGTGTTCAAGAAGGGCACCGGCGAGGTCGTCAAGACGATCCAGGTGACCGACGTCGAAGGCTACGTCGCCGTCCATTTCGAGTTCAACCAGGACGGCAGCGAGGTCTGGGTCTCGGTCTGGAACCGGACCGATTCCAAGACCGACAACGGTGAGATCGTGGTCTACGACGCCAAGACGCTGGAAGAGAAGTACAGGATCAAGGGCCTGTTCGCCCCGACCGGCAAGTTCAACGTCTTCAACCGGTCGAACCACGTGACCTGACGGCCGGCGGCCATCCGGGGCGGGCGGCACCGCCCGCCCCTTTCGATCGCAGCGCGCCGGGGTGCGGAGTCCGCAGGCCGGCGCGGCCCAGCCAAACACAGGACGGAGCGCGGGTCGGATGACCGACGACAGCGACGACAGCAAACGGCCCGGCCGCATCTGGCGCCGGCGTGTCTATTTCGGCGTCCCGATCGTGGGGGCTGCCGCAGCCTTTGCCGCCGGGATCATCTTCTGGGGCGGGTTCAACACCGTGGTCGAGGCCACCAATACGATGCCCTTCTGCATCTCGTGCCACGAGATGCGCGACAACGTCTACGAGGAATACCGCCACACGATCCACTACAAGAACCGCACCGGCGTATCGGCCAGCTGTTCGGACTGTCACGTGCCCGATCCCTGGGTGCACAAGATGGTCCGCAAGGTGCAGGCCTCGAACGAGCTGCTGCACAAGGTTCTGGGCACGATCAACACCCGCGAGAAGTTCGAGGCGAACCGGCTGCGGATGGCGCAGAACGTGTGGAAGTCGATGAAGGCGACCGACTCGCGCGAATGCCGCAACTGCCACACGCTGGACAGCATGGCGCCGCAGTTCCAGAAGCCCCGCGCGCGCCAGCAGCACCTGACCGCGATGCAGACCGGCCAGACCTGCATCGACTGCCACAAGGGCATCGCCCACGATTCGGTCCGGCACCTTCTGGGCGACGAGGAACTGGAGCGGCTCGAGGCCCCGGTGGCGGCGCATATCCGGCCGGTGCCGCAGACATTTCTGGACAGCCTCGCCTATATCACCGAACTCGAAGCCGCCGAGGCCGCGAAGGCGGCCGAGGAGGCGCGGGCCGCGGAAGAAGCCGCTGCGGCGCGGATCGCGGCCGCGGTCGCGGCGGCCACGGCAGCCGCGGCGGAGACGCGGACCGATGCCGCGACCCCGGCAGCGGCGGGCGGCGCGTCCTTCCCCGGCTCGGATTCCGTGGCGCTGGCGCGGGCCGAGGCCGAGGCGACGGCAACCATGCTGCGCCGCACCAGCGGGTTGCAGCGGATCGGTCTGGAAATCGCGCTGGAAGCCGGCAAGTCGCAGCGCCGCGCCGGAACCGCGGGCGGCAGCGGGCGCGGCCCTGTCATCCCCGGCGAGGATATCGAGGCCCAGTTCGGGGATTTCCACCGCCTGATCGAGGGCACCCCCGGCCAGCGCCCCATCGACGAGTTGCTGACCAGCCTGTCCGACCTTCAGCAAAGCCTTGTCATCGCCGCGGGCACCGGTCAGGCGCAGGGCACGGCGCAGATGATTTCGCTGATCGGGCGGTTGCGGACCAATGCCTCGCGCT
>JBKBMT010000092.1:277-8916 GCA_046295655.1 Gemmobacter sp. | reverse complement strand
GGCAGTCCGGTGCATTCGAGAGCCGGCAGGATCCTTCAGGTCGCCGGCCATGCAGCCGGCATCGATCAGCGCCCCGAGATTGCGAATGCGGAAGCTCACCGGGTCGAGGATCTCGATGATCCCCTTGGCGTCCAGTCGATGCGTGATACGGCTGATGGTCTCGACCGATGTGCCAAGATGATCGGCCACATCGCGCCGAGGCAGCGGGTTGACGACACACAGGCTGCCGTCCGCCCCCTTCTGGACCGGCACGCTCCGGACCAGCTGAACCAGAAACCGGCAGATACGCTGTTCCGGGTTGAGCGCGCAGAGGCTCCAGGTCAGCGCCCGCAGTCGTTCCAGCCTCTGGTCCTGCTGGTGGAACACCGCGTGGCGCAGCTCGGCACAGCCTTCGATCGCCCCGGCAAAGGTCCGCCGATCGATCCGGCACAGGACGCTGTCGGTCACGGTCTCGACACTGCATCGGTTGGGGTCATAGCGCCCGACCCCGACCAGCTCGCCGGCCAGGATGAAACCCAGGATCCGCCGCCGCCCGCACTGCGTGAAATACTGCATCCGCAGGATACCCGACTCAACCACCCAGACATGGGTCCGGGGTCTGTCGGCCGGTACGACCACGCTGTTCGCCTCAAGCGCGACCCGGTGCACCTCGGCAGGCGGACGGGTGGACCCGCTTCTGCACCCGCTTTCCCCGAGACTGCGCAATAATGCCTGCCCCGCCGGGAGGAATCGCTCGGCCCTTGGGTGCGGCGTCGCGCTTGCCATTGCTCCCCCCCGGACGCTGGTGCGGCGATGTCGTATGGCGCATCGTGAATGTCTGATGCTGTCGTCGCATTGATCGGTGTCAACGCGGGTCGCGAATCGGCATGCGAACCTCGCGCCAGGTCCGGACGGCATGCGCAGGACCGAAAAGGGACGGCCTTGCGGAACCGGGACGTCTCATGCGGATCACGACGGCTTCGCCCAGGAGCGAAAGGACAATCTTCCATGACCTCGTCGCTTCGATACAAATCGACCGCAGCGTTGCTTGCCGCAACGGAACGGGGACGCCTGCGGACGCTTTTCGAGGCGCTTGACGCCGATACCGCCGAGGCGCTTCTGGCCATGTTCCGCATCCGCGACGTCCCCGCGGGAACGGTGCTGATCCCCGAAGACACGATTGCCGCGGAGGTCGGGTTCGTGCTGCGCGGGTCGCTGGGGATGGTCAAGGTGCTTCCCGACGGCCGGCGGCATATCATCGGCCTGCTGGTTCCGACCGACCGGTTCGGTCGCATCTTCGACGGACCGAGCGGGTTTCGGATCGAGGCGCTTTCCGATGCCCAGCTGCTGTTGATCGACCGGAGGGCGTTCGAGGACGTCCTGCGGGACCACCCCGAGGCCGAGCGAAAGATGCTCGTGCATCTGCTCGACGAACTCGATGCCGCGCGCGAATGGGTGCTTCTGATCGGCGGAACGCGGGTGATCGAACGCGTGGCGTCGTTCCTGCTGATCCTGCTGCGTCGCGCCGATACGACGTCGGGCGGGAACGGTGGGGTTGTCGTGCAACCCCTGACGCGGCGCGATCTTGCCAGTTTTCTGGGTGCGCGGCGCGAGTCGATCAGCCGGGCGCTGCGCGAATTGCAGGCCGGGGGCGTTCTCCGGATCCTTGCGCCCAACCGTTTCGAGATACTTGACGTGGGGCGGCTTGTCGCCATCGCAGGTCAGGATCTGGTGATCGACGAACCCGAATCCCGCCGCGCCTGACGGCAAGACCGTTCAGCGCAGGCGTTCGGCGATATGGCTTTGCAGCGCAGCCACATTGGTCAGGCGCGGAAAGTCGATCTCTGCAATCGTCACGCCGAACCGGGCCTGAAGCGCTGCGACGAGGTTCAGGAAGTCCATCGAGTCGAGCCCCAGATCGTCAAGCAGATGTGCCGTGTCGGTGACGGATGCCGCCTCGGTGTCCGGGGCAATGCCGATCACCTCCTCGATGATTCCCTGTCGAATGCTGTCCTCGGTCATGCTCTCCCGCCAATTGCGCCTCTCGGTCGTGATGTGCGTGCCGGCGTCCGGTCCGTCGGTTCTGCATTGCACGGCCTGCCGGCGGCGGCATTGACCGCCGTCAACGGGGCGGCGGTGCCGCGCCGGTCAGGATCGGTGCCAGATGTTCGGCAAGGAACCTCTCGGCTCCGCGCCGATTCAGGTGATCGGGATCGAAGTAGTATGCCGGATCGGGCAGCACCGGGGTGAAGTCGTGAAAGGGGACTTCCGCGGTCGTCAGCAGCTCTGCAAGCGCTGCGTCGAAGGCCGCCTCTTCCGGCAGAAGGGCGGCGAACCGGGCGGGCAGAGGCGGCTTTATCACCACCACCCGGGCGCCGGCGGCGCGGGCGACCTCCACCAGGGCGACGAGGTGATCCAGATACCGCGCCCGCACCGAGGCATCGGGCGGGTCCGGATACAGATAGTCGATCCGTTCGCGGTCTGCCAGCGCAGACGGTCGCGGGCTGCGATCGAACCTGTCCTCGCCAGCCCAGCGGTCGGGGGCGAAACGGTCGTGGTTGTTGATCCGGGCGAAACCGCTCGCATAGGCAAGGGCGGCCCGCGGATCGACGCCATGGCGCAGGTAGCGCAGCATGAGCGCAAGGGTGATCCGCTCCAGCGGCGTGCGCGCGAGCAGATCGGCATCGCCGAACCGGTCCTCGTTCCATTTGCCGGAATGGAAAGCGAAGCTGTCGACCACGACCAGCACGGCCTCGGCGCGATGCGTGGCGAAGAATCGCTCGGCAAGAAAGCGGTGGTAAAGCGGTCCTGTCCCCGGAACGGCAAGGTTCAGAACACGCTGTCCCGTCGTCTCTGCGATCCGGGCGCCGAAGCCCTGGAAGTCGAGCGGCATGGCGTGCGAGGCACCGAGCACTACCCAGTCCTGCCCGCCCGGTTCCGCGGTGCGGATGCGATGGATCGGGTTCTGATCGGCCACCCGCCGGGCCTGGAGGTCGGCAAGGCCGAAGATCGCAGCATGGAGCACAAGCGCAATGGCGAGAAAGGCCGCGACGCGCCTCGGTCGCAGGGCGGCTTCGGCGTCGGGGGTCGGGATCGTTGTCATCAGAATCCCATGTAGATGAAGGTCGTGTCGCCCCAGCGCCCGAGCAGCAGCAGCGCCGCCAGTCCCAGGTACCAGACCGACCAGCGCATCCAGATCGGCGCGCTCCGCAGCCGCTCGATGAAGGGTCGCCGTTCCGCTACCGCCTCGATCACGATCAACGCGAGGATCAGCGCGGCTCCCAGCATGTGCTCGCCGGTGAAGGGATAGCGGAGCGCGAGCCCGGCGAGGTCCGGCAAAGCCCCGAGAATCCGGCGCAGTATCAGGATCGCGTCCGCAACCGTCGCGGCACGGAAGAACGCCCAGGTGATCAGGATCAGGTGGAATGTCACCAGCACCCGCAGGACCGACATTGCGCTGCTTGCGGCAATGGCCCGATGACGTTTCGCGAACCGCCGGCCCGCCGGCTGAAGGAGCTTCTCCATCGAGACGTAGAATCCGTTGATCAGCCCCCAGACGAGAAAGGCCCAGCCGACCCCGTAACCTTGTCCTGCGTGCCACAGGCCGCTGGCGGCGAAGACCGCGAAAAGCGCAAGATGCTGACGCAGTGCGCTTGTCCCGCGCGAGCCGGTGAGTGGAAAGAACAGATAGTCGCGAAACCAGGTGCCGAGCGTGATGTGCCAGCGGCGCGACCAGAATTCGCTGACCGACAACGACAGGAAGGGCCGGCGGAAATTCTCGCGCAGCGCGATCCCGAACAGGAGCGACAGGCCGATTGCCATGTCGGTGTAGCCCGAGAAATCGCAGTAGAGCTGGAAGGCGAAGAAATAGAGGCTGATCAAGAGCTCCATCGGCGGTGCATAGGCCGGGATGGCGAAGGTCCGGTCGACCAGCGGCGCAAGGTTGTCGGCGATCACCACCTTTTTCACCAATCCCCAGAAGAACAGCTGCAGCCCCAGGACGGCCTGCACCGGACTGGCACGCATGCCCTCTCCGATCTGCGGCAGGATCGCGCCCGCGCGTTCTATGGGGCCGGCCAGAATCTTCGGAAACCAGCTGAGCTGCATCGCGGTCCGGGCAAGGCTGGCGACATCGACCTGTCCCCGCCAGACGTCGACCACATGGGCCGTCGCCATGAAGACGTAGAAGGAAAAGCCCGGGGGCGGTGTCAGTCCGGTGCGCAGCGGGCCGGTGCCGGTCAACCGGCCAATCTCGGCGAGGGCGAAATCGCCGAACTTGCTGAACCCGAGCGCCCCGATCAGCAGCGTGACGCCGATGAAAAGCGTCGCACGCCTCCGGCCCGGGCTCGACGCAGCCGCAAGCGCCCGCGCGGTGCCATGGGCGACGAGTATGACGAACACCAGGTGCAGGAAGCTCTCGACGCCGTAGCTTGCATAGAAGGCGGCAGAAGCGGCCAGCAGCCAGAACATCCGCAGACGGACCGGCAGCGCCAGAAAGACCGCCAGAACGACCGGCAGAAAGAGGAAGAAGCCGAAGGATGTCAGGCCCATGCGATGTCACCCCGACCGCCGCGCCCCAGGCCCGCTTCCCCCGCCCGTCAGTACGAGGCGCCACCCGCACGCAGCGGCGGCGGGATCAGATCGATCGGGATGCCGGCGTTGAGCACGAGGTAATCGGCCATCTCGCGACGTTCCCGCGCGTCGATCGCGATCTCGACATGGCTCGGGTTGTTCAGCGTCCCGAGCCATGCCTCGCGCGTGCGCTCCTGGGTCACGGTGACGGTGATGATGTGGCATGACTGGCAATAGCGCATGATGAGGTCGCGCCCGTCGCGCGGCATGGCCCGGCGCAGATCCTCGCCGGCAAGGCCCGCGGCCGGCACCGGGGCGGTGTTGTGGAGATACGCCGCAAGCGTCATCGCCTGCCATTCGTCGAGCCCGGAAAGCCCCGGCACGGCGTCGCGATTGTCCCCGATCCATTCGGCCCAGGCCTCGGCGTCGCGGTCGGTCTCGAGCATCTGGGACACGACGGCGTCCGGGGCACCCGCGTCAAGCAGGCCGGCAAGAATCGTCCGCCCACCCCCAGGGATGAAGCCGAAGATCGGATCCTCGTCCTGTGCCGGTGCCGGCATTGCGACGGACAGGGCCAGCGCGGCAACGGCTGCGACGGAAAGTGCTCGGTGCATGGGGCGGTTCCTTTCGGCGGTTGCCGTCGTCAGAAGCGCATCTCCGGCGGAACGTCCTCGATACGCATCGGCAGGTTGATCGCGGAGTAATGCGCGAAAGTGCGCTTCTCCGTCGGGCTCATGCGGATTTCCATATGGAAGGGTGAGTTGAACACCACGAGCCAGCCGTTCACCTCGCGGTCGTGGCCAAGATAGGCAGTGTAGAAGCCGTGGCAGCCCTGGCAGTGGCGGATCGCAAGATCCTTGCCGTCCATCGGCAGGGCGCGGGCGAGATCCTCGGGTGCGAGATCGGCGACGGCCGCGGGATCGGCGAGCGGCAGGTTCAGCGCGAGGTAATGCGCGAGCGTCAGCCGCTCGGGATCGGTCATCGGAACATCGCGCGCCGCGGCCTCGGCGACGATGACCTCGGCCCAGCCGTTGGCGTCGTGCTCTTGCGCGACGACCTCGGCCAGCGCGACGGGATCTGCGCCGTAAAGGCGCAGCACGAGGGTGCGGCCGCCGTCGGGCATGAACTCGAACCCCGCCTGCGCGAATGCGAGGCCGGCGGCCAGCGCGAGTGCCGCGGTAGCAGGGGGGAGGGCGCGGTGGTTCATCGCCCGGGCTCCCGGGGCGGCGTGGCGAAGCCGTAGACCGGCACCGAAAGATGCCCAGCCGGCGCCTGGCCCGCAAAACCGCCTGCGCGCAGCAGGTCGAGCCGCATCACCACGTCGTCCTCGAAATACCGTTCGTGGCAGGCAAGGCAGACCACCGCCGGCACGTCACGCACCAGCGCCAGCGTCTCGCCCTCCCAGAGCGCGATCATCACCTCCCGGCGCCCGGTCGCGCCGCCGCAGGCCGGACAGGCCGCGAGGGGTGCCTGCCTCTGCGGCTCGTCCACCGGAGCCTGCGCAAGGACGGAACCGGGTTCGGAACCGGTGAGCGGCTGCCGCCCCGTCCGAGCCCGCGGCAGGGATACCGGCGCAGGCACGTCCCGCTCGGGGAAGTCGGATGCTGCCGTTTGCGGACCACCGCCCGGCCCTTCGTCCCGTCGCATCGGATTGTCCTCCAGTTCGGCGCGCCCGGCCCACGGCGTGGGGCCGGGCTGTGTGCGGGCCTCAGCCGATCAGCCGGCGCGCGGCGTCGTAGACGTGGTCGGCGTTCGGCCGCATCCACAGGAACATCTCGGGCGATGCGGGGGGTGGCGCGTCGGGGAAGGCCACGCGCTTGTAGCGCGCACCATCCACGTTCTCGGCCGTCCGCGCAATCACCTCGGCGCCGGGGCAGAGGGTGTAGTAGGACATGTCCACCGTCAGCAGCCGCCTGGTCTTGGCGACCGAGTTGACGAAGGTTTCGGTGTCCATCTCCTTGAGCACGCGCAGATCGATCGTCTCGACCCCAACGCCCTCGTCCTGCAGCCGTTTGGCGGCCTCGAGCGCGATCTGCATGCCGGGGCCGGAGCTGACGATGGTGATGTCGCCCCCCTCGGTGCGGATCGCGGCCTTGTCGAGGGGCACCTCATAGGGCTCGTCGGGCACGTCCTCCATCAGCATCCGGAGACCCGCGGGATAGATGAACACCACCGGATCGGGGCTGCGCAGCGCGGCATGCATCATCCCCTTGGCGTCGTAGGGGGTCGAGGGCACGACGGTACGGATGCCGACCATATGGGCAAAGGTAGTGTCCATCTCGTAGTCGGAATGCTGGCCGGCGAAGCCCGGGGTCTGGCCGGTGAATTCCATCACATAGACCACCGGGATCGAGGCCTTGCCGCCGGTCATGTGGCGGAGCTTGCCCGCATGGTTCTGCAGGATCTGGAAGGTCATCCCGATCCCCTGGTAGGGGATGTAGGTGGCCGAGCGCGAGCCTGCGAGGCCGGCGCCGGTGACGGCGGCGACCATCCACATCTCGTCGATCCCGGTGTTGACGACGCGCTTGCGGCCGAACTCCGTCTCGAGGTTGATCACCGGCCGGCCAGGGCTCGAGGCGACCGGCGGAGTCAGCTCGAAGAACCAGGTCATGGCGGGATCGGAGCGCATCTCGGCCTGGACAGCCTCGAGCACGGCATACATCCATGTCTTCTCGGTCATGGTCTTTCCTCCTCAGTGCGCGTCAGCCGAACTGGCGCGCATGGGCGACGCCTTCGGCATAGACATGCTTCAGACCGTCCTCGGGGTTGCAGAGCGGCTGTTCGGCGGCCCAGGCAAAGGCTTCATCGACCTCGGTGCGCACCTCGGCCTCGATCGCATCGGCCTTCGCGGCGTCGATCACGCCCCAGTTGATCAGCGTCGCCCGGGCGATGTTGACCGGATCGCGCTGCATCCAGGCACGGAGCTCGCGCTCGGGCCGGAAGGACGAGATCGCCAGCGGGTCGTAGCCGAAGGCGCCAAGCTCGCCCACCCGCGCACCGGGGGCGCCCCAGTGGTTGTAGTAGCGGTAGGTCTTGGCCTCGATGAAGCCCGGCCCGCCGCCGGCGCGGGCACGTTCCACCGCCTCGTGCATGGCGTTGTAGACCTGGAACACGTCCTGCCCGTCAACCACCCGCGCGGGAATGCCGTAGGCCCGCGCTGCGGTGGCGATGTCGGTATGCGGGCAGGAGAACGAGTAATGCGCATACTGGTGGTAGAGGTTGTTCTCCATCACGTAGATGAAGGGCAGGCCCAGCAGCCTTGCGTTGTTCAGTGCGCTGTGGAAATGCGGCGTCGCATAGGTGCCGTCGCCGCCGAAGAACACCACCACCTGATCGCTGCCCCGGGCGCGGATCGCGAAGGCCGAGCCGGTGGCCAGCACCGGACCCGGGCCGATCATCCCGTCGGCGCCGATGAAGCCGACCGCAGGATCGCTCAGGTGCATCTGCGCGCCGTAGCCGCCGTTCAACCCGGTGGCGCGGAAGTCGTTCTCGGCGCACATCAGCTTCAGATCGACGCCCTTGGCGATCGCATGGCCGGTCGGGCGGTGGGTGGAATAGACGAGGTCGACCTGGTCGAACGGGCCAGAGTTGCGCAGCGCCGCGCAGGCCCCGGCGGCGACCGCCTCCTGGCCGGCATAGAAGTGGTTGTAGCCCCGGTAGTCGGGATCGGCGAGCATCTTGTCGGCCATCGTGCGCTCGTGCCAACGGATGCGCAGGATGGTGCGGAACATGTCGACAAGCTTCTCGTCGCTCAGATCCTTGGCCCAGAAGCCGATCGCGTCATCGGCCCGCGCGAGCGTCGAGGTCAGCGACAGGGCGACCCCGGCCAGCCCGGCCACGCGCAGGAAACCGCGGCGCGAGGTGCTGGTGATCTGGTGCACCTCGTCCCGAGTCGCTGCCTCGGGGGCCGCGGTGTCGTCTCGTGCATAATCCATCTGATGTCCTCCCAGCCGATGAACGACGCCCGTGACGGCCGTCGCGCATTGAACGGAGACCATTGTGGGTCGGGTCGACCGTTGCGGTCCATTGAGGCCCGCCACCCCCGGGCCGGGAGAAGCCCGTTGCGGGCCGGACATAGCGGCCCCCCT
>JBKBMT010000092.1:0-267 GCA_046295655.1 Gemmobacter sp. | reverse complement strand
CCGGGCGGGTATCCGCCGTTGACGGCCGTCAATGACCGGCAGCCTTGACCTGATAGGCTGGTGAACGTTGTGCAGCGGCCGCGCCTGCCGGACACGCGCGCCGGGCCAAGCGCGACCGGAAAGACTGACTGCGGCGGGAGGTGATCGGCGAGATGAGCTGGGCCCGGACGATCCTGGTTGCGCTGGCCGCCGGCCTGTTGGCGGTATCGATCATGGCCCGTGCGGATCAGACCGAGCCCCGGCTCGTGCAGCCCGAGGGGTTGCTGA
>JBKBMT010000091.1:0-9102 GCA_046295655.1 Gemmobacter sp. | reverse complement strand
CAAGAACGGCGACTGCTACGACCGCTACCTCTGCCGCATGGCGGAGATGCGCGAGTCCACCTCGATCATCCGCCAGGCCATCGCCAAGCTTCGGGTCGAGAAGGGCGACGTTCTGGCGCGGGGCAAGATCACGCCGCCGCCGCGGGCCGAGATGAAGCGTTCGATGGAGGCGCTCATCCACCACTTCAAGCTCTACACCGAGGGCTTCCATGTGCCCGCCGGCGAGGTCTATGCCGCAATCGAGGCGCCCAAGGGCGAGTTCGGGGTGTATCTGGTGGCCGACGGCACCAACCGGCCCTGGCGTGCCAAGATCCGCGCGCCGGGCTATCTGCATCTGCAAAGCATGGACCACGTCTGCAAGGGCCACCAGCTGGCCGATGTGAGTGCCATCATCGGCACGATGGATGTGGTGTTCGGGGAGATCGACCGATGACCGGCAGGGCGGGTTGTTATCCCATGACAGACCGGACGGCGATGCAAATCGCGGTGCCGGACCCATATCGGGGCAGGGCCCGGGCGGCTCGCACCGAAGGAGGACGTTCCATGATCCGCACCATGATCTTCGCCGCGACGGCGGCGCTTGTTTCCGCACCCCTCGCGGCACAGCCGACCGATGCGCAGAAGGCTTCGCTGCAGTCGGCGATCGAGGCCCACGGCTGCAAGGTCAGTGCCGAGAACAACGAGGCCATCCTGGCCGCAGCCGGGCTGACCGAGGCGGATGCCGCCACCGTCGTGCAGGCGCTGCTCGACGCCGGCAATGCGGTGATCGAGGGTGGCGAGCTGGTGCTGAAGTCGGGGACCTGTCAGTGACGCGGCTGCCGGTCGCCCTGTGCATCGTCGCGGCGTCGGCGCCCGCCGCGCCGGCCCAGACCGTCGAGGGCGGGCTGAAGCTGGTGCAGGCGATCCGGTCCAACGGATGCGCGATGACCGAGGCCGAGGCAGCGATCCGGTTGCCCGCTCTCGGTCTGCGCCACGACGAGACTCAGGCCCATGTCGCACATCTGATCGCCGGCGGGGCCGTCACGCTGACCGACGGCCGGCAGTTTGCCGACACGACGCTGCAGCTTTCAGCGGCGTTGTGCCGGGCCGATCCCGCGGGGGACCCCGCCTTGTTCTCCCATCTGAAGTGATCCCGATCGCCGGAAGGTCCTGATGCTCCGTCGCCTGCACGCCGAACAGCCCTCCTCCTTCGCCTTCACGCCCGACAACCTGGAGTGGGCGCAGGCGCAGATCACGAAGTATCCCGAAGGGCGGCAGGCCAGTGCGATCATTCCGCTTCTGTGGCGCGCGCAGGAGCAGGAGGGATGGCTGTCGCGACCGGCCATCGAACATGTCGCCGGGATGCTGGGCATGCCCTACATCCGGGCACTGGAGGTTGCCACCTTCTACTTCATGTTCCAGCTGCACCCGGTTGGCAGCGTTGCGAATATCCAGATCTGCGGCACGACGTCCTGCATGATCTGCGGCGCCGAGGACCTGGTTGCCGTCTGCCGCGAACGGATCGCACCGCGGCCGCATACCCTTTCGGCGGACGGAAAGTTCAGCTGGGAGGAGGTGGAGTGCCTCGGTGCCTGCGCCAATGCGCCGATGGCGCAGATCGGCAAGGACTATTACGAGGATCTGACGCCGGACCGGCTGCGGGCGATCCTGGACGATCTGGCCGCCGGAAAGGTTCCGGTGCCCGGCCCGCAGAACGGCCGCTACGCGTCGGAACCGCTCGGCGGTCTGACGAGCCTCAAGGAATTCGAGAGCGGCCGGACCCAGTACAACGCCAGCGTCGCGCTCGCGATGGAGATTGGCGACACCGTCAGGCGCATCGACGGGACCGAGGTGCCCCTGGTGGTCTCGTGGCGCCCGCGGGAGCAGGCGGTCGAGGCGCGACCGAAGCGCGAGCCCGCGCCGGCGATGGGCCGGCCGGCGGATGCGACAGGCGTGACCGTGCAGGAAGCTCCCGCCGCCTCGAAGGCCAAGCCGGTCTCGCGGCAGGAGCCGCGCGGAACGGCGCGGATCGAGAACGCGGCAGCCGCCGAGGTCGGGTCGGTCGGCACCCGCCCGGCGGCGCTTGACGCGCCCCGGGCCGGAAAGGGCGACGACCTGACAAGGATCAAGGGCGTCGGACCCAGACTTGCGGCATTGTGCAACCGGCTCGGGTTCTGGCACTTCGACCAGATCGCGAACTGGACACGGGACGAGATCGCCTGGGTCGATGCGAATCTCGAAGGCTTCAAGGGGCGCGTGACCCGTGACGACTGGGTCGTGCAGGCAAGGATCCTCGCGGCGGGCGGCGAGACCGAATTCTCGGCGAGGCAGGGAAGGGAAGGCAAGACGGACTGATCGGACGGGAGGGAAGCCCGCGCCGCATCGGCAGGGCGTGACAGGGAAAGGAGCGGGAGATGACGCAGGCTGAATCGAAGGGTGCCCCGTCGCTGGCGGGATGGGCGATCGCGGTGGCCGCAGGCGTGGTTGTCGCGGGCGTCACCTCGGTGGTCATGGACTTCGGGATCTATCAGGCGCTGTTCGCGGGGCTGGTGGTCTGCGGGGTCGTGGGCCTTATCCTCGGCTTCCCGCGGTCCGATGAGCCTGCGGCACCCGTCACGCCGGTCGTCAAGGCGGCTTCGGCCGCCTCGACCGTGGCTCCGGTCGCGACACCTGCGGCCCCGACAGTCGCGGCACCCGCGGCGGCGATGCCCGCGGAGGCGCCCCCCGCCACGGCAGGAGCACGACCCGCGGCGCTTGCGGCTCCGCGGGCGGGCGGGCCGGACGACCTGAAGCGGATCAAGGGCATCGGCCCCAAGCTCGAGGAACTGTGCCACAGCCTCGGCTTCTATCATTTCGACCAGATCGCGGCCTGGACGCCGGCGGAAGTGGCCTGGGTGGACGAGAACCTGGAAGGCTTCAAGGGCCGCGTGACCCGCGACGACTGGGTGGCGCAGGCAAAGGTGCTTGCCGCAGGCGGCGAGACCGAATTCTCGGCCGGGCGGGGGGAAGGCTAGGACCAGATGGCGGAGCGCGACCGGACACTTGCCCGCGAGGCGCGCGTGGTGGCGATCGTGATCGCCGCCGCGACGCTGGGCTGGATCGTGCTGCAGGAACTGGGCCGCCAGTATGGCTGGCAATGGCGCTATGTGTTCCTGTTCGATCTGGCGGCCATCGCGGCCTATGTCTGGGCGCTTGCGGTCACCTGGCGGATCTGGCGCCTGCGGCGGAAAACATGAGGGAAGGCGCATGCTGAAGGACCAGGACCGGATTTTCACCAATCTCTACGGCATGCACGACCGCACCCTCGCCGGCGCCCGCAAGCGCGGGCACTGGGACGGCACCGCCGGGCTGATCGCCCGCGGCCGCGACAAGATCGTGGAGCAGGTGAAGGCCAGCGGCCTGCGCGGCCGCGGCGGCGCGGGCTTTCCGACCGGGCTCAAGTGGTCGTTCATGCCCAAGGAAAGCGACGGCCGGCCGAGCTATCTGGTCATCAATGCCGACGAATCCGAACCCGGCACCTGCAAGGACCGGGAAATCATGCGCCACGATCCCCATACGCTGATCGAAGGGGCGCTGATCGCGTCCTTCGCGATGGGCGCGCATGCGAGCTACATCTACATCCGCGGCGAATACATCCGCGAGCGCGAGGCGTTGCAGGCCGCGATCGACGAATGCTACGACGCGGGGCTTCTGGGCAGGAACGCGGCCGGGTCGGGCTGGGACTTCGACCTCTATCTGCACCATGGCGCCGGCGCCTACATCTGCGGCGAGGAAACCGCGCTTCTCGAAAGCCTCGAGGGCAAGAAGGGCATGCCGCGGATGAAGCCGCCGTTCCCGGCGGGGTCGGGCCTTTACGGCTGTCCCACGACGGTGAACAACGTCGAATCCATCGCCGTCGTCCCGACTATCCTGCGCCGCGGGCCGGAGTGGTTCGCCTCTTTCGGGCGGCCGAACAACGCGGGCACCAAGATCTATGCGATCTCGGGCCATGTGAACCATCCCTGCGTGGTCGAAGATGCCATGTCGATCCCGCTGCGGGAACTGCTGGACCGGCATTGCGGCGGGGTCCGCGGCGGCTGGAAGAACCTCAAGGCGGTGATCCCCGGCGGATCCTCGGTGCCGCTGCTGCGGGCCGAGCAATGCGACGAGGCGCTGATGGATTTCGACTGGCTGCGCGAGGCGCGGTCGGGCCTCGGCACCGCGGCGGTGATCGTGATGGACCAGTCCACCGACGTGATCAAGGCGATCTGGCGGCTTTCGAAATTCTACAAGCACGAAAGCTGCGGTCAGTGCACCCCCTGCCGCGAAGGCACCGGCTGGATGATGCGGGTGATGGAGCGTCTGGTGCGCGGCGAGGCCGAGATCGAGGAGATCGACATGCTGTACGACGTGTCCCGGCAGGTCGAGGGGCACACGATCTGCGCCCTCGGCGATGCGGCGGCCTGGCCCGTTCAGGGCCTGATCCGCCAGTTCCGGGACGAGATCGAGGACCGCATCAGGGCCCGCAGGACCGGTCGGGTGACGGCGGTGGCTGCGGAATGAGACGCGCGGGCATCCCGATGGCGCTCGGTGCCGCGCTTGGCGCCTGCGCCGCACCGCCGCAGGCGCTGCCGCCGGCGCCCGACGGGGTCGTGGCGGAACGGCGCGCGGACGGGCTGGCGATCCGGCGCCTGGACGGGGCGTTCCACTACAGCGACGGTCTCGCCGCCCGGCGCGCGGGTCAGGCGGTCTGCGCCGCCGAAGGGCGGCGCTTGCGTCACGGCATCCGCGACCGGTTCGAGGCCGGTGCCTGGATCTTTCCGGAGGGCTGCGCATGAGGGCGAACCTGCCGATCCTTGCCGCACTGGCCGCGGTTCTGGCGCTTGCCGCCTGCGGCAACCGGACGCTGCCGGGTCGCGGCGCCCAGGCCGAGATCAGATTGCCCTATCGCGCCTCGCTGAGCGCCGGGGCCGACCGGCGCGATTTCACGGTGCGGGTCGAGAATCGCGGCGCCGGGATCGACGAGGTGCGGGAATCGGTGCGCTTTCAGGCCACCCGGCACTGCCTGACGCGGCACGGCAGTTCCGACCACGACTTCGAGATGGACGCCGCCGGCACCGACTGGGCCTATACGGTGCAGGGGGCGTCGCTGGTCTTTGCCGGGCGGTGCCGGCGATGACGACGGGATCCGACGCGCGGCCGTCCGCGCAAGCCATGGAGACGCGGGCATGAGCACGCTGCGCAAGATCATCATCGACGATGTCGAGGTCGAGGTCGATCCGGCGATGACGCTGATCCAGGCGGCCGAGGTTGCGGGCATCGAGATCCCCCGCTTCTGCTATCACGAACGGCTGTCGATCGCCGGCAACTGCCGGATGTGTCTGGTCGAGGTGGTCGGCGGTCCGCCCAAGCCCGCGGCCTCCTGCGCGATGCAGGTGCGCGACCTTCGTCCGGGGCCCGAGGGGGCGCCGCCGGTGGTGCGCACCAATTCGCCGATGGTCAAGAAGGCGCGCGAGGGGGTGATGGAGTTTCTGCTCATCAACCATCCGCTCGACTGCCCGATCTGCGACCAGGGCGGCGAATGCGACCTGCAGGATCAGGCGATGGCCTATGGCGTCGATTTCTCGCGCTACCGCGAGCCCAAGCGCGCCAGCGAGGATCTGGATCTCGGCCCGCTGGTCGCCACCACGATGACGCGCTGCATCTCCTGCACCCGCTGCGTGCGTTTCACGACCGAAGTGGCGGGTGTCAGCGTGATGGGCCAGACGGGCCGCGGCGAGGATGCCGAGATCACGACCTATCTGGGCAGTCTGATCGAGTCGAACCTGCAAGGGAACATCATCGACCTCTGCCCGGTCGGGGCGCTGACCTCGAAGCCCTATGCCTTCACCGCCCGCCCATGGGAGCTGACCAAGACCGAGACCATCGACGTGATGGACGCGCTGGGATCGAGCATCCGGGTCGATACCAAGGGGCGCGAGGTCATGCGCATCCTGCCGCGCAACCACGACGGCGTGAACGAGGAGTGGATCAGCGACAAGACCCGCTTCGTCTGGGACGGCCTGCGCCGGCAACGGCTGGACCGGCCCTATCTGCGCGAGGGCGGGCGCCTCAGGCCGGCCTCGTGGCCCGAGGCGCTTGCGGCGGCGGCCGCGGCGATGAAGGGCCGCAGGGTCGCCGGGCTGGTCGGCGATCTTGCCCCGGTCGAGGCGGCGTTCAGCCTGAAGGCACTGGTCGAGAGTCTGGATGGACGTGTGGAATGCCGGACCGACGGGGCGGCGCTGCCCGCGGACAACCGGTCGGCCTATGTCGGTACCGCGCGGATCGAGGACATCGACCGGGCGCGGTCGATCCTGCTGGTCGGCACCAATCCGCGTGACGAGGCGCCGGTGCTGAACGCGCGGATCCGCAAGGCATGGCTTGCCGGCGCAACGGTGGAACTTGTCGGCCCCGCAGCCGACCTGACCTATGACTACCTGCACCGCGGCGACGGGCGCGCGGCGCTCGCCGATCTGGCCGACAAGGCCGAACCCCGGGCCGATGCGCTGGTGATCGTCGGCATGGGTGCCCTGACGGGCGCGGACGGGTCGGCCGTGCTCGGCCAGGTGATGCGGATTGCAGAGCGGATCGGGGCGAAGTTTCTGGTCCTTCACACCGCGGCGGCCCGGGTCGGGGCGATGGACGTGGGTGCCGTGACCGAGGGCGGCATCCATGCGGCGCTGGACGGTGCCGAAGTGGTCTTCAACCTGGGCACGGACGAGATCGACATCCCCGCCGGTCCGACGGTCATCTACCAGGGCAGCCACGGAGATCGGGGCGCGCACCGGGCCGACATCATCCTGCCCGCCGCCGCATGGACCGAGGAGAACGGGCTGTTCGTCAACACCGAGGGCCGCCCCCAGCTTGCAATCCGCGCGGGCTTTCCGCCGGGCGAGGCAAAGGAGAACTGGGCCATCCTGCGCGCGCTTTCTGCCGAACTCGGGGCTACCCTGCCGTGGGACACGCTGGCCGGCCTGCGCCAGGCGCTGGTCAGGGGGCATCCGCATCTCGGCCGTGTCGATCAGGTCGAGCCGAACGCGTGGCAGCCGGTGGCGGCCGGCCCGATGGACGCCGGCACGTTCCGGCCCGCGGTGGCGGATTTCTGGCTGACCAACCCGATTGCCCGGGCCTCGGCCCTCATGGCCGAGATGTCGGCGCGGATGGCCGCTCGCGGCGCCGCCCCGCTGGCGGCGGAGTAGCCGGGCATGCGGCGGCTGGGGGCCTTGACGCTGTGCCTTTCGGGGCTTGCCGCCTGCGCCGACGGGGCGCAGGTGCAGCAGCGCGCCCTGCCGCCCGCCTATCTGGGGATCGAGACGCGGCTGCTCGACGACGACCTGGTGAATTTCCTCGTCGCCGTCCGCCATGCAGAGGATCCCGCGGTGGTCGAGACCTACGCGGCCTGCGCCGCGGCGCAATATGCGCTGATCCGGGGCTACGGGTTTGCGCGCCATATCCGCACGACGATCGCGCAGCAGGGTTCCATTGCCCGCGGGGATGCGGTTTACACCATCTCGCCGTCGCTGCCGCGCGGCGTGGGGACGCTGGATGCGGAAGTGAAGGTGCGCGACTGCGGGGCGCGCGGGATACCGACGGTTTGAGGGACAAGGGGCATCATGGCTGACTTCATGCAGACGGGGGCGGGCATCGCGCTGATCATCGCGGCGCAGAGCCTTCTGGTCATCGGGTTCGTGATGATCAGCCTGCTGTTCCTCGTCTATGGCGACCGCAAGATCTGGGCGGCGGTGCAGATGCGGCGGGGACCGAACGTGGTGGGCGCCTTCGGCCTGCTGCAGTCGGTGGCGGATGCGCTGAAATACGTGGTCAAGGAAATCGTCGTGCCCGCCGGCGCCGACCGGCCGGTGTTCTTCCTCGCGCCGATGCTGTCCTTCGTGCTGGCAATCCTCGCCTGGGCGGTGATCCCGTTCAACCAGGGCTGGGTGCTGGCCGACATCAACGTGGCGATCCTGTTCGTCTTCGCGATCTCCTCGCTCGAGGTCTATGGCGTGATCATGGGCGGCTGGGCCTCGAACTCCAAGTATCCCTTCCTCGGCTCGCTCCGCTCGGCCGCGCAGATGATCAGCTACGAGGTGTCGATCGGGCTCATCATCATCGGCATCATCATCTCCACCGGATCGATGAACCTGACCGCGATCGTCGAGGCGCAGCGCGGCGACTACGGGCTGTTCAACTGGTACTGGCTGCCGCATTTCCCGATGCTGGTGCTGTTCTTCGTCTCGGCCCTGGCCGAGACCAACCGCCCGCCCTTCGACCTGCCCGAGGCGGAGTCGGAACTGGTGGCCGGGTTCATGGTCGAATATTCCTCGACGCCCTATCTCTTGTTCATGGCCGGCGAATACATCGCGATCTTCCTGATGTGCGCGCTGATGAGCCTGATGTTCATGGGCGGCTGGCTGTCGCCCATTCCCGGCCTGCCGGATGGGGCGCTGTGGATGATCGCCAAGATGGCGTTCTTCTTCTTCCTGTTCGCCATGGTGAAGGCGATCGTGCCGCGCTACCGCTACGACCAGCTGATGCGGATCGGTTGGAAGGTGTTCCTGCCGCTCAGCCTGGGCTGGGTGGTGGTGGTGGCCTTCCTGGCGAAGTTCGAGGTTCTGGGCGGCGCCTGGGCGCGCTGGACTGTGGGGGGCTGAGCATGGGCATCGACTGGGGTCGCGCGGTCCGTTATTTCCTGCTGACCGACTTCATCAAGGGCTTCGGCCTGGGGATGAGGTATTTCTTCGCGCCGAAGGCGACGCTGAACTATCCGCACGAGAAGGGGCCGCTGTCGCCCCGGTTCCGGGGCAAACACGCCCTGCGCCGCTATCCCAACGGCGAGGAACGCTGCATCGCCTGCAAGCTGTGCGAGGCGATCTGTCCGGCGCAGGCGATCACCATCGACGCCGAGCCGCGCGAGGACGGCAGCCGCCGCACCACGCGCTACGACATCGACATGACCAAGTGCATCTACTGCGGCTTCTGTCAGGAGGCCTGCCCGGTCGATGCCATCGTCGAGGGCCCGAACTTCGAATTCGCCACCGAGACCCGCGAGGAGCTGTTCTATACCAAGGAAAGGCTTCTGGCGAACGGCGAACGGTGGGAGGCGCA
>JBKBMT010000090.1:0-9203 GCA_046295655.1 Gemmobacter sp. | reverse complement strand
CCGAACCCGAGATCACCCCCGAACTTGTGGCGGCGCACGGGTTGAAGCCGGACGAATACGACCGGCTTCTGCGGATCGTCGGCCGCACGCCCAGCTTCACCGAGCTTGGCATCTTCTCGGCCATGTGGAACGAGCATTGTTCCTACAAGTCGTCGAAGATCCACCTGCGCACGCTTCACACGACCGGGCCGCAGGTGATCTGCGGACCGGGCGAGAACGCGGGCGTGGTGGACATCGGCGACGGGCTGGCGGTGGTGTTCAAGATGGAAAGCCACAACCACCCCTCCTACATCGAGCCGTTCCAGGGCGCGGCAACCGGGGTGGGTGGCATCCTGCGCGACGTGTTCACCATGGGTGCGCGCCCGGTCGCCGCGATGAACGCGCTGAGCTTCGGCGAGCCGTCGCATCCGCGCACCGCGCACCTGGTCAAGGGCGTGGTCGAGGGGATCGGCCATTACGGCAACTGCTTCGGCGTGCCGAACGTGGGCGGCGAGGTGCGGTTTCACCGCGCCTACAACGGCAACTGCCTCGTCAATGCCTTTGCGGCCGGAATCGCCCGGGCCGACGCGATCTTCTATTCGGCCGCATCGGGCGTCGGCATGCCGGTGGTCTATCTCGGTGCCAAGACCGGACGCGACGGGGTTGGCGGGGCCACCATGGCCTCGGCCGAGTTCGGCGAGGGCACCGAGGAAAAGCGGCCCACCGTGCAGGTCGGCGACCCCTTCACCGAGAAGCGTCTGCTGGAGGCCTGTCTGGAGCTGATGGCCTCGGGCGCGGTGATCTCGATCCAGGACATGGGCGCGGCCGGCCTGACCTGTTCGGCGGTCGAGATGGGCGACAAGGGCGGCCTCGGGATCCGGCTGGACCTCGACCGGGTGCCCTGCCGCGAGACCGGCATGACCGCCTACGAGATGATGCTGTCGGAAAGCCAGGAACGGATGCTGATGGTCCTGCGTCCCGAGAAGGAGGCCGAGGCCCGCGCGATCTTCGACAAATGGGATCTGGACTTCGCCGTGGTGGGCGAGACCATTCCCGAGGACCGGTTCCTGATCCTGCAGGGCAATACGGTCAAGGCCGACCTGCCGCTCAGCCAGCTGTCGAGCCAGGCGCCGGAATACGACCGGCCCTGGACCGCGCCCCCTGCCCCCGCCCCCCTCGGCCCGGTGCCCGAGGCCGACCCGATCGAGGCACTGCGCGCGCTGATCGGCAGCCCGAACCATGCCCACAAGGGCTGGGTCTGGGAACAGTATGACCACATGGTGATGGCCGACACGGTGGTGCCGCCGGGTCAGGGTGCCGGCGTCGTGCGGGTGCACGGCACCGACAAGGCGCTGGCCTTCACCAGCGACGTCACCCCCCGCTATGTCCGGGCCGATCCGTTCGAAGGCGGCAAGCAGGCGGTGGCCGAAGCCTGGCGCAACCTCGTCGCCGCCGGCGCGCGTCCGCTGGCCGCGACCGACAACCTCAACTTCGGCAATCCCGAGAAGCCCGAGATCATGGGCCAGTTCGTGCTGGCGATCCGCGGCATCGGCGCGGCCTGCCGCGCGCTCGACTTCCCCATCGTCTCGGGCAACGTGAGCCTCTACAACGAGACCGACGGCCAGCCGATCCTGCCCACGCCGACAATCGGAGGGGTCGGGCTGATCGAACCGCTGGGCAACGCGATCCGCGGTCGGGCGCAGGCCGGCGATGTCGCGCTGCTGGTCGGGGGGGCGGGCAGCCACCTTGGCCAGTCGGCGATTCTGGCCGAGATGTGGGGCCGCGAGGAAGGCGCCCCGCCCCCGGTCGATCTTGACGCCGAACGGCGCCACGGCGAGTTCGTTCTGGCCCATCGCGGCCGGATCCGGGCGGCGACCGACCTTTCGGACGGCGGGCTTGCCCTTGCCGCCTTCGAGATGGCCGCAGGCGCCGGTGTCGGCGTGACGGTCGAGACAGTCGGGCTGGCCGCGCTGTTCGGCGAGGACCAGGGGCGCTATCTGTTGGCCTGTGCCGAGACCGATGCGACCGCGCTGCTCGCCGCGGGACAGTCGGCCGGGGTGCCGGTTGCCGCGGTGGGGCGGTTCGGCGGCGCCACGGTGCGGCTCGGACCGTCCGAGGCGCCGCTTGCAGAGCTTGCGGCGCTCTGGCGGGGAGCGTTCGCAAACGCGCTGGGGCTCTGAGCGCGACGGTCTTGCAGCCCGCCGCGGTGCGGCCTAGATTTTCCGAAAGGAAGGACCAGACCCATGCCGATGCAGGCCGAGGACATCGAACGGCTGATCCGCGAGCGGTTCCCCAAGGCCCGGATCACGATTACCGATCTGGCGGGGGACGGAAACCACTATGCCGCCGAGGTGATCGACGAAAGCTTCCGCGGCATGAACCGCGTGCAGCAGCAGCGGGCGGTCTATGCCGCGCTGAAGGGCAGCATGGACGGCCCTGCCGGGGCGCTGCACGCCCTTGCGCTGACGACCAAGGCGCCCGACTGATGGTCCCGGCGCTGATCCTCGGGCTGATCGTCGCGGTGGCGGTGGTCCTGATGATGAACCGCGCCCGCCGCGAGGACGAGCGCGACGACGATGACGATGACGGGCCCGGCGGCCCGCGGCGGGCGCGGGTGCGCGTGACCGCCCACACCCCCCGAGGAAGGACGAGACGATGACGACGACGGCGCAGGACCTGATCCGCGAGACGATCGAGAAGAACGACGTGGTGCTCTACATGAAGGGCACCAAGATGATGCCGCAATGCGGGTTCTCCAGCCGGGTTGCCGGTGTGCTGAACTTCATGGGGGTGGATTTCGTCGACGTGAACGTGCTGGCCGATCCCGAGATCCGGCAGGGGATCAAGGATTTCTCGGACTGGCCGACGATCCCGCAGCTTTACGTCAAGGGCGAATTCGTCGGCGGCTGCGACATCGTGACCGAGATGACCCTGTCGGGCGAACTGGATGCGCTTTTCGAGGCGAAGGGCGTGCGGTTCGACAAGGAACGCGCCGACCAGATCCGCGCCGCCAACGCCTGACCGGGCAAGAGAGACAGCAGGACAGAGCGATGCCGGCACGGGCCGGCACGGGGAGGGGTCATGCAGATCAGCGGCGCCAGGGCCATCGTCACCGGCGGAGCATCGGGGCTCGGGGCGGCAACCGCCGACGCCTTCCGTGCGGCCGGGGCGGAGGTGTGGATCTTCGATCGCGAGGCGGCAGGCAAGGCGTTCGCAGCAGGGATCGGTGCCGGCTTCTCGGCCGTCGATGTGACCGACGAGGCGTCGGTCGCGGCAGGCGTCGCGGCAGCGGTGGCTGGCATGGGCGGAATCGACGTTCTGGTGAACTGCGCCGGAATCGCCATCGCCGAAAAGACGCTGGGCCGGGAGGGACCGCACGACTTCGGCCGTTACCGCAAGGTGCTGGAGGTCAATCTTGGAGGCACGTTCAACTGCATCCGGCTCGCGGCCGCGGAAATGGCGAAGAACGATCCGCGCGACGGCGACCGCGGCGTGATCGTCAACACGGCCTCGATCGCCGCCTTCGACGGACAGGCCGGCCAGGCGGCCTATGCGGCTTCGAAGGCCGGTGTCGCCGGCATGACGCTGCCGCTGGCGCGCGATCTGGCGCGCAATGCCATCCGGGTCTGCACCATCGCGCCGGGGCTTTTCCTGACTCCGATGCTCATGGGCCTTCCGGAAGAGGCGCGCGCGCAGCTGGCCGCCGATGTGACCTTCCCCAAACGGCTTGGCGATCCGGCGGAGTTCGCGCGCCTCGCCCGGTTCATCGTCGAATGCGGCTACCTGAACGGCGAGACGATCCGCATCGACGGCGCTTTGCGGATGCGCTGACCTTGCCCGTCCCGGCGGGCTTGGCTAAGCAAGGCACAACCGGCAGGGGCATCGCATGCGCATTCTCATCACCAACGACGACGGGATCAATGCGCCGGGCCTCGAGGTTCTGACCGCCATCGCCGAAGAGCTGGCCGGCCCCGATGGCGAGGTCTGGACCGTCGCGCCGGCGTTCGAGCAGTCCGGCGTTGCGCACAAGATCAGCTACACCCACCCGATGATGATCGCCAAGCTCGGCCCGCGCCGCTATGCGGCCGAGGGCAGTCCGGCCGATTGCGTGCTGGCGGGGCTGAACGACGTGTTGCAGGGCGCGCCGCCCGATCTGGTGCTGTCGGGGGTCAACCGGGGCAACAACGCCGGCGAGAACGTGCTTTATTCCGGGACCGTGGGCGGCGCGATGGAGGCCGCGTTGCAGGGCCTGAAGGCCATCGCCCTGTCGCAGTATCTCGGGCCCGAGACCCGCGATCTGGCCGACGAGTTCGAGGCCGCCCGAACCCATGGTGCCCGCGTGGTCCGGCGGCTCCTCGAGCGCGGAATATGGAACGACGGCGGCGATTACCGGCTGTTCTACAACGTCAACTTCCCGCCCGTCGGGGCCTCGCGGGTGCGCGGCACACGGGTCGCGCCCCAGGGTTATCGCAAGGACGCCTTCTTCGGGGTCGAGCCGCACATGTCGCCCTCCGGCCGGCGGTTCCTGTGGATCAAGGGCGGACCGCAGCACATTCCGACCGCGCCGGGGACCGATGTTGCCGTCAATCTCGAAGGCTATGTCGCGGTCACCCCGATGCGGGCCGACCTGACCGCACGGGATCTGATCCAGGAAATCGGGGCCCGGCTGGAATGAGCGAGGCGGACGACCTTGCCGAACGCAAGATGCGCTTTCTCTTCGCGCTGCGTTCGCATGGCGTCACCGACCGCCGGGTGCTGGAGGCGATGGAGCGGATCGATCGCGGCCGGTTCATCAAGGGGCTGTTCGCGGAACGTGCCTATGATGACATCCCGCTGCCCATCGCCTGCGGGCAGACGATCAGCCAGCCGGCGATCGTCGGCCTGATGACCCAGGCGCTGGAGGTCGGTCCGCGGGACAAGGTGCTGGAGGTGGGCACCGGCTCGGGCTATCAGGCGGCCATCCTGTCGTTGCTGGCGCGCCGCGTCTATACCGTGGACCGCCACCGGCGGCTGGTTCGCGAGGCCGAGGCGATCTTTCGCGACCTCGGCCTTGTCAACATCACGGCCATCGTTGCCGACGGCAGTCGCGGCCTGCCCGAACAGGCGCCGTTCGACCGGATCATGGTGACGGCGGCGGCCGAGGACACACCCGGCCCCCTCTTGGCCCAGTTGCGCATCGGGGGTATCATGGTGCTTCCGGTCGGTCAGTCGGATGCGGTGCAGAGCCTGATCCGGGTCCGGCGGGCCGAGACGGGATACGACTACGAGGAACTGTGCCCGGTGCGCTTCGTGCCGCTGGTCGAGGGTCTCGCGCAGGAGTGACGGCCCGGCGGGCCGCGACGGAAACCAGACGCCGGGGCCAACCCGGCCGCAACAGACGAGGCAGAGCATGCGGACCAATCCGATCCGGTTTCACCGCACGGTCCTTGCAGGTATCGCGGTCGCGGCGCTTGCGGGATGCGAGAACCAGCAGCCCTTCTTCTACGACTGGGATCTGCGCGCCCCCGGCGCCGGGCTGTCCACCGCCGAAGCGGCGCGTCAGGCCACCGTCGAACGGCCGGCCCCCGACAATCGCGGCGTGATCTCCTATCCCGGCTACCAGGTCGCGGTCGCCCGCCGCGGCGAGACGGTGGCACAGATCGCCGGCCGGCTGGGCGTTCCGGCGATCGAGATGGCGCGGCAGAATGCGATCCCGCACGATCTTGCGCTGCGCGGCGGCGAGGTTCTGGTGCTGCCCGGCCGGGTGTCGGAACCATCGCGCGCGACCGGTGCGGTCATCACCGGCACGCCGGTGGACGTGACCGGCATCGCCACCACCGCGCTCGACCGCGCCGAAGGCACCGGTGCAGGCAGCCGCCAGACGCCACCGTTCCAGGTCGTCGAACCGGTCCGCCACCGCGTCCAGCGCGGCGAGACGGTCTATACCATCGCCCGGCTGCACGATGTCACCGCCAAATCCATCGCCGACTGGAACGGGCTGGGGCCCGATCTGGCGCTCCGCGAGGGGCAGACGCTGCTGATCCCGCCGCCTGCGGTGGACAGCCGGACCGCTTCGGCCGCCGCGCCCGCACCGGGGCGGGGCACGACGACGCCGCCCCCGCCCTCGGCCTCGCAGCCTCTGCCGCAGGAACGGGTGGCGCCGGCCGCGCAGCCGACGGCCACGCCGGCCTCGCCCAACCTCGGCTCGACACGGACCGCGGCCAGCGCCTCGCGCCTGGCGATGCCGGTCGAAGGCCGCATCATCCGCGCCTACGACCGCGCGGCCTATCGTGGCATTGCGATCGGCGCTGCCGCCGGCGCACCGGTGCGGGCGGCCGGCGACGGCACGGTCAGCTTCATCACCCGCGACCAGAGCGGCGTTCAGATCGTCATGGTGCAGCATGAAGGCGGATTGCAGACCGTCTATGCCAATGTCGAGAACCTGAGCGTCCAGCGCGGCGCCCAGGTCCGCCGCGGACAGCAGATCGGCACTGTCCGGCCGGCAGAACCGCCGTTCCTGCATTTCGAAGTGCATCGCGGCGGCGACCGGCTGGACCCGATGCCGTTCCTGCAATAGGGATCGGGCAGTTTCCTTGACCCTTCCGGCGTTTTGCGCTAGGGCCGCGTCAGGCGACGGCCCGGCCGTCGATCCATCCGCCGGGGCGCGAGGAACAGGCGTCCCTTCACTCTGCGGCCCGATGCCGCGCTGACAGGACGCAAATGACTGCATTCTCCGACCTGAAGCTGGACCCGAAGGTCCTGCAGGCGGTGGCCGAAGCCGGCTACCATACCCCCACCCCGATCCAGGCGCAGGCGATCCCCTATGCCCTCGAAGGCCGCGATGTTCTGGGCATTGCCCAGACCGGAACCGGCAAGACGGCAAGTTTCACCCTGCCGATGATCACACTGCTGGGCAAGGGCCGCGCCCGGGCCCGGATGCCCCGCTCGCTTGTCCTTGCCCCGACGCGCGAACTGGCGGCCCAGGTGGCCGAGAACTTCGATACCTACGCGAAATACACCCGGCTGACCAAGGCGCTGCTGATCGGCGGCGTGTCCTTCAAGGAACAGGATCTGCTGATCGACCGCGGCGTGGACGTGCTGATCGCCACCCCCGGCCGGCTGCTCGACCATTTCGAGCGCGGCAAGCTTCTGCTGACCGGCGTGCAGATCATGGTGGTGGACGAGGCCGACCGGATGCTGGACATGGGGTTCATTCCCGACATCGAGCGGATCTTCAGCCTGACCCCGTTCACCCGCCAGACCTTCTTCTATTCCGCAACCATGGCGCCCGAGATCGAGCGCATCACCAAGACCTTCCTGTCGAACCCGGCACGCATCGAGGTGGCGCGGCAGGCGACCGCCTCGGAGACGATCGAACAGCGGCTGGTGGCCTTCACCCCGTCGCGGCGCGACCGCGCCTTTGCCGAGAAGCGGGCGATGCTGCGCGCGCTGATCCGGGCCGAGGGCGAGACCTGCACCAATGCGATCATCTTCTGCAACCGCAAGATGGACGTGGATGTCCTGGCCAAGTCCCTGAAGGCGCACGGGTTCAACTGCGCTCCGATCCACGGCGACCTGGAACAGAGCCAGCGGATGCGCACCCTTGACGGTTTCCGCGACGGCACGATCCGGCTTCTGGTCGCGTCGGATGTCGCGGCGCGGGGCCTCGACATCCCGGCGGTCAGCCATGTGTTCAACTTCGACGTGCCGAGCCACGCCGAGGACTATGTGCACCGCATCGGCCGGACTGGACGCGCCGGCCGGACCGGGGTGGCCATCACCATCGCCACGCCGTCCGACGACAAGTATCTGGCCGCCATCGAGAGCCTGGTCAAGAAGCCGATCCCGCGGGCGGATGCGCCGGAGGTGGAATTCGACGACCGCCCCGACCGCGGCGACCATCGGCAGGCCCGCTCGCGCCACCCGGAACGGCGCGACCGCGCCGCCCGGCGCGACCGTGCGCCGGCACCATCGCCCGTCGCCGAACCCGCGGCTGCGGTCGCGCCGGTTGCCGCGTCGCGGAGCGAGGAGCGGCGCGGAGAGCCGCATCGCGAGACGCATCGCAACGAGACGAGACGCGAACCGCGGCGCGAAGGCGGAGAACGGGCGGTCGTCGGCATGGGCGACCATGTGCCCGACTTCCTGCTGCGCAGTTTCCGCGTGCCGGCGCCGATCGGGACCGACAGCGAGGAAGCGGCCGGCTGAGGCGCTGGCCCCTGGCCCGCCTCACTCCATCCGGCTGACCACCACCGTCACTTCGGGCTTCTTGCCGATCTCCTCCATTGCGACCTGGCGGACCACACGGCGCAGGCCGTCGTCCAGCTTGTCGTCGTCACGCAGGATCCTGGCGCCGGCACGATCCACGAAATCGGCAAGCTCGGCCTCGATCGTCTCGGTCAGCGGCTGACCGCGACGGCCGGTCTCCGGCAGGCCCATGATCTCGGCCCAGGGGTCGCCGAGCGGCGCGTCGCCCTCGTCCAGCAGCAGCGTCACCACGACATGCCCGTTGATCGCCATGCGGATCCGGTCGCGCACCACTCCGTCCAGCGCGCCCACCAGGACCGAACCGTCCAGATAGATCCGCCCTGCCTCGATATACTCGGCCACCGCCGGCGCCTCGCCGGTCAGGTCCATCAGCATGCCGTTCGTGACCACGTCCGAGGCGATCCCGTTTGTCAGCGCAAGCTTCGCATGCTCGCGCAGCATCCGGTGTTCGCCATGCATCGGGATCAGCATGTCGGGCAGGATCAGCCCGTGCATCCGCGTCAGGTCGGGCCGGTTCGCATGGCCCGAGACGTGGTAGAGCCCGCCGCGGTCGTCGATCACATCGACGCCCATCTCGGAAAAGGCGTTCATCACCCGCAGGACGGACCGTTCGTTGCCGGGGATCGTCCGCGACGAGAACAGGAAGGTGTCGCCTTCCTTCATCTCGAAGCCCAGATACTTGCCCCGGCTCAGCTGGGCGCTGGCGGCGCGGCGTTCGCCCTGGGTGCCGGTGACGATCAGCAACAGGTTCTGGCGCGGGACCTGCAGCGCGTCCTCGGGGGCCAGCACCGGCGGAAAGTCGGTCAGCACGCCGGTTTCCTGGGCGGCGGCAATCATCCGCCGCATCGCCCGCCCCGCGCCGGTGCGCTGGGGCCACGGCAGCGCGCCGACGTTGTAGCTCAGCACGGTCAGCTCGATGCTGTGCACCCCGGTGACGGGGTCGATCTCGACCGGCAGCTCGCGCACCGCGGGGAGCGGCG
>JBKBMT010000089.1:0-9256 GCA_046295655.1 Gemmobacter sp. | reverse complement strand
CGGCGGAGCGCGCGAGAGGCGCTGCGTTGGCTGGGGCGATTTCGGGAGAAACAGCCGCAACGGGCGCAGGGGAGACGGGGGCCCCGCCCGCTGCAAAGTCGGCAAAGGCGCTGCCGAGGACGGAAGGTGCGGGTTCCCCGCCGCCCTCGAGCTGAACCGCAGGAACCTGCGGGACCGCCAGCGTGAGCCCGGCCGCATGCAGCGCCCCCGAAACCGCCAGCGCTGCCGCTCCGGCCAGAATGCGCCCCCGGTTCATCGCGCGAGGCTCCGTTTCGTCACCAGGTGCACCGGACGGTCCCCGGCCGCCGCGCGCAGCCGCGCAGCGACGGCAACCAGCTCCGCTGCGGGCGCCGCGCGGTCGGGCAGCAGGCGCAGCGGACCCTCGCCCCCGACGGCCGCCGCGAAGTCCTCGGGCGCTACCGGCGCCCCGCGCCAGAGCGTCGTTCCGTCGGCGCGCAGGACAAGCGCCTCGTCGGGCGGGCGCGCTTCGGCCAGATCCGCCTCGACCAGCTCGACCTCGCGGCTGACGGGCGCCGCCACCTGCCCGGCGACCAGGAAGAAGACCAGCATGAGGAAGACGATGTTGATCAGCGCGATCGTGGGCTCGGATCGGCGGCGCGGGGCGGCCCGGCGGGGCATCGGAGTCAGCCCCTGATCAGGCGCAGGCTGATGCCCTGCGCGTCACGCGCGGCGACCAGCACGTCCACAAGCCGCTGCGCGGTGACGTTCCCGGCCGGCGCCACGAGGACGAGCGGCGCGCCGACGTTCTCGAGTGCCGCAGCCAGCCCCGCCAGATCGACCGCGGTCGTGTTCAGCACCAGCGCGTCGGGCGTCACCCGCAGGAACGCGGGCGCCGATCCGGTGTCCGATGGCATCCCGCCGCCTGCGGCCATGAATGGCAGATCGCCGTGACGGTCGAAGACCGAGGTCAGCATGAAGAAGAGCAGCAGCAGGAAGATCACGTCGATCAGCGAGGTCAACGACAGCGGTCTGCGGCGGCGGGCCGAAGCGAGCCTAGGCATGGACGGCCTCCGTCAGGACTGCGCCGGTGCCCGGATCGGCCCGCAATGCTCCCGGCGCCAGCGCGCCCTCGATCAGCACTTCGGCCATGCGCCGCTCGGCGGCGACCCGCGCCTCGAACCAGGACAGGATGACCGAGACGGGCATGGCCACCGCCAGACCCGCCGCGGTCGTCATCAGGGCCACCCAGATGCCGCCCGCCAGCACCGAGGGATCCACATCCTGTCCCGCCGCCTGCATCGCGCGGAAGGCATCGATCATGCCGAGCACCGTGCCGAACAGGCCCAGAAGCGGCGCCGTCTGGGCCACCGTGTCGAGCAGCCTGAACCCCCATTCGAGCCGGGCAAGCCGGGCTTCGGCCAGCGCGTAGGTGCGCTCCCGCATCGCTGTTCCGCCGCGCATTGCCATGGCGAAGATCGGTCCCAGGTGGCTGGGGGCGCCGTCGGCGAGGCCGCAGGCCTGCGGCCCCCGGCCCGCGTCCCAGGCGGCAAGACCGGCCATGACGGCGGTGTGCTGCCCGACGCCGGCCATGTGGAACTGCACGAGCTTCCACAGCACCACCGCCCCCGACAGGACCGAGAGCGCCAGGATCACGCCCACCACCCAGCCGCCCAGGTCGAGCAGCGCGACCAGCGCATCGCGCGCCTGCACGAGGTGGATCACTGCGCAACCTCCACGCCCTCGGCCGAACCCGCGACCGACAGCGCGGCGGCGCAGGCGGCACGCTCTGCCCCCGGGCCGGTGCACGTCGCCACGCCGTTGACCAGAACCTGACCGATCGACCCGCAGTCGGTGCCCGCCACATCGAACTGCCGCACCCGGCGACGGCCCTGCGGAAGCTCGCCGAAGTCGAACAGCGTCAACGCCGCCACCCGGCCGCCGCGGTCGAAGAGCACCGTTTCGATCACCAGCGAAGACAGCGGCGCCCACCCGTTCTCGGCCACGAAGGTCAGCCGGCAGGCGGCGCCCTCGGCGTCCAGCCGGTTGAGCTCGAGCCGCAAGGCCCCCGCCCCCGGCGTCTCGGCCGCCGCGGGTAGCGCCAAGGCCAAGAGGATAGCAACCGCCCTCACCACGTCAGCGCCTTCGCGAGGCTGAGCTTGTAGGTCCGCCCCCGGCCGCGGTCGAGCGCCAGGTTGTTGCGGTAGTCGGCGTTGAAGGCATTCTCGACCGCGAACTGCACGTCGAACCCCGCCAGCGGACCGGTCTGCGGCTTCCAGCTCACGAAGAAGTCGTGCACGTCGTAGCCGGGGAAGTCGGTGGAGGTAATCGCCCCGGTGGTGACGTTGCGCGTGGCGGTGGTGATGCTGTCCACGAAGGTGCCGCGCCAGCCGAACTCCAGCCCGCGGTCGGGCAGGCGCAGGCCGAGGGTCAGCGCCAGGTTTTCGGCGGGCGAGGTGGCCAGCGTGTAGCCGAAATCGCGGTCCCTGCCGCGCGCCCGGGCATAGGCGAGGCGGGTGAAGAAACGGTCGGTCTCATAGCCCGCCTCGATCTCGCCGCCGGTGAACTCGGCCCGCGCCAGGTTGCGGAAGAACACCGTGTCGGTAGTGGCGGTGGTGGTGATGAGGTCGTCGATCCGGTTGCGGAACACCGTCGCCTTGACCTGAAGGCTGTCGCCGTCGCGCAAGACGCCCTCGCGGCTGTAGGCCACGCCCAGCTCGAGGTTCACGGCCTTTTCCTTGTCGAGCGTCAGCGCCGGTGCCTTGGTGGCGGACCAGGAATAGAGTTCGTCGAGCGTCGGCAGCCGTTCGGTGCGGGCGGCCGAGCCGAAGACCGACAGGCCGTCGGAAAGCCTGTAGAGCGCGGCGAAGGTCAGCGCCTTCGCCTCGTCCTCCACCGTCGCACCGCCGGGCACCTGGGTGCCGGGCGTGCGGCGGGCGAAATCCACGCGCGCCCCGGGGATCAGCGTCAGCCGATCGCCGATGACGATCTCGCCCTGGGCATAGAGACCGATCTTGCGGTCGCGCCCCTCGGGGTGGAAGCCCAAGGGGCCCGCGCTGTCGGCGACGCGCCGCTGGCTGGTGGCCTGCAGGCCGAAGGTCAGGAACGCCTTCGAACCCGTCCCGGCGAGTTCGGCGGTGTTCTCGACCTTCAGCATCGCCGTGCGGTAGCCGTATTCCACGTCGCAGAAGACGTTGAGGTTCGAGGGAAAGGGGAAGCAGGGCTGCGCCGCGCCTGTCAGGTCGCGGGCGTCGGACTGGATCACGGTCGTATCGGAATAGGCAAACTGCACCCGAGGGTTCAGCCAGCCGTCGCCCCGCATCCGCCAGTCGAGGCTGAAGGTGTCGTCGGTGACCTCGCGGTCCACCTGCCCGAAGACGTCGGCGATGGCGTTGCCGCCCCCCGTCTGGGCCAGCGCCGCGTCGTCGGCATCCGATTTGAAGCGCTGCCAGGACAGGCGCAGGGTCTGGGTGTCGGACAATGCGAAGGTGCCCTTGACCAGCGCGGATGGCGCATCGAAGGCACTGCCCCGCAACGCTGTGCCGCTGCCGTCCTTGTATTCGGCGGCGGTGCGGTAGCCGAACGCGGCCAGGAACTCGGCGCCATCGGCGGGCCGCGCGGCGTAGATGCCCGAGAACAGCCGTCCGTTGCCGTTCGACTCGAAGCCGAACTTCAGCCGCAGCGCGCCGCGCCCGCCCTCGGGGATGAAGTCGCCCGCGTCCTTGGTCTCGAAGTTGATCGCCCCGCCGATCGCGCCGGACCCGTAGAGCGTGGCCGATCCCGGCCCGCGCAGCACCTCGACCCGCCGATACAGTTCGGGTTCGGAAAAGAACGACCCCAGCCGGTACTGTTCGTAAAACTTGGGCACCCCGTCCACGTTCACGATGATGCGCGCCTCGCTGGCGGACTGTTCGGTGGCGCCGATGCCACGGATGTTGAAGGCGAAGCCCAACGGCCGGTCGGAGCCCGCGATCTGCGCGCCCGGCACGTTCCGCAGGGCCTGACCCACGGTTTGCGGCTGTTCGCGGTCGATGTCCTCCTGCTCGACCGCCGTCACCGACTGCGGCGTGTCGATGGCCACCTTCTGCTGGCCTGCGCCGAAGATCAGCCGGCCCAGGAAGGTGCCGGGGCCGGGCGTCTCCTGCGCCGCGGCCGGGCAGGCGGCTGCCGCCGCGGTAATCAGAAGCCAGGCCAGTCCGTGCCGGCGCGGTCGTGCGGTTTGCGTCATTCTCGTTCCCCATCCGCAGGTTGTCGGTGTTGGCTGGCGGAAGACGCTGGCACTTGCCGGGTGCGGTGCCACAACCCGGTTGCGTTGCCTTCTGGAATCGTTTAGTGAAAATGTCAAGTATTGCGCCGGGCTGCCAGCCGGGCTGCGGGCCGCACCGCCCCGCCCATGCCAGATCCGAGGTCCCGCGCCTTTCCCACAGTCACGACAGGACAGGACCCGAGGAGGCCCCATGATCATTTCCGCAGACCTTGCCGAGCGGATCGTCGCAGCCCGCGCCGAGCGGCCGAAGATGCGCGAGCGCGACCTCGCCGACCTTCTCGGGATCGCCGAAGCGCAGCTTCTGGCGGCCGATCTCGGGCAGGGGGTGCGCCGCATCGCCGCCGATCCGGCGCGGCTGATGCCGGCCGTCGGGGCGCTGGGCGAGGTGATGGCGCTCACGCGCAACGACTGGTGCGTGCACGAACGGCGCGGGCGCTATCTCGATTTCCATGCGGGGGACCATGCCGCAATGGTGTTGGGCCCCGAGATCGACCTGCGGATCTTCCCGCGCCACTGGGCCCATGCCTTCGCTGTGGAACGCGAGGGCGAGGCCGGGCCGCGCCGCAGCATCCAGGTCTTCGACGCGGCCGGGGATGCCGTCCACAAGGTGCATCTGGTCGCGGGGTCGGACGCGGCGGCCTTCGCCCGGCTGGCCGAGGATCTGGCGGTCGCGCCGGCCGCCCCCTTCGCGCTGGCGTCCCGTCCGGCGCCCGAGCCGGTGCGTGCCCGACCCGACCGGGTGGAAGATCTGCGCGCCGCCTGGGCCGGGATGACCGACACGCACCAGTTCCTGGCGCTGACCAGCCGGCTGAAGTTCGACCGCCTCGGCGCCTATCGCAGCGTCGGCACGCCCTGGGCGCGGCCGCTGGCACCCGAGGCCGTGGTGGAGGCGCTGACCCGCGCGGGCCGGGACGGCGTGCGCATCATGGTGTTCGTGGGCAACCGCGGCTGTATCCAGATCCATTCGGGCACGGTGGAACGGCTGGAGCCGATGGGGCCGTGGTTCAACGTGCTCGATGCCCGGTTCAACCTTCACCTGCGGGCCGACAAGGTGGCCGAGGTCTGGCTGGTGCGCAAACCCACCCGCCGGGGCGATGCGGTTTCAGTCGAAGCTTTCGACGCCGAGGGGCGCCTGATCCTGCAGCTGTTCGGCAAGCGCGCCGAGGGCGACACCGATACCGCCGCATGGGACGCGCTGGCCGAAGGGCTGGCCGCGGCGGTGCCGGCATGAGCGCCTCCGACATGACCCGGCGGGCGGCGCTGGCGCTGCTGGCTGCCGCGGGGCTGTCGCGGGTGGCCCGCGCCGGTGACCCGGCGCGGGTCATCGCGGCCGGCGGCTCGGCGGCCGAGATCGTCTTCGCGCTGGGCGCGGGGGAGCGCCTGATCGCGCGCGACACCACCTCCTCCTTTCCGCCGGAGGTTCTTTCCCTGCCCGATGTGGGCTACGTGCGCGCCCTGTCGCCCGAGAACTTGATCGCGCTGTCGCCGGACCTGATCCTTGCCGAACACGACGCGGGACCGCCCGAGGCGATCGAGGCGCTTCGCCGCAGCGGAACCGCACTCGTGGTGCTGCCGCAGGCGCTCGACGCCGCCGGCGTGCAGGCCAAGATCGAGGCGGTGGCAGCCGCGCTGGACCTGCCCGAGGCGGGGGCAGCGCTGTCGGTGCGCGTCGCGGCGCGCCTGGCCGAGGCGCAGGCGGCCGCGCAGGCGCTGCCGCGCGTGCCGCGGGTGATGTTCATCCTGTCGATGCAAGGCGGCCGTCTGCTGGCGGCCGGCACGGGCACCTCGGCCGAGGCGATGATCCGTCTGGCAGGCGGTGCGAACGCCGTCGAAGGGGTGCAAGGCTACAAGCCGCTGACCGACGAGGCAGCCATTGCCGCCGATCCCGACATCATCCTGGTGATGGACCGCGGCGGCGATCTGGCCGTCACGCTGGCCGACGTGCAGGCCCATCCGGCGCTGCGGCTGACGCAGGCGGGCGCTGCGGGGCGGGTGATCGCGATGGACGGGCTTTACCTTCTGGGGTTCGGTCCGCGCACGGGCGATGCCGCGCTCGAGCTCGCCTTGCGGTTCGGCGGCCTGCTCGATCAGGCCGAGCGGGGCGGCGGCTGATGGTGGCCATCGATGCATCCGCCGCTATGCCGGGCGATCGCCGCGCGACGGCGCGTCGTGTGACCTGGGCGCTGTCGCTGCTTCTGGTCGCGGCCTGCCTTATCAGCCTGTCGCACGGCGCGACCGGCGTGAATCCCTCGCGCATGCTGGCCCAGTGGTGGGCTGGCGAGACGGTGCCCGCGCGCGACCGCCTGATCCTTTGGGAAATCCGCCTGCCGCGCGTGTTGACCGGCGTTCTGGTCGGCGCCGCGCTGGCCGTGGGCGGGGCCGTGATGCAGGGGCTGTTCCGCAACCCGCTGGCAGACCCCGGCCTCGTGGGGGTCGGCGCCGGCGCCGGCCTGGGTGCCGTGACGGCCATCGTTCTGGGCGGGCTGGCCCCACCCTGGCTGGCCGGCATGCTGGGCTGGCACATGGTGCCGGTCGCCGCCTTTCTGGGCGGTTGGGTCTCGACCCTCGTCCTTTACCGCGTCGCGACCCGGGCGGGGCGCACATCGGTGGCCACGATGCTGCTGGCCGGCATCGCTCTCGGCGCCCTGGCCGGGGCCGCGGCCGGCGTGCTGGTCTATCTGGCCGACGATCGGCAGCTGCGCGACCTGACCTTCTGGGGCTTGGGTTCGCTGTCGGCGGCGTCCTGGCCCAAGCTGACGGCGGCCGGCCCGGTGATTGCGCTGGCGCTCCTGGCGGCGCCGTATCTCGCGCGCGGGCTCAACGGATTCGCCCTGGGCGAGTCCGCTGCCCATCACATCGGCCTGCCGGTCCAAAGGATCAAGTCGGCGTCGATCCTGACGGTCGCCGGGGCCACCGGGGCCGCCGTCGCGGTGGCCGGAGGCATCGGCTTCGTCGGGATCGTCGTGCCGCACCTTCTGCGGCTGGCCACCGGACCCGACCACCGGTATCTGCTGGTCAATGCAGGGCTACTGGGCGCGGCGCTTCTGCTGATGGCCGATGTCGTCGCCCGCAGCATCGTCGCGCCGGCGGAACTCCCCATCGGGATCGTGACGGCCGTGATCGGCGCCCCAGTCTTCCTGTGGATCCTCTTGCGGCGGCGCGGCGTGGTGGACCTCTGATGCTCACGATCCGTGCATTGTCCGCGAGCATCGCAGGGCGGCCCGTCCTGCGCGACATCGACGCGGTCGCCCGGGCCGGACACATCACCGCGATCATCGGCCCGAACGGCTCTGGCAAGACGACGCTTCTGCGCGCGATCGCGGGCGACCTTCCTTATGCCGGGACGGTGCTGCTGGACGGCGTCGATGTTGCGCGCATGAAGCCCTGGGAGCTGGCCGCCCGCCGGGCGGTGCTGCCCCAGGCGGCGACCCTCGCCTTTCCCTTCACGGTCGCCGAGGTGGTGGCTTTAGGGCTGACCTCGGGACCGCATGCCGGGCGCGTCGAACTCGTCCCGGCAGCCCTGGCCGAAGTCGATCTGCCGGGCTACGGCGCGCGGCTCTACCAGGAACTGTCGGGCGGCCAGCAGGCACGGGTGCAGCTCGCGCGCGTGCGCGTCCAGGCATGGGAACCCGTCGTCGCGGGGCGGCCGTGCTGGATGCTGCTCGACGAGCCCGTGGCCGCGCTTGACATCGCCCATCAGATCGCGGTCATGCGGATCCTGCGCCGCTTCTCGGATGCGGGCGGCGGGGTGGTGGTAGTCTTGCACGACCTCAACCTTGCGGCCCTGGCCGCCGATGAAGTCTGGCTGATGCACGACGGCCGCCTGCTGGTCGCCGGCAGCCCGGCCGCAGTGATCGGCGGCCCCGAACTCGCGCGCGCCTACGGCTGCCCCATCGCCGCCAACCGCCTCGCGCCTGCCGGCGCCACCTTCGTGCTGCCCCATGTCCTCTGGATGGAGGCCGGGTGACGGGCGCATTGGACCCGTCGGAGCACAGGCCGGACCCGGCGCCGAGTCGATGCTGCCGTCGGGATGGAGGACCAGCCGCTCGGCCGTCTTGGCCCGTCTCGGATCGCGCCCTATGAACGGGCCGCCCTCTTCGCCGACTGGATGGAGCGGCGCGGATTGGCCGGTCGGGTCATCCTGCTCGATCAGAACCCCGACATCCCGGTCGGCAAGCCCGCTATCGAGGCAGCCTTTGCCGAACTCTATCCAAACCGGATCGAGCATCGAAAGGGCATCGAACAGATCGCGATCGACACCGGCGCCCGGAACGTGATCGCCGGGGGCGAGACGATCCGCTACGAATTGGCCGTGCTGGTGCCGCCGATGAAGGCGGGCCGCCTGCTCACCACCGCCGGACTGGCCCAACGCTGGGCACCGGTGCGTCTTCCCCATTTCCTCGCCGAAGGGGACGACGACATCTACATCATCGGCGATTCTGTCGCGTCGATCCTGCCGAAAAGCGGCCATGTAGCCTTCGAGTCCGGGATGCATGTGGCCCACCACATCGCCGCCCGCGCCGCCGGGGCCGAACCGGAGGCAAGCACTTCGTTGCCGAGCGCGATCTGCTTCGCCTTTTTCAACGGGCAAGAGGCGATGGCCGTCAACATCTCGAACACCTGGGACGATTTCACCAAGGAAATCCAGCGCGAAGCGCGGGTCGATGGCGCGCGTTCGGCAGAGGCGGCGGAACAGGCCCGCATCTGGGCCGAGCAAATGTGGTGGCAACTCACGTCCTGATCGGCTCGTCTCCACGCGCCGCTCGCCGGCTGGCGGGCGCGACCTTGTCGAAGGGCCCACATTCCGCACGCCCGGATACGGGCGACGACCCTGAACAACCTTTCCGACACCCAGGCCATCATCCTCGCGGCCGCCGCGCAGTGCGACGACCGCAACCTCCTGCCGCTGCCCGGCTCGCTCCGTGGCGGCGCCGCGGTCAAGGTGGTCGCGCGCTCCTTGCCCGCGGGCTCGCCGCGGAGATCGTCACCGACAGCCGGACGAAGGCCGATGCCGCCCTCAACCGCTTCTGG
>JBKBMT010000088.1:0-9400 GCA_046295655.1 Gemmobacter sp. | reverse complement strand
GCCGCGGGCCGACCGCTGCCCGTGGGCCGCGCCGACCCGCCCGCGCGCCCGGCGCGACCCGAGCGGCCGGAACTGCTGCCGCCCCGCGAGGTGCCGCGGCGAAGACCCGGAACCGCGGCCGGGCGCATCGCGCTGCTGCACGCCATCGCCCATATCGAGCTCAACGCCGTCGATCTGCACTGGGATATCGTCGCGCGCGTCGCGCATGTCCCGATGCCGCCGGGATTCTACGACGACTGGGTGAAGGCGGCCGACGAGGAGGCGCACCACTTCACCCTTCTGGCAGACTGGCTCGAGATCCAGGGCAGCCATTACGGCGCCCTGCCGGCCCATGCGGGCATGTGGCGTGCGGCCGAGGACACTGCGGGCGATCTGCTGGCCCGGCTGGCCGTGGTGCCGATGGTGCTCGAGGCCCGCGGGCTGGACGTCACGCCCCAGATGGTCGCGATATTCCGCAAGGCGGGCGATGCGCAGGCCACCGCGGCGCTCGAGACGATCAGCGCCGAAGAGGTCGGCCATGTCGCCTATGGCTCCAAGTGGTTCAACTTCCTCTGCGGCCGCCACGAGCTCGATCCGAAGGACACGTTTCACCACCTGGTCCGGCGGCATTTCCACGGGGCACTGAAGCCGCCCTTCGACGAGGCGCGGCGCGCCGAGGCCGGACTGCCCCCCGACTTCTACTGGCCGCTGGTCGAACCGCAGCCGACAAGCGCCTGATCCGGGCCGCAGATCGGCGGGTTTTCGCTCAAATCGCCGCAGCCGGGGAACGGCCCGGCGCAAAAGGATCGGCTTCGGTTGCATCAACCGGAGCTTGTTCGCTACCAACGGCCCGGGGACGGAGCCTTGATGCTCCTGGGCAGTGACGGGGCGACAGCATGCCGAAGCGGATACTCTTTCGGGTGAACCACACGCTCGAACGATGCTTTCCCGAACGGCGGCTGTTCCTGAAATCCGAAACCGAGACACGGTTCGTGCGGCTCCGGCCCGCAACGCAGGTCGCAGCACTGGCCGGCGGGGTTCTGCTGTTCGGCTGGACGGTTCTGGCGACCTCGATCCTGATGATCGACAGCATCGGCTCGGCGTCCACCCGCGAACAGGCGCTGCGCGAGCAGATCGTGTTCGAACAGCGGCTCGATGCGCTGTCGCGGGAACGCGACGAACGGGCCGAAGAGGCGTTGCAGGCCCAGGAGCGGTTCAACATGGCGCTCGGCAAGGTCTCGCAGATGCAGACGCTTCTGCTGACCTCCGAGGATCGGCGCCGCGAAGTCGAGACCGGGCTGGAGGTGGTGCAGAGGACCCTGCGCCGGGCGATCCGCGAACGCGACCAGGCCCGCGCCGAGGTCGAGGACCTGCGCCGTTCGCTTGCCGAACAGGGAGGTGAGGGCAGCCCGCTTCTCGCAAGGGCGCAGGAAACCGAGGCGACCCTCGACATGCTGTCGGAGGCGCTTGCCGCCGTTGCCGAGGAACGCGATTCGATGGCCTTCGCCGCCCTTCAGTCGAAGGCCGAGGCGCAGGAGATCGCGCTCGATCTCCAGCTCATGCAGGAACGCAACCACGAGATCTTCACGCGCATCGAGGAGGCCGTGACCGTCTCGATGGAGCCGCTAGACCGGATGTTCCGCAATGCCGGCCTGCGCCCGGAGGATGTGCTGCGCGAGGTTCGCCGGGGCTATTCCGGCACCGGCGGCCCGGTCGGGGCGCTGCGATTCTCGACCAAGGGCGACATTCACCCCGACGAGACCCGCGCCGATGCGATCCTGGCCGGGCTGGACCAGATGTCGCTTTACCGCCTCGCGGTCCAGAAGGTGCCTTTCGCCAACCCGGTGCGCGGCGCCTTCCGGTTCACCAGCGGTTTCGGCTATCGCCGCGATCCCAAGGGGGGCGGCACCCGCATGCATTCGGGAACCGACTTTGCCGGGGCGCGCGGCACGGCGATCCATGCCACGGCGGGCGGCTTGGTCAAGAAGGCCGGATGGCATTCCGGCTATGGCAATACGGTGATCATCCAGCATGCCTTCGGGATCGAGACGCTCTATGCGCATCTGTCGCAAATCCGTGTGCGCGAGGGACAATCGGTCTCGCGCGGGGACCGGATCGGTGATATGGGATCGACAGGGCGGTCGACCGGCGTTCATCTCCACTACGAGGTCCGCGTCGGCGGGAACGCCGTCAATCCGATGACCTACATCAGGGCAGCGAACAATGTTTTCTAAGAGCAGGATCAACGAACCCGGACCGAAGGCGGGCGAGCCCGAGAAGCGGCAGCCGGATACCGCCGCCGCCCCCTATCAGCCAGCCCCCAGCACGAGTTCGTCCATGCAGAAAAGCAAGCCCGCGGCGTCGATCCTTTCCTCCGACCTGACCATCGTCGGCAATCTCAAGACAACCGGCGACATCCAGGTGGAGGGGGTGGTCGAAGGCGACATCCGCGCGCATCTGCTGACGGTCGGCGAATCCGCGACCATCCGGGGCGAGATCGTGGCCGACGACATCGTGATCAACGGGCGCGTCGTGGGCCGGGTGCGCGGCCTCAAGGTCCGGCTGACCTCCAGCGCCCGGGTCGAGGGCGACATTATCCACAAGACCATCGCCATCGAAAGCGGCGCTCATTTCGAAGGTTCGGTCCAGCGCCAGGAAGACCCGCTGGCCAACGCACAGAAGGCCGCGGCGCAGCAGGCGCAGGCCGGTTCCACGCCGGCGGCCACCCAGCCCGCGCCGCCGCCCGGCGCCGGGCCGGCACCGGCACCCAAGCCGGCCCCCCTTCAGAACTGAACCCGGCATCCGCGACCCGGCAGGAAGGCGCCCCGTGGGGCGCCTTTTTCGTTGCGCCGGGGAACGGCGACAGCCCCGGCACGTTCTGTCGTGCAAATCCACTCACAGGAGGCCATCATGGCAACCAGACTCGACGACGTGTTCGAACACACGCTTCAGGACATCTACTATGCCGAGAACGCGCTGCTGAAGGCGCTGCCGCAGATGGAGAAGGCGGCGAAATCGGCCGAACTCAAGAAGGCCTTCCGCGAGCATGCGGCCGAGACCAGGCAGCAGGTCGCCATCCTCGAGAAGGTGTTCAACGACATCGGCAAGAAGGCCTCGGGCGAGAAATGCGACGCCATCGAGGGACTGATCAAGGAAGCCGACGGACTGAAGGACGAGTTCGAGGGCAAGGCGCTGGACGCGGCCCTGATCGGCGCGGCCCAGGCGGTCGAGCACTACGAGATCGCCCGCTACGGAACCCTGCGCGAATGGGCCAAGACGCTCGGGCACGAAGAAGCGGCCAACCGTCTGGGCGAGATCCTCGACATGGAGAAGGCCGCGAATGCCAAGCTGACCGGGATCGGCGTGGAACTGGTGGCGTGACGCCGGCCGCGCCCCGTGCCCCGGCCGCACAGCCGGGAAACGGGGCGCATCTCAGCCCTCCACCGCAACCGCGCGGCGATAGAGATGCCAGGTCGCATGGCCGAGCAGCGGCAGCACCGCGACCAGTCCCAGGAACATCGGCAGCATCCCGACGAACAGGAGCCCCGCCACGATCGCCCCCCAGGCCAGCATGGTGCCCGGGTTCTCGCGCACCACGGCGAAGCTGGTGATCATCGCCGTCACGAAATCCACCTCGCGGTCCAGCAGAAGCGGCAGCGCAACCACCGTCAGGCAGAACAGGACGCCCGCGAAGGCGGCTCCCACCAGCGTGCCGAGCGCCAGCATGGCAAGACCATTCGGCGTCAGCAGCACGGCGTAGGAGGTCGAGATGTTCGTCATCACCTGGGTGCCGAGGAACAGCGCGAAGATCATGTGGGCGACGAAGTTCCAGAACAGGAAGAACACCACGATGATAGCCGCGATCGAGGGGATCTGGCGGTCCTTCTGCTGGACGATGACACCAAGAACGCCCGGCCAGTCCAGCGGCCGGCCGGCCTCGAGCCGGCGGCTGATCTCGTAGAACCCGACCGCGACGAAGGGGCCGAGCAGCGGAAAGCCCAGCGTGATGGGGATTGTCCACCAGATCTGGCCGGCGGTCGTCAGCGCCCACCACAGCAGGATGCCGCCGGCCGCATAGAACCCGCCGAAGAAAAGGCCGAAGGCCGGGGCGCGCAGGAAATCCGCCCAACCCAGCCGCAGCACCGCCCGCAGGTCATCGACCGTGATCCGCCGCGGTGTCAGCTCGCCACCTTCGCCCGCCAGAACATCATCCGCCATTCCCGGCCTCCGTCGCGGTTGCATCGGCCCGCAAGGCTAGCCGCCACGCGGCCAGGGAAAAAGATGCAATTGCGATGCGGTTTTCCGCCGATCAGCCTGCCTGGGCCTCGGCGCGGCTCTTGCCGGATACGTCCAGCGCCAGGGTGGCGGCCATGAAACCGTCCAGATCGCCGTCCAGCACACCCTGGGTGTCCGAGGTCTCGTATCCGGTGCGCAGATCCTTCACCATCTGGTAGGGTTGCAGAACATAGCTGCGGATCTGGTTGCCCCAGCCGGCTTCGCCCTTGCTGGCATGCTGGGCATTAATCTCGGCGTTCCGGCGGTCGAGTTCCATCTGGTACAGCCGCGCGCGCAGGGCGTTCATCGCCGCCTCGCGGTTCTGGTGCTGCGACTTCATGCTGGAGGTGACGACGATGCCGGTAGGCAGGTGGGTGATCCGCACCGCGGAGTCGGTGGTGTTGACGTGCTGCCCGCCGGCGCCGGACGACCGGTAGGTGTCGATGCGGATTTCGTTGTCGGGGATGACGATCTCGATGTTCTCGTCCACAACCGGATAGACCCAGACCGAACAGAACGACGTGTGCCGCCGCGCCGCGCTGTCGTAGGGCGAGATCCGCACCAGCCGGTGCACGCCGGATTCCGATTTCAGCCAGCCATAGGCGTTGTGCCCGCTGATCCTGTAGCTGGCCGAGCGGATGCCCGCCTCCTCGCCGGGGCTCTCGGACACGAGTTCGACGGTATAGCCCTTCTTCTCGGCCCAGCGCACATACATCCGGGCCAGCATCGCGGCCCAATCGCAGCTTTCGGTGCCGCCGGCGCCGGCATTGATCTCGAGGAAGGTGTCGTTGCCGTCGGCCTCACCGTCCAGCAGCGCCTCGAGCTCCTTCTCGGCCGCCTCGGCGGCAAGCGCCTTCAGCGCCGCCTCGGCCTCGGCCACGATCTCGGCATCGCCCTCGGCCTCGCCCAGTTCGATCAGCTCGACATTGTCCCGCAGCCCCGCATCGATCCGCCTGTAGGTCGCAACCGCGTCGATCAGCTGCTGCCGCTCGCGCATCAGCTTCTGCGCCCGCGCGGGATCGTTCCACAGGTCCGGCGCCTCGATCATGGCGTCGAATTCCTCCAGCCGGTGCGGGGCGGTGTCCCAGTCCATCCGCTGTGCCAGAAGGCGGAGCGACTTGCGGATCTGTTCGACATGGTTCTGGGTCTCGGCGCGCATCGCCTTCGGTCCTCGGATTGCGGTGCCGGGTTGATAGACGCTGCCCGGCGGCCCGGCAAGGGCAAGGCGGGGCTCAGTAGAGCCCGCCCGCGCTGAGCGTTCCGAAGTTCGACCGCTGCGCCGGGATCACCCGGGTCTGCCCGGTGGAGGTCGTCACGGTCATGCCGCCCTCGGCCGCGTCCACCTCGCCCCGGCCGAACAGCGGCAGGTTCATGCCCATGCCGAAGCCGCCATCCACGAAGGATCCGAACCCGTAGGTCGGTTCCACCCCCTCGCGGAAGTATTCGGCGATCACATGATCGCCGGTCGCGTTGTCGGGCAGGCGCGCGCCGCTGAAACGGTCGATCTTCACCCAGTATCCGCCCGGCGGCACCTTGAACCGGCCGCCGCCATAGGTCTTGACCGCCTCGCGCATGAAGGTCTGGAACACCGGCCCGCACATGCCCCCGCCCGAGGCGCCGGACATGCTGCGCGGCTGGTCGTAGCCGATATAGCAGCCGGCGACTATGTTCGACGAATAGCCGACGAACCAGACATCCTTGGAATCGTTGGTGGTCCCGGTCTTGCCGGCGATCGGAACGCCCACGTTGATGCCCCGGCCGGTGCCCCGCGCGATCACACCTTCCATCATCGACGTCAGCTGATAGGCGGTCACCGGGTCCATGATCCGCTGGCGTTGCGAACTGATGCGCGGGATCGTCCCCGGCGCAAGGCTTGCGGTGCGGCAATCGAGGCATTCGCGCTGGTCGTGGCGGTAGATGGTGTTGCCCCAGCGGTCCTGCACCCGGTCAACGAGCGTCGGCTCCACCTTCTCGCCGCCGTTGGCGAACATCGCATAGGCCGCGACCATGCGGAACAGCGTGGTCTCCTCGGACCCCAGCGAATTGGCCAGGAACTGGCCCATCCGGTTGTATACGCCGAACCTTTCGGCGTAGGCCGCAACCACGTCCATGCCGATCTCCTCGGCGATGCGGACGGTCATCAGGTTCCGGCTCTGCTCGATCCCGGTGCGCACCGGCGTGGGACCGTAGAACCGGTTCGAGGCGTTCTTGGGCCGCCAGATTCCCTGCGGCGTGTTCACCTCGATCGGCGCGTCGATGACGATGGTCGCCGGGGTGAACCCGGAATCGAGCGCGGCCGCATAGACGAAGGGCTTGAATGACGACCCCGGCTGCCGGAGCGCCTGGGTGGCGCGGTTGAACACCGTGTCCTGATAGCTGAAGCCGCCCTGCATGGCGATCACGCGGCCGCTGTTCACGTCCATCGCCATGAAGGCGCCCTGCACCTCGGGCACCTGGCGCAACGACCACTGGTTGCCCTCGCGCCGGCGCACCAGAACCACCTCGCCGACCGAGACCAGATCGCCCGGAACCCGCGCGCGCGGCCCCAGCCGTCCGTCAGCCTGGCGCTTGCGTGCCCAGGTCACGTCGGCGGCGGGGATCACATGGTCGGTGCCCTCGATGCCCTCGATCCCTATCCGGGCGCTGTTGCCCCCGGTTTCCAGAACCACCGCCGGATACCAGCCCTCGATATCGCGCGGCACCTGGACCGCGGCCAGGGCGGCGCGCCACCGCGTCTCGTCACCCAGCACCTCGGCCGGCAGCTCCTCGCGGGTGCCGCGCCAGATGCCGAGGCCGCGGTCGTATTTCTCCAGTCCCTCGCGCAGCGCCCGCGCGGCCACCTTCTGCATGTCGGGATCGACCGTCGCCCGGATCGCCAGCCCGCCGCCGAAGAATTCCTTCTCGCCGAAGGTGCCGGAAAGCTGCCGCCGGATCTCGTCGGTGAAATAGTCGCGTGGCGGAAGCGCCTGGCGATAGGACGGGTAATCGCCCGCCTGGACCGTGCGCAGCGGCGCCTCGCGCGCCTCGGCGAACTGTTCGGGGGTGATATAGCCGTCCTCCATCATCCGCCGCAGCACATAGGCCCGTCGGTCCAGCAGGCGGTCGCGGTTGCGGACCGGATGAAAGTTCGACGGCTGGGTGGGCAGCGCCGCCAGTGTCGCCGCCTCCTCGAGCGAAAGCTCCGAGAGCGGCTTGTTGAAGTAGGTCTGCGCCGCCGCCGCCACCCCGTAGGAGTTCTGACCGAGGAAGATCTCGTTCAGGTAAAGCTCCAGGATCTTGTCCTTCGGCAACACCTCCTCGATCCGCGTGGCGAGTATGATCTCCTTGATCTTGCGTTCGGCCGAGCGGTCGCCAGACAGCAGGAAGTTCTTCATCACCTGCTGGGTGATGGTCGAGGCGCCGCGCACCGTCTGCCCGCGCGACCGGACCGCCTGCCAGATCGCCGCCGCGATCCCGGTGGCGTCATAGCCCGAATGGGTATAGAAATTCTGGTCCTCGGCAGCGATGAAGGCCTGTTTCACGACCTCGGGGATGTCCTCGATCGGGACGAACAGACGCCGTTCCTCGGCGAATTCGTCGATGATCTCGCCTTCCTGCGAATAGATGCGGCTGATCGTGGGCGGGGCGTATTGCGCGAGGCTTTCGTGGCTGGGCAGCTCGCGGGAGTAATACCATATCACGCCGCCGAAGCTCAGCGCGACGGCCAAGGCCCCGAGCGTCAGAAGCGTGAAGATGGACCCGAAGAACGAGCCGATGAAGCGCAGCATGGGCGACCCCCGGGCAGGATGACCTTCCGGATATACCGGAAGCGCTGCCCCGGGTCAAAGCGCGGCCGGGATCACAACCGCGACATGACCTGCCGTCACTGACGCAGAAGCCCGGCCGAGGCCGCGTCCTCGGCCGCCCAGGCGGCCAGTCCCGCGACCAGCGCCTGGGCCATGCGGGCGCGCCACTCGGGATCGACCAGCCGCCGCCGGTCCGCTTCGGACGACAGATAGCCGAGTTCGACCAGGACCGAGGGGATGTCGGGCGCCTTGAGGACGCTGAAGGCCGCGGAGCGACGCGGCACCCGGTGCAGCACCAGGCCCCCGTCGCGGATCGCGCTGACCAGCCGGGCCGCCAGCGCCTCGGTCCGCGGCGTCGTCTCGGTGCGCGCGAGGTCCATCAGCACCGCCGCGATCAGGTCGTCCTGCCCGCGCAGGTCGACCCCCGCCATCAGGCTGTCGCGCTCGTGCCGTTCTGCCAGCGCCGCCGAGGCGGCGTCCGAGGCTTCGTCCGACAGGGTATAGATCGTGGCGCCGGTGGCCACGCCTTCGGCGATGGCATCGGCGTGCAGCGACAGGAACACGTCCGCCTCGGCCGCATGCGCAATGGCGATGCGGGCCTCCAGCGGCACGAACACGTCGGCATCGCGCGTCAGCACGACCCGGAAGCCACCCGCGCGCAACAGTGCCTCCTTCAGTTCCAGCGCGAAGGTCAGCATCAGTGCCGCCTCGGTCAGCCCGCCCCGTTCGGCGCCGGGGTCGATGCCGCCATGGCCGGGATCCAGCACCACGACGACCGGTCCATGGCCGCGGGCGCGGCGCCGCCCTTCGGGCAGATCCGCCGGGCGCGGCAGCCGCCAGGCGTCCGGGTCGGGCAGGCTTGCCGCGGCGGCGAAAGCGCCGGCATCGGCCGCGGCCAGTCGCAGCCGCAGCAGCGCGCCGCCGCCTGCCGCGGTGCGCATCTCGGCGCTGCGCACGATCTGGGGTCCGGCGAGTTCCAGCACCAGCCGCGACCAGCCCGGGCGCAGCGGCCCGGCCCGCAGATCGGCGACTGCGGCACCGGCCGCCAGGGCCCCCTGGTCGAGCCCGGCGAAATCCACCTCGCGGAAATCCACCACCAGCCGCGGCGGCTGATCCATAAGGCGCACCCGCCAGGGGACCGGCTGGCTCAGCGCGAGGTCGAGCGCGATGCCCTCCGGCCCGTCCCACAGCCGCGACGCGCCGGGATCGACCCGCGCAAGACCCGACAGATCCTGCGCCAGCGCGCCCCAGCAAAGCCAGAGCGCGGCCAGCGCCGCCATCATGTGCCGCATGGTGCCCTGACCATTCTCGTTGCGGGGACAGTGCCACATTCCGCGCGGCAATGGAATCTGCGCCGCGCG
>JBKBMT010000087.1:0-9402 GCA_046295655.1 Gemmobacter sp. | reverse complement strand
GTCGGCCGGCTCTGCGCCTCCCGTTACGGCGGCGCCTGCCTGCCCGCCCGAAAGATGCGCGGCCAGTGCCGACAGCGTTGGGAAGCGAAACAAGTCGGTGATCGACACCCGCCCGTCGCCGAAGGCCGCGCACAGGTCGCGGTGCGCCTGGACCGCCAGCAGCGAATGTCCGCCGAGCGCGAAGAAGTTGTCCTGCATGCCGACCCGCGGGACGTTCAGAACCTGACGCCAGACCGCCGCAATGGTCTCCTGGATACCCGGGGCGGGCGCCTCGTACGCCTGCTCGGGAGTTTCGAGCACCTCCTGCGGGGCGGGCAGGGCCTTGCGGTCGATCTTGCGGTTCGGGGTCAGCGGAAAGGTATCCAGCACGACGACATGCGCAGGCACCATGTGCGGCGGCAGCAACCCGGCCAGATGGTCGCGCAGCTGGGCGGGTTGGATTGGTGGGTCGGCCACCACATAGGCAACCAGTCGGGGGTCGCCCGGCGCATCCTCGCGCGCCAGGACGACGGCCTGACGCACTGCGGGATGTGTCTCGGCCGCGGCCTCGATCTCGCCCGGTTCGATGCGATAGCCACGCAGCTTCACCTGATGATCGGCGCGACCGAGGAAATCCAGCCGGCCATCGCCGCGCCAGCGGACCAGATCGCCGGTGCCGTAGATCCTTCCGGTCCCGAACGGATCGGGGCGGAAGCGGTCTGCGGTCAGGTCCGGGCGCTGCCAGTAACCGCGCGCGACCCCCGCACCGCCGATCCACAATTCGCCGGTTGCGCCCACCGGAACCGGACGCCCCGCGGGGTCCAGCACCCGCAGAACCGTGTTGGCGATGGGCGTGCCGATGTTGGCGACGGCCTCGACCGCCTCGGCCTCGCCGACGGTGGACCAGATCGTGGTCTCGGTCGGGCCGTACATGTTCAGCACCCGCGCCGGCGACGCCGACCGCAGTTCGGCGACCAGCCCACCCGGAAGCGCCTCGCCGCCGATCATCAGTTGCCTGATCCGGGGCAGGGCCGCGCGCGCCTCGTGGTTCATCAGGATCATGCGGGCCATCGACGGCGTGCATTGCAGATGCGTGACCCCGTGACGCTGGATCTGCGCCGCGATCGAATAGTCGGTCTCGGCCTCACCGACCGCGGCATTGGCGCGGCGCAGGACCTCGGCCAGGGGATGAAGCCCTTCCAGAACGGTCTCTTTCGCAATGCCATAGTCGATCAGGCAGGCAATCTCGGATATGCCCAGACGGCTGAGCTGTTCCACCCGGGCGAGACAGTCGTCCACCGTGCCGAACAGCCCCGACTCCTCGAAATAGCGTTCGAAGGCAAAATCGAGGATCGCCTCGGTCTCTTCCGGTGCAAGGCGGCGCAGATCGATGTCGGAGGGATCGGTGATGCCTTGCGGGCGCTTGAAGGCGGGGAAGGCCCAGGCATATTGCCGGACCAGCGCCGCGGCCGAGCGCAGATAGGCCTTCATCGGCTCGCGGGCGATCCGGCGTGCGGCCTCGCGGTCGCGGGCGACGTAGGTATGCAGCATCAGCGCGACCGAGAAATCCGCCGGATCGTGCCCCGCAGCGCGCAGGGCGGCATGATAGATCGCGATCTTGCCCTCGAGTTCCTCGATCGACTGGCCGAGCAGATGGGTGAGAACATGCGCGCCGATCTCGCCCGCCTCGCGCCAGGTGTCGGGGTTGCCGGCGATGGTCAGGAAGATCTTCGCTTCGGCCGACACCGGCCGCGGCTGGGTGACGACCTCCACCTCCCGCCCATCGGCGAGCGGAAAGCCCACCGCCTCGCCCCGCCAGAGCCGCCGCACCCGCTCGATCGATTCGTGCATCGCCCGCTTGTTGTGCGGTGGTCCGTTCTCGGGGCGCAGCACGAAGTCCTCGGGGTGCCAGCCCGAGGCGATGCCCAGGGCCGTGCGCCCGCCGGTCAGGTTGTCGATCACCGCCCAGTCCTCGGCGATCCGGGCCGGATGGTGCAGGGGGGCGACGCAGGATCCGGCGCGCACTTCCAGGTTGCGGGTCACCGCGGCCACTGCTGCGCCGGTCACGGCCGGGTTGGGGTAGGGGCCGCCGAAGGCATGAAAGTGCCGTTCGGGCGTCCAGACCGCGCAGAAGCCGTGGCTGTCGGCAAAGCGCGCGCCCTCAAGCAGCAGGTCATAGCGCGCGCGTCCGCCGGCACCGTCGTCGTTGCCCCAGTAGAACAGGCTGAAATCCATGCGCCGACCGCCGGGCACGGACCCGCGGGATACCAGCGCGCGATCCTCGTCGCCCATCAGCACCACGCGGAAGCCGCGCGTCAGGGTCCAGAACAGTTCCAGCACCGAAATGTCGAACGACAGAGAGGTCACGGCAAGCCAGGTGCCGGGATCCGGTCCGATCCGTGCGTCCATCCCGGCGAAGAAGTTGGCAACGTTCCGGTGTTCGACCATCACACCCTTGGGCCGGCCGGTGGAGCCCGAAGTGTAGATCAGATAGGCCAGATCCTCTGGTCCTGCGCCATCCGGCAGCGGCGCGACCGAGGCGGTGTCGATCCGCCGGTCGGCGTCCAGCGCAAGCACCGCCGCCGTCGTTTCCGGCAGATGGTCCGCAAGATCCGCCTGCGTGACAATCACCGGCGCCGCGCTGTCCCCCAGATAAAGGGCGATGCGATCGGCAGGATAGGCGGGGTCGAGCGGAACATATGCGCCGCCGGCCTTGAGAATGCCCAGCGCGCCGATCACGAGGTCGGGTGTGCGCCGGAGGAACAGGCCCACGGGAACGCCGGGCCGCACACCCATGTCGCGCAGCACGTGGGCGACCCGGTTCGCCGCCGCATCGAGCGCACCATAACTGAGCGTCCGCGCCTCGTGGATCAGCGCTGTGGCCTCGGGCGTCCGGGCGGCCTGCGCCTCGAAGGCGCGATGGATCGGGGCCGGATCGACTTTCGTCTCGGTCCGGTTCCAGATGTCCAGCACAAGCCGGCGCTCGGTCTCGGGCATGGCGGGCAGATCCGACAGGCGTGCGGTGCCTTCGGCCTCGGCGAGGCAGGTCGCGAAGTGATCGAGCCGCGCGGCAAGGATCTGCGCTGCCTCGCGTGACAGCCGGGCGGCGTCGAAATGCAAGGTCGATCCGTCAAGGGTCAGGACGGTGCCGGCAACCGGGCCGCCTGCGCCGGGGGCAAGTGCGATCTGGGGCTGCGCGACCGGGCCTATGGCCGGATCGCGCAGTGGCAGATCGGCGGCGAAGGCCGGCCATCGCATGCTGCGGGCCAGCGTCGCCTCCTGCGCAGCGACATGGGATGCGACCGTCGCGCCCGGGTCGGCCGTCAGTCGCAGCGGCACCCAGTCCGACAGATATCCGCGGGCCTCCGGAGGGCCGGCGACGAAGGCCAGGTCGGCCTCGCTTCGCCCGGTAAGGCCGGCGAGCCAAAGCGCGACGGCGGCCGGGTGCTTCTCGGCCGGGATGGCAAGGGTCAGCGACTGCCAGTCGGGCACTTCGGCCGGTTGACGCGCCAGCGGCACCTCTGCGGGAACGAAATCCCGCAGCCGCGCACGCCAGAAACCTTCGCCCGGGGTCACCGCCGCGATGGCGCGCGTCAGGGCGTCGGACCCGGCGGCAGTCGGCAGGACCAGCCGGTCCCCGACCGCAGCGACGGTGCGCTGGCAGACGGCGGCTCCGTCCATCGTCCGCAGCCCGCGCAGGGTGATCGCACCCTCCGCACAGGCAACCGTCAACCCCGCCTCGTCAACCGACAGGACGAGGCCCGGCTCGGCCGAACCTGAGCAGGGCTCCGCCGCCCCGACGACCAGCACACGCCCGCCGGCCTCGATCTTCGGCAGCGCCAAAGGATTGACATAGTTGCCGTGATCGAGGGCCCGTACCATGCGCCACAGCTCGGCCGCAGGTCTGGCTACGTCCTGCCGCGCGGCCGCGGCGGGCCGGTCGTCCCTGCGATGCAGGGTGCGACGCGACAGATCCTGTGGAACGCTGATCGGCGTGCCGTGTTCCAGCGCCTGGGCCAGTTCGGGAAAGCTCTCGATTGCCGCCTCGTAGCACCGGGTGTTGAGGGTCAGGGCGGTTTCGTCGGGGGCGATCGGAAAACGCCGCGCCACAAGCACGCCGCCCTCGTCGATCCCGCCCTCGATCAGGTGCCAGGAGATGCCGTGTTCGGTCTCGCCCTCGAGAATTGCCCACACCGGTGCGTTGAGCCCCGCGTGCCGCGGCAGCGGCCCGTCGTGGAAGTTGACCGCGCCCTTGCGCGCCTGCGCCAGCACTTCGGACGGCAGGACCGACAGGTTGGCTATGGAGAGGAGCCAGTCGAAGCCCTGACCGGCCACAGCCCGCCGAAGTTCCGCCCCGGCAGCAAGAACCGTCAGACCCGCACCTTCGGCCCAGCGGGCGATCTCGGGGTTCTGGGTTGCGACCGCCGCAACGGCATTGCCCCGGTCCAGCCAGTGCTGCGCGCATTGGACAAGCAGCGATTCGTCGCCAACGAAAAGCGCGGAACTCGTCATGTTTCACTCCGAACGGGACGCGGCGCCGGGTGGCCCGCCGCTGCGGTATGGGCAGGCAGCTCGGGGCGAAGCCCGCCGCGAACTGCGTGCCGGAGAAGATCGCGCAGGAAATGCGGCGGATCGGCCGGGGAACGCCGCCCGAGCAGACACCGCAGACGGTGCAACAGCCCGCCCGCGAGATGGGCCGCGGTCGCGGCAACAAAGACCATCCGCCCGTGGTTCTTGACGAAATACCGGCGGCGGCTGTCGAACCAGTAGCCGGGCACGCGCGGCCACTGCCCCATCCCGGTCGAGGCAGAGCCGATATGGACCACCTCGCTTTCGCGCAGGTAATCCGCTGGCCAGCCGGCGCGTGCGGCCCGCAGGCACAGGTCGGTCTCTTCGTAGTAGAGGAAATATCCCTCGTCAAAGAGGCCGATCTGGTCGAGCATCCGCCGCCGCATCATCAGGCTGGCACCGGCGAGCCAGTCCACGCGCATCGTGCCCTCCTCGGGGATCTGCATCGTGACCCGGCTCCGGGACAGGAGGCGCGACACCGGACCCGTCCGGGCAGAGGACTCGAGTTCGGACCAGACCGAGGGGAAGCGGAAACAGGTGACATGCGGCGTATCGTCCTCGCCCCGGATATGGCTGCCGGCAAGGCCGACATCGGGGTTGGCGTCCAGATGGTCGCGCAGACGGCGGATGGCGTCGGGCGCGGGGAAGGCGTCGGAGTTCAGGACATAGACATAGTCGGGCGCGGTGCCGTCGGGCAGCCCGGCGCGGATGCCGGCGTTGTTGCCGGCCCCGAACCCGCCGTTGCGCCCGGACTGGATCACCCGGACCCGGTCCCAGCCGCGGGCGGCGACCTCGGTCCGCAACCGTGCCTCGGATCCGTCGCCGCTGTCGTTGTCGATCAGCGTGATCGCGCCCTCCAGCCCGTCCATGGCGGCGACGGCCGCCGCCGCCGCACGCAGCGTCATGTCGGGCGTGCGCCAGTTCAGGATGAGGGTCAGAACACTGGACATCGCCCTATTCCGCTGCCCGGGCGACCGGCTGCACCTCTGCCTCGGCCGCTGCGATCACGGTCCGCAGCCGGCGCGCCAGCACGCGCACATTCGGTTCCAGCACCATCGAGTCGTGATCGCCCGGCACCTCGATCACTTCCAGCGACGGGGCAAAGGGTGTCCAGCCGTTGTCCGGCAGAACGAACTCCTTCGCCCGGTTGATCCAGCGCCCGCCGGTGACCTGCCAGTGCCGGTCCAGCGGCGGCCGGAACAGAACCACGCGGCCCGTCCAGGCTCGCAGGGCGTAACCGGGCAGCGCCGCGCGGAACGCGGCCTCGATTTCGGTGTCGTGGAAGCTGCCCTCGACCTCTGGCGGACGGTTGCGAAGTTCCTGTTGCAGCCGGTGCCAATCGCGCCGGGCCCGCAGCCATTCAGCCAGATACACCGGCCCCTTCCGGCGGAACTCGGCAAGCTTGACCAGCGCCTTGTCCGTCGGGGAAAGACCGGGCCGCACCGGCAGCGGCGTGTCGAGCAGCACCAGCGCCGCAACCCGTTCTCCCGCCGCGGAAAGCTGCTGTGCCATCTCCCATGCCGTGATCCCGCCGCCCGAGAACCCGCCCAAGAGCCACGGGCCGCCGGAATGCACCTGCCGCATCTCGGCAATGTAGTCGGCCGCCGCTTCGGGAAAGCTGCGATGCGGCTCGGCATCGCCCAGGAGTCCGCGCGCCTGAAGCCCGTAGAACGGCCGGTCTCCGCCCAGCAGCTGGGCCAGATGCCGCAGGTTCATGACATTGCCGAACATCCCTGCGACCAGGAAGAAGGGTGTCCGCGGACCGCCCTCGCCCTGATGCATCGCGACAAGATGGGCGAAACGCCTCACCGGCGCGGCGGGTGCCGCCCCGTCGGTTCCGGCCTTCGGGCCGATCCGTTCCTCGATCAGCCGGGCGCAGGCCGCGATCGTCGGAGCCTCGAAAAGGACCGAGATGGGTAAGTCCACAGCGTAATGCCGCCGGATCCTGGCGAACAGCCGAACGGCGATCAGGGAATGGCCGCCCAGATCGAAGAAGCTGTCCTCGACCCCGACCTGCGCAACGCCAAGCAGATCCTGCCAGAACCCCACCAGTGTGCGTTCGATGTCGGTGCGCGGAGCCAAATAGGCGCTGTCGAGATCCGGGCGCTCGAAGCTCTGGCTCGCGGCCGGTTCGGCAAGGACCGCGCCATCGGCCTGGGCGATCAGGGCGGGCAGCGGCATCGACGACACCACCACCTGCGCAAGCCCCGTGGCCAATGCGCGATCGAGCGCCTCGGCGCCTTCGCTGGCCCGGATTCCCTGGGACAGATTGTGCCGCAGCCGGTCCTCAGCCGGACCAGCAGGCCGCGTCCCGGCTTCCGGCGCGTCGAACTGCACGGCGCGCGGATCGGCCGGCGCCGTGAGGTCCAGACCGACCTCCATGCGCCGGACGGTGAAGGCCGCGGCTTCCAGACAGACCTCGCCGTCGGCATCGGCCAGAACGATGTCGAACCGGGCGAACGGCGCGTCGGCGGCATTGTCGGGATGACCCCGAACCCAGCTTGTCACCCGGTCGGGCAGCCTGCGGTGCACCCTCACCCGGCCATAGGACACCGGCACCCAGAGATGGGCGGCTGTCCAGCCGGGGATAAGTGCCATGGCCCAGCCTGTCGCAATGTCCAGGAGCGCGGGGTGCAGCAGGAAATCGCTGTCCGCCCCGGCGATGCCGGGATCGAGTGCAAGCTCGGCCACGCCCTCGCCATCGCCGAGTGCCATGCGGCGCAACACCCGCCATCTGGGCCCGAAGCGCAGGTGGTCCTCCTGTGCGCTGCGCAATCCGGCCGGATCCGCGTGCCGCGCCGCGGTGCAACGGGTGCGGATCTGACGCAGGTCCAGCCTGTCGGGCGGCGCAAGCCCGAAGCGCAGGCGGCCCTGCGCCGTCGTTTCCCAGCCGATGCGCCCGTCGATCGCCAAGGCCCCCTGGACTTCGAAACCATAGCCGCCCTCATCGCGCGTCAGACGGACGCGGATATCCCGGGTTGTGCCGTCCGCCACGGTCAGGGGGCGGAAGAAATACAGCTCTTCCACCTCGAAGGCGGCGGCCTCGCCGTGGGCGGCCAGGGCTTCGGCAGCCAGTTCGAGATAGCCGGTTCCTGGCAACAGGGCGGTTCCGTCGCGGGTGCGGTGTTCGTCGAGCACCCACCGCGCCGTTGTCCAGCGCGCGGCGAACAACCGGTTGCCCCGCGCATCGAAGCTTGCCGAATCGAGCAGCGGCCGCGCCACCGGCTCGACCGGTGCCGCCGGCCACGACCGGGCGCCCAGAGCCTCGGCCGCCATGCCGGTATCCGCCCAGATCCCCCAGTTGACCGCCGTCACCTTTACGCCGTGACCATCGTGCGAGCGGGCGAAGGCGTTCAGGAACTCGTTCGCGGCGACGTAATCGACCTGGCCGGCGGGCGCGATCGCGGTCGATGTCGACGAGAAAAGCACCATTCGCCTGAGCCCTGCACCGGAAAGCGCCTGCCACAGAACCCTGGTTCCGTGGATCTTGGGGGCGAAGACCTCTTCAACCACACCCGGATCCTTCGCAAGGATCGGCGCGTCATCCACCACCCCGGCGGCATGGATCAGCCCGTCGATCCGTCCGAACCGGGCAAGCGCGGCGTCGCGCGCGGCCTCGACCTCCTCGACGTTGCAGACATCACCGGCGAGCACCATGACCTCGGCCCCCAGCGCCTCGAGCCGCTCGACGGCGCGGATCCGTTCTGCGATGGGGTCGCCCGGGGCGGACTGCCGCAGGAGCAGCGGCCAGCGCGACCGGTCGGGGAGCGGCCGGCGGGCGAACAGCACCAGACGCGCGTCGCCCTGCCGGGCCAGTCGTTCGGCTACGGTCATCCCGATCCCGCCGAAACCGCCCGTCAGCATCCAGACAGAACCTGGCGGCAGCGGTGGCACCGGTTCGGGCAGGGTCTGGGACCGCCAGCCAAGCTCGAACCGGCGCTCGCCGCGAAGGGCCGCGACGCGGTTGCCGGGATCGGCGATCAGATCCTCGATCACCCGGTCGGCCAATGCCGACAGCGCCGCACGCCGCGCGTGACCGCGGCCGCCGGGCAGGACCACATCCAGCGACGCGCAGGTGAGCCCCGGAAACTCGCGCGGCATGACGCGCAACGGCCCCGCGGCGGTCGCCTTCTCGGGCTCGGGCAGGGCCTCGTCGCGGACCTGCTGCGCGCCGGTTGTGACCATCGTCAGGTGGATCGGCCGCGGCAGGTTCTCTTCGGCGATGGCCTGGGCGAGGAACAGCAGGCTCCAGAAGCCCTGTTCCTGGTTTCGGTGGAAGAACGAGGATCCGGGCCGGAACTCCTCGCCTTCGGTCACCAGCCAGAAATGCGCGATCCGGACCGGTGCAAGGCCGCGGGACGACAGCTCGCGGACCAGCCGGTCATAGTCGCCGCGGCCGCGCTCGGGGGCGATGACATAGGCGTCCTCGCCGCTCCGCAGGAAGGCATCGCCTGCCCGGACCTCGATCACCCGGTGACCGCCGGCGCGCAGGCGGGCCACTGCGGGGTCGGCAAGCCCCACACGGTCGGCAAAGACCAGCCATGTGCAGGCGGGCAGATCCTCGGGGCGGTCGGCCTCGGCCTCGACCGCGCGGGCCCGCCAGTACGGCCGCCAGCCCCAGGCCGCCAGATCGTCGGTGCGCGCGGGTTCTTGTCGCTGCTCCGCGACCGAGGAACCGCTGCGTCCGGGGGCGATGAAATAGGTCTGACGCTGGAACGGATAGGTCGGCAGCGGCAGTCGCTGCCGGCGCTGCATGCGCGGCACACGGAGGCCAGCGAGCGGCGCGAGGCGGCCAGAAAGCAGGTGCGTGCGCCGCCTCTGCGCAGCGCTGTCGTCGCTGTGCGCGCCACCACC
>JBKBMT010000086.1:0-9460 GCA_046295655.1 Gemmobacter sp. | reverse complement strand
CGGCGACGGGACGCACCGCCTGTGCGTCGCTCCGAAGCGCTCGCGCCCTATCCTGCCCGTGCCAGCGGGGCGGCCGACACGTCGGCCTCGGCGACGGGCGGACGAGGGCCCGGACGCGGCGCGGGTGCGGCCGCCTCGGATTCGGCCAGTGTCAGCCGCACCGCGCGCAGCCCGCGGTTCTGCCCGAGCCGCCCGCGGGCCATGCGGTGCCCGCCCCGGGCCACGAGCGCGACGGAGTCGAGCGCGGCACTGCCCAGCGGCAGGATCTGCCCCGGGGCGATGGCCATGAGCGCGGCAAGCGGCAGACGAAGCTGTGCCACGACCGCGTCCAGCACCACCTCGGCATCATTGACCGCGCCGGCCAGCGACTCTGACCAGAGCTGCGCGTCGGCATCCGCGGGGTCTGGCCGGTCCGGGTCCGGTGCATGGCGCGGGCCGCGGCCGTCGGCAGGCAGCGCCAGCAAAACCACGCCCCGACGCCGCCCCTCGGCCAGATCCACCTCGCAATGCAGCAGCCGGTAGGGCACGTCGTCCAGCAGCAACTCGATCGGGCGCGCATCCTCCAGAAACGACGCGTACCGAAAGCCGGCGGTCCAGCACAGATCGGCCGAGCCGCACAGCGCCGCCTCCAGCGACTGCAGCGCCGCGTCGATCAGGCCCACGGACATCGCCGCGTCGGTTCGGGTCGGCCGGCGCGGCAGGGGCAGGCCGGATCCGATCTGGCCGACCGTCTGGGCCTCGATCACCGCGGCCAGCACCTCGGGCGACAGAACCAGCAGACCGAGCCCCTGCCCCGGCCCCTCGAGCACCGCAAGCAGCGACCGGTCCGGCGGCAGTTCCATCAGTTCCGCAAGCATCGCACGCTCGTCGCGCAGAGCCGTCACCGTCAGGGGAACGCCGGCAAGGTCGCGCGCCGCCCGCGCGAGCGCCACGCGCCATGCCCGGCCCGCAGTCTCGGACGACGCTGCCTCGGGCGGTCGCGCCCTGCCGATCTTGCGCCGAATCGTCTGTGACACCATGCCGACCGTCCCTCGATGCAGCGGTGCATCCACTCTTGCCGGACAGCGGTTAACGTGACGTTCTCGCGGACCCTATTCCGCGGCCTCCTCGACCGGCCGCGCCGGGCTGAGAACCCGCGGAAACGTGACCCGGAACGCCGCACCGCCCTTTCCCGGCAGGTAGGATATGTCGCCACCGAGATTCTGCATGATCTCCCGGCAGATCGCGAGGCCAAGCCCGGCCCCGCCGGCGCGATCCTTGTCGGTGAGGCGGGCGAATTTCTCGAAGATCAGCTTCTGGCTGTCCTTCGGAATGCCCGAACCGTTGTCGATGAAGTCGACCTGCACCCTCTCGCCCCGCCGCCGAACATTGATGCGCAGTTCGGGACGTTCCGCATCGCAGTACTTCCGTGCGTTCGAGACGATGTTGATGAACACCTGGCTGAGCCGGTCGGTGTCCGAGACCACCGCGATCTGTTCCGACACCTGGTCGCGGTGGACCGAGAACCGGCGTTCCGGCCGGGTCGAGCCTGCCGCCGTCAGGGCCCGGTCCAGCAGTTCCGACAGGTTCGCCTCCTTTATGGCCAGCTGGACCGAGCCGTTCTCCAGCACCGAAAGGTCCAGCAGGTCGTCCAGAAGCCGCGTCAGACGGATCGCCTCGTCATGGATGATCCGTGCGTATTTCACCGACATCTCGGGCGGCATCTCGCCATCCATCATGATCTCGGAGAAGGCGCGGATCGAGGTCATGGGCGTGCGCAGCTCGTGGCTGATCTGGCTCAGGAAGGCGTCCTTCTGCACCGAAAGCTGGGTCAGCTTGTCGTTGGCCTCGCGCAACTGGCGGGCCGTGCGGGTCAGCTCCTCGGACTGCGCCTCGAGCCGGGCGGAATATTCCATGATCTGCGCCGTCTCGTTGGCGACCGCCATCAGATCCTCGACCGAGACGGTGGTGCCACCGGTGATCTGCGCCAGCATCGCATGCGCCGTCGCCGCGCCTACCGAGCCGGACAGCCGCCGCTCCAGATGGTCAAGGAATTCAGACGTGATGTCGGGCAGATAGCCTTCCTTTCCCTGCAACCTCGCATGCCCCTCGAAGAACGCCAGGGCGACATCCTCGCCAAGGATGCGCTGGGCCATCACCAGAAGGTCCTCGGGCTCGGCCCGGCCGGCCGACCAGCCGCGGGTCGGGGCGGTATGATGGAACACGTTGACGAACTGGGCGCCCTGAAGCCGTTCCAGCGGCGCGGGGAATGTCAGCAGCGAGACCGCCACATAGGCCAGCGCGTTCAGCGTCAGGGACCAGAACAGCGCATGGATCAGCGGGTCCATGCCGGTGACGCCGAACAGCGCCCGCGGCCGGAGCCAGTCGATCCCGAGCGGCCCTTCGGCAAAGACAGCGACCGGAATGACCGCACCCTCGCCGAAGGAGGGCAGGTAGAGCGTGTAGAACCAAAGCGCGAAGCCGGTCACCAGCCCTGCGAATGCCCCCGTCGCCGTCGCGCCGCGCCAGAACAGGCCGCCGACCATGGCCGGCAGGATCTGGGCGACGCCGACAAAGGCAATCAGCCCGATGGCCGCCAGCGCCCCCGACCCGCCGGACAGATGATAGTAGGCATAGCCCAGCGCCATGACCCCGGCGATCGAAAACCGTCGCGCCAGCAGCACCACCCGGCGCAGGTCGCCTGCCTCGGCGCCCCGTTTCGGCGACAGGCTCAGCCAGAGCGGCATGACGATGTGGTTCGATACCATGGTCGCCAACGCGATCGCCTCGATGATGACCATCGAGGTCGCCGCCGAGAACCCGCCGAGGAAGGCGAGCATGGCGAGCGCCCCCTGCCCCTGGCTCAGCGGCAGCGCCAGCACGAAGAGGTCCGGGTTCGACCCTTCGGGCAGCAAGGCCAGCCCCATCACCGCGATCGGCACGACGAAAAGGCTCATCAGCAGCAGATAGAGCGGGAAGGCCCAGGAGGCCACGCGCAGGTGCCGCTCGTCGGCATTCTCGACCACCAGCACCTGGAACATCCGCGGCAGGGTCACGATGGCAGCCGCCGCGCAGAAGGTCAGCCCGGCCCAGCGATCGGGCTTGAGCTCCCATGTCGACAGCGGTGATGCGGCCAGCCGGTCCATGACCGCACCGATCCCGCCGGCCAGGCCCCAGACCACGAACACCCCGACCGCAAGGAGCGCCAGCAGTTTCACCACCGCCTCGACCGCGATCGCGGTCACCACCCCATGGTGCTGTTCGTTCGCGTCGAGGTTGCGGGTTCCGAACAGGATGGTGAACAGCGCAAGGCCGGCGGCGACCCACAGGGCGACCGACGTCCGGTCGGGGACATGGAACCCCTCGGGGGTATCCTCGGCAAAGACCGAGAAGGACAGCGAGATCGACTGCAACTGGAGCGCGATATAGGGTGTCGCCGCGGTCACGCAGATCAGCGTGACGACCACGCCCAGAAGCGACGACTTGCCGTAGCGGCTGGATATCAGGTCGGCGATCGAGGTCACGCGCTGCGCCTTGGCGATCCGCACCAGCTTTCGCAGCAGGATCCACCAGCCGACGAACACGAGGGTGGGGCCGAGGTAGATGGTCAGGAACTCGAGCCCCGAGCGCGCCGCATAGCCGACCGCGCCATAGAAGGTCCAGGCGGTGCAGTAGACCGACAGCGACAGGGTGTAGACGAGTGGCGAGCGAAGCCAGCGCAGGCTGCCCGCCTCGGCCCGCCGCTCGACCGCGAAGGCAACGAGAAACAGGAAGATCACATAGGCAAGGCAGGCGAGGACGAGGATGTTGAACGGCATCGTTCAGCCCTCGGGCGGATCGGGCTCGGAGTCGTCCTCGAGCCGCGGCGCCAGCAGGGCCGCCGCACCCACCAGACCGCCCCAGATGAGGAACAGATAGATCCCGTCCGTCCCCGTCAGCCGCGATCCGGTCGCATCCGGTGCCCAGAGCATCGGCAGCAGGACCAGAAGCAGCCCCACGACCGGCAGGATCCGCGCCGCATCGCGCAGTCGCCTCCGGCGATAGGTCTGACGCTCGACGAAGATCTGCTGTCTGGGCGGCTTCATCGGGCGACCTTGTCCAGGAGGCTTCGCAGCGAGGCCAGGAATTCGGCGTTGGAGAATGGCTTGGCCATGAACAGGCTCGCGCCCGCCTCGGCCGCCATGTCCCGGTCGCGCCCCTGCCCGCAGGCAGTCAGCATCATCACCGGCAGGTCGGCGGTGGACGGTTCGGCGCGCAGCTCGCGCAGGATGTCGATGCCCGAGCGTCCCGGCAGCATCACATCGAGGATCAGCGCGTCGGGCCGCTCGGCGCGGACCGCATCCAGGGCGTCGTCGCCGCCATGATGGCAGGACACGCGGAAACCGTCCCGGGTCAGCAGGAAGCGGATCGCCTCGACGATGTTCGGCTCGTCCTCGATCAGCATAACATGCTTGACCATCCGTCGGCCTCCCCTCCTCCGGCGCATGTCCCGGGGACTATCGCGGGAAAGGAAGCGGCTGTCAAAAGCCCTGTCACGAGGCCGGGTCGGGCCAGCGCGACAGGATCTGCAGCGCCTCGGCATGGACCGCGGCGTTGGCTGCCGCCAGAACCCGACCGCCGCCATGGGCGGGACGACCGCGCCAGTCGGTCACGATGCCGCCCGCCGCCTCGATCACGGCAATCGGCGCGGCGATGTCGTAAGGCGCGAGGCCGGCCTCGATGACCAGATCGATCTGGCCCGCGGCGATCAGCCCGTAGGCATAGCAATCCATCCCGTAGCGCACCAGCCGCGTCCGGCGCGCGACTGCACGAAAGGCTTCCGCCTCGTCCGGGCTGCCGACCTCGGGGAATGTCGTCATCACCGTGGCCTCTGTCAACGGACGCGGCGGGCGCGCGGCAAGCGGCACCGTTCCGCGCGGACCGTGCAGGAGTGCCCGGCCCAGCCCGCCTTCGAACCGTTCGCCGACATGCGGCTGGTCGATCAGCCCGTAGATGGGGCCGTCGGCATCGGAGACGGCGATCAGGATGCCCCAGGTGGGCGCCCCGCAGAGAAAGGCGCGCGTCCCGTCGATCGGGTCCAGCACCCATGTCAGGGGTGACTCTCCGACCTTGGCGGCGAATTCCTCGCCCAGAACCCCATCCCGGGGTCGGCGCTTGGCAAGAATTGCGCGCATCGCGCGCTCTGCCTCGCGGTCGGCGTCGGTCACGGGGTCGAACCGGCTTTCGGCCTTGCCCCCTCCCTTGTCGTCCGACCCGAGGCCGGCCCGCCGGAAGTGCCGAAGCGTGGCGGCGCGGCCGGCTTCGGCAAGCTGTGCTGCGACGGCGATGATATCTTCGGCTTCTGCCGGTGACACACTGTGGCGCATTGCCAGCCCCGTGACCTGCCCGCGCGTGCGGACAAGGCTGCGCTATCGCGGTCAGCCGGACAGGTCAATCAGAGCGGTTCAGCTAGGCCGCCGCTTCGCTCAGGACCCGGGCGAGGTCGAACAGCCGGCGGCGCTGCGCCTCCGGGATCGCATAGTAGGCCCGGATCAGGTCCAGCGCCTCCTTGTCGCCCAGGAGATCCGTTGCGGTTTCTTCCTGCGCGGCCGCCTCGAGGCCGTCGAAGAAGAAGGACACCGGCACGTCCATCACCTGTGCGATGTCGAACAGGCGCGAGGCGCTGACGCGGTTCATCCCGGTCTCGTACTTCTGGATCTGCTGGAACTTGATCCCCACGCGATCGGCAAGCTGCTGCTGCGTCATGCCGAGCATCCAGCGGCGGTGGCGGATACGCTTGCCCACATGGGCATCGACCGGGTGTTTCATGCAAAGGCTCCCTCGTTCACGAGCATAGTCCAAGCAACATTCGTGCCAAAGTTGTTTGTGTCGAAATATTCTCTTTTTGCGCCGGTCTGTTGCCCATCCATGCCCGCCGCGGTCAGGTTGGGCCGATTCGACCTGTCCTTTTCGACAGGTGCCGTTACGTCAACGTAAAGCCGCGTCGAGATCCCAGCGAAAGGTAATGGAATCGCATTTTGCAACGAATCTTGTCGTATCGCAAAACAAGTAAAAGTTGCATTGCAAAATGCAACGATGATCGGGTCGCATCCTCGCCCGGTTCACCTTGCTCCAAACCGCCGTCCGGCGCATTACGGTGCCCGGAACACAGGGAGAAGAGTCGTGAAAGCATTTCGGGTGGAGGCCTTCGGGACAACTGCGGGGCTGCGCGAGAGCCCGCCCCCCTCGCCCGGTCCGGGCGAGATCCTGCTTCGCATCGCGGACTGCGGACTGAACTTTGCCGACCTTCTGATGCTGAAGGGCGAGTATCAGGAACGCCCCGACCCGCCCTTCACCCTGGGGATGGAGGTTGCCGGAACCATCGAGGCGTTGGGCGAGGGCGTAACCGGCCCTGCGCCGGGCACCCGCGTGGCCGTGTTCGCAGGCACCGGCGGACTGGCCGAGTGGGGCGTCTTTCCGGCAGGGCGTTGCGTCCGGCTGCCCGATGCCATGCCGTTCGATCACGCCGCGGCCTTCATGGTCGCCTATGGCACCTCGCATGTGGCGCTGAAGCACCGGGCGCGACTGGCGCAGGGCGAGACCCTTCTGGTCACCGGTGCCGCCGGCGGCGTCGGGCTGACCGCGGTCGAGATCGGCAAGGCGATGGGGGCGCGGGTGATCGCCTGCGCCCGCGGCGCAGAGAAACTCGCCGTGGCGCGCGAGGCCGGCGCCGACCACCTGATCGACAGCGCCATCGCCGACCTGCGCGCCGAACTGCGCGGCCTCGGCGGCGTCGACGTCGTCTATGACCCCGTCGGGGGAGAGACCTTCATGGCCGCGCTCCGCGCGACCCGGCCAGAGGGGCGGCTGATCCCCATCGGTTTCGCCGGCGGAGCCGTGCCGCAGATCCCCGCGAACCTTCTGCTGGTGAAGAACCTGACCGTGATCGGCCTCTATTGGGGCGGCTACATGTCGTTCCGGCCCGAGGTCCTGACCGCAAGCCTGTCGGAACTTCTGGAGATGTACGAGGCGGGAAGGCTCCGCCCGCATGTCAGCCATGCGCTTCCGCTCGATCGGGCCGAGGAGGCGCTGGAGCTTCTGCGGTCCCGGAAATCGACCGGAAAGGTCGTCGTGACAACGGGCTGAGCGTCAGGCCACGAGGCGGATCGGGTCTGCGTAGGCCCGGCGAACCTCCTCCGTCAGGAGGCTGCGCAGGTCGGCACCGACGGTCGGCGCGATGTAGAGGCAGATGCCCACATCGCCCGGCGGCGGCAGGTCCGAAGCCGCGACCGGGGCGAGCCCCTGCGGCATGACGCCTTCCATCCGCACCGTCACCGCAAGATCCGCCGCGACCGCTGCCTCGATGGCCTGTTCGCTTCGGCCGTCGCTCGCCATGAGCCAGTCGATCCCGGCCCGGTCCAGCGCCCTCTGGGCGATGCCCCGGAATATGCACTCGTCGGTGAAACCAAGGCGAAGCGGACGACTGCGCGGTGCCACGCCGTCGGGAGCGCCCACCCACACCAGCTCGCGCCGCACGAGAAGTTCGCCCTCGTCCCCGGGCCGGTCCTCGGTGGTGAGGGTCAGATCGAGCTCTCCCCGCGCGAAGGCTGCCTTCAGCGGGATCGTGAACGATGACGTGAGCGTGACCCGCAGACGCGGGCAGCAAAGCGCCAGGCGCCGCAGCAGCGCCGGCACCGCCGGCTGGAGTATGTCGCATGGCACCCCCACCCGGAGTTCGCCATCGAAATCCGCCCCGGTCAGACGACCCAGAACCTCGTCGTTCATCGCCAGCATCCGGCGGGCATAGGCCACCAGCTGCTCGCCTTCCGGGGTGGGTGACATGCGCCTGCCCTCGCGGACGAACAGCGCCAGGCCAAGCGCGTCCTCGAGACGCCGTATCTGCATCGAGACCGCGGATTGCGTGAGGTTCAGAAGTCCCGCCGCCCGCGTCACGCCCCCGGCATCCACAACCGCGACAAGGCTGCGAAGGGCAGAAAGGTCGAGGGTCCGGGACATATCAGATTCCGTGATGCTTATGGCAACGAACATTCGTTTTCATCATGATCCGGGTCGCGTCATGATGCAACCCCGAAGACAATCGTCCCGAATGGCCAAGGAGAACCAGCATGACCGCCTGCGACCGCACCGCCCCGCTTTCCCGGAGGCTTCCGCTGCAGCGCCCGTGGCGTCGTTTGCTCGACGCGATTGCCCTGCAACGGACGCGCCGCCGGCTTGTCGATCTGGACGACCACACCCTTCGCGACATCGGTCTGTCGCGGGAACAGGCCGAGGCAGAGGGCCGCCGGCCTGTGTGGGACGCGCCGCTGCACTGGCGGCGCTGACCAATGCCGAAGTCCGACGAAAATATATGCGTTTCAGTCGGAAATGCTTGAAACCCGGGGCGGACACGACAATATTCCGCGCAGGGGTTTCTGCCGCGCGGCAGGGGCCGCTTTCGCCAGACATGACGGAGGCAGAAATGGCAGAGTTCAATACCATCCGCGCCGGGCAGGTTACAGGCGCCCGCGCCGCGCAGATCGACGAGGGCCTGCGCGCCCACATGAACAAGGTCTATGGCCTGATGTCGGTCGGGATGCTCCTGACCGGCGCAGTCGCCTGGGCTGTCGGCACCTCGCCGGAACTGACCGCGATCTTCCGCGACCCGCTGACCATGCGCCCGAACATCCTGGGCTGGGTGGTGATGTTCGCCCCGCTCATCATGGTGTTCGCCATGGGCGCGATGATCAACCGGCTGTCCTATGCCGGGGCGCAGCTGTTCTTCTATTCCTTCGCGGCGGTGATGGGCCTGTCGCTCAGCTGGATCTTCGCGGTCTTCACGGGCATCTCGATCGCCCAGACCTTCCTCGTCACCGCGATCGCCTTCGCGGGCCTCAGCCTCTGGGGCTACACCACGAAGAAGGATCTGTCGGGCTGGGGCACCTTCCTGCTCATGGGGGTGATCGGGCTGATCGTGGCGATGATCATCAACATCTTCCTCCAGTCGCCCGCGATCATGTTCGCGGTGTCGATCCTGGGCGTGCTGATCTTCGCCGGGCTGACCGCATACGACACTCAGTCGATCAAGAACGAATACATCCAGCACGCGGTCCACGGCGATCAGGAATGGCTGGGCAAGTCGGCGATCATGGGCGCGCTGCGCCTCTATCTCGACTTCATCAACATGTTCATGTTCCTGCTGCAGTTCATGGGCAATCGCGACTAAACCTGCGCAGGACAGGACCTTGTGCGAAGGGCCGGGGAAACCCGGCCCTTCCCGCATTCAGATCTGCCGCATCATCTGCACGGCCGGAAACGCAACCCCAGGTGCCAGCGGAACAGCGACCTCCGGTCCCTCGACAAAGCCCATCACAGCATAGAACGGAACCGCGCCGCGGGTGGCCAGCGCGCCGATCCGCCGGATGCCGGCACCCCGGGCTGCTGCCAGGATTCGCGTCAGGACTGCGCGGCCGATCCCCCGCCGCTGCATCCGGTCACAGGTGAC
>JBKBMT010000085.1:0-9543 GCA_046295655.1 Gemmobacter sp. | reverse complement strand
CGGCGATCCGGTCGCCGATCTGCACAGGATCGGGGGGCGGGACCGGCCGTGCCGTGGCCGCCCCGAGCGCGGCCGCAATCCGCTCCGCCTCGAAACCCAGGACCGCGAGCCCCGCCTCCCGAAGCTCGGGTCGCGCCTCGCCCGGGGTCAGCAGGGCGGGCGGGCCGATGGGCCAACCGTCGCGATATGTCTGCACATTGGCCGCCCCATGCAGCGCAGGCAACGAAATCAGGATCGCCCCCCGCGGCGGCGTCTCGCCCAGCATGAGATCGAAGGTCGAGACCCCGACGGCCGGGATCCCGAGCGACAGCGCGAGGCCGCGCGCCGCCGCCACGCCGATGCGGACACCGGTGAAATTCCCCGGCCCGATGCCGACCCCGATCGCGCGCAGGCGGTCCCAGGCGGTTCCGGCGCAGGCAAGGTAGGCCTCGATCAGCGGGAACAGCCGTTCGGCCTGTCCGCGCTCCATGCCTTCGGCGATGGCAGGCGCGGACAGCCCGCCGACCGCGCACCACGGACCCGAGGTGTCGAAACCCAGGATCGGGCCGTCAGGCTGCAACCGGGCGGACCTCGGTCACTTCGGGGATGTAGTGACGCAGCAGGTTCTCGATGCCCATCTTCAGCGTCAGGGTCGAGGAGGGGCAGCCCGCGCAGGCCCCCTTCATGTGCAGATAGACCACGCCGCGGTCGAAGCCGTGGAAGGTGATGTCGCCGCCGTCCTGGGCCACGGCCGGCCGCACGCGGGTGTCGAGCAGCTCCTTGATCTGACGCACGATATCGCCGTCCGGCCCGTCATGCGCGGCATGCGCACTTCCCTGTTCGCCCTCGATCGCCGGGGCGCCGGACTGGAAATGCTCCATGATCGCGCCGAGGATCGCGGGCTTCACATGCTCCCATGCGATGCCGTCGTCCTTGGTAACGGTCACGAAATCGGATCCGAGGAACACCCCGGTCACCCCCTCGACGCCGAAAACCCGGCGGGCAAGGGGGGACGCCGCGGCCGCGTCCGCGCTGGGGAAATCCGCCGTTCCGGCTTCGAGCACGGTCTGCCCGGGCAGGAACTTGAGCGTGGCGGGATTGGGTGTCGTCTCGGTCTGGATGAACATGGCGGCTCTCCTGAGCATTCTTGTCGGATATGCGCCCGGTCCGGTCCGGTGTCAAGAACGCCACCGGATCACGCCAGCAGGTCCACCACCTGCCCGCCGAGGATCATGTTGATGCTCGACTGCCCCGCACCATCGACCAGCGCGAACAGGATCTGGCCGGTGGGGCGGTAGATCACGAAGGCCTCGGCCACGGTGGCCGAGCCTGCGCCGGGCGTGGTGGCGATGTTGATCTGGAAGTTGGCCTTCACCGCCCCCGCGATGCCGGTCTGAAGGACATCGCCTTCCGCCGCATTGTAGTCCTGGATCCAGTCCGACCCGTGCCCGGCCACCCCGAGGTGAAAGAAGGTATCCGCCCCCGCGCCGCCGTTCAGCCGGTCGAAACCGAAGCCGCCGTTGAGAAAATCGTTCCCCGGCCCGCCGAACAGCACATCGCCCAAGGCCCCGCCGTCCAGCCGGTCGTTGCCCTCGCCCCCGATCAGCGTGTCGGCCCCGAAGCCGCCGATCAGCACATCGTCGCCCGCGTCCCCGCGCAGCTCGTCGTTGCCGTGCCCGCCGTCGATCGTGTCGTTGCCGGCCCCGCCATAGATCACGTCGCGGACATCGGCCTCGGTATCGCCGCCGAAGATCAGGTCGTCGCCATCGCCGCCGATGATCGTGTCCGCCCCGTCGCCGCCGTAAAGCGTGTCGTTGCCGGCAAAACCGCGGATCAGGTCGTTGCCGCCGAGGCCGCGGATCACATCGCCGCCCGGTCCGCCGTCCAGCGTATCGGGTCCCGGTGTCCCGGTCAGGTCGAGTCCGGCACCGCCGCCGCCGCCCACGAGGGCGAGCACCTGCGCCAGTGTGAGCGTCGCATCCGTGAAGATGAAGCTTTCGACACCCCGCACCGTGTCCTGTCCCTCGGTCGAGGCAATCACCACCTCGTTCGCGTCGCCGGTAACCGTGACCGATGTGCTGGCGACGTTGAACTGCGCGCGGTCGAACCCGGCACCGCCATCGAGGAAATCGTTTCCGGCGCCGCCGATCAGCAGGTCGTCGCCGTCCCCGCCCAGCAGGGTGTCGTTGCCGCCGCGACCATCCAGCGTATCGTTACCGCCGCGTCCCTCCAGCCGCTCGTTCGCGGCCGATCCGCGGATCACGTCGTTGCGCCCGGTGCCCCAGACACGTTCGATGGAGATCAAGGTGTGCGCGAAGCCGGTTCCGTCCCAGCTGCCTGTCGCGATGCCGGCGGCCAGATCGACACTGACCGCGCTGGTCATGCCCGGCCGGTCATAGCGCACCATGTCGAACCCGGCGCCGCCGTTCAGCGTGTCGTTGCCGCCCCGGGGAAGGAAGGCGTCGTTGTGGATCGAACCGATCAGGGTGTCGGCAAAGTCCGTCCCCTCGAGTTCCAGACGGCCGCTCCCGCCGGTGACGGTGATCGTGTCCGACGTCCCGAAACCGTCGTTCGAGATCGTTCCGGCCGCAATGTTCGCACTGGCCGCGGAGGTCGCACCGCCCCCTCCGAGAACAATGCGGACAACGCCGCTGAGCGTTATGTTGAAGCTGTCGGACCCCGCGCCTGGGAAAAGGTTCACGAACGTCTCGGCGCCGCCGTTGACGGTGAAGGAGTCGCTGCCCGGCGTGCCTTCGATGTTCAGGCCGTTGGCATCTGCGTCAAGCTGCCGGTTCACGTTGACAAGGGTATCGATCCCCTGACCGGCCTTCGCGATTGTGCCGGTGTTTGCGGGACCGTTGATGGTGACCGTGATGGGGGCTCCGAGAAGGCGGTAGTTCAGATAGGTGAAGCCGTCGCCCTTCTGCACGTCGCCGAAGTCGATGGTGTCGTTGCCGGCGCTGCCGAAAATGAAGTTGCCGCTTCCAAAAGCCCCCGGCGCCCGTCCCGGGTTGATCTGGTCATCGCCGGCCCCGCCGTCGATGGTGTCGGCCCCGGGCCCGCCGAAGATCGTGTCGTTCCCCGCACCGCCGAACAGCCGGTCGTCGCCCGGGCCACCGAAGATCCGGTCGTCCCCTCCCTCGCCGTGGATCGTGTCGTTGCCGATGCCGCCGCTCAGCGTGTCGTTCGTCGGCCAGCCGAAGATCAGGTCGTTTTCGGTCGTTCCGACAAGCCCCGGCAGGCTGCCGAGACCGAAGGTCGAGCCGGGCGCGAAGGGGCCGGACGGGACCTGCCCGGACGAGGTCAGCGCGGAGATGTAGTTGGTGAAATCTGCGACGGAGCCGAAGGCAGGCAGGGGTGCGCCGCCCAGCTGCACGATGACCGAACGGCTGGCCCCGCTGGCCTGCTGGGTGTGCAGCACCAGCAGCTGGGTCACCAATCCCCCGGAATGGACGTGCTGGCCGATCCGGAACGTCGTCGTCTGCTCTGCCGATTCCACGATCGGCGCGCCGTTGAACAGCGGCCGGTACATTTCCGCGGGGTCGAAGTTGGCGATCGGGAACGTTCCTGAGGGCGGGGCGCTTGCGGTGTAGGACAGGCCCGTGACGCCGGGCGCGACCACCAGACCCGCCGTGCCGGACCCGATCGACGTTACGGCGCCGGAGCTGTCGCGCAGCACGACAAGGGCATTGTAGGTGAATGTCGTCATCCTCGATCTCCCTTATGCAAAATCTGGCTGGTGAACCGAAAACCGAACACGATTTCGATTGTTTGCGCGCACGTTCCCCTGCGTCAAACGAAATGCGGGGTCATGTTGCAGATTCAACTCCCGGTAATTCCTGCGGGGCAGACTGCGGCGGCAGGATGGGAAGCGTCGGATGATCTCGGGCGGCGGAAGGGTTCAGACCGGGCTCGGCGGCCCGGACGGGCTGGGCGAGCTGCAACTGCCCCGGTCGGATGACGGGTCGATGCGGCAGGACTGGTCGGCGGTGTTCGCCGGGGGGCTGAACTTCTTCGGCACCACATGGTCTGCCGATCGGATCTGGATCAACACCAACGGCACGGTCAGCTTCGGGCGGGCCTTTGCCGACTATCCGACGCTTGAGAACCGCGACGCCTTTCCCGACCTGATCGCCCCGTTCTGGTCGGACGTGGACACGCGGCTGAACGGCGAGGGGCGGGAAAGCGGGCTGATCCATGTGGATGTCGACGCGCAGCGCAGTGTCGTCTCGGTCACCTGGGACAATGTCGGCCGTTTCCGCCGCGACCACGACACGCCGAACCGCTTCCAGTTACAGCTTCATGATCGCGGCGGCGGGGATTTCGACATCGTGTTCCGCTACGAGGCGATCCGCTGGACCATCGGCACCGCCCCCGACGACGCGGGCGCCCGCGCCTGGATCGGGTCCGCGCATCTGCCGGGGCCGGTCACGGTGCTGCCGGGCGCGGAGCACGAGGCGCTGACCGCCCTGCCGGATCTGCCCGGAAACACGGGCGTCACGGGACTGTGGGTGTATCAGATGCGCGGCGGCCATATCGTCGGGACGACGCCGCGGCCGGGCGTGGCCTTGGGCGGAACCCCCGGCCCCGATACGCTCGAGGGCGGTCCGCTGCATGACGTGCTCTATGGCGGCGCAGGCAACGACGTGCTGCGCGGGCATGCGGGCGACGACACCCTGTTCGGCGGCGACGGGGCCGATACCCTGAACGGGGGCGACGGGGACGACGTGATCTTCGGCGGCTCGTCGCCGGCGGATCTGGCCGACCTGATCTATGGCGGCGCCGGCAATGACCGGATCGATGGTGGCTACGGGAATGACGTGATCTACGGCGGCCCGGGCAACGACACGATGGAGGGGGGGTTCGGGGCCGACACCCTGTTCGGGCAGGACGGCGACGATGTTCTCGGCGGCGGGCCGCTGTCGGATCTGATCTTCGGGGGGCCCGGCAACGACTGGATCAACGGCGGCTGGGGGCATGACCGGCTGAACGGCGGGCCGGGGGCCGACACATTCTTTCACCTCGGCATCCGCGATCACGGGTCTGACTGGATCCAGGATTACAGCGCCGCCCAGGGCGACATCCTGCTGTTCGGACAGCCCGGCGCGACCCGGGCCCAGTTCCAGGTGAACTTTGCCCATACCGCAAATGCGCAGGGCGTGCGCTCGGGCAATCCTAACGTGATGGAAGCCTTCGTGATCCATCGCCCGACCGGCCATATCGTCTGGGCGCTGGTCGATGGCGCCGGCGAACCCGCGATCCGGCTTCAGCTCGGCCCGACCGTCGTCGACCTCTTGTCGTGAACGGCAGCGTCGCGCATCCGGTCATGCGCGGCCGCAAAGGTGCAGCGCGTGGCGGTGGTCCAGAACTTCTCCTTGACCATGTCGCGAAACACGAATTCGCGGTCGGGCGGCGTCCGGCTCAGCCCGAAGCCCTTCTGCACCATCCCGACCCGTTCGACGAAGCGCGCATTCAGCGGCGCGAAGTGATCGCGGATCAGGTCCATCTCCGCACGGGTGAACAGGCAGGATCGCGCATCCGCGCCGAAGACGGTCTGGAAAGCGGACGCCATCGCCCCGATCAGCCAGGACGGGGCGACGCGCGGCTCTGCGGCAATATTCGCCGCCCAGGCCGGAAGGGCGGGGGGCGATACGTTCGAGGCGCCGTTGTTCACCGGTTTCAGTTCGGCCGGGTCGAGCGCAATGTCGAGATGACGCAACAACGTGCCGATGACGCCGCCCTCTGCCCGCCGGGCAATATCGAAGTCGATGAAGGTGATCTCGTCCGGGGCGAAGGCCGTCAGGAGGTGGTCGTAAAGCCCGTTGTAGTCGACCCACAGCCCGGCGCACATGTTGCGCGCCAGCGCGTCCTTGACCAGCTTGTAGGGGCGCGGAGGCATGATCTTCTTGGCCAGCTCGAGATAGATCGACTGCATGAACTGCCACTGTTCGCGCAGCAGGCAGACCACCTCGACGCGGTCGAAGCCGGACACGAGGTCGCGGACCTCGCGAAAATCGACCCGGTGGTCCGCATGCGCGCGCGACAGTTCCTCGCTGCTCACGAGCACCGTCGCGCCGTCCTGGCCGAAGTCGGACGCCAGACCCCGCCACAACGCCCGGCTGCCGCCGGGCGGATGGAACTGGTCCGGCAGGCGGTTCCAGTCCGTCACGAGCCCGTGGTGACCGGTGAAGCGGCTCAGGCGCGGATAGATCAGACCATGTCGCCGCAGCAGCGCGGCATTGTTGGCGAAGGTGTCCTGAACCGTCGTGGTCGCGGTCTTGTGGGTGCCGATATGCAGTACCAGTCGCTTCATCCGGGCGCGTGCCTTCAGGTCCGATCCGACCGGGTATGCGCCGCCAGCACGTCGAGGTAAAGCCGCCCGAAACGCTGGCTCGGCTCCATCACGGCTTTTTCGGCCCATTCGTTCCACGCGTTGACGAACAGTTCGCGCCGATAGGACCCGTCGAGCCGGTCGCGCAGCAGGCTGCGCAGCCAGGCCTCGAAGGTGGCGGGATTGGCCCCGTGGGCGATATGGGCGTCGAGGCCGCGGCGCGCGGTATTGTCCCAGCTCGGCATGATGCCGGCGATGGTGTTGGGAGGAAGGGCCGCGGCATGGGCAGCCGCGCACGACCGGCGCGCCGCGGCCGCGTAATCGTAGATGAGGCCGCGGAAACCGGGCGCCACCGCCCCCATCCGGTTGCCGTCTCGCCCGCCGAAAAGGTAGTCGCTCGCGGTGACAAGCCCGTGCGGCGGCATCTCGATCCAGAAATCGAAGGTGCCCGGATCGACGGGGTTCTCACCCGCAATGTGAAACGTGACCGCGCCGAGCTCGACCTCCGGGACTCCTTCTGCGGCGAAGGCGGCGCGGAGCCGCATCGCGCTGCGATCCGGGTCGGGCATGTCCTCGGGACGGTAGATCACGAAGCGCGGCCGGCGGCCGTCGGGCCGGGCGTAGCGCGGGTCGCGCATGTAGCGGGCCACATCCGCGGCCAGCGCCGCCTCGAACCCTTCCGCATAGGTCTGGGCCAGCAGCACCGTGCCGGACAGCCCGTCCCAGTTGCGCCGCCAGCTTTCGTTGGCCCAGCACAGGTAAAAGGGGAAGGCGATCTCGGGCCGCGCCAGCAGGCGGTCCATCGGCGTCTCGAGGATCCGGCGGCCGTCGAACCAGTAGTGATAGACACAGAAGGCGTCGATGCCCGACGCGCGCGCCAGCGCCGCCTGCTCGCCCATCACTTCGGTAACCCTCAGGTCGTAGAAGCCGAGGTCGGCGGGAAGCATGGGCTGCATGTGGCCCGGGAATTTCGGCTGCGCCGCGACGACCGACCGCCATTCGGTGAAGCCCTTGCCCCACCAGGCGTCGTTTTCCGGCACCGGATGGAACTGCGGCAGGTAGAAGGCGCTGACGAAGGATGGCGGGGCGGGCGCCGCCGCCGCGGCGGCACCCAACTCCGATGTCTGGCGCACCGCCATGCCCGCGGCTTCGGCGAAATGGCCGAGAACACGCTCGATCGCATGTGCCGTGGTGCCGTCCACCTGGGCCTGTTCGGGTTCGAAATCCTCGGGTGTCAGCTGCAGGGCCCGGATCATCCCCAGCATCAAGGGTTTGACCCAGTACATCGACCCTGCCGGAAAGGACAGAGCATCGGGCCTTGCCGTCAGCTCCACCCGCCGCAGAAGATCGCGGGTGCGCGGCTCGTTGCTGCCCCACCACTCGGTGCCGGTATAGTGCTGGCCGTCCGCGACCCAGAAGGCCGCCTCGCGATCGGCAAGGAAGGCGTCGAGCCGTTCGCCCAGCCCCTCCGCCGGCAGGATCCCGTCGATCAGATGCCGGCGCCACCGGTCGCCGTCGATGCGGTGCGGCGACCGCTTGGTGTGGATCTTGGCCACCGCCCGGTAACCGTCGAAGGCGCCGGCATTGATCAGCGCGACGAAAGGCAGGATGTCGCGCCCATGGTTCGGCATGGCGAAGGTCTGCGCCGCGGGAAAGGCGCGGCGCACCTCGTCGAGGAGCGCGCCCGTTTCCTCGCCGCGGAAGGTTGCGGTCAGGTAGAGATCGAACGGCACGCCGACGCGCCGCAGCACCGCCTCGAACTCGGGCCAGAGATCGGGATAGTATATGTGCACACATATCGCGAACGGAGCCCGCGGCCGGTCCGGGTCGAACCGCAGCACCGGCATGTCCACCGGCGACATGACGACGACCTGGGGCACCTCCTTGGTCAACCGGTTCTCCTGCCGGCCGATGCGGATGAAGTGCTGGAGAGGCGGCATCCCCGCCTGCGCGACATCGGGGTTGTAGCGCAGATAGTCCTGGGGCGAGAAATCGGGGTTCGGCCGATAACCCATCGCCTCGCCATAGGCGATATAGTGGTTGACCGGTATCCGGCGGTAGATCGGATTGATCTGCGGATAGGCGCCCCGATAGAACACGGGGTCGAACACGCCGGCGCGAAGGATCTCCCGCCGGTAGCGCCGCTGCCGGCGGGTCAGCACCAGCACCTGAAGGAACCGGAAGATCCGGCTCAGCGGATCGGGGGTTTCGGGCTGCATCGCTGCCTCGTCACTGGAAAGCCCGTCCCGGCCGGCCGGTCAGGCGCCCTCGTTCAGAATCCTGCGGTTGTCGCGATATAGGAGCAGCAACCCGAAGACCAGAGCGATCAGGCCGAACAGGAAGACATAGGCAAGCGAGACCGCGGGCGCGTTGTAGTTGACGTAGAACGCCTTGCGGGTCTGGGCCACGACCTGCGCCACCGGGTTGAGATAGAGCCAGCCGCGGTAGGGCTCGGGCACTTCGTCGATCAGCCAGAACACGCCCGAGATCAGGAACAGCGGGCGGTTGACGATCGACCAGATCTGTTCCCAGGCGGGAAAGCTGCTGGCAACGTAACAGTTGAAGGTTCCGATCCCCAGCGCCAGCACCGCGACCATGGCGAGCGCGATCAGCGCCTCGGGGTAGTCGATCGAGATGTTGAGCCTGAACAGAACGATGATGCCGGCGAGGACCAGGATCGAGATCAGCAGATTGGTCAGCAGGTTCAGCAGGAACCGGCTGAGGATCGCATCGACGTATGTGACGCTGGGATAGGCCAGAAGCGGACGGGAAAAGCGTATCGCGCCCGTGATCTTGTTCGACACGGTCATGTAGGTCATGAACGGCAGGAACCCGGTCGCATAGAACAGCGCAAAGCTTGTCCCGAGCGGGGGCTGGCGCACCAGATACGAGAAGAACAGCGTCAGGATGGCGATGCCGGCAACCGGTTCGAGAAATGCCCAGGCATAGCCTCCGGGCGACCGACCATAGGTCGTGGCCATCTCGCGCAGCATCAGCGCCACAGTGGCGCGCGCCCCGGCGAAGCGCCGCCGCGGTGCTGTGAAGGTGAAGCCCGACATTGTCCGGTTCCGGTGTTTTCCGCGACGGATCACGCGGCCGTGCCGCGACGCGGCAAGGAAAGCACTTGCCTGCCAACATGTAAACCGGTCATATCCGCCAGCATCCGAACCGCACCGGGAGGGACGACCATCTCCGACGCCCGGAAGCCACCGGCAGGGCCTGCGCCGCTGAAC
>JBKBMT010000084.1:0-9570 GCA_046295655.1 Gemmobacter sp. | reverse complement strand
GGCCGGCGCGCAGGGGCCCGCCGGAGCGGCCGGATCGGGCGATCTGGGCGCCGGCGTCGTGCTTCTGGCACGGTCGGCCGAGGGCTGCCCCGAGGGATGGACGCCGGGCGGCTCGGTTGTGCTCGCCACCTCGCCGGATTATCCCGCCGGCCCCGACCAGCAGCGCAGCAACATCGGTTTCATGACCTCGGTCACGGCCGGACTTGCGAACGTGAACTTCTTCCTTTGCGTCAGGAGCCCGGCGCCATGACCGATGCCTGGACCAAGATGATGCAGTCCATGCTGGAACAGTCCCAGCAGATGGCCCGCGCGTTCAACCCGGCGCTCGAGACCTTTCAGGTCAAGGGCTTCGAGAACCTCGTCCCGACGATGTCGAAGGACTTCATGGAAATGGCCTTTGGCCGGACCTTCAACCGCGAGGGGCTGGATGCCAAGACCCGGCTTCTGGTCACGCTTGCGGCGCTTACGGTGCTGGGCGCCCAGGCCGAGCCGCAGATCAAGCTGACCGTGCGCCACGCGATCGAGGCCGGGGCGACCAAGCGCGAGATCGCGGAAGTGATCTATCAGATGAGCATGTTCGGCGGCCTGCCGGCCATGCAGAAGGCGCTGGAGATCGCCCAGGGCGTGTTCGGCGAAACCGGAGGGACCGAGGAATGACCGTTGCCGATCTGGCCTTCTACGTCTTTGCCATCGTCACCGTCGCCGCGGGGCTTCTGGTGGTGGTGGCGCGCAACCCGGTGCATTCGGTGCTCTGGCTGATCCTTGCCTTCTTCTCCGCCGCGGGCCTGTTCGTGCTGCTGGGTGCGGAATTCGTGGCGATGCTGCTGATCATCGTCTATGTCGGCGCCGTCGCGGTGCTCTTCCTGTTCGTGGTGATGATGCTCGACATCGACTTCGCCGCGCTGAAGGGCGAGATGGCGCGGTATGTGCCGCTGGCGCTGCTGATCGGGACGGTTCTGCTGATGCAGTTCGGGCTGGCGCTGGGGGCCTGGGTGCAGGCCGACGGTGCGCTCGGCCTCAGGCAGGCGGTGACGCCCGATCCGCTGGAGGTCGAGAATACCCGGGCGCTGGGGCTTCTGCTTTATGATCGCTACATCTATGCCTTCCAGGCGGCCGGTCTGATCCTGCTGGTGGCGATGATCGGCGCGATCGCGCTGACGCTGCGGCACCGGACCAACATCAAGCGGCAGGATGTGCTGGCGCAGATGTATCGCGATCCGGCGAAGGCGATGGAACTGCGCGACGTGAAGCCGGGGCAGGGGCTCTGATCCGATGGGCATGGCGGGCATCGTCCTGGCGGTCGGACTTGCGGGCGGGCAGCTTGCCCCGTGCCTGCTCGATGGCGGCCTGCCCTCGGACGTGCCCGTGCGCGGCGACTTCTGCGAGCTGCACTATCAGGTGGACGCACATACCCGCATCGGACTGGGCCAGGTGCAACTTGTCTGGGAACGGGTGGCGCTTCAGTCCGCCTATCAGAGCGACGGTTGCCGGGGCGAGGCGCATGCCGTGGTCCTCGACTGCAAGACCGGCCGCGGTGTCGCGATCGGCACCCGGCGCATCGCGCCCGACAGCCAGCCGGTCCTGTTCATCGACGCCCTGCGCGACGCGATCGGGGCGGCGCTGGCGCGGGGCGAGGACGATGCGCTGGCCGTGGCGACGGCGGCGGGCCGGCGGATCGGCATGACGGATGTGGTGCCGGTGCAGGCCGGCGGGCGGATCACGCTGAACGGACAGTTCCTGGGGCTCGGCTGTGCCTGTCGCGGGACGAAATGGGACAAGCGGCCGGCGGACTGACCGGCCGGCAACGAATGACAAGGCGGCCTGACCGCCGGCGAGGGACCGAAAGATGGTGGGACTGGAACATTACCTGACGGTGGCGGCGGCGCTGTTCGTCATCGGGATCTTCGGCATCTTCCTGAACCGGAAGAACGTGATCGTGATCCTCATGTCGATCGAGCTGATGCTGCTTGCCGTGAACATCAACCTCGTCGCCTTCTCGAGCCACCTCGGCGATCTGGTCGGACAGGTGTTCACGATGTTCGTGCTGACCGTGGCCGCTGCCGAGGCGGCGATCGGCCTTGCCATCCTCGTCTGCTTCTTCCGCAACCGCGGAACGATCGACGTGGAAGACGTGAACGTGATGAAGGGCTGAGCCGATGGAAACCGTCATCCTCCTGGCGCCGCTGGTCGGCGCGCTGATCTGCGGTTTCGGCTGGCGCCTGATCGGCGAACGCAACGGCATGATCATAACCACCGCCCTTGTTTTCCTGGCGGCGGCCCTGTCGTGGGTAATCTTCCTGAGCCACGATGGCGAGACCCGGCAGATCGTGCTGATGCGCTGGATCGAATCCGGCAGCCTTGGCACCGACTGGTCGATCCGGCTCGACCGGCTGACCGCGATCATGCTGGTGGTGGTCAACACCGTCTCGGCGCTCGTCCATCTCTACAGCTTCGGTTACATGGCCCACGACGACAACTGGCGCGAGGGCGAGCACTACCAGGCGCGCTTCTTCGCCTATCTGTCGTTCTTCACCTTCGCCATGCTGACGCTGGTGACGGCCGACAACCTGGTGCAGCTGTTCTTCGGCTGGGAAGGGGTGGGCGTCGCCTCCTATCTGCTGATCGGCTTCTACTACCGCAAGGCCAGCGCCAATGCGGCGGCGATCAAGGCCTTTGTCGTCAACCGGGTCGGCGACTTCGGCCTGGCGCTGGGGATCTTCGGGCTGTTCTACCTGACCGACTCGATCCGGTTCGACGACATCTTCGCCGCCGCGCCGGCGCTGGCCGAGACCGAACTGCGCTTCCTGTGGACCGACTGGAACGCCGCGAACCTGCTGGCGGTGCTTCTGTTCATCGGTGCAATGGGCAAGTCCGCGCAGCTGTTCCTGCACACCTGGCTGCCCGACGCGATGGAAGGCCCGACCCCGGTTTCCGCGCTCATCCATGCCGCCACCATGGTGACCGCGGGCGTGTTCCTGGTCTGCCGCATGTCGCCGGTGTTCGAATACGCACCCGATGCGCAGGCAATGGTGGTCGTGATCGGGGCGGTCACCGCCTTCTTCGCGGCCACGGTGGGGCTGGTGCAGAACGACATCAAGCGGGTCATCGCCTATTCGACCTGTTCGCAGCTTGGCTACATGTTCGTGGCCGCCGGTGTGGGCGTCTATTCGGTGGCGATGTTCCACCTGTTCACCCATGCCTTCTTCAAGGCGATGCTGTTCCTCGGCGCAGGCTCGGTGATCCACGGCATGCACCACGAACAGGACATGCGGAACTATGGCGGACTGCGCCGCAAGATGCCCTGGACCTTCTGGGCCATGCTGATCGGCACGCTGGCGATCACCGGGGTCGGCATCCCGCTGACCCATATCGGCTTTGCCGGGTTCCTGTCGAAGGACGCGGTGATCGAAAGCGCCTTCGTCGGCAGCACTTTCGCCTTCTGGCTTCTGGTCGCGGCGGCGGCGATGACCTCGTTCTATTCCTGGCGGTTGATGTTCATGACCTTCTGGGGCACCCCGCGCGGCGATCACCATACCCACGAACACGCCCACGAAAGCCCGCCGGTCATGCTCGTCCCGCTGGCCGTGCTGGCGCTGGGGGCGGTGTTCTCGGGCATGGTCTGGTATGGGGTGTTCTTCGGCAAGGATGCCTCGGTGCGCACATGGTTCGGCATCCCGGCGGCGGCCGAGGTCCATGCCGACGCCCATGCGGACGCCACGGCCGACGAAGGCGAGGCGGTGGGCGAGGGCCCGCATGCCGAACGCACCGCGGCCGGACAGGCCGCGCCGGTGCCGGGGATCGACGTGCCGGGCCGCGGCGCCATCTTCATGGCGCCGACCAACACGGTGCTGCATGACGCGCATTATGTTCCGGTCTGGGTGCGGCTCAGCCCCTTCGTGGCGATGCTGGCCGGGCTGGCGCTGGCCTGGCTGTTCTACATCCGAAGGCCCGACCTGCCGGGGCGGCTGGCCGAGAACCAGCGGCCGCTCTACCTGTTCCTGCTGAACAAGTGGTATTTCGACGAGATCTACGACTGGATCTTCGTCCGACCGGCGAAATGGCTGGGCCGGTTCCTGTGGCGTCGCGGCGACGGCGGCGTGATCGACGGCGGGATCAACGGTCTGGCCATGGGCATCGTGCCCTGGGTCACGCGGATGGCTGGGCGGGCGCAGTCGGGCTACGTGTTCCACTATGCCTTCGCCATGGTGCTGGGGATCGTGATCCTGATCACCTGGATGACGCTGGCGGGGGGGCGCTGAGCCATGGACAACCTGCTTTCGATCATCACCTTCACCCCCGCCGTGGCGGCGCTCATCATGGCCGCGTTCCTGCGCGGCGATGATCCGGCCGCGCAGCGCAACGCCAAGTGGCTGGCGCTGCTGGCGACCACGGCCACCTTCCTGATCTCGCTGTTCCTGCTTGCCGGTTTCGACCCGGCGGACACCGGATTCCAGTTCGTCGAGGAACGGTCCTGGATCGCCGGGCTGCGCTACAAGCTGGGGGTGGACGGCATCTCGATCCTGTTCGTGATGCTGACCACGTTCCTGATGCCGCTGACCATCGCCGCGTGCTGGGACGTGACGCACCGGGTCAAGGAATACATGATCGCCTTCCTGGTGCTCGAGACGCTGATGCTCGGCGTCTTCGTCGCGCTGGACCTCGTGCTGTTCTACCTGTTCTTCGAGGCGGGCCTGATCCCGATGTTCCTGATCATCGGCATCTGGGGCGGCAAGGAACGGATCTATGCCGCGTTCAAGTTCTTCCTCTACACCTTCCTCGGCTCGGTGCTGATGCTGGTCGCGATGGTCTACATGTATGTCGAGGCCGGCACGACCGACATCGCGGCGCTGCTGAACCACCAGTTCGACGCCGGGCCGGTCAGCCTGATGGGCTGGCAGATCGCGGGCGGCGCGCAGACCTTGATGTGGCTGGCCTTCTTCGCCTCGTTCGCGGTGAAGATGCCGATGTGGCCGGTGCACACCTGGCTGCCCGACGCGCACGTGCAGGCGCCGACGGCCGGGTCGGTGGTGCTGGCGGCGATCCTTCTGAAGATGGGCGGCTACGGCTTCCTGCGGTTCAGTCTGCCGATGTTCCCGGTCGCCTCGGACCTGCTGGCGCCCTTCGTGCTGTGGCTGTCGGCCATCGCGATCGTCTACACGAGCCTCGTCGCGCTGGCACAATCCGACATGAAGAAGCTGATCGCCTATTCCTCGGTCGCGCACATGGGTTACGTGACCGCCGGGATCTTCGCCGCGAACCAGCAGGGCATCGACGGCGCGATCTTCCAGATGATCAGCCACGGTTTCATCTCGGGCGCGCTGTTTCTGATCGTGGGCGTCATCTACGACCGGATGCACACCCGCGAGATCGACGCCTACGGTGGTCTCGTGAACCGGATGCCGGCCTATGCGGCGATCTTCATGCTGTTCACCATGGCCAACGTGGGCCTGCCCGGCACCTCGGGCTTCGTCGGCGAGTTCCTGACGCTGATGGGTATCTTCCAGGTCAATACCTGGGTCGCGGCAGTGGCGACCTCGGGGGTGATCCTGTCGGCGGCCTATGCGCTGTGGCTCTATCGCCGGGTGGTGTTCGGCGACCTGATCAAGGAAAGCCTGAAGGGCATCACCGACCTGACCCGGCGCGAGAAGGCGATCTTTGCGCCGCTCGTCGTCATGACCATCCTGCTCGGCGTCTATCCGAGCCTTGTCACCGACATCATCGGGCCCAGCGTCTCGGCGCTGGTGACCGAGTATCAGGCGGCGATCCCGGCGGATGCCGGCAGCCGTCTGGCCCAGAACTGAGGAGCGCGCTATGATTGCCGCCGACCTGTCCGTCGTCCTGCCGGAGATCACGCTGGCGGTCTGCGCCATGGCCGCGCTGCTGGGCGCGGTCTATACCACGCGCGACCAGCTGACCCCGATCCTGACCTGGGGCACCGCGGGGCTGTTCCTGATCCTTGCCTTCTGGATCGGGGCGACGGGGCAGGGCACCTCGATCGCCTTCGACGGCATGTTCGTCGACGATCCCTTCGCGCGCTTCGCCAAGGTGATGATCCTGGTCTCTGCGGCGGCGGTGCTGGTCATGGGTCAGGACTACGTCGAGCGGCGCGGTCTCGGGCGGTTCGAATACCCGATCCTGATCGCGCTCGCGGTCCTCGGCATGATGATGATGGTCTCGTCCGGGGATCTGATCGCGCTCTACATGGGGCTCGAGCTTCAGTCGCTGTCGCTTTATGTCGTTGCGGCCCTGCGGCGCGACAGCGTGCGTTCGACCGAGGCGGGGCTGAAGTATTTCGTGCTCGGCGCGCTCAGCTCTGGTTTGCTGCTCTACGGCGCGTCGCTGATCTACGGCTTCTCCGGAACCACGAACTTTGCCGGCATCCTGTCCACGCTTCAGGACGACGTGCCGCTCGGGGTGCTGTTCGGCATGGTGTTCATGCTGGCGGGGCTGGCGTTCAAGGTCTCGGCCGTGCCGTTCCACATGTGGACGCCCGATGTCTACGAAGGCTCGCCCACGCCCGTCACCGCGCTTTTCGCCACCGCGCCCAAGGTGGCAGCCATGGCGCTGTTTGCGCGGCTGGTGCACGACGCCTTCGGCGCGATCCCGGGCGATTGGGGACAGGTTATCGCGGCGCTGGCCGTCGCCTCGATGTTCCTCGGCGCTGTGGCGGCGATCGGCCAGCGCGACATGAAGCGGCTGATGGCCTATTCCTCGATCGCGCACATGGGCTTTGCGATGATCGGGCTTGCGGTCGGCACGGCCGTCGGCATCCAGGCGATGCTGATCTACATGGCGATCTATGTCGCGATGAACGTGGGCACCTTCGCCTTCATCCTGTCGATGGAACGCGACGGCCGGCAGGTGACGGACATCGACAGCCTGCACCTGTTCGCCCGGGCCGAGCCGGGCAAGGCGTTCGCGCTGCTTCTGCTGATGTTCAGCCTCGCCGGGGTGCCGCCGCTGCTGGGCTTCTTCGGCAAGTTCTATGTGCTGAAGGCCGCGGTCGATGCGGGGATGGCCTGGCTTGCAGTGGCCGGCGTGATCGCCTCGGTGATCGGCGCCTTCTACTACCTCAGGATCGTCTACTACATGTACTTCGGCCGCGAGGGGGCAGAGCTGGAAAGCCGCATGGTGCCAGCGCAATGGGCGCTGATGGCGGGCAGTGCCGCGGTGATGCTGATCGGCATCGTCAACCTGTTCGGGATCGAGCCGCTGGCGGCGGCGGCGGCGGCCTCGCTTGTCCGCTGAGCCCTGGCCGGAAGGCGTCGGGCGGCGGGTGCTGGACGAGATCGACAGCACGAACGCCGAGGCCGCGCGGCGGGCGTCTGCCGGGGCAGGGCCGGAATGGATCATGGCCGGCTTCCAGAGCCTCGGGCGCGGCCGGCGCGGCCGGGCCTGGGTCAGCCCGCGCGGAAACTTCCACGCGACGCTGCTGATGCGCCCCTCGGGGCAGCCGGCGCAGGCCGCGCTGCGGTCCTTCGTGGCCGCGGTCGCGCTGCGCGAGGCGCTGGAGCGGCTGACCGGGGCGGGCGCCGCGCTGTCGCTGAAATGGCCCAACGACGTGCTCCTGTCGGGCGGCAAGGTGGCGGGCATCCTTCTGGAAAGCAGCGGCAGCGGCGGCGCGATCGGTTGGCTCGCGGTCGGGATCGGGGTGAACCTGATCGCGGCCCCGCCCCCCGAAGCGGTGGAACCGGGTGCCTTGCCCCCGGTTTCGGTTCTGGCCGGGACGGGGGTGCGGATCGAGCCGCGGGCGCTGCTTGACGCGCTCGCGCCGCGGTTCGCGCACTGGGACGCGCGGCTTGAGGCCGACGGCTTTGCGCCCCTGCGCGACGCCTGGCTGGCCCATGCCGCCCGGCTGGGCGAGGCGATCCGGGTCCGGGCCGGAGACAGGGACCTGTCCGGCCGGTTCGAGGGCATCGACGGGACCGGCGCCCTTGTCCTGCTGACCCCAGAAGGCCGGACCGCCGTGCCCGCGGCCGATGTGTTCTTTCCGGTCTGATCCTCGGGGAGGAAGGCTGATGCTTCTGGCAATCGACTGCGGCAACACCAACACCGTCTTCGCCATCTGGGACGGGTCGCGGTTCGTGGCGACCTGGCGCATGGCCACCGACCACCGGCGGACCGCGGACGAATACTTCGTCTGGCTCTCCACCCTGATGCAGCTCAACCGGGTCGCGGCGCGCATTACGGAGGTCATCGTCTCCTCGACCGTGCCGCGGGTGGTGTTCAACCTCCGCGTCCTCGCCAGCCGCTATTTCGACTGCCGGCCGCTGGTTGTCGGCAAGCCGGGATGCGATCTGCCGAACCCGCCGCGTGTCGATCAGGGCACGACGGTTGGCCCGGACCGGCTGGTGAACAGCGCCGGCGCCTTCGACCGGCACGGGGGCGACCTGATCGTGGTGGATTTCGGCACCGCCACCACCTTCGACGTGGTGGATGTGGACGGCGCCTATGTCGGCGGCGTCATCTCGCCCGGGGTCAATCTCAGTCTCGAGGCACTGCACATGGCCGCCGCGGCGCTTCCCCATGTGGACATCAGCAAGCCCGACCGGGTGGTCGGCACGAATACGGTGGCCTGCATGCAGTCCGGCGTGTATTGGGGCTATGTCGGGCTGGTCGAGGGCATCGTCGGCGCGATTCGGGCCGAACGGGGCCGGCCGATGAAGGTGATCGGGACAGGCGGCCTTGCCTCGCTGTTCGAGCAGGGCACATCGATCTTCGACGCGGTGGAGGATGACCTGACCATGCATGGCCTGGTCCTGATCCACCGCTACAACAGGGAACTGGGGCAGGGATGAGTGCGAACCGGCTGATCTATCTTCCGCTCGGCGGGGCGGGGGAAGTTGGCATGAATGCCTATGTCTTCGGCTACGGGCCCGAGGACCGCGAGCGGCTGATCCTCGTCGATCTCGGCGTTACCTTCGGCGACATGGAGACCACCCCCGGGGTCGATCTCATCATGCCCGACATCAGCTGGCTGGCGGACCGCGCCGACCGGCTGGAGGCGATCTTCATCACCCACGGCCACGAGGATCATGTCGGCGCGCTGGGCCATCTGTGGCCACGGCTGCGCGCGCCGGTCCATGCGCGCAAGTTCACCGCGGCGCTGGCGAAGATGAAGCTGGAGGATCAGGGGCTCGACCCTTCGGTGGTGCAGGTGCATCCGCCCCGGCCGCACTGGATCGAGGCCGGGCCGTTCCGGGTGCAGTTCGTGCCCATCAGCCATTCGATCCCGGAATCCGCCGCGCTGCTGATCGAGACCCCGGCGGGGCGGATCCTGCATTCGGCGGATTTCAAGATCGACCTCGACCCCCGCGTGGGCGAGCCCTGGGACGAGGCGATGCTGGCCGAGATCGGCCGGACGGGCATCAAGGTGATGACCTGCGATTCCACCAATGTTTTCGTCGAGCATCCTGGCCGGTCGGAATCGACCCTGGTGGAGCCGTTGACCGCCCTGATGACCGAAGCGCGCGGCCTTGTGGCGGCGACCACCTTCGCGTCGAACCTTGCCCGGGTGCTGAGTCTGGCCGAGGCGGGCCGCGCGGGCGGCCCCGCGGGCGGCGGAATGGG
>JBKBMT010000083.1:0-9869 GCA_046295655.1 Gemmobacter sp. | reverse complement strand
CTCCTCCTCCTCCATATGCCAGTACCTGATCACCTCACCGCGAACACCGCTGTGTGAGCCCAGCGGCTCCTTGTCGCCGTTGTGCATCGGCTACGACAAGCCCGGCACTCTGGCTTCGGGGCTGCCCAGCTTGCCGCCACTGCCGCCGTGCAAGGTGTCGTCGCCCGCAAGTCCCCGCAGCCGGTTGTTGCCGCTGTTGCCGGTCAGGACGTTGTTCAGGGCGTTGCCTGTTCCGTTGCGGTTTGCGGTTCCGGTCAGCACGAGGTTCTCGAGCCCGTCGCCCAGCGTCCAGGTCACCGACGAGCGCACCGTGTCGATGCCTGTCCTGCCGGTCTCGACGATGGTGATTCCGGTCGTGCGATCCACGATGTAGGTATCGCTGCCCTCGCCGCCTTCCAGCGTGTCGTTGCCACCGCTGCCGCCGTCGAGCGTGTCGTCGCCGTCGAGCCCGCGAAGCCGGTTGTTGCCGCTGTTGCCGATGATGTGGTTGCCGAGGGTGTTGCCGGTTCCGTTTATGTTGCGCAATCCGGTCAGTTGCAGGTTCTCGACATTGTCGGGCAGCGTATAGGTGATCGAGGCGCGCACCGTGTCGATGCCTTCGTCGGGGTTCTCGAACACCGTGTCGGGCCGATCGATGACATAGGTGTCATCACCCGGACCGCCGCGCAGCACGTCCCGGAACAGCGGGTTCAACACCCGGAACACGTCGCTGCCGGTTCCGTTGGCATCGGTGCCGGCAAGGTTCGACGCCAGCGAGGCAAAGACGATCCACTCGCCGCCGGCCGAGATCGCGACCTCGCCCACGGCGTTCTGGTTGCCCTGGCCGCCGGGCGGGTTGGACACGCGCCGCAGCTCACCCGTCACAAGATCGCGCACGAAGATGTCGGCGACCCCGTTCGTGTCGCCGTCCACAAGACCGTCGGCGAAGCTGCGGAAGACGACGAACCGACCGTCGTCGGAGATGCGCGCGTTCTGCGAGGGGGAAAACACCTGACCGCCGTCCTCGCGGACCGACAGGCGCGTGAAGGAGCGGCTGGCCATGTCGTAGGCATAGACATCGATCGTGTTGTTCGTGTCCTCGGGTACCAGCGCCTTTTCGGTGTGAAACACGATCGTGCCGCCATAGACGATCCCGCCGGCGGTGTCGCGGGCGATGTCCGGTGCGCTGGCATTGAAACGGCCGCCCAGACCGGCGGTTATGTTGGTCAGCGATCCCGAAAGGCGATCCCAGAGATAGATGTCGGAAGAAAAGAATCCGGTCCGGTCGGTGGTGAGATTCGTGGCCTGGCTTTCGAACACGACATAGCGACCGTCGGCCGAGATCCTGGCGTTGCGGCTGTCCAGATCGCCGTCGGTCCCGGTCATGCTGGTCGAGACGCGGGTAAGCGTGCCGGTCTGCATGTCCTTCAGGAAGATGTCGTAGTAATTGCCCTCGCCGCCCGGCCCGCCATTCGTCGCCCGGCTCTCGAACACGACGTAGCGTCCGTCGGCGGACATGTCGGCATTGCGGCTTTCCCCGTTCAGCCAGCTGCTGCCGGTCTTCGACACGGCTTCCAGCCCGGATCCGGTGGCGCTTGCACGATAGATGCCCGGATTCGTGGCGCCTTCGCCAAGCAGGTCGTCGGCGCTCTGGAATGCGACGAAGCGACCGTCCGCCGAGAATACCGGAGACCCCGCACCGGAGACGACGGGAAGGCCGGATGGCTTGACGTTCTTCACCGCAACCTCGCCGGTCACGATGTTCTTGATCACGATGTCGGTCACCGAATCGCTTGAGCTGCCGAAACCGGTCCAGGCTCCGGTGAAGGCAACGAGCGAACCGTCTCCGCTGATGCTGGGCGCGCCCGATGCCGTGGGCGATCCGGTGCCCGCGACCTGCGAGACATGGGTCAGGGCGGTCGGCCCCACCGGCGGGGTGTTGCCGACGATCCAGTCCGCACCCGAGCCCCCGATGATCAGATCGGCGCCGCCCCTGCCGTCCAGGTAATGCCCCAGACTGGTGCCCGACAGGTCCATCGACTGACCGTAGATATCTGCCCGACGCCCGGTCGTCCCGTCGCCTATGATCACGAGACTTCCATCCGCGAAGCGGATGCTGGGCGCGGTTGCGCCGCTGGCGATGCGCAGCGTTTCGATCTGCACACCGCTCAGGATGATCGACTTGGCGCCAAGCGACACCACCAGGTCGTTGCCCGACTGTTCGAGACGCAGGAGCCCCGCAGTCTGGCCTGGTCCGTCGAAGAGCAACTCGTCAGTGCTGGGGTTGAAGGCAATCGGCTGACCGTCGGTCAGGGTCTGGAAACGGAAAAGCGCCATGAAATCCTCCGGCGAATCGGCGCGCGAATCATGCCGCCGAGGTCGAATCATACTCCTGCTGTCCAAGGTTACACATTCGCAAAAGGATGAATGCCCGCCTCGCAACTCCTTGCGGCGTAATGCTTGTGCTGCAGTGCGGCCCGACAGGGCCGGGGCCGGGCCGCCCGCAGGTCAGAGCGTGATCGGCTCGAGCACCTGCGGTTCGATCACCCGCACGCCGGGCAGGCCTGCGCCCAGCGCTTCGGCCGATTGCTCGAGTGCCGGGAAGGTCCGGTAGTGGCAAGGGATCACAACCTTGAAGTCGAAGAACTTGCGCGCCGCATAGGCCGCACGCTTCATGTCCATGGTGTAGTATCCGCCGGCCGACAGGATGCCGATCTCGGGCGCGTGCAGGTCCTGGAACACCGCCATGTCGGCCATCACGTCGGTATCGCCCGAGAAGTAGATCGTTCGCCCGCCGTGTTCGATCATGTAGCCGCATTCGGTGCCCATGTAGAGCGGTCCGTTCTCGGTCGCGAGCGTCGAGGAATGGCTGGCCGCCACCATCGTCACCGCGACAGTGCCGAGCCGCGCCGTGCCGCCATTGTTGAACCCGACCGTCTGCACGCCGTCACGGCTTTCGAGATAGCTCATCAGGTCGTACTTGCCGACCACCGGGATCCCGAGTTCCTTCGCGACCTTCGGCGCATCGTTCGCATGGTCGAAATGCGCGTGGCTGACGAGAACCGCGGTGGCACCGCCGATCGCTTCTGCCCGGCGAGCCTCGGGGAACATGGGGTTGCCGGTAAGCCAGGGGTCGATCAGCAGGCACTGGTCGCCGATCTCGATGCGAAAGCCGGAATGGCCGAGCCAGGTGATTTTCATCGTTTTCCTCCGCGTGTTGCCGCCTATGTTTCTAGCAGCCGGCGGAGGGAAGGGAATGGACTGGTTCGAACAGGTCAATGCCTATTGCGAACGGACCGGGCCGGAATACTGGTCCGAGCCGGTCAACGCGGTCACGAACGCGTCGTTCCTGATCGCCGCCTTCGTGATGTGGCGACGCACCCGGCGGGGCGGGCTGCCGCTGGCGACGGCGATGGTCGTCGTGCTGGCGGTGATCGGGATCGGCAGCTATCTGTTCCATACCCATGCCAACCGACTGACCGGACTGATGGACGTGCTGCCCATCGTCGCGTTCATCCTGCTGTATGTCTTTGCCGCCACCCGGGATTTCCTGGAACAGCGGGCCTGGGTTGCCGGGCTGGTGACGCTGGCGTTCATCCCCTATGCCATCGCGCTGACGCCGGTATTCCGGGCGCTGCCGTTCTTCGAGGTCTCGGCCTTCTACTGGCCGGTGCCGCTGCTCATCGGGATCTATGCGGTGATCCTGCGCAACCGTGCGCCGGGCACGGCGGCGGGGCTGGCGGTGGGGGCCGCGATCCTGGTCGCCTCGCTGATCTTCCGGTCGCTCGATCAGAAGCTCTGCGATGCCTTCCCGCTCGGCACCCATTTCATTTGGCACATCCTGAACGGGCTGATGCTGGGCTGGATGATCGAGGTCTACCGGCGCCACATGTCCGGCAAGGGGCGGCGGCCGCTGACGGCCTGAACGAAAAGGGCCGCCACGGGGGCGGCCCTTTGTTCCTGCGTGGGGGTGTCAGGCCGCGCGCCTGCGCCTACGCACGGCCACCAGCCCGCCAAGCCCCGCCAGCAAGAGCCAGCCGGCGGCCGGCAGCGGGATCGCCGCGATATCGGCGGTTATGCTGACGGCATAGCCCGTGGCGCCCCCATGATCCTCGCGCAGAAGCTGGAGGTAATGCGTGCCCGGACCGAGATCGCCGAGGTTGACCACGAACTCGCCCAGCACCACGCCGCCGGGGCGCAGGTGCCCGCCCTGGAACACGCCGTTCAGCCAGACGAACAGACCGTTGTCCACGCCGAAGGTGGCCACGACGTTCTTCAGAAGCTTGCCCGGTCCGGCGTCCAGCGCATAGATGATCGCCGTCTCGGTGTTCACCGCCCATGTCAGGGGGATCGCCACCGGACCGGCCGACCAGCTGCCGCCGGGGCTTGCCGGGTTCGTCAGCCAGTTGCCCAGCGCGCCAGCTGCGGCGGACAGGTCGGGCTCGTTCGCGGCGGGAATGTCGAGACTGGGATCGCCGCCGGCGACGTTGGCGAGCGGGAACATGAAGTTGCCGCCGAACGGATTGGTTCCGTCCAGCACCGTTCCGATGCCGGCGTTGTAAAGGCCGTGGGTGGTGTTGTCGATGATGGTTGCAGCCGCAGCTGGCACGGCGGCTATGCCCAGCCCGAGCGCCGAGCCGGAGATCAATGCTTTCATGACACTCTCCACGATTCACCCCGAACGAGCGGCAGTCGGGATGGCTGCCGCCAGGAGCGCGCGCGAAGTATCCTCCAGTCGCATGCTCAGGTCAAATTCCTGCCGACCGCGCCGGGAATCGCCGCATCATTGTCTCCGGACCGCCTTGCATGCGCCGTTTGCACGCCGGACCGGAGACCGGCAGAAACAACGCCGCCGCCCGGCCGGGCGAATCGGTCTGCCGCTTGCAGCGCATCGGGCAGGGCGCTAAACCCCCGCCAGACCGACCGGAGGCTTCCATGAGCATCGACATCGACACCGCGCGCAGGGTGGCGCATCTTGCGCGGATCCGGGTGGAGGAGACGGCGCTCCCGCGTCTCGCGCAGGAGCTGTCGGGCATCCTGACCTTCATGGAGCAGCTCAACGAGGTCGATGTGTCCGGGGTCGAGCCCATGGTCAGCGTGACGCCGATGCGGCTGAAGCGGCGAGCCGATGAAGTCACCGACGGCGGCTATCCCGAGAAGGTGCTGTCGAATGCGCCGGATGCGCGCGAGGGCTTCTTTGCCGTGCCGAAGGTGGTGGAATGAGCCTGAACAGCCTTTCCATCGCCGAGGCGCGGGATCTGCTGCGCAAGGGCGAGATCACCGCCGAGGATCTGACAATGGCCTGTCTGACCGCGATGGATGCGGGCGACGGGCTCAATGCCTTCGTGCACAAGACGCCGGAGATCGCGCTGACCCAGGCGCGGGCGGCCGACGCGCGGCTGCGGGCGGGCGAGGCGCCGGCGATGTGCGGCATCCCCGTGGGGATCAAGGATCTGTTCTGCACCCGGGGCGTGCCCAGCCAGGCCGCCAGCAACATCCTTCGGGGGTTCAGACCGGAATACGAATCGACCGTCACCCAGCAGCTGTTCGACGCCGGCGCGGTGATGCTGGGCAAGCTGAACATGGACGAATTCGCCATGGGCAGTTCGAACGAGACCTCGTGCTACGGCTGCGCGGTCAATCCGTGGAAGGTGGATGACCGGCGGCTGACCCCCGGCGGGTCGTCGGGCGGATCGGCGGCGGCGGTCGCGGCCGATCTCTGTCTTGCTGCCACCGGAACCGACACCGGCGGCTCCATCCGCCAGCCTGCCGCCTTCACCGGCATCGTCGGGATCAAGCCGACCTACGGCCGGGTCAGCCGCTGGGGTATCGTCGCCTTCGCGTCGAGCCTCGATCAGGCCGGGCCGATGACGAAATCCGTGCGCGATGCGGCGATCATGCTTCAGGCGATGGCCGGACACGACCCGAAGGATTCCACTTCGGCCGACCTGCCGGTGCCGGATTTCGAGGGCATGCTGACCGGGGACATCCGCGGCAACCGGATCGGCATTCCCCGCGAATACCGCATGGACGGGATGCCCGACGAGATCGAGGCGCTCTGGCAGCAGGGTGTCGAGATGCTGCGCGATGCCGGTGCCGAGATCGTCGACATCAGCCTGCCGCACACGAAATACGCGTTGCCGGCCTACTATGTGATCGCCCCGGCCGAGGCCTCGTCGAACCTCGCGCGCTATGACGGGGTCCGCTACGGTCACCGGGCGACGCTCTCGCAGGGCGAGGGCATCGTGGAGATGTACGAAAAGACCCGGGGCGAAGGCTTTGGGAGCGAGGTGCAGCGGCGGGTGATGATCGGCACCTATGTGCTGTCGGCCGGCTTCTACGACGCCTATTACAACCGCGCGCGCAAGGTCCGGGCGTTGATCAAGCGGGATTTCGAGATCGCCTTCGCCGACGGTATCGACGCGATCCTGACCCCCGCAACGCCCTCGGCCGCCTTCGGTCTGGGCGAGATGGCGGATGCCACTCCGGTGCAGATGTATCTGAACGACGTGTTCACCGTGACGGTGAACCTTGCGGGCCTGCCCGGCATATCGGTCCCTGCGGGGCTTGACCGGCAGGGCTTGCCTCTGGGGTTGCAGCTGATCGGGCGACCGTGGGACGAGGGCGGGCTTCTCAATCACGCCCTCGTGCTGGAACGCGCGGCAGGCTTTGTTTCCAAGCCCGGGAAATGGTGGTAAGCCGCCGCGAAAGACCGATGCCGAGGATGTGATGCTTCGTCCTGCCGCTGCCCTTGCCGTGCTCCTCGCCCTTGCGGCCTGCGCGCCCGAGGTGCCGGATTCCGCGCGCGGTGTAGGCTTCGAAAGCTATGCCGACTACATGGCCCGGCGGCAGGCAGAACTGTCGGGCGTGCCGCCCTCGCGCCAGCCGCCGATCAGCGGCGAACGCATCGCCTCGGCCCCCGCGCCGGCACCGCAGCCCTTGCCGTCCGGCGAACGGCCCCGGGCCGATACCTTCGCCGGGATCGCGCCGCAGTCGGGCGAGCTGCGCCATGCGGCGCCGGGCAGCCCGCGCATCTCGGACGAACAGGACTTCGATGCGGTTGCGGCGCGCGAAAGCATCGAGAGCGATGCCGAACGTCTGCGCCGTCAGCGGGAGCAGTATGTCGTTGTCCAGCCCACGGCGCTGCCCACCCGGACCGGACCGGCCGGGCCGAACATCGTCGAATTCGCGCTGTCCACCCGGCACAGTCCCGGCACGCAGATGTATCGACGCGGCGGGATCCGGTTCACCAGCTACGAATCCGCCTGCGGGCGGTTCGTGTCGGCCGACCTTGCGCAGGAGGAATTCCTGCGCCGGGGCGGACCCGAACGCGACCCGATGGGGGTTGATCCCGACGGCGACGGCTTCGCCTGCGGCTGGGATCCGCGCCCGTTCCGGGCGGCGCTGCAATAGGTGGCCTCGCCGAACCACGGGCCACGCCGCGGCGATCTCCGGCCCGAGCTTGTCGTTCTGCACTACACTGCCATGGAAAGCTGCGCGGCGGCGCGGGCGCGGCTGTGCGACCCGGCGGCCGAGGTATCTGCCCATTGGCTGATCGGACGCAACGGCGCGGTCGAGGCGCTGGTGCCCGAGGATCGGCGCGCCTGGCATGCCGGGGCAGGGGCATGGGCCGGTCGGGGCGATGTCAATTCGCGCTCGATCGGGATCGAGCTGGACAATGACGGCGCAAGCCCCTTCCCGGAACCGCAGATGGCGGCGCTGGAGCGGCTGCTCTTCGGCATCCTGCGGCGCTGGCTCATACCCCCCGAAGGTGTCATCGGCCATTCCGACATGGCCCCGGACCGCAAGGCCGATCCCGGCCCCCGGTTCGACTGGCGCAGGCTTGCCCGCGCAGGGCTTTCGGTCTGGCCCGCACCGGCCGCGCCGGGGGATTTCGCGACGGACCTGCGCGCCTTCGGATACCCGGACACCGCTCCGGAGGTGCTTCTGCGGGCGTTCCGGATGCGCTTCCGGCCCTGGGCCTCGGGGCAACTCGACGATACCGACCGGGCGCTGGCGGCGGGGCTGCGCTTGACGGCGGGGCGGCCGGCGCTTACCTCGTGACTGCGCGGAGGGCCGGATGACCGCGGGCGGCAGCGCCCGAGGAAAGTCCGGGCTCCATGAGACAAGGGTGCCGGGTAACGCCCGGCCGGGGAAACCCGAGGGAAAGCGCCACAGAGAACAGACCGCCCTGCGTGCAGGGCAAGGGTGAAACGGTGGGGTAAGAGCCCACCGCGGACCGGGCAACCGGGACGGCACGGCAAGCCCCACCCGGAGCAATGCCGAATAGGGGCCTCGCGCGGGGCTGATCCCCTCGGGGATATCGCCGCAGGGACGTCTCAGCCCGAGAGGCCCGGGTTGGCAGCTTGATCCCGCGGGCAACCGCGGGACCAGAGGAATGGTCATCCAGGGCGGGAAACCGCCCGGACAGAACCCGGCTTACAGGCCCTCCGCGCGATTTCACTGGATTGTTGCCTGTCGGCGCGTAAGCTTCATTCAGGGTTCCAATCCGGGGGGTGCCATGAGTTTCGTTCGCACGCTTGCCACGCTGGCCGCGGGCTTCGCCGCCGCGAAGGGGGTCGAGATGTACAAGCAGGGTGGCGGCATGGCCGGCATCCAGGAACAGATGCGCAAGAACCCGCAACTGGCGGGGATGGCCGACCAGATGGAGGCCATGATGACCCGGCTCGGCATTCCCGGCGTCTCGCGGCAGCCGGCGGAGGCCGTGACCAGCGCCGCGGCGGGTCTGGGCGGACTTCTTGGCGCCCTCGGCGGTATGGCTGCGCAGGGCGTGGCGGCCGGTGCCTCGATGATGGATCAGCTGACCGGCACCTCTGCGGCCACCGAGGCGACCGAGGCGAACGCGCGGCTGATGATCCGTGCCATGATCCAGGCGGCGAAGGCCGATGGCGAGATCGACGCCGAGGAACGGCGCATCATCATGACCTATCTCGAAGGTGCGACCGCGGAAGAACGCGATTTCGTCGAGCAGGAGCTGAAGAAGCCGGTCGATCCGCTGGGGCTTGCGCGCGATGCGGGCGCCGAGGCGGCAGCACAGGTCTATACCGCCGCGGCCATGGCCATCCGGGTCGACACCGATGCCGAGGCGCAGTATCTGCGCACCCTCGCGGCGGCCCTTGGCCTCGATGCGGCCACCGTGAAGTCGATCCATGTCAGTCTGCACAAGCCCGCGCCGAAATAGCGCGGGGCGGGCTTGACTCCGGCGCGCGGCTGCCGCAAAGGGCGGGTCTGAATTTTCGACGGACCGCGCCCGCCGGGTTGCCCGTCCGTAGGCAGGAGACAGGACGATGGCGAAGCCGACCACGATCAAGATCCGTCTGAACTCGACGGCGGACACGGGCTATTTCTACGTGACCAAGAAGAATGCCCGGACCATGACCGAGAAGATGACGGTGCGCAAATACGACCCCGTCGCGCGCAAGCATGTCGAGTTCAAGGAAGGCAAGATCAAGTAGGATCCTGCCGCGCCGATTGTCGGTAGGGCCGCGCGCTGCGCGGCCCTTTTCGTTCGGGCTCTTTACGGGCGACGGTCCGGCACCATCTTGCGACGAAACCAGGGGGGGCCCGGACATGCTCGACACCTTGACGATCCGCACCGCGTCGCCGGCCGATCTGGCGGATGTCGAGGCGCTTCTGGCCCGGGTCTATCCGCGCAGTCTTTCGGCCCACTATCCGCCCTCGGTGATGGTGACGGCCGTCCCGCTGATCGCGCGTGCGCGACCCGGGCTGCTGGCGTCGGGACGATACTATGTCGCCGTGACCGAGGCCGGGGCGCTGGTCGGTGCCGGCGGCTGGAGTCTGCGGCGCGGCGTGGCTCCTGCCGATGATATGGCCGAGGTTCGCCATGTCGTCACCTGTGACCGGATGCA
>JBKBMT010000082.1:0-10050 GCA_046295655.1 Gemmobacter sp. | reverse complement strand
ACAGCCTTCGCGAGGCGCGCCCGCCCTTCCCGGGCAGCGGCCTGCTGGCGGCATTGTTCTTTGCCGGCGCAATCGCGATGGCCGGCATGCCGCCGCTGTCGGGTTTCGTCGGCAAGCTTCTGATCCTCGATGCGCTGCGCGGCGCGCCGGCCTGGGGCTGGCTGTGGGCGGCGGTGCTGATCACCTCGCTTGTCGCCATCGTCGGGATGGCGCGGGCCGGGTCGCTCGTCTTCTGGAAGGCCCATGCGGTCGAGGGCGAGGCGCGCGCGATCGCGGTGCAACCGTGGGCGGTCGCCGCCTTGGGCCTGCTGCTCGCGCTGATCGTGGCCCAGACCGTGTTCGCAGGCCCCCTGATGGCCTGGTTCGACGAGATCGCGGCGGAACTTCTGGACGGCGGCGCCTATGTCGAGGCGGTGCTCGGCCTCGGGGAGGAGTGAGATGCTGCACCGGCTGTTCCCGCATCCCTATCTCACCATACTGCTGACCTTCGTCTGGGTCGCGCTGATCAATGCCGTTACCCTGGGAACGGTGGTGTTCGGTTTCATCCTGGCGACCATCATCCCGCTCATGACTGCCGCCTACTGGCCCGACCGGCCGCAGATCAAGCGGCCGTTCAAGGCGGTGGCCTATGTCCTGCTGGTGCTCTGGGACATCTGCGTGGCCAATGTCATCGTCGCGCGGATCGTGCTGTTCATGCCCAACAGCCGGCTGCGCCCGGCCTGGATCACCGTGCCGCTGGACCTGCGCACGCCCGAGGCGATCACCGTGCTGGCCGGGACGATCACGATGACCCCCGGAACCGTCTCGTCGGACCTGTCGGCGGACGGCCGGGCGATCCTGGTGCACTGCCTGCACGCCCCCGACCCCGATCAGGTCGTCACCGACATCAAGACGCGCTACGAGCGCCGGCTGAAGGAGATCTTCGAATGATCGACTACGCCCTCGGATTCGCCTTTGCCTGCTTCGGCCTCGGGCTTCTGATGAACCTCTGGAAGGTCGTGACCGCCCCCGGCGTGCCGGATCGTGTGCTTGCGCTCGACACGATGGTGATCAACTCGATCGCGCTGATGATCCTCTACGGGATCTACGAAAGCACCGCCGTCTATTTCGAGGCATCGCTGCTGTTCGCAATGACCGGCTTCCTGTCCACCGTCGCCTACGCGAAGTTCATGCTCCGCGGCGACATCATCGAGTGAGGCGGAAATGGACTGGAGCCTGGCCGCAGAAATCGTCGTCGCCGCAACCCTTGTCATTGCGGGGATATTCGGGATCGTCGGTTCGTTCGGATTGCTGAAGCTGCCCGACCCGATGACGCGGCTGCACGCGCCGACAAAGGCCACCACGCTTGGCGTGGGCGGCGTCCTGATCGCCTCCATGGTGTATTTCGCGGCCTTCGCGGGACATGTCAGCTTTCACGAGCTGATGATCACCCTGTTCCTGTTCATCACCGCGCCCATCACCGCGAAATTCATCGCGAAGGCCCATCTGCACCGGCACGAGCGCCCCGAGAACCTGCCCGACCCGGGCACCGGCACCGGCTGGGCCGGCTTCGACGAGACCTCGGACCCGAGCCGCAAGGTCAAGGGCTGATTTCTGACCTTTCGGTCAAATCTTGCGATTCGGTTCGGCCCGTGCAACGCTCTGCCCTGCCCGACCGGAGCAACCGCGTGCAGACCACGATCCAGACCGGAGCCCGATCCGCCGCGCTGGTCCCCCAGCCGCACGGGCATGCGCGCAACCCCGGCATGGCGCTGGATCCCGACTGGGTGGCATCGGTGCAGGCCAATACCTCGGCCATCGAACGGCGCGCGGCAACCCTGCCGGGGCGACGGACGGTCAAGCGGGACTGGCAGGCGGCCTGGCTATGCCGCGCGGTCAGCCTGATCGACCTGACGACGCTTGCGGGGGACGATACGCCGGGGCGGGTGCGCCGGCTCTGCGCCAAGGCGCGTCAGCCGGTGCGCCCCGATCTGCTGGCGGCGCTGGGGATGGAGGGGCTGACCGTCGGTGCGGTCTGCGTCTATCACGAGATGGTCGAGACTGCCGTCCGGGCGCTCGAAGGGTCGGGCATCCCGGTCGCCGCCGTCTCGACCGGCTTTCCGGCGGGGCTGTCGCCGTTCCGGCTGCGGATCGCCGAAATCGGAGAAAGCGTAGCCGCCGGGGCGTCGGAGATCGACATCGTGATCTCGCGCCGTCATGTGCTGACCGGCGACTGGCAGGCGCTGCACGACGAGGTTGCGCAGATGCGCGCGGCCTGCGGCCCGGCGCACATGAAGGCGATCCTTGCCACGGGCGAGCTTGGCACGCTGCGCAACGTGGCGCGGGCCAGCCTTGTCTGCATGATGGCCGGGGCGGATTTCATCAAGACCTCGACCGGCAAGGAGGCGGTGAACGCCACCCTGCCGGTCAGCCTGACCATGGTCCGCGCCATCCGCGACTATCAGGACCGGACCGGGTTCAAGGTGGGCTACAAGCCGGCGGGCGGGATCTCGAAGGCGAAGGACGCGCTGGTCTATCTGGCGCTGATTAAGGAGGAACTGGGCGGCGACTGGCTGCGCCCCGACCTTTTCCGCTTCGGCGCCTCGTCGCTGCTGGGCGATATCGAGCGGCAACTGGAACACCACGTCACCGGCCGCTACTCCGCCGGCTGGCGGCATCCGATGGGGTGAGGGCATGACGGTGCGGGACATCTTCGAGCGGATGGACTATGGCCCGGCGCCTGAATCCCCCGCCCCCGCGCTGGACTGGATCGCGCGCCACGGGGGGCGGTTCGGCCACTGGATCGACGGGGCCTTTACCGAACCGGGGATCGCGTTCGCCACCCGCAACCCAGCCACCGGCATGGTTCTGGCCGAGGTCGCGCAGGGCACCGCCGCAGATGTCGCCGCCGCCGTCGCGGCCGCCCGCCGCGCCGCGCCGCGCTGGGCGCGGACCCCGGGGCATCGGCGGGCACGATACCTGTATGCGCTCGGCCGGCTGGTGCAGAAACATGCCCGGGCGCTGGCGGTGCTGGAAAGCCTCGACAGCGGCAAGCCGTTCCGCGAAAGCCGCGACATCGACATTCCGCTGGTCACGCGACACTTCGGCTATCACGCGGGGCTTGCACAGCTGATCGAGACCGAACTGCCCGGCCTCGTGCCGCAGGGGGTGGCCGGCTGCGTGATCCCCTGGAACTTTCCGCTGCTGATGCTGGCCTGGAAGGTCGCGCCTGCCCTCGCCGCCGGCTGCACCGTGGTGCTCAAACCGGCCGAATGGACGCCGCTGACGGCGCTGCTGTTTGCCGAGATCACCCGCGAGGCCGGCCTGCCGAAGGGGGTGCTGAACGTCGTGACCGGCGACGGGGCGACCGGGGCTGCGCTGGTCGCGGCCGAGGTGGACAAGATCGCCTTCACCGGCTCGACCGAGGTCGGCCGCGCGATCCGCCGCGCCACCGCCGGCACCGGCAAGGCGCTGACGCTGGAACTGGGCGGCAAGTCGCCCTTCGTCGTGTTCGACGACGCCGATCAGGACAGCGCGGTGGAAGGTCTGGTCGATGCGATCTGGTTCAACGGCGGGCAGGTCTGCTGCGCCGGTTCGCGCCTGCTGGTGCAGGAGGGGATCGCGACGCGGTTCCACGACCGTCTGCGCCGGCGGATGGACCGGTTGCGCACCGGCGATCCGCTGGACAAGTGCATCGACATCGGCGCCCTGGCCGACCCTGCGCATCGCGACCGGGTCGCCGCGCTGGTCGCCACCGCGCCAGAGGGCTGCGTGACGCGAGGCAGCGGTCCGGTGCCGGACGGCTGCTTCTTCCCGCCCACGCTGATTGCCGGGCTCGATCCCGCCCACCCGCTCATGCAGGACGAGATCTTCGGCCCCGTCCTCTGTTCGACCACCTTCCGCACGCCGGCAGAGGCGGTGGAGATCGCCAACAACTCGCGCTACGGCCTTGCGGCAAGCGTCTGGACGGAGAACCTGAACCTTGCGCTGGACATCGCGCCGAAGCTGCGCGCGGGTGTGGTCTGGATCAACGGCGCCAACATGTTCGACGCGGCAGCAGGCTTCGGCGGGGTCAGGGAAAGCGGGTTCGGCCGCGAAGGCGGGTGGGAAGGACTGCTGCACTGGCTGAAACCGGCCGGCCGCCCGCGGCCGGCCCGGCCCGTGGCACCGGCGCCTGGGCCCGCCGACGTCGAGGTAGAGGGAATCGACCGCACGGCAAAGCTCTATGTCGGCGGCAGGCAGCTGCGCCCCGACGGCGGCCAGTCGCGCCCGATCTGGTCGCCGCGCGGACGGCTCCTCGGCCACATGCCGCTCGGCAACCGCAAGGACATCCGCAACGCCGTCGAGGCGGCGCGGGCGGCATGTCGCGGATGGGCCGGGACGACGGCCTGGAACCGCGCCCAGGTGATCTATTTCATTGCCGAGAACCTGTCGGCCCGCGCAGACGAATTCGCCGGGAGGCTGCGCGACATGACCGGCCGGGACGGTCACGCCGAGGTCGAGGCCGCGGTGGCCCGGCTGTTCACCTATGCCGCCTGGGCCGACAAGTGGGAAGGTCGTGCCAAACCGGTGCCGATCCGTGGCACCGCCCTGGCGATGCCCGAACCGGTGGGCGTGATCGGCGCGGCCTGCCCCGATACCGCGCCGCTTCTCGGCCTCGTGTCGCTGATGGCCCCCGCGATCGCCATGGGCAACGCCTGCGTGCTGGTGCCGGCAGCCGCGCATCCGCTGGCCGCGACCGATCTGTATCAGGTGCTGGACACGTCCGACCTGCCGCCCGGGGTCGCCAACATCGTGACCGGCGATCCGGCCGAACTGGTGCCGCATCTTGCCGGGCATGCCGATGTCGATGCGGTCTGGTGCTTTGCCCATGACCCCGCGCTTTCCGCCACTGTCGAACGCGAGGCCGCCGGCAATCTGAAACGCACCTGGGTGGGCCAGGGCCACGCCCGCGACTGGATCGGATCCGCGGGCGAGGGTCCGGCATTCCTGCGCGCCGCGACCGAGGTCAAGACGGTCTGGATCCCCTGGGGCGAGTGAGCCGCGATTGCATTCCGCCACCCCCCGGCTTATGTCAGGCGCCGCAGGCCGCAGGGGGCAGAGGCGCCGATGAACTGGATCACCAACTACGTCCGGCCCAAGATCAACTCGCTGTTCTCGCGCCGCGAAGTGCCCGAGAACCTTTGGACCAAGTGTCCCGAATGCGGCACGATGCTGTTCCATCGTGAACTGGCCGACAACCTGAATGTCTGCACCAGCTGCGACCATCACCTGCCGATCACCCCACGCGAGCGGTTCAGGCGCCTGTTCGACGACGGGATATTCTCCGAGATCAGGGTGCCCGAACCGGTTGCGGACCCGCTGCATTTCCGCGACGAGAAGCGCTATCCCGACCGGCTGAAGGCGGCGCAGAAGGCGACGGCCGAGCAGGAGGCGATGCTGGTTGCCGAAGGCGAGATCGGTCGTCTCCCCGCCGTCGTCGCGGCCCAGGACTTCGCCTTCATGGGCGGCTCGATGGGCATGTATGTGGGCAACGCCATCATCGCCGCCGCCACGCGCGCGGTCGAGACGAAGCGGCCGCTGGTGCTGTTCAGCGCGGCAGGCGGGGCGCGGATGCAGGAAGGTATCCTGAGCCTGATGCAGATGCCCCGCACCACGGTCGCCGTCGAGATGGTGAAGGAAGCGCGGCTGCCCTATGTGGTTGTCCTCACCCACCCGACCACCGGGGGGGTCACCGCCTCCTACGCCATGCTGGGCGACGTCCAGATTGCCGAACCGAATGCGCTGATCTGCTTTGCCGGGCCGCGAGTGATCGAACAGACCATCCGCGAGAAGCTGCCCGAAGGGTTCCAGCGCGCGGAATACCTGCTGGATCACGGCATGCTTGACCGGGTGACCCACCGGAAGGCGCTGCGCGACGAGCTGATCGTGATCCTGCGCCTGCTCATGCGCCAGCCGCCGGCGGTTCGGGGCGACCTGCCCCCGCCGACCGAGGCGCCGGCACCCGCGGAGGCACCGGCGAAACCGTGAGCCACCCAGGATCGGACGCGCTGCTGGCGCGGCTGATGACCCTTCACCCGAAGGTCATCGACCTGACGCTGGACCGGATGCACCGCCTGCTCGCGGCCCTTGGCCACCCCGAACGGCGTCTGCCTCCGGTGATCCATGTCGCCGGCACCAACGGCAAGGGATCGACCCAGGCGATGATCCGCGCCGGACTGGAGGCGGCGGGCCACACCGTTCATGCCTACACCTCACCCCATCTTGCGCGGTTTCACGAACGTATCCGCATCGCGGGCAGACTGATCGAGGAGGACCATCTCTCTGCCCTGCTGGACGAATGCGAGACGGCGAACGGCGACGCGCCGATCACCTTCTTCGAGATCACCACCGCGGCTGCGCTTCTTGCCTTTTCCCGGGTCCCGGCGAACTGGCTCTTGCTGGAGGTCGGGCTTGGCGGACGGCTTGACGCGACGAATGTGGTGGACCGGCCGGAACTGACGGTAATCACCCCAGTGTCGCTGGATCATCAGCAATATCTGGGCGATACGATCGAGCAGATCGCCACCGAGAAGGCCGGCATCCTGAAACCCGGGGTTCCCTGCGTGGTCGCGCCGCAGCATCCCGACGGTCTTGCGGCGATCGAGGCCCGGGCCGAGGCCGTGGGCGCGCCGCTTCTGGTGGCGCGGCGGGAGTGGCAGGCCTGGGAAGAACGCGGACGACTGGTATTCCAGGATCTGCGCGGGCTTCTCGATCTGCCGCGCCCGAACCTGCCCGGGCCGCATCAGATCGACAATGCCGGCGCGGCACTGGCGGCCTTGCGGTGGCTCGGCCTTGATGAAGCTGCTTGCGAGGCTGCCGTTACCCGCGCCGACTGGCCCGCGCGGATGCAGCGGCTGCGGCACGGACCGCTGGTCGATCTGGCGCCGGGGGTGGAGCTTTGGCTGGACGGCGGGCACAATCCGGCCGCAGGCGAGGCGCTGGCGGCGACGCTGGCCGCAATGCCTGCGCGGCCGACCCATGCGATCTGCGGGATGCTGAACACCAAGGATGTCGGCGGCTTCCTGCACCCGCTCTCGGCGGTCCTGATCGGGTTGCGCGCGGTCTCGATTCCGGGCGAGGCGAACACCCTGCCCGCGGATGTGACCGCCGAGGCTGCCGGTGCCGCGGGCATCCCGGCTGCCGTTGCGCCGGATCCCGCAGCCGCCCTGGCGGCGATCGCAGCCGAGACGCCACATGCGCGGGTGGTGATCTGCGGCTCGCTCTACCTGGCCGGTGCGATCCTGCGCGAAAACGGCTGACCGCTTTCACGCTGCCAGCAGACGCGCGCCGTCGTGGCCGGCAACCACCACCTCGACCAGAGCGCCCTCGGGCCGGTCCGTGGCAAAGGCGATCTCGGTGAACTGCTCGGTCCGGCCCGTCCGGGGGGATTCCGTCAGCACCCGGTGTCTCCGGCCCTGCTCTGCCGCCAGATGCCGGGTCAGCGCCCGCTGACCCGCAGCACGCAGACGGGCTGCCCGTTCGCGGATCGCCGGGCCGGGAACTTGCGGCATGCGCGCCGCCGGCGTGCCCCGGCGCGGGCTGAAGGGAAAGACATGCAGGAAGGTCAACCCGCAGTCATCGACCAGCCGCAGCGCGTTCTCGAAGGCCGCCTCGGTCTCGGTGGGGAAGCCGGCGATGATGTCGGCGCCGAACACGATGTCGGGCCGCAGCCGCCGCGCCTCCTCGCAGAACCGGATCGCGTCGTCGCGAAGGTGCCGCCGCTTCATCCGCTTCAGGATCAGATCGTCGCCGTGCTGAAGGCTCAGATGAAGGTGCGGCATCAGGCGCGGTTCGGTGGCGATGGCGGCCATCAGGTTTTCGTCCGCCTCGATGCTGTCGATCGACGAGATCCGCAGCCGGGGCAGATCCGGTACCAACCGCAGGATCCGCGTGACCAGGTCGCCAAGCCGCGGCGCACCGGGAAGGTCCGCACCCCAGCTGGTCAGATCGACCCCGGTCAACACGACTTCCGCAAAGCCGCGATCGACAAGCCGCCTGATCTGTTCCACCACCACACCGGCGGGCACCGACCGCGAATTCCCGCGACCGTAGGGGATGATGCAGAAGGTGCAGCGATGGTCGCAGCCGTTCTGGACCTGGACATAGGCCCGGTGCCGGCCGAAACCGTCGATCATGTGGCCGGCGGTTTCGCGAACCGACAGGATGTCGTTGACCTGCACCCGTTCGGTCGCGCCGATGAAGTCGGCGGTCAGCGCCGCCCAGGTCCCGGGCTTCATCTTCTCGGCATTGCCGATGACGCGCGTCACCTCGGGCATGGCCGCGAATGTCTCGGGTTCGGTCTGGGCCGCGCAGCCGGTGACGATGATCGGGACGTCCGGGTTGTCGCGCCGGATCCGGCGGATCTCCTGCCGGGCCTTGCGCACCGCTTCGGCCGTGACCGCGCAGGTGTTCACGACATGGGCCGCGACACCCGAGGCCTCGGCCATCTCGCGCATCGCTTCGGACTCGTAGGCATTGAGCCGGCAACCGAGGGTGTGAAAGACCGGGGCGGTCATGTCCCGAATCCCGCTGCCAGCCGTCCGGTAAAGACATGCGCGGAAGGTCCGGTCAGCCAGACCCCGTCCTCGCGCCAGTCTGCCGTCATCTCGCCCCCGTCCAGCACCACCGCCGCCCGCCGCCCGGCAAGGCCGCGCCGCGCTGCCGCCACCGCCACGGCACAGGTCGATGAGCCGGAGGCGAGCGTGATTCCCGCCCCCCGTTCCCAGACCCGCACCCTGAGCCGGTCCGGCCCGAGGACAGAGACGACCTGGACATTGGTCCGTTCGGGAAACAGGGGGTGATGTTCGACCTGCGGACCGAACTCTGCCATGTCCACCGCCTCGGCATCGGCCACGAAGAAGGTGCAATGCGGGTTGCCCATTCCCGTGGCCACCGGGTCGCCGTCGAGCGGCAGATGCAGCGTGTCGGCCTCGCGCGCCAGCGGAATGTCGCGCCATCCGGTCAGCGGAGGGCCCATGTTGACCCGGGTCAGGCCCCCGCCTGCGTCCTCGGCCGGCAGCACCCCTCGATCCGTGCGCAGCGCGATTGCCTGCGCCCCCGTCTCGTCCAGGATCATCCGGGCGATGCAGCGGGTCGCGTTGCCGCAGGCCCCCGAGATGCTGCCGTCCGCATTGAAGAAGGTCAGCCGTGCCGCAACCTCCGGGTCCGGGTCGATCACCGCCAGCTGGTCGAAACCGACCCCGCGGTGCCGGTCCGCCAGCGCCCGTGCCAGCGCTGCCGTGACGGCCGGGCCGCCGCGGCGCCGGTCGATCACGACGAAGTCGTTTCCAAGCCCGTGCATCTTCAGAAAGACGAGGCCGGTATCGGCGTTTCCTGCATCCATGCCGCGCATATACGCCCGACGCCGCCTTTGCGCCAGTGCCGCAGGGCGCGGGCCGTTTCCCGCTTGACCGTCCGCCCCGCAGACCTTAGTGAAACCGCGCGTGGGCCCGTAGCTCAGTTGGTAGAGCAACTGACTTTTAATCAGTGGGTCACAGGTTCGAATCCTGTCGGGCTCACCACCATCCGACCTTTCACGGCGGCGGGCGATGGTCCGCTTGCGCCACGATCCTTCCCAGATCTGTCGAAAGGTCGTTGCATCGGGCGCGGAACGCCGCGCGCGCGGCATCCGCCGTCCGCGCGGGCACGGCGCGCCCAACCCGCGGTCGTGGATGTCACGCCCCGCAGGCCATCGTTCACACCGACCGCGTTCCGATCTCGCCCCCGCACTGGATGCAGGCTTGGTTCGATGTGCCGTCGGAAACATGCCTTTCGGTGTCTGCCCGGCGTCGCCTTGGCCGGTCGTCTCGGCCTGCGAGCGCGGGCGGACGACCGCGTTGCGGTTCGATTTGAAACGCTTGACCCGTGCTGGCCGCCCTTGTTCGCAATCTGGGCGTCGTGCGGTTCGGCCAGCTCGGACTGTCGCGGGCACCTCTTTCCGGTCTCCGGCGCCTGGCTGGATGGCCCCGGTGCCGGAGACCGGTAGCCGAAAGCGCGCTCGCACCGTGCTGCCTTCGCGGACAAGCCGGC
>JBKBMT010000081.1:0-10051 GCA_046295655.1 Gemmobacter sp. | reverse complement strand
TCGGCGCGCTGCGCCGAGGCGGACGGGCGGGTGCGCCCGCTCACGCTCCGTCCTCCAGCCGGATCAGCGCCGCGCCGGCCTCGACCTGATCGCCCGCGGCAACCAGCACCTCGGCCACCGTCCCATCGCGCCCGGCGGTCAGGACATGCTCCATCTTCATCGCCTCCAGCACCGCCAGCCGTTCGCCCTGCACGACCGCCTGTCCTGCCGTCACGAACACCGCCTTCACCAGCCCCGGCATGGGCGACAGCGTCAGGTTGCCGCCCGCCCCCGCCGCCGCCGTCCGGTCGAGCGGATCCGGGATACGGAACGTGGTGCAGCCGTCGCGGAACACATGCACCGCGTCGCCCTGCCGAACCACCCGCAGCCCCGCCTTGCGACCGTCGATCCACCAGTCTCCGCCGCGCCGCTCGGCCCGATGCCTGCCATCCCCGAGCGTCACTGTGGCCGCGTCCGCGCCGTCGATCCGCAACCGGGCCTCGACCGTCTCCTCGCCCCGCCGCAGCACCACCCCCCGCGCCAGCGGCTGCCAGAGTGCGAAGCCGGCAAGCGGCTGGATCCCGTCCCAGAGACCGGCCGCAGCCAGGACCGCCCCGACCGTCACCTCCGGCCCGGGCGGTCGGTCCCGCAGCAGCTGGTCGAGATCGCGCGCGATCAGTCCGGTGTCCACCTCGCCGGCACCGAAACCCTCGTGCCGGGCCAGCGCCGACAGGAAGGCGAGGTTGGTCACCGTGCCCGCCACCTCGGTCTGTGAGAGCGCCCGCTCGAGCCGGCGCAGTGCCGCCGTCCGGGTCGGGCCGTGGACGATCACCTTGGCGATCATCGGGTCGTACCAGGGGCTGATCGAATCCCCGGTCCGCACCCCGCTGTCGGCCCGCACGCCCGCCGGAAAGGCCAGATGGTCCAGCCGCCCCGTGGCCGGCAGGAACCCCGCGGGCACGTCCTCGGCATAGAGCCGAGCCTCGAAGGCATGGCCGCGGATCGACAGATCCTCCTGCCGGGCGGGCAGTGGCTCGCCCGAGGCCACGCGCAGCTGCCATTCCACCAGATCGACGCCGGTGATCGCCTCGGTCACGGGATGTTCGACCTGCAACCGGGTGTTCATCTCCATGAACCAGAACCCGTCCGGGCGCAGCCCGCGCGAACCGTCGACGATGAACTCCACCGTCCCGGCGCCGGCATAGCCGATCGCCTCGGCCGCCCGCACCGCCGCGGCGCCCATGGCCGCGCGCATCTCCGCGGTCATGCCCGGGGCCGGGGCTTCCTCGATCACCTTCTGGTGGCGGCGCTGGAGCGAGCAATCCCGCTCGAACAGATGCAGCGCGCGGACGCCGTCGCCGAAAACCTGCACCTCGATGTGGCGCGGCTTCTCGACATATTTCTCGACCAGCACCGCGTCGTTGCCGAAGGCGGTCGCCGCCTCGCCGCGCGCACTGTCGAGGGCCGCGGCGAAGTCCTCGGCCCGGTCCACCCGCCGCATCCCCTTGCCGCCGCCGCCCGCCACCGCCTTGATCAGCACCGGATAACCGATCGCATCCGCCGCGCCGGCGAGATGTTCGGGATCCTGGTTGTCGCCGTGATAGCCCGGCACCACCGGCACGCCCGCCTCGGCCATCAGCCGCTTGGCCGCATCCTTGAGCCCCATTGCCCGGATCGCCGCGGCCGAGGGTCCGATGAACACCAGACCCGCCGCCTCGACCGCCTCGACGAAATCGGGGTTCTCGGACAGGAAGCCATAGCCGGGATGGATCGCCTCGGCCCCGGCCGCCTGCGCGGCGGCGATGATCGTGGGGCCGCGCAGATAGCTGTCGGCCGGACGCGGTCCGCCGATATGCACTGCCGCATCGGCCATGGCGGTGTGCTTCGCCCCGGCATCGGCATCGGAATAGACGGCGACCGTCTCCACCCCCAGCCGGCGGCAGGTTTCGATGATCCGGCAGGCGATCTCGCCCCGGTTCGCGATCAGGACGCGCTTGAACATGATCCCACCCTTTCCGTCCCCGTCATCGCAACCCCGCGGGCAAGGCAGCGCGCCGCCTCGGCGCTCATCTGCCCGAGGATCGCGGCCGCCGGCGCTATCGCACGGACCAGCCCCACCGCCTCGCCCGCCACCGGACTGCCGCGCATGGCATCGCCCGCAGCCTGCGCCGAAGCCCACTCGGCCCGCGCGCGCTCATCGCGCGCCAATCCCCCCGGGTCGTCGTGCCAGCGGTCGCTGAAGGCCGACCGCATGACGCGGATGTCGAACCCGGCGGGCCAGTCATAGCCGCGCGCCGCATCGACCGCCCGCGTCCGCAGCGTCCGGTCTCCGTCGGCCGCCACCGCCGCCCGGTGAAAGCCTTCGGGCACCGGCGACTCGGCCGCGGCCCAGAAGCGCGTGCCGACCAGCACCCCGTCCGCGCCCAGCATCAGCGCCGCTGCCAGTCCGCGGCCATCGGCAATACCGCCGGCTGCCAGCAACAGCGTGCCGGGCGCCCGCAGGGCGATCAGGTCGGCCACTTCGGGCACCAGCGTCAACGTGCCTCGACGACCGCCATGCCCACCGGCCTCCGTCCCCTGCGCCACGACCACCGCTGCGCCGGCATCCAGCGCGGCGCGTGCCGTCTCCATGTCCTGCACCTGCAGGATCAGCGGCACCCGGGCGGCACGGATTGCCGGCAGGAACGGCGCGGGATCCCCGAAGGACAGCATCACCGCCCGAGGTCCGCGGTCCAGCGCCGCTTCCAGCACTGCCGGCGTCAGCCGCCAGGTGATGAAGCCGACGCCGACTTCGGCCCCCCCGGCAGCATCCCATTCGCGCGCCGTCCAGTCGCCGTCGCCGTAGCCGCCGCCGATCAGCCCGAGGCCCCCGGCATCGCTGACCGCCGCCGCAAGCCTGCCGCCCGAGACGAAGGCCATGGGCGCCAGCGCCACGGGGTGAGCGAGGCCGAAGGCCCGGGTGAAGCGTGTCTCCAGCCGGTCCGCGGCGGTCATGGCCGGCCCCCGCGCAGAGGGTGGTTCAGGCGCACCAGCCTGCGCGCGGTCCGCCGCTGTAGGGGCGCGCATGGCCCTCGGCGATCATGCGGCGGGCGACCGGCTCGCCGTCCAGGAACACCGCGGCCAGCGTCCGGCCATAGCGGTCGGTCCCCCCGCGCACCACCCGCACCTCGTCCGCCGCCCAGAGCATCCGCCGCAGCGCCCAGGCCGCCTGCACGCCCCGGCGCCATTCCGCCGTGCAGCCGGGCGAAAACACCTCGGGCGTATCGAAGCCCGTCAGCCGCGCGCGCTGCGCCCCGGTGCCGGGGCACCAGAGCGTCACCGTGTCGCCGTCGATCACGCTCAGCACCCGGCAGCCCGAGCCCTGTTCCGGCACCGGCCGCGATATCGACCGCGCCACATCCGCAAACTGCGGCAGCGAGACCGCCGCCAGCGCCAGCGCCGCGATCCCCATGACCAGCCGCAGGTAGATCCGCGGATCCGCGAGCCGTGCCGGACGGCGCGACCGCTTCGCCGCGCTCGGGCGGGTTTCGCGATACATCGGCCAGTCCCTGTGGCCGGGACGGCGGCGCGATCTGGAAGGCTCGAAGCGGTTCGGGGTCATGCGGACACCCCTCGCAGGCGATTGCGGCGAAAGCGCGGTGACGGGATCGCTCCGGCGTCATGTCGCACCTGTCGCGGCACCGAAATCCTCGACCACCTCGAAGGTCTCGACCATCAGCGGCATGTCCTCGGAAAAGGTCCCGTTGCGCGACAGGAAGGCGCGGTAGCCGGCGCGCCAATCGGCAAGGTCGCGGAATTCCGCCTGCGGGCCGACGCGGGCTTCGTCCATCGCGCCGAAGCCGATCCGCTCCACCTTCAGTGTCCGGGTGGCCACCGCCGGGCGCCCATCCCCGTCCAGCGCGATGTCGATACGACCGGGCACCGGCAGGCCGTCGGCCACGGCATTGTCCCAGCCGTCGCAGGTCATGGTCTTTGCGCCGCTGCGCATCAGCGCGAGGATCCGGGCGTTCAGCGCCGGCCCGTCCCCGGGGCGATAGGCCACGGCGCCGGGATAGCGCGAAAGGGCCTCGTCCAGCATCATCACATGCGGAACACGCCGAAGCGTGTCTCGCCGATCGGCGCGTTGAGCGCGGCGGAAAGCGACAGCGACAGGACCTCGCGCGTTCGCCGGGGGTCGATGATGCCATCGTCCCACAGCCGGGCTGAGGCATAAAGCGGATGGCTCTGGCGTTCGAACATCTCGATTGTCGGGCGCTTGAACTCGGCCTCCTCCTCGGACGACCAGGTGCCACCCTGCCGCTCGATCCCCTCGCGCCGGACGGTGGCCAGCACGCCGGCCGCCTGTTCCCCGCCCATCACCGAGATGCGGCTGTTCGGCCAGGTCCACAGGAACCGCGGCTGATAGGCGCGCCCCGCCATGCCATAGTTCCCGGCCCCGAACGACCCGCCGACCAGAAGCGTGATCTTCGGCACCGCCGTCGTCGCAACGGCCGTCACCATCTTGGCGCCGTGGCGCGCGATCCCCTCGTTTTCGTATTTCCGCCCGACCATGAAGCCGGTGATGTTCTGCAGGAACACCAGCGGGATGCCGCGCTGGCTGCACAGCTCGACGAAGTGCGCGCCCTTCACCGCCGCCTCGGAGAACAGCACCCCGTTGTTGGCGACGATCCCCACGGGGCAGCCCATGACATGGGCAAAGCCCGTCACCAGCGTCTCGCCGAAGCGCGGCTTGAACTCGTCGAACCGCGAGCCGTCCACCACCCGGGCGATGACCTCGCGGATGTCGTAGGGTGTGCGCAGGTCGGCCGGCACCACGCCCAGGATCTCCTCGGGGTCAAGCGCGGGATCCTCCGGGGCCTGCATCACCACGGTCTGCGGCTTGCGCCGGTTGAGGCTTGCCACCGCCCGCCGGGCCAGCGCCAGCGCATGGGCGTCGTCCTCGGCCAGATAGTCGGCGACGCCCGACAGACGGGTGTGCACGTCGCCGCCGCCCAGATCCTCGGCCGAGACGACCTCGCCGGTCGCGGCGCGCACCAGTGGCGGGCCGGCGAGAAAGATGGTGCCCTGGTTGCGCACGATGATCGTGACATCGGACATTGCGGGCACATAGGCCCCGCCGGCGGTGCACGACCCCATGACCACCGCGATCTGCGGGATCCCCAGCGCCGACATGTTGGCCTGGTTGTAGAAGATGCGCCCGAAATGGTCGCGGTCGGGAAAGACCTCGTCCTGGTTCGGCAGGTTCGCGCCGCCGGAATCCACCAGATAGATGCAGGGCAGCCGACATTCCTGTGCGATCTCCTGGGCGCGCAGGTGCTTCTTGACCGTCATCGGGTAATAGGTGCCGCCCTTCACGGTGGCATCGTTGCAGACCACCATCACCTCGGTCCCGTGGACCCGGCCGATCCCGGCGATCAGCCCGGCGCAGGGCGCATCGCCGTCATACATGCCATGCGCTGCGGTCGCGCCGATCTCGAGAAACGGCGAGCCCGGGTCCAGAAGGTTCGCCACCCGGTCGCGGGGTGGCATCTTGCCGCGCGCCACATGACGTTCGCGCGCCTTCTCGCCCCCGCCCGCAGCGGCCAGAGCTGCGGCCTCCTCGATCCGGGCGATCATCTCCAGATGCGCGGTGCGGTTGGCGCGGAAGGTCTCCGACGACGGCAGGGCGGCCGAGACGAGCTTCATGCAAAGGCTCCATGACGGGCAGGCAGCGGGCGAAGACGGCCCAGCCGGGAGGAATCCGAGGGAAGTTGATCTGCCTCAAGGCCCTGATCGTAAGAAGATGGCAGGCTGAAACCATTCCATCCACCGGGCGCGGCGGCGCCCCGCAACCTGAGGGAGAATCGCTCATGCGCTTCGCACTCTCCGCCCTTCCGCTGGCAGCAGCCATCGGCCTCGCGGCCGGCCCGGCCCTCGCCCAGTCGGCCGGCGACTGGACGCTGAGCTTCGGGCTTGGTCACGTCAACCCGAAGTCGAACAACGGCGTTCTTGCCGGCGCACAGGCGTCGATCAACAGCAACACGCAGCTGACGCTCGGCTTCGGCTACTTCTTCACCGACAACCTCGCGCTCGACGTCCTGGCCGCGACCCCGTTCCGGCACCGGGTCAGCCTTGCCGGCCTCGGCGAGGTTGCGACCACCAAGCACCTGCCGCCCACCGTCTCGGTCCAGTATCATTTCCGCAACGCAAGCGGCGTTACCCCGTTCGTCGGGGCGGGCGTGAACTACACGACCTTCTTCAGCACCCGGGGCGTCGGCCCCCTTGCCGGCCAGACGGTCCGCATCAAGGACAGCTTCGGCATTGCCGTGCAGGGTGGCGTCGACATGAAGGTATCGGATCGCGGCGCGATCCGGGCCGACGTGCGCTGGATCAACATCCGCAGCGACGTGACGGTGAACGGCGCCAATGTCGGGAAGGCCAAGATCGACCCGGTGGTGCTGGGGCTGTCCTACGTCCACCGGTTCTGACCCGGGCATGGGCGCATCGCCAGGGGCTCGCGGCGCGCTCATCACCGCATCTCCAGCGCCGACAGGCGCGCCCGCAGTTCCATTGCGCGTGAGGCGGTGCGGTCCAGCCAGCAGTCGGCCGCCGCGATCCCGGCCATCGACCCCTCGCCCCAAAGCCGGGCGGCCGTGTCGCAGTCCGCCGCCCGGAACGCCTCCCACGCGCTCTGGGCCGGGGTGGCGGCCGTGTCGCCAGCCGCCTCGGCGATGCGGGTCAGCGCCTCCTCGACCAGCGCTTCCCAGGCCTCGGCTTCCTTGCCGATACAGGTCGCCATGCCGGCCGTGGTGCTGCCGTCGGCACTAGCCTGCATGCACATGCTGGCCTCGACCCCGCGGCAGGCATACTCCGCCGCGCGATCCGCCGCTGCATCCAGACAGGCGCGAAGACGTTCGGCAACCGTGTCCCCTGCTGCCGCGCCGGCAAGGCCCGTGCCGCCAATCCCGAGCATGAGAACCGGCACGAGCCGGTTCATGCGGTGGCCCCCACCAGCTCGCGCCCGATCAGCATGCGCCGGATCTCGGACGTGCCGGCCCCGATCTCCATGAGCTTGGCGTCGCGGAACAGCCGGCTGACGGTCGAATCGTTCAGGAACCCCGCACCTCCCAGCGCCTGCACGGCCTGATGCGCCTGGACCATCGCCTGTTCCGAGCAGTAGAGCACGCAGGCCGCCGCATCCTGACGTGTCACCTCGCCCCGGTCGCAGGCGCGGGCGACCTCGTAGAGATAGGCGCGGGCGGTATTCATCGCGGTGTACATGTCGGCGATCTTGCCCTGCATCAACTGGAAGTTGCCGATCGGCTGGCCGAACTGGCGCCGCGCGTGCATGTAGGGCATCACCTCGTCCAGGCAGGCCGCCATGATGCCGGTGCCGATGCCCGACAGCACCACCCGCTCGTAGTCGAGGCCGGACATCAGCACCGCGACGCCGCGCCCCTCCTGCCCCAGCACGTTCTCGAAGGGGACCTCGCAATCCTCGAAGATCAGCTCGCCCGTGTCCGAACCGCGCATCCCCAGCTTGTCGAAATGCGGACTGGTCGAGAACCCCTTGAAACCGCGCTCGATCAGGAACGCGGTGATGCCCTTCGACCCGGCCTCGGGATCGGTCTTGGCATAGACCACGAGCGTGTCGGCTGCGGGGCCGTTGGTGATCCAGTACTTGCTGCCGTTCAGCACATAGTATCCGTTGCGCTTGTCGGCCCGCAGCTTCATCCCCACGACGTCCGATCCGGCGCCGGCCTCGGACATCGCCAGCGCGCCGACATGTTCGCCCGAGATGAGCTTCGGCAGATACTTCCGTTTCTGCTCGTCGGTGCCGTTCAGACGGATCTGGTTGACGCAGAGGTTGGAATGGGCGCCGTAGGACAGGCTGACGCTGGCCGAGGCGCGGGCGATCTCCTCGACCGCGATGCAATGGGCGAGATAGCCCATGCCGGCGCCGCCGTATTCCTCCTCCACCGTGATGCCCAGAAGGCCCAGATCGCCCAGTTCGCGCCACAGAGCCGGGGGAAAGACATTGTCGCGGTCGATGGCAGCGGCCATCGGCTTCAGCCGCTCCTGGGCCCAGCGGTGCACCATGTCGCGCAGCGCCGCGATGTCCTCGTCCAGCCCGAACCGCATCGATGCGTCGAACATGCCCCCTCCCCAGGATTTATTGAACGACCGTTCAATTCCTAGCAGCGAAGACCCTTCCCGTCAAGCACGACGCTCAGAGCGCGATGCCGCGCCGGCCCGCCAGATCGGTGAAGTACTGCCACGCGACCCGGCCCGACCGCGCCCCGCGCGTTGCCTGCCATTCGATGGCCTCGGCGCGCAGCGTCTCGTCGTCGACGGCGATGCCGTGGGCATCGCAATAGCCCCGGATCATGGCCAGATATTCGTCCTGCGAACAGGGATGAAAGCCCAGCCAGAGGCCGAACCGGTCAGACAGCGACACCTTTTCCTCGACTGCCTCGGACGGGCTGATCGCGGTCGAACGCTCGTTCTCGATCATGTCGCGGGGCATCAGGTGGCGGCGGTTCGACGTCGCGTAGAAGACCACGTTCGAGGGCCGACCGGCGATGCCGCCGTCCAGCACCGCCTTCAGGGCCTTGTAATGCTGATCGTCGTGGCTGAACGACAGGTCGTCGCAGAACAGCACGAACCGATGCGCCGCGGCGCCTCGCAGCAGGTCGAGCAGCCGTCCGATCGACCCCAGATCCTCGCGTCCGATCTCGACGAGCTTGAGCGCCAGCCCCTGGGCGACCACGGCGCCGTGGACCGCCTTGACGAGGCTCGACTTGCCCATGCCGCGGGCGCCCCAGAGCAAGGCATTGTTCGCGGCATGGCCGCGCGCGAACTGGGTCGTGTTGGCGAGGAGCGTCCGGCGCGCCCGGTCGATGCCGACGAGCAGCCCGATATCCACCCGCGCCACTGACGCCACGGGTTCCAGCCGGTCGGGATCGGGATGCCAGAGGAACGCCTCGGCCTGCGCGAAGTCGGGGACCGGCGCAGCGGGCGGGGCAAGCCGCTCCAGCGCCTCGGCGATGCGGACCAGCGGATCGGTCATTTCCGGGCCGGAACCTCGGGCTCGTCCTCGACATCGTCCACCCAGACGCCCTCGGCGCGCAGCTGTGCCTCGCGCTTCCGCTCGACACGGCGGACGAGGATGATAGAGACCTCGTAAAGCCCGTAGACAACCGTGAACAGGATGATCTGGGTGATCACGTCGGGCGGCGTCACGATGGCGGCAAGCGCGAGGATCGCGACCACCGCATACTTGCGCACAGAACCAAGACCCTTTGCCGAGACAAGGCCGGCCTTTCCCATCAGCGTCAGCAGCACCGGCAACTGGAAGCACAGGCCGAAGGCGACGATGAATTTCGTTGTCAGCGACAGGTATTCCTCGACCGACCCCTGGAACACCACCCCCGCCAGTTCCGCCGGCCCGTCGGTCATCGTCGGGCCAAGTTGCTGGAAGTTCAGGAAGAAGTCGAAGGCCAGCGGAATGACGACGTAGAAGGCGAAACCGGCACCGAGCAGGAACATCACCGGCGAGGCGAACATGAACGGCAGGAAGGCGTTCTTCTCGCTGCGATAGAGCCCCGGCGCGACGAAGCGCCACAACTGGAAGGCGATGACCGGGAAGGCCAGCACGAACCCGCCCAGCAGCGAGATGCGGATCGCAACGAAGAAGCCTTCCTGCAGCTTGATCAGGATCAGCCCGCAATCCTGCTGGCGGTCCTGCAATGCCGCGCAGATCGGCTGGGTCAGGAAGTTGAAGATCGGATTCCAGACCGTGAAGCAGGCCACCATCGCAACGATGAAGGCAATCACGGACCAGATCAGCCGCTTGCGCAGTTCGGCGAGATGCTCGACCAGCGGCGCAGAAGTATCCTCGATCTCGTCGTCGGCGGGCGTCGTCATGGTGCAGGCATCACTCGGACGGTTTTTCGGGCTGCGCCGCCCCGGCTGCCTTGGCCGCCCTGCGCGCATCGGCCGCGGCAATCCGCTCGGCGCGCTTTGCCGCCTGCGCCTCGGCCGGCGCCGCCGTATTTGCGCCGCGGTCGCCACCCGCCGGATCCGCACTTTC
>JBKBMT010000080.1:0-10354 GCA_046295655.1 Gemmobacter sp. | reverse complement strand
GACGGCTGCCGTGCCGGCGCGCCACGTCCGACAGGAATGCGTGCAGCGTCCGCGGCACGTCCCGGTCGGCCCAGGCGGCCTCTGCCTCTACTGCATCACGGTCGGCAATCGTGGCAAATCGGGCCATGTGCGGCGGTCCTCCCCTGTGCGTTCGTCCCCGCGTCGTGCGCGGGTTCCTCCGCCCGGCAGGATGAAAGGTTTGCTCCCGCACCGCAAGCGCGATGCGGGGCGCGCTACGCCGCGTCACGGCCGTCGCGACGCAGCGTCGGATCAGCTCTCCGGGATCCGCAGGACCTGACCGGGATAGATCTTGTCCGGGTGGGTCAGCATCGGGCGGTTCGCCTCGAAGATCTCGTTGTAGCGGTTGGCGTTGCCCAGGGTCTTCTTGGCAATCGCCGACAGGGTGTCGCCCTTCGCCACGGTGTGGAACCGCGGCTCCGGTCCGGCCGCCTCGGCCTCGACCTCGGCGATGCCCTCGACGTTGCCGGCGGCAAGGATCACCTTCTGCTGCACCTCGGGGCTCGCGGCGGTGCCCTTGATCACCACCTTCTCGCCTTCGACCTTGAACTCCAGTTCCTCGGCGTCGAGCCCGAGGTCCTTCATTTCCTTCTTCAGCGCCTCGTCCGGCGGCAGGTCGGGTGTCGCCGCCTCCGCCTTGCCGAAGATCTTCTTGCCAGCGCCCTTGACGAACGACCAGACACCCATCGCCCCACTCCCTTACGGTTCACCTGTGCCGGGCCGTCCCGGCAGGGCCAGCTTTCCCCGTCCCTGTCCCGAAATCAACCGGTCCTCCATCCGGGCCGCGTCGAAAGACCGGAACCGTCGGGAGCGGTCCGGGTCGGGCACCGGCGGGGCCGACCGGACCGCGTCATCCGTTCCCTTTCCGGCCGTCGCGCCCTACCTGTCTGCCATGTCGCGCGATCCCGTCCTCACACTGACCGACCGCGGGCTCTACTGCCCGGCCGGAGACTTCTTCATCGACCCCTGGCGGCCGGTCCCGCGGGCGGTGATCACCCATGCCCATTCCGACCATGCCCGCCCGGGCCATGGCCGGCATGTCGCAACCCCCGGCACCCTTGCGGTGTTGCGCCAGCGGCTCGGGCCGGTCGAGGCCGCCGCCCTGCCCTATGGCGAGGTGCTGACGGTCGGCAACGCCCGCGTCAGTCTGCACCCGGCAGGGCATGTTCCGGGCTCGGCCCAGGTCCGGGTCGAGGTCGGCGGCGAGGTCTGGGTGGTCTCGGGGGACTACAAGACCGAAACCGACGGTCTGTCGGAACCCTTCGTGGCGCTGCGCTGCCATACCTTCATCAGCGAATGCACCTTCGGCCTGCCGGTCTTCCGCTGGCGTCCGCAGGCCGAGATCGCGGCCGAGATCCGCGCCTGGTGGGCCGGCCATGCCGCGGCGGGCCGGTTCGCCCTGATCGGCGCCTATGCGCTGGGCAAGGCGCAACGGTTGATCGCCATGCTGGGCGCCGGGGGTCCGGGGCCGATCCTGACCCATGGCGCAGTGGAGGAAACCTGCCGGACCCTGCGCGCGGCGGGCTATCCGATCCCGCCGACGCTGCGCGTGACCCCCGATACCGACCTGGCCGCCTGCGCCGGCGCGCTGGTCGTGGCGCCGCCCGGGGCGCTTGGCACGCCCTGGGCGCGCCGGTTCCGCGACGGTGCCCATGCGGCCGCCTCGGGCTGGATGGCGTTGCGCGGGGTCCGCCGCCGCCGGGCGCTGGGAACCGGGTTCGTCATCTCGGACCACGCCGACTGGCCCGGACTGGCCGAGGCCATCGCCGCCACCGGCGCCGAGCGGGTGCTTGTCACCCACGGCTACACGGCCGCCTTTGCCCGCTGGCTTGGAGAACAGGGGCTGGATGCGGGCGTGCTTGCCACCGAGTTCGGCGGCGAGGATGCCGATGATGGGGCTGTCGGATGATCCGGTCACGCTGCCCCTTCCCCGTCGCCGCCCGGTCCGGGCATCCCCTGGACACCCTCGCATGAGACGGTTCGCCGCCCTTTTCGCCGCACTCGACGGCACCACGCGATCCGGCGTCAAGACCGAGGCGCTGGCCGGCTATTTTCGCACCGCGCCGGAACCGGACCGGGTCTGGACCATCGCGCTCCTGTCTCATCGCCGGCCGCGCCGCATGGCCAGCACCACCGAACTGCGTCTCTGGGCGGGTGAGGTGGCGGGGATACCGGACTGGCTGTTCGGGGAATGCCACGCGGTGGCGGGCGACCTGGCAGAAACCATCGCCCATCTGCTCCCACCGCCGGCACTGTCCTCCGACCGCAGCCTGTCCGACTGGATCGCCCTGCTGACCGGTCTGGTCGGCGCCCCCGCCGCGACCCGCCGGGCCGCGGTCGTCGATGCCTGGGACCGGTTGCCCGCAACCGAACGCTTCGTGTTCAACAAGCTGATCACCGGCGGCTTCCGCATGGGGGTGAGCCAGGGGTTGATGACCCGGGGCCTTGCGCTGGCGACCGGCATCGACCAGGCGGCGCTGGCGCAGCGGCTGACCGGCAACTGGGATCCGGCGACGACGGCCTTCGCCGACCTGATCGCAGGCAGGGGCGACGAGGCACGGCCCTATCCCTTCGCGCTGGCCCATCAGCTCGACCTGCCGCCGGCGGATCTGGGCGCGCCGTCCGGGTGGCAGGCAGAGTGGAAATGGGACGGCATCCGCGCCCAGGCGATCCGCCGCGGCGGGGTTCTGCATCTGTGGTCCCGCGGCGAGGAGCTGATGACCGACCGGTTCCCGGAGCTCGCCGTGCTTGGGCGGGCCCTGCCCGAGGGCACGGTGATCGATGGCGAACTCGTGGCCTGGGACACCGCCGCGGGGCGGCCCATGCCGTTCGCTTCGCTGCAATCGCGGATCGGGCGCCGGACAGTTCCGAAGCGACTTCTGTCCGAGGCTCCGGCGCGGATCCTGGCCTACGACCTTCTGGAACGGGCGGGGTGCGACCTGCGGGACGCGTCGCTGGCCGACCGGCGCCGGGGGCTGGCGGAACTCGTAGCCCCGCTGCCGCCCGGCACGCCCCTTGGCCTTTCGCCTGCCGTGGAATTCGACGACTGGGAGGCGCTGGCCGGGCTGCGCGCGACGGCCCGGGACCGTGGTGCCGAGGGGCTGATGCTGAAACGTCTGGACAGCGCCTATACCGGCGGGCGCCGTCGCGGCGACTGGTGGAAATGGAAGCTCGACCCCTACACGATCGACGCGGTGATGGTCTACGCCCAGGCCGGCCACGGCCGCCGCGCGACCCTCTACACCGATTTCACCTTCGCGCTGCGCGAGGGCAACGCCCTGGTCCCGGTCGCCAAGGCCTATTCGGGCCTGACCGATGCCGAATTCGAGGAAATCACCCGCTGGGTCCGGCGCAACACGCTGGAACGCTTCGGGCCGGTCAGGCGCGTTCCGCCCGAACTGGTGTTCGAGCTGGGCTTCGAGGGGGTCCAGGAAAGCGCCCGCCACAAGTCCGGCGTCGCGCTGCGATTTCCGCGGATGCTGCGCTGGCGGCGCGACAAGCGACCGGACGAGATCGACGACCTGCAGAGCCTGCGGGCGCTGATCCCGCGACCGTCGGGCTGAGCGCGGCGGCGCATGACCGACAGGGTGCAGACCGTCCGGCGCTTGCAGCCGGCGGCACCGGATGACTAGATGCACGGGAACGGAAAGGACATCACATGACGCTTCCCCTGCCCCGGCCGCTTTGCGACACCGAACCGCGCGGCGGCGCGCTGGGCGCGCTGCCTGACTGGGACCTGTCGGATCTCTACGCCGCCCCCGATGCGCCGGAACTTCGCCGCGACTTCGAAACGCTCCGGCAGGCCTGCACCGAGTTCGCCGCCGACTACGAAGGCCGGCTTGCGACGCTCGATGCCCAGGCGCTGCTCGACTGCGTGCGCCGCTACGAGACGATCGACATTCTGGCCGGGCGCATCATGTCCTTCGCCGGCCTGCGTTACTATCAGAACACCATGGACAGCGAACGCGCAAAGTTCATGGCCGACTGCCAGGACCGGGTGACCGACTACACCACCGCGCTGGTATTCTTCAGCCTGGAATTCAACCGGCTCGAGGACGACCACCTGGCGGGGCTTCTCGCCGCCAACGAGGATCTGGCGCGCTATCGTCCGGTGTTCGACCGGATGCGGGCGATGCGTCCGCATCAGCTGTCGGACGAACTGGAGAAGTTCCTGCACGACCAGTCCACCGTCGGCGCGGCCGCCTGGAACCGGCTGTTCGACGAGACCATGGCGGGGCTCGAATTCGAGGTGGCGGGCGAGGACGAGCCGCTCAACCTCGAGTCCACCCTCAACCTTCTCACGGATCCCGACCGGCCCCGTCGCGAGGCCGGCGCGCGGGCACTCGCAAAGGTGTTCGACGCGAACATCCGGCTGTTCGCCCGGGTTCACAACACGCTGGCCAAGGAGAAGGAAATCCTCGACCGCTGGCGCAAGATGCCGACGCCCCAGCATGGCCGGCACCTGTCGAACCATGTCGAGCCCGAGGTGGTGCAGGCACTGCGCGATGCGGTGGTCGCCGCCTATCCGCGGCTGTCGCACCGCTACTACCGGCTCAAGGCGCGCTGGATGGGGCTGGACAGGCTTCAGGTCTGGGACCGCAACGCCCCGCTGCCCACCGAGACCCCGCGCACCGTTCCCTGGGACGAGGCGCGGCGGATCGTCACCGACGCCTATGCCGCCTTCGACCCGCGCATGGCCGAACTTGCCGAGCCGTTCTTCACCCGTGGCTGGATCGATGCCGGCGTGAAGCCCGGCAAGGCACCGGGCGCCTTCGCCCATCCGACCGTCAGCACGGTGCATCCCTATGTCATGCTGAACTATCTGGGCAAACCGCGGGATGTGATGACGCTTGCGCATGAGCTGGGCCACGGCGTCCACCAGCGCCTTGCCGCGGCGCAGGGCGAGCTGCTGTCATCGACCCCGCTGACGCTGGCCGAAACCGCAAGCGTGTTCGGCGAGATGCTGACCTTCCGCAAGCTTCTGGACGGCGCGGCAAGCCCGGCCGAGCGCAAGACGCTGCTGGCCGGCAAGGTCGAGGACATGATCAATACCGTGGTGCGCCAGATCGCCTTCTACGACTTCGAATCCAAGCTGCATGCCGCCCGGCGGGAGGGCGAGCTGACCCCGGACGACATCAACGCACTGTGGATGAGCGTGCAGGCCGAAAGCCTGGGCGATGCCTTCGAGTTCATGGACGGATACGAGACCTTCTGGGCCTACATACCGCATTTCGTGCATTCGCCCTTCTACGTCTATGCCTACGCCTTCGGCGACGGACTGGTGAACGCGCTCTACGCGGCCTGGACCGAGGGAATGCCGGATTTCCGTGACGCCTATTTCGAGATGCTCAGGGCCGGCGGGTCGAAGCATCACAGGGAGCTGCTGGCACCCTTCGGGCTCGATGCCTCGGACCCCGCCTTCTGGGACAAGGGGCTGAACATGATCGCGGGTTTCATCGACGAGCTGGAGGCGATGGAAGGCTGAGCGCTCAGGCCGGCCAACGCCCCCAGGGGAATGGCCGGTCCTCGGTCGCCCCGGTCTGGAACCGCGCCACCTCGGCCAGCCAGCGACCGAGCCCCTCGCCGAATTCGGCGACACGGTCGTTGCGCCGGGTGTCGATCAAGAGCCACAGGAACTGTGCCACCGCGCAGACCAGAAGCACGGTCTGGGCAAGGTTGAACAGGACCGCAAAGACGACCATCACCAGCCCGCGCTGCCAGGGCGACCTTGCGGGATCGGGGGCCGGGCGGGCGGCGTCGGGATCGGGCAGGACACGGGGCTCGTCTGCGGGCATGACATCTCTCCTTCGCTGCGTCAGCGGGCCGGACCATAACCCGATTCGCACCGCTCGCGTTTGACATGGCGCAGACCTTCCGCCAGCCGGTCGCGTTGACAGGCGATCCGGGCAGGCGCATCGTGACCGAAGGCGGGACATATCGCCGCAGCTCGAGGAACCAGACCAACAGGACACCCACCATGTGCCACCACTGCCTGATCGACCGGGTCAAGGACTCGGTGCTGAGCCGCCGCAGCTTCTTCCAGTTCGGCGCCGGGGCCGCAGCCGCGGCCGCCGTCACGTCCGCCCCGGCGCCGGTTCTGGCGCAGGCCGCGCGGCAGGTCCACGACCTCACGCATCTGCTGACCGAGGACTTCCCGACCTTCTTCGGCGACCAGTGGGCACACCGGACCAAGGTGTTCGATTTCGACGAACACGGGCTTTACGGCAACGAGTGGCGGCTGAACGAACATGTCGGCACCCATATCGACGCGCCGATCCACTTCGGCCGCAACGGGCAGACGGTGGACGAGATCCCGGTGGACCGGCTGGTCGCACCGCTCTGCGTGGTGGACATCCGGGAGAAGGTCGCGGCCGACCCGGACGCTACCCTGACGCCGGACGATCTGAAGGCCTGGATCGCCGCGCACGGCCCGATCCCGCAGGGGGCCTGTGTCGCCATGCTGTCGGGCTGGGACGCCCATGTGCGCACGCCGAAGTTCCGCAATGCCGACGATGCGGGCGTGATGCACTTCCCCGGCTTCCACGGAGAGACCGCGCAGATGATGCTGGAAGAGACCGGGGCGGTCGGGCTGGCGGTGGATACCCTGTCGCAGGATCCGGGCAATTCGACCGACATTCCGGTGCATCTGACCTGGCTGCCGGCGAACCGCTGGGGGCTGGAATGCGTGGCGAACCTCGCGGCCCTGCCGCCGGCCGGAGCGACGATCGTGGTCGGGGCGCCGAAGCTCGACCGCGGCTCGGGCGGCACGACGCGGGTTCTGGCACTGGTCTGACACCACGCCCATGGCCACCGTCGCCCCGCCCGCCGACCCCGAATCGGACCCCCGCGTCAAGGCGGTGTTCGACGACATCCGCGCCACGCGGGGGACGGATTTCATCAACAACGTCTGGCGCTATCTTGCGTTCGACCCCGACCTTCTGGCCGAAACCTGGAGCGACGTTAAGGCGGTGATGGCCACGCCCTCCGCCCTCGATCCGAAGGTGAAGGAAATGGTCTATGCCGCGGTCAGCATCGCAAATGCCTGCGACTACTGCACGCATTCGCATCTGGCCGCGGCGCGGGCCAAAGGCATGACACCCGCCGAACAGGCCGATCTGTTCCGCGTGATCGGGGCCGCTTCCAGAACCAACGCGCTGCTGAACGCGATCCGGCCACCGGTCGATCCGGCATTCCTGGCCGACGGCGGCGCGAAGGGAACGGTCGGGACCTAGAGAAAGCTCTGCGGGTCGATGTCCACCGCAAGCCGGATCGCGCCCGGCAATCGGACCGGGGCCAGCCAGTTGCGGATTGCCGCCTGGATGGGCGCGGCGCGCTCGGCGCGGACCAGAAGCCGCACCCGGTGCCGTCCGCGGATCCGTGCAACCGGGGCCGGCGCCGGGCCCCAGACGCGGGCGCCGACCGCGCGCAGGGCGTGGTCCTCGCGCGCCAGCGTCTGGCCGATCTCGAACAGCGGCGCCGGGTCGGGACCCGACAGGATGATCCCCGCCAGACGGCCGAACGGCGGCATGCCGGCAGCCCTCCGTGCCTCGGCCTCGGCCTCCCAGAATGCCTCGTCGGCGCCGGCCAGAATGGCCCGGATCACCGGATGGTCGGGCTGGTGCGTCTGCAGCAGCGCCAGCCCCGGCCGGTCGGCCCGGCCGGCCCGCCCCGCCACCTGCGCGATCAGCTGGAAACTGCGTTCGGCCGCGCGCAGGTCCGACCCCATCAGCCCCAGGTCGGCATCGATGACGCCGACCAGCGTGAGCAGGGGAAAGTTGTGCCCCTTGGCCACGATCTGGGTGCCGATCACGATATCGGCCTCGCCCGCCGCGATCGCCGCGATCTCGTCCTTCAGCGCCCGGGCCGAGGCGAAGAGATCCGACGACAGCACCCGGATCCGCGCCTCGGGCCAGAGTGCCGCCGCCTCTTCCGCCAGCCGCTCCACCCCCGGTCCGACGGCGGCAAGCCGGCCCTCGACCCCGCAGGCCGGACAGGCCACAGGGATCGGCCGCGAGGCGCCGCAGCGATGGCAGACGAGGCGGTTCTGGAACCGGTGTTCAACCATCCGCGCGTCGCAGTCGGTGCAGCCGATCTGCTGGCCGCAGGCCCGGCAGACGGTGACGGGCGCATAGCCCCGACGATTGAGGAACAGCAGCGTCTGCTCGCCTGCGCCGATCCGTGCCGTCGCCGCCTCGGCCAGGGCGGCCGAGATCCAGCGCCCCGAGGCCAGATCGGTGCCCCGCAGGTCGATTGCGCGCATCTCGGGCATCTCGGCCACCCCGAACCGCGCCGGCAGGTCGAGCCGCGCATAGCGCCCGGTGCGCGCATTCACCCAGGTCTCAAGCGACGGAGTGGCCGAGGCCAGCACCGTCGGGCAGTCCTCGATCGAGGCGCGCAGCACCGCCATGTCGCGGGCGTGGTACAGGACGCCGTCCTCCTGCTTGTAGGAGGCGTCGTGTTCCTCGTCCACCACGATCAGGCCGAGCGCGGCGAAGGGCAGGAACAGCGCCGAACGGGCGCCCACCACCAGCGCGGGCCCGCCCTCGGCCAGCGCCGACCACAGCCGGCGGCGGTCGGCCGGTCCGATACCGGAATGCCATTCGCCCGGCCGGGCGCCGAACCTTTCCTCGACCCGGCCCAGGAAGCCTGCTGTCAGGGCGATCTCGGGCATCAGCACCAGCGCCTGCCGCCCCTGCCGCAGACATTCCCCGACCGCCTCCAGATAGACCTCGGTCTTGCCCGAACCGGTGACACCCTTCAGCAGCGTCGGCCGAAAACCGCCAGCGGCCGCGTCGGCGCGCAGGCGCCGGGCGACACCTTCCTGGGCGGCCGACAGCTCCGGCCCCGGCCGGCAGGGATCAAGCCGGGGCAAGGGTGCGTCACGCGGCACAAGCGCCTCGATCAGCGCGCCGGCGCCGACAAGCCCGCTCAGCACCCCGGACGACACACCCGCCTCGGCCGCCAGGTCGGCCGGCGCCATGGCTGCGCCGCCGTAGGCCGCAAGGGTGTCAAGCACGCGGCGCCGTGCCGGCGTCATCCGGTCTGGCCGATGGCCGGTCGCGCGGACGAGCCGCATCACGGGCGGCGGCTGGCCAAGATCGGGCACCCGCGTCGCCAGACGCAGCATCGCCGGAAGGGGCGTCAGCGTGTAATCGGCCGCGCGCTCCAGAAAGCTGCGCATCGCCTCGGTCATGGGCGGGACATCCAGCACCGCATCGACGACACGCAGCTTGTCGGACGGCACGTCCCCCGCCCCCGGACCCCAGACGACGCCCGGCACCTTGCGCGGGCCGAGCGGGACGCGCACGAAATCGCCGGTCCGGCAGCCGCCCTCGGGCGCGCGATAATCCAGAAGCGCCGGGCCGCGGCCGAGCGGCTCGGTCGTCACGACACCCAAACGGGCACCTTCGGGGAAGCGGTCGGCAGGCGGCATCGCCCCGGCTTACCGCAGGCGGCCGCGCGAGGCGAGGGGCGCTTTCGCCTTCCGGCGCGGCACTGGCTGCGCTATGACAAGCCGAACCCGGTGCCGGAGCCCGCCCATGAAGTTCTTCGTCGATACCGCCGATGTCGCCGCCATTGCCGAGCTGCATGCGCTCGGCATGGTGGACGGTGTGACCACCAACCCCTCGCTGATCCTGAAGTCGGGGCGCGACATCATCGAGGTCACGCGCGAGATCTGCACACTGGTCGATGGTCCGGTGTCGGCCGAGGTTGTGGCGACCGAGGCCGAGGCGATGATCGCCGAGGGCAAAAGGCTGGCGGCGATCGCATCGAACATCGCGATCAAACTGCCGCTGACCTGGGACGGGCTGAAGGCCTGCAGGGCGCTGACGGGCGAAGGGTTCATGGTAAACGTCACGCTCTGCTTCTCGGCCAATCAGGCGCTCGTTGCGGCCAAGGCGGGGGCCACCTTCATCAGCCCCTTCGTGGGGCGACTGGACGACATCAACCTCGACGGGATGGACCTGATCCGCGATATCCGCGAGATCTATGACACCTACGGCTTCAAGACCCAGATCCTGGCCGCATCCATCCGAACCGTGAACCATGTCCGCGAGGCGGCGCTGGCGGGGGCCGACGTGATGACCGCGCCGCCGGCCGTCATCAAGGCGCTGGCGGCCCATCCCCTGACCGACAAGGGGCTGGAGCAGTTCCTGGCGGACTGGAAAAAAACTGGGCAGAAAATCGTCTGAAACCGGTGTAGCATCCGGGCAAATCAGAAACGGCACGGGCAGCAGGGCATGGAACAGACCGCACGGCGCATGGCACTCGAGGACGAACTTCGCGACCGGATCCTGTCGGATCCGGTTTCGCTCCTGGAGGACCGCGAGGTGAT
>JBKBMT010000079.1:0-10749 GCA_046295655.1 Gemmobacter sp. | reverse complement strand
AACGAGGAATCCGGCCGCGCGATCGGCGCCGCCGCCTCTTGCCGCGACGCCGCGGTGGCGGTCGAGACCGCCAAGCAGTTCATGGCGCGCAAGCACAACCGGCTCGCGGCGGGCTGAGCCCCGGCTCAAGCCGCCTCGGCCTCCTGCTCGGCCGACTGCCGCGCCCACATCGCCGCATAGCGGCCGCCGGCCGCCAGCAGCGCATCGTGCCGACCCTCCTCGACGATGCGCCCGGCCTCCAGCACCACGATCCGATCGGCATCGGCGACAGTGGACAGCCGATGCGCGATCACGATCACCGTCCGCCCCTGCCCCATCTCGCGCAGGCTGTCCTGGATGTCGCGCTCGGTCTGGGTATCCAGGGCCGATGTCGCCTCGTCCAGCAGCAGGATCGGCGGGTTCTTCAGGATCGTGCGGGCAATGCCGACGCGCTGTTTCTCGCCGCCCGACAGCTTCAGCCCGCGCTCGCCCACCCGGGTCTCGTAGCCCTCGGGAAGCGAAACGATGAAATCGTGGATCTTTGCCGCCCGGGCCGCCGCCTCGATTTCGGCGCGACTGGCATCGGGGCGGCCGTAGGCGATGTTGTAGAGGATCGTGTCGTTGAACAGCACCGTGTCCTGCGGCACAACGCCGATTGCATCGTGCAGGCTCTGCTGGGTCACGTCGCGGACGTCCTGCCCGTCGATCCGCAGCGCACCGCCGGTCACGTCGTAGAAGCGGAACAGCAGCCGCCCGATGGTGGACTTGCCGGACCCCGAAGGCCCGACCAGGGCCACGGTCTGCCCTGCCCCCACCTTCAGGCTGATGCCGCGCAGGATCGGGCGGTCCGGGTCATAGGCGAATTCCACCCGGTCAAAGACCACCTCGCCCCCGTTCACCCGAAGATCCGGCGCGCCGGGCCGGTCGGTCACTTCGGCCGGCTGGCCCAGAAGGCCGAACATCTCGCCCATGTCCACCAGCGCCTGCCGGATCTCGCGATAGACGGTGCCGAGAAAGTTCAGCGGCATGGTGATCTGGATCATGTAGGCGTTGACCATGACGAAATCGCCGACCGTCAGCCGCCCGGCCTGCACCCCCCGCGCGGCCATCACCATCACCGCCACAAGGCCGCAGGTGATCAGGAAGGACTGCCCGACGTTCAGGAAGCTGAGGCTCTGTCCGGTCTTGACCGCGGCGCGCTCGTATCCTTCCATCGCGCGGTCATAGCGCTCGGCCTCGCGCCGCTCGGCGCCGAAATACTTGACCGTCTCGAAATTCAGCAGGCTGTCGATCGCCTTCTGGTTCGCGTCGGTGTCCTGTTCGTTCATCTGCCGGCGGATCTTCACCCGCCATTCGGTAACCCGGAAGGTGAAGGCGACATAGAGCACGATGGTCAGCAACACAGCGGCCGCATAGGCCGGGCCGAACACCAGCGCAAAGATCACCGTGACCATCGTCAGTTCCAGGATCAGCGGCCCGATCGACAGAAGCATGAAGCGCAGCAGGAAATCGACGCCCTTTACGCCGCGCTCGATGATCCGCGACAACCCGCCGGTCTTGCGGGTGATATGATAGCGCAGCGACAGCCGGTGGATGTGGGTGAAGGTCTCCAGCGCCAGCCGGCGCAAGGCGCGCTGGCCGACACGGACGAACACCGCATCGCGCAGTTCGCCGAAGGCGACGGTCATCAGCCGGGCCAAGCCATAGGCGACGGTCAGGCCGACCGCGCCGAGCGCGAGCATCATCGCGCCGTCAGGCGTCGGCCCCGCCAGCGCATCGACCGCACCCTTGTAAAGGAACGGCGTGCCGACCGAGACGATCTTGGCCAGGACCAGGAACACCAGCGCCAGGACCACCCGGCGCTTGACCCAGGCCTGATCCTCGGGCCACAGATACGGCCCAACCCGCCGGATCGTCGCCCAACCGCTGGACCTCGGTTCCTCGCCTGCCATATCCGCCTCGCCACTGCCGGTTTCCGTTGATCGGACGGCGGGAATCGGATACCACGGTCGTCAGTTCAACGATTCATGAGTAGTTGAAGGATGGAGCGGGCACAAGCCCTGACGGCGTTGCAGGCGTTGGCAAACGGCACGCGACTGGATCTGGTGAGGCTCCTGATCCAGGCCGGCGAGGCCGGGGTTGCGGCGGGCGAGATCGCGCGCAAGCTTGGGCTGTCGCCATCGCGGCTGTCGTTTCATCTTGCGGCACTGGAAAGCGCCGGGCTGGTCGCCTCGCGCCGGGATGCGCGGCATGTGTTCTACAGCGCCGATCCCGGCGGTCTGGGCGGCACCATCGGCTTCCTGCTGGCCGATTGCTGCCTGCATCACCCGGATGTCACCGCTTGCTGCCGCCGCAGCCTCGATGCCGCAGCGCCGGCACCGCGGATCACTCGATCTCCGGCAGGCTGAAGACCTGACCCGGATAGATCAGATCCGGGTTGCGGATCTGGTCGCGGTTCGCATCGAACACCTGCACATAAAGGATCCCGCGGCCATAGGTGCGCCGGGCGATGCCCCATAGCGTGAAGCCGGGCTGCACCGTCACCACGCGGGCGCCCGCCGCATCCTCGGCCGGCCGGGCCGCGGCCAGGGCGGCAGGGCTTTCGCGCAGGAACGGCGTCTCGGCCCGGCCCGTCACGCGGCCAGTCGCATCCAGCTGATCGGCCCGAAGCCGGTAGAGCCCCGGTTCGACCGAGGGCAGCTCCGCCCGCCAGTGGCCCGAGGCATCGGCACTGGTGGACAGGGTCAGGCGGTTGTCGAGATACAGCCGGACCTCGGCCCCGGCACCGGCGCGACCCGACACCTCGACCGCGCCCGTATCCGTATAGGCGATGGCGTCGATCCGGGCGAGCGGAGGCGCGGTCGGCGAAACGCCCGACTGAAGCACCCGCACCCCCTGTGCCCCGACGAGAACCGCCGGCGGGGCAGCGCCCGGCACCGGGTCGATCCGCGCGGGCCGCGGCACCGGGCGCAGCCGCGCCGGTTCGGGCAACGCCGCCGCCTCTGGGGCAAGGGCGCCGGACGGCGGCACTGGCGGGGCGGCCGGGGCCGATCCGGCCACGCCCGGGTCGGGCGCAGCTGGAGCGACAGCCTGAGCGACAGGCGCCGGCGCGACGCCCGGCGGTGCTGCGGCGATCCGGTCTGCGGCCGGCGGCAGGGCCTCGGCGGTCGAAGCCACGGCTGGCGGTTCGGCAGGCAGGGACCGGGGCTCGGTGCCCGTCGCGGCTGCCGCCGGCTGCAGACCGGCGGCGGGATCCGGCGCCGCGGCACATGCGGGGGTTGCGGGCTCGGCGGCCGGCTGGTCCGTGCCACCCGCCGGAATGATCTCGGGCGGGTCCGATGCGGCAGCCACGGCGCGGTCCGTCGCGCCGCCGTCACTTGCGCCAATGCGCGCCGGTCCCGCGTCGCTGTCGGTGGCGCCGATCCCGTTATCCGAAGCCAGGGGCGTCGGCGCGGCCTCGGCAACCGTCAAAGGCGCCGCAAACGGGCTGACAAGCACGCTGGCGCCGGCAACATCCCGGCCGCCCAGCGCATTCCGGCTGGCCAGCTCCAGCACCCGCCCGGCATCGGACGGCGGCAGATCGAACAGCAGCACGAAACGACCGCCCGCATCCACCTCTGCGGTGCCGATCACCGCACCGTCGAGCAGCAGCTCGACCGTCTGGCCCGCCGTGGCGGTCCCTGCGACCAGCGCCGCGCCATCCGGCGCGATGCGCACGATGTCGAAGGAAGGTTCGAGCGCGACGGCATCGCCAGGGAACGTTGGCGCAGATTCGTCCGGCGCATCCGGCGCAATCTCGACCGCCGCTGCCGCGGCGGTGCCGGCCGCATCCGGCGCGCTCTCCCGCTCGGACGGACCGGCGCCGGCGGTCTCGGGCGCGGATGGTGCGGCGTTCTCCGCAGCAGCCTCGGCGGCCTCCGCGTCCGGCACCGGCTGCGGATCCGGAATCGCCGCTTCGTCCGCCGGCGCGGCTGCGACCGGCTCGGGCGCGGGATCTGCGGCCGGGACCGCTGCAGGCGACGGTGCGGGCATCGGCACTGCGGCTGTCGGAGTGGAGGCAACAGGCACGGGTGGCTCCGGCTCGCGAAGCAGGGTCCAGCCGGCCAGACCCGCGGCCACGATCGCAAGCGCCGCAAGCGCACCCCAGACCGCCGGTCCGAGTCCCGTCCTTTCGCTCATCGCACCCCCGCCCCCCGGGGCCGTCCCGGCACCGGGGTTGAGCGACCATAAGAACCCCTGTAACAGGTTGCAATGCAGCATGTGTCTCACAAGCACGCCATGACCCTCCCCCGCTCCGTCTGTGTCTTTTGCGGCGCACGCACCGGACATAATCCCGCCCATCTCGCCGCGGCCGAGGCGCTGGGGCTGGCCATCGCCGCCGAAGGCTGGCGGCTGGTCTATGGCGCGGGGGACATCGGGCTGATGGGCCGGGTCGCCGCCGCCGCCCAAGAGGCCGGCGCCCAGGCAATGGGCGTCATACCCCTGCACCTCATGGGCCGCGAGAAGGCGCGGGACCGGCTGGCGCATCTGGTCGTCACCGAGGACATGCACGAGCGCAAGAAGGTCATGTTCATGAACTCGGACGCGATCGTGGTCATGCCGGGCGGCGCCGGCAGTCTGGACGAGTTCTTCGAGGTGCTGACCTGGCGCCAGATCGGCCTGCACGAGAAGCCGATCTTCCTTCTGAACATCGCGGGCTACTGGGACCCGCTGCTGCGGCTTCTGGACCACGTCATCGCCGAGGGCTTCGCCGAACCCAGCCTCGCAGGATTCGCCTCGGTCGTGCCGGATGTGGAAACCCTGACGCAGCGCCTGCGCGCGGCGCTGTCCTGAACCGTTCCCGCGAGGCCCCGGCGGGAAAGCCGCTACAGCCCGTCGATATCCGCGGCGACGATCGCGGCGATCCTGTCGGTCGGATGATGGGTCAGCGACTTCGGCAGTTCGGCCAGGACGCGGGCGCGCAGGGCCGGTGCCAGATGCTCGCGCAACACCGCCAGGGTCTGGGGCGGCGCGGCCAGCACGATCCGCGCCTCGCCCTCCAGCGCGCCGTTCAGTTCGCTCGCCAGCTCGGCTGCGAAATGCTCGCGGGCCTCGCGCGCCGGGTCGGGCAGTTCCATCGCCGACCGCTGCCGCGGGCCGGGATCGGGCATCCGGCCCGCGCGGTCGCTGAGCAGTTCGCGGTTGCGTCCGACCTCCTGTTCGACCTTGCGGCGCAACATCAGGCGCGGCGCCTTCGGACTGCCCTCGTTGACCAGAACCATCGCCTTCTCGCCGTCGGCGACGACCACAACCATGCCCTTTGCAAGCAGTGCCATTCTGCCCTCCCTTCCATGAAATCAGATGTGGTGATCCGCGCCACCGGGCGCCAGACCCGGAACACGGCGAAAAGCTGACGCGCCGCAGGCGGTCGGGGGCGGGGCGATCTGTCCATCGCCGGCACCGGCAGCATCCTATCGCAACGCGGCCAGGGTTTCGGTCCGGGCGCGTTCGATCTCCGCCAGGATCTCGGCCCGGAAGGCTTCGCGGTTCAGCGCCTCCTCGGCCTTGACCAGCGCGAGGTCGATGGCGATGCCCGCGATCAGCCCGACCGCCTTTGCAGCGCCCGCGACCGCCCCCCGCCCCACAAGCCTTGCGACGATCCGACCGGCGACGACGGCACCCAGGGTTGCGCCGACACCGGCCACCGCCATGCGGTGCGTGATCTCGGTCGTCAAACCGGGCGAGCGCAGCTCGGGCAGGACCGCAGGCGTCGTCGCAATGATACGCATCCGTCCCGGGTTGACCGCAGCGCTGTCGATGCGGCTTTCGTCCAGGCGCGCCTGCAATTGCTCCGTTTCGGCACGCAGGGCTTTCGCCTCGGCAAGCAGCGCGTCCACCGGCGCCGTCGGCTGCCCCGCCATGAGCGCCTCGGTCAGGTCGCGGGCCAGCGAAGCCTCCAGATCGCCTGTCACCCAGTTCAGGAGCCGCAGGTATTCTGCCGGAAGCGAGTAGTATCGGTCCAGAAACGGATCGACATTTGCGGCCATCGCGTCGAAGGCCGTCTCGACCGCGCCGGGAAGCGCGGAAAGGATCGCTGCATCGCGCGCACCCGCGGCCACCTCCGCCACGGCGGCAACGCCCCCCGAGGCGTGCAGGCTGTCACCGATCCGGTCCACGGCGATCTGCACCCGCGCCACCGGGCGGACCTCGGCCGGAACCGCACCGAGCCGGGCGTCTGCCAGCACCGCACCTGCGAGAATCGCGCTCGCCACGACGCCGGCCGCAGCCAGTGCCGTCTGCGACGCCGCCGGTGCTACCGGGGCGTCAGAGGCCGGGCCCAGGGCACGGCGCCATTCGTCGGGGTCGATTGCCGCGGCCAGCGCGAGCGAGGCCACGGCCCAGCCGGTCCCGCCCCGGATCAGGACCGCAACGGCGGCTTCCAGCCAGCCCGGCATCAGGCCGAGAGCCGCAACCTGGCCGAACAGCGCCGCCTCGGCACCGTCCAGCAGCCGCATGGCCTGCGCCGCTTCGGCGACCAGCGCACTTGCCGCTGGCCGGCCGACCGCCAGGTCGGGCCCCGTGCCGGCGAGACCGGCGACCGCGGCGACCACGAGGGCGGCAAGCACACCGGCCATCGCCGCGACCCTGCGCCCGGCACGCGCACCATGCAGCCCCGCCGCCTCGTGCCGCAACGCCCGACTGGCCAGCGCGAGCGTCCCCAGCGTCACCGGAACCACCGCCGCGGCCGCCAGCCAGACCGCAGGCCCGCCCGAACCGAGACGCAGCAGCAGAACCGTCGCCGCAAGCGTTCCGAGCGGCCACAGAAGCAGGACCCGCATGCCCCCGCCGCCCAGCACCTGCCGCACCGTCCCGCCTGCGCGCCAGACGGCAAGCCCATGCCCTCGCCGCACCGCAGCGCCGACTGCCTCGGGCAGCGCGACCGCCGCGCCGGCGATCAGGCACAGCGCTGCCGCCGGCACGGCAGGCACGGACGGAAGCAGGGCAGCCGCCATGGCGACCGCCCCGGCAACAAGCAGAAGCCGGGGCAGAACGCCCTTCGCCGGCGCGAGCGCGCCGCTCAGAGCCGCGATGCGACGGCCTCCCAGTTGGCCAGCTTGTTCAGGAAGTTCTCCAGATAGGCCGGGCGCTTGTTGCGGAAGTCGATGTAATAGCTGTGCTCCCAGACGTCGCAGCCCAGAAGCGCCGTCTGGCCGAAACACAGCGGATTGACGCCGTTCTCGGTCTTGGTGACCTTCAGGCTTCCGTCCTTGTCCTTCACCAGCCAGCACCAGCCCGAACCGAACTGGCCGACGCCGGCCTCGACGAACTTCTTCTTGAACTCGTCCACCGATCCGAAGGCTTCCTTCAGCGCCTTTTCCAGATCGCCCGGGATCTTCTTGTTCTCGCCCGGCGCCATCCATTCCCAGAAATGGTTGTGGTTCCAGTGCTGGCTGGCGTTGTTGAAGATGCCCGACTGGGCGACGGCACCCGGCTGATAGGTGCCGCGCACGATGTCGTCGAGGCTCTTGCCCTCCCACTCGGTGCCGGCGATCAGCTTGTTGCCGTTGTCGACATAGGCCTTGTGATGGATATCATGGTGATATTCCATCGTTTCCTTCGACATGCCGAGGTTCTCCAGAGCGTCGTGCGGATAGGGAAGATCGGGCAGGGTGAAAGCCATGGTCCAGTCCTTTCGGGTTGGAGGGTTGCGTTAGGAATAAGGCGGCAGCGCGCGAGAAGGTCAAGGCTTGCCCTCCGTCCGCAGCCGGCGGGCGCCGCGGGACGGTGCCAGGACCAGGACCCGCCGGCCCAGCGGAACGCCAAAGCCCCGGCTGCAGTTCCCCGACCCGTCCGCCGCCGTCCGGCGGCGGTCACACCCGCCCGAGCCGCGCCTCGCGTGCAGCGCGGAGCCGGGCGAAATCCTCGCCCGCGTGATAGGACGAACGGGTGAGCGGCGTGGCCGACACCATCAGGAAGCCCTTGCCGAGCGCTGCCCTCTCGTAGGCCGCGAATTCCTCGGGGGTCACGAACCGATCGACCCGGTGATGCTTCGGCGTCGGCTGCAGATACTGACCGATGGTCAGGAAATCCACGTCCGCCGCGCGCATGTCGTCCATCACCTGAAGGACCGCCTGCCGGTCCTCGCCGAGGCCGACCATGATGCCCGACTTGGTGAACATGCCCGGGTCGAGCTCCTTCACCCGCTGCAGCAGCCGCAGGCTGTGGAAATACCGCGCGCCGGGCCGGACCTCGGGGTAAAGGCCGGGCACGGTCTCGAGATTGTGGTTGAAGACGTCGGGACGCGCCGCGACCACGGTTTCCAGCGCGGTTGCCGGACATTTCAGGAAGTCGGGCACCAGCACCTCGATCGTCGTCGAAGGACTCCGGTGCCGGATCGCGCGGATGGTCTGGGCGAAATGTTCGGCGCCGCCATCCTCCAGATCGTCGCGGTCCACGGACGTGACGACCACATGCGCAAGGCCGAGCTGCGCCACCGCATGCGCGACCCGCCCCGGCTCGAAGGCATCGAGCGCCTGGGGTCTGCCGGTGGCGACGTTGCAGAAGGTGCAGCCGCGGGTGCAGATCTCGCCCATGATCATCATGGTGGCGTGGCCCTGGCTCCAGCATTCGCCGACATTGGGACAGCCCGCCTCCTCGCAGACCGTCACCAGCTTCTGCGCCTTCAGGATGTCCCGGGTTGCCTTGTATCCGGCCGACATCGGCGCCTTGACGCGAATCCACGACGGCTTCTTCGGCTGCGCCTGATCGGGGCGGTGGGCCTTTTCCGGGTGCCGCTCTTCCGGCAGGCGAAGGTCGCGCAAGGCAGGGTCTCCGACAGACTGGAGGGCATTCTAGGGCCGCCGCCGCGGACTGACAACCGCGGCGGGCGCAGCGCAGCCTTGCATCGGCCTCATGCCGGCGGCACCACGGCGCGCGCCTCGCCGACAAGCTGGCGTCCCGCCCGCTCGAGAACGGTCGCCAGTTCGGAGAACCACCCCTGGGCTGCCGAGCCGGAACGCCGGGCAAGCACGATGGTGCGGGCGGGTTCGGGGGCGGCGAAGCGGCGCACGGCGAGGCCCGGACTTGCGGCACGTTCCTGTGCCAGCGCGACCTCCGGCAGGAAGGTCAGGCCGAGCCCCTGCGCGACAAGGCCGCTCAGCGTGGCCAGCGATGAGGCGCCGAGATCCAGCCGCGCACTCCGCCGGTCCAGTCCGCAGACCTCGAGCGCCTGATCGGCCAGGCAATGCCCCTCGTCCAGCAGCAAGAGCTGGCCGGGGTCCAGAAGCCGCGGGCGCAGCCCTTCGGCCCCCTCGGGCAAGGCCGCAAGCCGCGACGCGCTGCCGGCGATCAGGAACCGGTCCTCGAACAGCCGCTGCGCCGCCAGCCCCGCGACCTCCGCCCCGGCGGCGATTACCACGGCGTCGAGCTGCCCGCGCTCGAGCCCTGCCAGAAGCGCCTCGGTCGTCGCCTCGCGCAGCCGCAGGTCGCGGGTGATGTCGGCCGCCCGCAGATGCGGCAGCGCGACCGGCAGCAGATAGGGCGCGAGCGTGGGGATGATGCCGAGGTTCACCGGTCCGCGCAGACCCTCGGTCCGCGCCAGCGCCTCGAGATCGGCCACTTCCGACAGGATCCGCCGCGCTCGCGCCTCGACCGCGCGCCCCATGGGCGTCAGCCGCACCGCGCGGGGCAGCCGGTCCACCAGCGCGACGCCCAGCCTGTCCTCCATGTCCCTGATCTGCATCGACAGGGCCGGCTGGGTCACATGCACCCGCTCTGCCGCCCGGCCGAAATGCCCCTCTTCGGCAAGGGCGACGAAATAGCCGAGCTGGCGCAGGGTCAGGCCCATCAGTCTCTCTTATCGCAAATGTCAGTTTTTCCGATTTTTAATTATTCCAGAAAGGCGGCATAGTCCAGCGCGACAGCAATCCAGGAGGACAGCATGACGAAGCGCCTGACGACCACAGGCGGCGCCCCGATCGCCGACAACCAGAACTCGCTGACCGCCGGCCCGCGCGGACCTGTGCTGATGGAGGATTACCAGCTTCTGGAGAAGCTCGCGCATCAGAACCGCGAGCGGATTCCCGAGCGGGTGGTCCACGCCAAGGGCTGGGGGGCCTATGGCACGCTGACGGTGACGAACGACATCACGCGCTACACCTGCGCCAAGGTCTTTTCGGAGGTCGGCAAGAAAACCGAGATGATCGCACGCTTCTCGACCGTGGCGGGCGAGCTGGGCGCTGCCGACCACGAACGCGACGTGCGCGGCTTCGCGCTCAAGTTCTACACCGAGGAAGGCAACTGGGATCTGGTCGGCAACAACACGCCGGTGTTCTTCGTCCGCGACCCCTACAAGTTCCCCGACTTCATCCACACCCAGAAGCGCCACCCGAGGACCAACCTGCGCAGCCCGACGGCGATGTGGGACTTCTGGTCGCTGAGCCCTGAATCGCTCCATCAGGTGACGATCCTGATGTCCGACCGCGGCCTGCCGCAGACGCCGATGCACATGAACGGCTACGGCAGCCACACCTATTCCTTCTGGAACGCGGACGGCGAACGGTTCTGGGTCAAGTTCCATTTCCACACGCTGCAGGGCCACAAGCACTATACCAACCGCGAGGCCGAGGCGATCGTCGGCAAGACCCGCGAGGGCTATCAGGAAGCCCTGTTCGGCGCGATCGAGAAGGGCGATTTCCCGAAGTGGAAGATGTTCGTCCAGATCATGCCCGAGGCCGAGGCCGACAACCAGCCGTTCAACCCGTTCGATCTGACCAAGGTCTGGCCGCATGC
>JBKBMT010000078.1:0-11015 GCA_046295655.1 Gemmobacter sp. | reverse complement strand
AGGATCATCGCCCTGCGCGACGGATCCCCGCCCGGGCGACAGGCGACCGGCGGCGGCCATCAGCGCGGGGGCCTTCGCCTTGAGCTCCAGCACGACCCGTTGCGCTATCTTCGGCCCGATGCCCGGCGCCGCCTGCACCGCCCGCGCATCGCCGAGCGCGATGGCCCGCGCCACACCATCTGCCCCGAGCGCCCCGAGGATTGCCACCGACGCCTTGGCGCCGACCCCCTGCACGGTCATCAGAAGCCGGTGCCATTCCCGCTCGTAGGGGGTCAGAAAGCCGAACAGCTGCAGCAGATCCTCGCGCACCAGAAGATCCGTATGCAGGACGGCCGCCTCGCCCCGATCGGGCAGCGCGACCAGGGTGCGGTCCGAGACATGGACGACATATCCGACGCCGCGGACATCGAGCAGAACCTGCCCGTCGCCTTTCCAGTCGATCACACCCGCCAGACGTCCGATCATCCCGCCGCCCGGCGCAACGCCGCCTCCAGCCGCCCGGCGGATTGCAGGTGATGGGCATGGCAGATGGCGACGGCCAGGGCATCGGCCGCATCCGGGCCGGCGATCGAGACGCCGGGAAGGTGAAGCCGGACCATGTGATCGATCTGTACCTTGGCCGCGTGGCCGACCCCGACGACGGTCTTCTTGACCGCGTTCGGCGCGTATTCCCCGACCGCCAGTCCCGCCTGCGCCGGGACCAGGAGCGCCACCCCCCGGGCCTGGCCGAGCTTCAGTGTGGCGACCGCATCCTTGTTGACAAAGGTCAGCTCGACCGCCGCCACGTCGGGACGATATTCGTCAACAACGGCGGTCAGCTGACCATGCAGGGCCAGAAGCCGGCCGGCGAGATCGCCTTCGCGGCTGTGGCAGATGCCGTTCGCCACATGCCCGATCCGCCCGCCGATCACCTCGATGATGCCCCAGCCGAGGTTGCGCAACCCCGGATCGATCCCCAGCACCCGCATCGCCGCCCTGCCCCGACCCTGTTTTCCGGTGATTAGCACGAAAGGCGAACATCCACCAGTCTCGTCGGTGCGCGAGTTGCAGCATCGCCGCCCGTCCGAGTCATGCAGTGCCTGCAAGGCGGATCTGACTTTTCCACAGCTTGTTTCGCATCCGCAGCAAGAATAACTGGCAGTGCAGACGGGCAGTGCCGCCCGTCGCAGCAGTTTGTGAAGGACTGAAACCATGGCCGCTTTCGAAACCACCCGCGATCACCGTGCGGGCACCCTCGTCGGGGGCGGGCTGAGGAATTTCGTGGCGTCGCTGGTCGGGGCCGTCGTCGCCTGGAACGACGCCCGCGTCACCCGCAACGCCCTTTCGAAGCTGTCGGACCGGGAGCTCGATGACATCGGGCTGACCCGCGCCGACATCGATACGATCTCTGCCCGCGGGCTCTGACCGCCCGACACTCTACGGAACGAATCCAAGGCCGCTGCCGGCACCCGGCGGCGGCCTTGCCGTGTTTCAGGGCCGGCGGTCAGCGCCGCAGGCGCGCGATCTTGTCGGACACCCAGAGCGAGGCCGGATCGGCCTGCATGATGAAGGCGCCGACCCGATCGACCGGATCGCCCGCCTGCAGCAGCGCGATCTTCTTCTCGTATAGCGCCGCGCCAAGCGTGTAGTGTATGGCGCCCTTCAGCAGGACGACGAAAACGAGAAGAACCAGCAGCGGCGCGACGAACGGTATCCGGCGCAGCCGGCGGCGGGGATAGGACGAACGACCGATCACCCCCGGCGCCTCGAAGCCGCGGCCACGCGCATGCGCCCTGCCGATGCGCAGGACCCTGCCCTGGAATTCCCGAAACTGCGGGTCGGCCATGACGATACTCCAGTTCGCGGCCCCCAACCTGACGCGGAAGGTGCAGCTGCAGTTCGGCAAAATTATGGCAATTCCGGGCGACTTCCGTTAAACACCCGAAATCAATGCGTTTTCAGATGCGCCGAAAAATCAGAGTGGCCCATTCCCCGATGTCCTCGCGCTCGGACAGACGGAACCCCGACGCAGCATAGGCATCGGCGACCGCGTCGGCCTGAACCGACAGCAGGCCGGACAGGATGCACCACGCGTCCGGAGCCGCGTGCGCCGCCATCGCCGGGGCAAGCTCGATCAGCGGCCCCTTCAGGATGTTCGCAACGATCAGGTCGAAGGGTCCCGCCAGGCGCGGATGATCGAAACCGGCGGCCTCGACAAGGGCAACGCGGCCCTCGAGGCCGTTGATGGAAAGGTTCGCCGCTGCAACATCGACCGCAACCGCGTCGATATCCGAGGCGACCACGGAGGCCGGCCACAGGCGCGCGGCCGCCATCGCCAGCACACCGGTTCCGGTCCCGATGTCGGCAATGCGTGCAGGCCGCACCCCTCCGCTCTCCAGCCGGTCGAGCGCCCGCAGGCATCCCACGGTCGTGCCGTGATGGCCGGTGCCGAAGGCGACCGTCGCCTCGATCTGCAGGGGCACCACATCGGGGGGAACCGAGGCTGCATCGTGACTGCCGTAAAGATAGAACCGGCCGGCCCGGACCGGCGACAGGTCGCGGCGCACCTTTGCAACCCAGTCGATGTCGGGCAGTTCGGAAACGACAAATGGTCCGGCGCCGAACGCGGTGGCGAGCAGCAGCAGCACCGTCGCGTCCGGCGGCTCGGTGAAATAGGCGCCGACTTCCCACAGACCCGAGCCGTCCTCGATCTCGAAGGTGCCGACGCCCGAAGGTGCCGGGTCCATCCGTTCCAGCGCCTCGGAGAGGGCGGTGGCGGCCGCTTCGCCCGGAAGCGTCGTCAGCGCGGAATAGCTGGGCATGGCGCAGGCCTTTCATCGGGGGCGAGGCCGCGGTAGCCCCGCGCGCCGGTATGGTCAAGCGGCCTCAGCGCGCAAGGCCGGCAAGCCGCGCCCCCATGCGCAACATCGAGGCAGCGCCGATGTCGGCGTAGTCGCGTTCGCCCGCCACCAGCGCCAGATAGGCGCGTTGCAGCCGGGGGCGGGCCGCCAGCATGGACAGGAACCGCCCGCGCAGGGGCCCGGCGTAGACCAGGCTGCGCAGCCGCCGCGCCCGCTCGATCTCGGCCTGGACCGGCGCGAGGGCACGCCGGTAGTCGGGCAGCGCCACCTCGGGCCGGCCTGCCCGCAGCGCGGAAATCGCGGCCTCGGCGGCCAGCCGACCGCTTTCCAGCGCCCAGGCGATGCCCTCTCCCGTGACCGGATCGACAAGGCCCGCCGCATCGCCTGCCAGAAGAACCCGGCCCCGCCCCGGATCCCGCCGGACTTCGCCGAAGGGCAGGAAGGCGCCCTTGCAGCGATGACGGTCGGGATCGATCCCGCGAGCCGAAAGGAACGCCGCGAGCCGTCGTTTCATGTCGGCGTTGCATCTGGCCAAGCCGCCGACGCCCAGGGTCACGCCGTCGCGTTTGGGGAAAGTCCAGCCGTAGCCCCAGGCGGCGGCGGAGAGGTCGATCTCCATGACCTGCGGTCCGTCCGGTGCCTCGATCTCGAGCCCGAAGCCCACCCGTTCGGGATCGAAGGCGCGGCCGAAGAGGGCCCGGGCGACCGCACTGTTGCAACCGTCGGCCGCGATGACCAGCGGGGCCGAAAGCGCCCGACCGTCGGCCAGCGTCAGCGCACCATCCTCGGCGGCAGCGCGGATTGCCACGCCGGTCATCGCCCGTGCCCCGGCCCCCAGCGCCGCCGCGTGGAGCGCGGCATCGAAGTCCCGTCGCATCGTCATGCGGAAGGGCGGTGCATCGGCAACCTCGCCCAGCCTCCGCCCCGCATCGCTGAACAGCACCCGGTCGCAGGTTCGGAACAGTGTCTCGGGCAACGGAGCCATCGGCAGACGTCCGAGATGCCGGATCGCCCGGCCCGATATGCCGCCCCCGCACAGCTTGTCGCGCGGAAACACCGACCGGTCCACAATCAGCACCGAAAGCCCCGCGCGCGCCGCGACCAGCGCCGCGGCCGACCCGGCCGGACCCGAGCCCGCAACGATCAGATCCGCCCGGTCCAAGGCCCGCTCAGGCCGTCGTGCCGATGGGGCAGCTGACGCCCGTGCCGCGCAGCCCGCAATAGCCATCGGGGTTCTTGGCCAGATACTGCTGGTGGTAGTCCTCGGCGAAATAGAATGGAGGGGCCGGCAGGATTTCGGTGGTGATCGCACCGCGGCCTGCGCGCATCAACCGGTGCTGATAGACGGCCCGGCTGGCCTCGGCCGCCGCTGCCTGGGCGTCGGAGAAGGTGTAGATGCCGCTGCGGTACTGGGTGCCGACATCGTTGCCCTGACGCATGCCCTGGGTCGGGTCGTGGCTTTCCCAGAACAGCCGCAGCAGCTCGTCGTAACTCAGCCGCGCCGGGTCGTAGATCAGCCGCACCACCTCGTTGTGGCCGGTCATCCCGGTGCACACCTCGCCGTAGGTCGGGTTCGGCGTATGTCCGGCCGCGTAGCCGGCCATGGTGAGCCACACTCCCGGCTGTTGCCAGAACAGACGCTCCACACCCCAGAAGCACCCCATGCCGAACATGGCCTGCTCCATCCCGCCGGGCACCGGCGCATTAAGCGGCAGGCCGGAGACGAAATGAGTCTCGGCGGTAGGTATGGGCTCGGCGCGTCCGGGCAGCGCCTGATCGGCGCTGATCAGACCTGCGGGCTTGCGCGACAGGAAATCCAGAATGCTCATGCCGTTCCTCCCTCGATAGGTCTGGAATATAGGGCGGGTGCGGGTGCGGTGCGAGACCCGTTCCCGCCTTGCGATCCGATCCGTGCCGCAACGGCAGCGGACTGCCCATCGCTTCGGCAGAAATTTCCTCTGTCGGCCACGGAATGGATCGGCCCGGTCTGCCGTTCACCGATCAGGCCGACATGTCCGGCCGCGGCACTCAACGGAGAAGCTCCATGGCCATCTACACCTTCAAGGGCAACCAGATCGGCGAGGCCCTTCAGTTCGACGACACTTCGAACCGGACCGCGATCGAGATCGGACGGGTCTGGTTCCGCGTCACCGATACCGTCACGATCGAGACCCGCGCCGGCGCCCACCTTGCCGACGGCACCTTCCGCGGCGGCGAGGGGGCGGTGGTGCGGCTGACCGTGACCACCTCGGACGGCCGGGTCACGACCTTCCATCCCAGCCCCGACGGTCTGGACGTGGACCCGGATCCGAAGAAGCAGGGCAAGGATTTCTTCTACATCTCCGAGACGCCCGGTACCGGATCGGGCGGCGCCTATGCCGGCCTCAAGATCGAGAAGATCGTCGTCACCGATTTCGCCCTCACGGCGCGCAGCACGATCACGCTGGAGAACGGCGGCGGCTACATCCTGGGCAGCGCGAACACGGGCGGTGGAACGGGCGGAGACGGCGGTGCCAGCACCGGGCCCGTGGGCGGCCTGACCCTCGTCGGATCCGACGCGAGCGAGAACCTGCGCGGCACCGATTTCGCCGACACGATCGACGGTCGCAGCGGGCAGGACACGATCCGCGGCTTCGGCGGCGACGACCTTCTGCGCGGCGGCGAGGGCAACGATCAGCTGTTCGGAGGCGCGGGCAACGACACGATCTATGGCGACAGCGGCAACGACTACATCCATGCCGGCGACGGCGACGACCGGGTGATCGGCGGCGAGGGCAACGACAGCATCACCGCCGGCAACGGCAACGACATCGTCTTTGGTGGCGCGGGCAACGACATCGTGCTTGCCGGGGCGGGAAGCGACAGGATCTACGGCGGTTCGGGCAATGACGTGATCGACGCGGGCAGCGGCAACGACCTGCTGGAAGGCGGCAGCGGCAACGACCGGCTGATGGGCGGATCGGGGCGCGACACCCTGCTGGGTGGCGAGGGCAACGACATCCTGGACGGCGGCACGGGCATCGACATCCTGACCGGCGGCGCCGGCGGGGATACCTTTGTCTGGGGTGCGGGCGACATCGTGACCGACTTCGGCCGTGACGACGACGACCATATCGCCTTTCACGCCTCGCTGGGGCTGCGGTTCCGCGAGCTGCAGTTCTCGACCACGTCCGAGGGGACGCTGGTAACGGTCGCCGGTCAGGGGTCGATGCTGCTGCGCGGATATTTCGGCGGCGTCGATCAGGATGACGTCAGGTTCGACTACGTTCCGAGCCTCGATTTCATCTGAGCGACGGCGGGCAGGTCGGGCGCAGCGCGTGCCGGCGATCATTCCTGCCGCGCGATGTCCGACAGGATCCGCGCCAGCCGCCCCGGCATCGAGAAGAACGGCGAATGCGACGACGGCAGGCGGACGACATGGCCGGGCGCCAGCCCGGCCGACATCGTCTCCTGATACTCGGGCGGTATCGTGCGGTCATCCTCGCAGATCACATAATGCTTCGGGATCTCCGCAATCTGCGGCAGGTCGGGCAGCGCCGTTTCCTGCGGCGCCACCGGCTGCGGGGTCAGCCGCTGCCGGGCATGTTCCACGGCTCCCGGCGGGCAGTCGTGATAGAACAATGCCTCGACCTGCTCCGGGTCGAAGGTGAATGCGGCGCGGTCCGGCGAAAGCCGGATCGCCCCGGCCAGCGGCTGGCGTGGTCCGGCCCGGCGCATGTCGGCCAGCGACAGGTCCGGCGCGGGCAGATACGCGCAGACATAGACCAGCCGGCGAACCAGATCGGGTGCACGGGCCGCGGCGGCGGTGATCGGATAGCCGCCCATCGAATGCCCGACCAGGACCGACGGCCCCTGCTCTCGCAGCGCCGACACGATGGCCTCGGCATAGAGATCGAGCGTGACCCGGGCGGCCGGCGTCGCGTCGCGGCCATGCCCCGGCAGGTCGATCGCCCGTGCCGAATGTCCGAGGACTTCGAGTTCCGGGATCACCAGGTCCCAGGCCCAGGCGCCGTGGCAGGACCCGTGGATCAGCAGGAGCGGCGGTGGCTGCGACATGGATCAGGGCTCCTGGCGAGGAACGGATCGAATCACCGTAGCCGCCATCGCCTGCGAACCAAAGAGGCCGGCTCGGCCCGTCCAGGACGATCGACCGGACCGGAGCCGGGTCATGTTACTGGAAGTCATACAGTTTTCCCGCCAGTAACGCCATTCTCTGCACAGATCGTCCACGACCCACGGCGCGATCGCGCGCGTCGCGGGCATCGAGTTTTCTGCGACAATGCAATCGCGAGCCCGTGGGCGGTCCCGCTTCCCGCCGGGCCATGGCTGATGCCCGGCGCGCTCGGGGCACTGCGGCACAGGCGGCCCTCGGCCTGACGCCCAGGGCCCCAGAGGGGGCGGGCAACCGACCCCCGTTGCATGCCGGTCGACTCAGACGTGGCCGATTTCCTTCAGGAAACCGGTCAGGGTCTCGGCATATTCCGCGGGCTTCTCGACGCAGGGCAGATGCCCTGCCCCGCGGATAAGGTGGAACCGCGCGCCCGTCACCAGACCGGCGGTCTCGCGCACCAGATCGGGCGGGGTCGATCCATCCTCGGACCCTGCGATGGCCAGCGTGGGGAGCGTCAGGCCAGCCGTCGTGGCATAGAAGTCCGCCCCGGCGATGGCAGCGCTGCACCCCGCATAGCCATCCGCCGGGGTGCGGGTCAGCATGTTCCGCCAGGCATGGAGTTCGGGCGTCTCGCGGAACGGGCGCGAAAACCAGCGTTCCATCACGGCATCGGCCAGCGCCTCGATCCCCTCCTGTCGCACCGTCGCGATCCGCGCCTGCCACATCTCGGCCGTGCCGATCTTGGCAGCAGTGTTCGACAGCACCATCGCGCGGACCTGGTCGAAGCGCTTCACCGCAAGGCCCTGCGCGATCATTCCGCCGATCGACAGACCGACGAACACGCAGTCGCGCACCTCCAGCGCATCGAGCAGCCGTTCCGCATCGCGCACCAGCGACCCCATGGAATAGGGTGCGGGCGGGGCATCCGACAGGCCATGGCCGCGCTTGTCCCACCGGATCAGGCGCAGGCCGGCAGGCAGCAGCGGGATCACCTTTTCCCAGAGCCGCAGATCGGTGCCCAGCGAATTGGCAAACACCACCGGCGCACCGGCCGGATCTCCGTCCTGCCGCCAGTGCAGACGGATGTCTCCAAGATCGAGCATGTTCATCGTGGCGCCCCCGGTCCAGTGCAGCCCCCGTTTTGCGGCGGTCGCGGACCGAGGGCAAGAGGCGTGCGCCTTCAGCGCGCGCCAAGAACCGCGAGCGCACGCTCGACAAGGGCCAGCGCCTCGGCCTCTGAGGCCGGCACCGTATCGGCTTCGGGCCGGTCCGGGTCGGACGGTGCCGCGACCGACGCCAGAACCGGCAGCCCGCGGCCCTGCACCTCGGCCGGCAGGCCCACGTCGGCGCAAAGCGCAAGCAGCGCCTCTGCAAGCGCCGCGGCCCGCGCAGGTCCGCGGGGCAGAGCGCGCAGGTCCGACCGGGTCTGCAGCAGCCGCGCGGCAAGCCCCGCCACATGGGGGCAGGCCATCGAGGTGCCATCCCAGGCGGCGTATCCCCCGCCGGGCATTGTCGAGATCACCGCAACCCCCGGGGCGCAGAGATCGATTTCGGGGCCGCGACAGGTGAATTTCGCAGCGAACCAGGCGCCCGCGCCGGCGGTGCCGACCTGAAGGGCATGCATCGAATCGTCCGGAAACGTTCCCTGTCGGCCCAGCGCAGCCACTGCGATCACCGAAGGATAGGCGGCAGGATACATCACCGGCCCGCCCGAGTTCCCGGCGGCGGCGATGCACAGCACCCCGGCCTGCCGCGCCATCGCGATGCTCCGGTCGAAGCCGTCATCGCTTGCGGCGCTCCCGAGGCTGAGGTTCACGATGTCCACATCGTTGTCGATGCACCAGTCGAGCGCAGCCTCGATCTTCGAGACGCGGGCATCGGGAAACACCCGGTGGGCGAAAAGCTCCACCCCCGGACCGGCTGCGCCAAGCACGCCGAAGCGGTTGTCGATCGCCGCCACGGTGCCTGCGACATGGGTGCCATGCCCGCTGCCGTCCTGCACGAAGGTCGCGGTCGGATCGTCGCTGTCGCCATGGTCGAATCCGCCGGCCGCAGCGATGTCGGGATGGGCCGTGTCGAGACCGCTGTCGATCACCGCGACGCGTGCGGTGCCCAGCACGGGCAGGTCCTGTCCCGGGATCCCCATGGCCTCCATGCCCCAGCCGTCGAGCTGGCTTGCGGGAAAGTCCGGCTGTCCGATCCCGGCGCCGAGCGGCTGCACGGTGACGGCATTCTCGGCACCGGTGACAAGGAGCGGGCGGCGGATCAGCCGGCTCCAGAAGCCCTGCGCCGGCTGGATCGCCAGGGCCGAAAGGGTCGCAGGTGTTTCATGGAACAGGGTCAGCTTCACCCTGCCCTGGGCATTGGTGATCCCTTCGTCGATCCAGAACCCGCCTGCCAGCGTGACCTTTGCACCGGCGATTGACCGGCCCTCTTGATCGGTCACGCGGATACGGAACTCCAGGGCATCGTCACTGTCGGCGGGAAAGAAGTTCAGCGTCGCGAAGCCGAACGGTTGCACCAGATCGGCGCGCTGCGGATGCAGGAGAAAATCGTCAAGGATGTCCACCTCGCCGGCAAAGCGGGCCGCCAGCCGGTCGCGGACCGCATCGGTCGCCTCGATCACCAGCGTATGGGTGCCAGCGATCCGGTTGCCGAGGCGGTCGAGGATCTGCGCCGCGGGCCGGTCGGCGCCGTCGGCGTCCTGAACGTTGAACTGTTGCGCCAGCCGCGCGATCTCGCGCTCCACCGCCTGCAGCGGGTCGGGGCCGGCAGTCTGTGCGCCGGCACCTGCCTTGCGGCAGATCCGGTAGCGGCGGCTTGGGTTGGTGATGATGTCGGGCATGTCTGCCTCCGGGATCCTGCGCCGGTCAGCCCAGCGCGGTTTCGACAAGCGCCAGTCGCGCCTCGATCGCATCGAGCCGCGCCGTCAGGTCGGCGGGCGGCGCCTCGGCCGCCGGTCGCGTCCCGGCCGCGGCGCGCAGAAGATCGCGGGCGCGGGTCAGGTGCTCGACGGCCGCCTGCCGCGCCGTGTCGGGCGCTGAAGGCGCTGCGGGATCGTCAAGAAAGGCCGACAGCTCGGCCAGCAGTGCCTCGGTGTTTCTGGTATCTGCGGGCATGTGGTCCCCCGAAATCGGTGGCCGATGCGGCGGGCGGCCACATAGGCAGCCCGCCGGGTATCGGCTCAGTTCTTCGCGCACTTGCGGAAGCAGGCGACCGCGGCAAGAGCGGTCGCCAGAGCGCCGGGGAAGTTCCCCGCCTTGAACTGCGCGACCGCCCGCGCAACCATGGCGACGCAGGCCGTGCAGGCCTTGTAGCGGATCGCGAGCTGGGCAAGCTGTTGCAGAAGCTTGCGCACCCGGTTCTTGATCCAGTTGAAGAAGAAGGCGTCCATGGCCGGGTCCTGCCCGAGGCCCATGGTCGAGAAATCGGCCTGTTCGATCTCGATCCCGGATCCGTCCAGCGCTTCGGTGAGCGCCGCCATGGCCGGATCTTCGTCGGCGCCGGGCATGAACTCGCTCATGCTGCCGAATTCGGCCTCGAGCGCATCGAGTGCCTGTTCCAGATCGCGGCGGTCGGATGCAGAAAGCGGTGCGTGGGACATGGCTGTCCTCCCGTGAATTGAAGATTGAAACGGTTGGGATCGAAAGGACCCCGGCGAAATGCCTGCAGTCGAATGTCGGCCGATGCAGCGGTATCCGTGGCCAACCCGTTCAGGCTACGCGTTCGGGGCGGGGTGCACAGTCGGGTTTTCCGGACTTACAGCGATAAACCACAGGTCGAATCACTGATGGACAAGCAATCTGAGATTGCATCCGTCAGAGCGTGGCCAGGGCCTCTTCGAACCGGCCGCGGTCCACGTTTCCACCCGAGGCCGTCACGATCACCGCATCGCCCTCGATCATGTCGCGGCGGAACAGGGCCGCGGCGAGCGCGACGGCGCCGCCGGGTTCCAGAACGATCTTCAGCCGCTGCCAGGCCAGGGCGATGGCGCGCAGCGCCTCGTCGTCGCTGACCACAAGCCCCGGTCCTGCCAGCCGGCGCAGGATCGGAAAGGTGATCTG
>JBKBMT010000077.1:3789-11216 GCA_046295655.1 Gemmobacter sp. | reverse complement strand
GATGACGCGATAGCCTTCCTCGCGCAGCGCCTTGCAGGCCTGGGCACCGGAATAGTCGAATTCGCAGGCCTGTCCGATGACGATGGGACCGGCGCCGATGATCATGATGGACTTGATATCCGTCCGCTTCGGCATCCCGGCCCCCTTTGCGCAAATTGGCGGGGTTATAGCCAGCGCGCGGGGGGGCGCAAGGGTATAGGGACGATCACGCGCCTGTCATGCCGGCGCAGTAGTGACGGGGCGCCGCAGCAGCCCATATCACGCCGATGCAGGATACCCGGATGACCCGTGCGACCCCAGCCTTCGACCGGCGCCGAGACCTCCGGCTCGCCCTCGAGGCGGCCGGCCTGTTCGGCGTCGCCCCGATCGCGGTCGCGGTCCTGCTGCCGCCCTCGGCGATGTTTCCCGCACTTCTTGCCGTGACGCTGCTGGGGCTGTTCCTGCTCAACCGGACGCCGGGCTTTCACTGGCACGAGCTTCTGCGCGGACGGCTGTTTCCGGGTGAGGCGCTGGCCTTCGCCGCGGTCTGCGCCGGTGTCAGCTATGTCGTCGTCATGCTGACCGAGCCACGGGCGCTGTTCTACCTGCCGAAGCACGATCCGCAGCTCATGCTGACCATCCTGCTTCTCTACCCGGTCCTGTCGGCCTTGCCGCAGGAGCTTGTGTTCCGGCCGCTGTTCTTTCGCCGCTACGGGCATCTTCTTCCCCCCGGCGCGGTGCTGTGGGTCAATGCGGCGGTCTTTTCGCTGGCGCATCTGATGTACTGGTCGTGGATCGTCGCGGCGATGACCTTCTTCGGCGGCCTCTGCTTTGCGCGCGCCTATGGGGTGCAGCGGTCGTTCCCGCAGGCCGTGCTGCTGCATACGGTGGCGGGGTCCATCGTCTTTGCCTTCGGCCTGGGCATGTTCTTCTATACCGGCAACGTGGAGCGTCCGTTCTGAACCGGGAGGCTGATGCGCGGGTCGAACCCGCCGCCTATTCCGCCGCCGCGCGCAGGTCGGGCGCCGACGGATACAGATAGTCGCGGGTCAGGGGCACGGCCTGCTGACGGCGGGCAAGCTGGAACTGGAACACGCACTGACGGTCGTGCACGAAGGTCTGTTCGCTGGCCACCAGATAGAACCGCCACATCCGCGCGAAGCGTTCGTCGTAGAGCGCCACCACCTTGTCGCGGTTGGCCATGAACCGGTCGTGCCAGTGGCGCAGCGTGCGCGCGTAGTGCAGCCGCCAGACCTCGACATCGGTGGGCCACAGATCTTCGCGTTCGATCGCCGCCGCGACCTCTGACAGCGCCGGCACATAGCCGCCGGGAAAGATGTATTTCGCGATCCAGGGATTGGTCGAGCCCGGCGGCGTCGTCCGGCCGATGGTATGGATCAGCGCCACCCCGTCATCGGTCAGCAGGTCGTGCACCTTGCGGAAATAGGTGCGGAAATGCGGCGCCCCCACATGTTCGAACATCCCGACCGACACGATCCTGTCGAACCGGCCTTCGACCGCGCGATAGTCCATGAGCCGGATCGCGACACGCCCCGACAGACCGGCGCGCGCCACCCGTTCGGTGGCATGGCGGTGCTGTTCCTCGGACAGCGTGATCCCCAGAACCTCGACCCCGTGATCGCGGGCAAGCGTCAGCGCCATGCCGCCCCAGCCGCAGCCGATGTCCAGCACCCGCAGCCCGGGCCGCAACAGCAGCTTGGCCGCGACATGGGCCTTCTTCTGCGCCTGGGCGCGTTCCAGACTGTCGCCGGCGTCGCGGAAATAGGCGCAGGAATACTGCCGGTCGGCATCCAGGAACAGTTCGTAGAAGGCGCCGGAAAGGTCGTAGTGGTGTGCGACGTTGCGCCGTGCCCGCGGGGCGGGATTGTATTGCTGCATGTGGCGCAGCAGGTCGCGCGCGGCCTCGGACCAGCGTTGCCACCAGACCCGCTCGCCCCGCAGGTTGATCAGCGCAAGTTCGATCAGCCCGTGCAGATCGTCGTCATCGACGGTCAGCGTGCCGTCCATATAGGCCTCGCCCACCGCCAGCTCGGGCCGCAGCGCCAGCCTGCGCAGGATGCGCGGGCTGTGCAGCCGGACCCCCACATCAGGCCCGTTGCCATCTCCGTATGTTGTCGTCTGCGCGTCGGGATAGGTGACGCGCAGCGTCCCGCGTCGGATCATCCGGCGCAGGGCGCGATCCAGAAGTCCGCCCCACATCGGCAGCCTCCGAAGGCCCCATGCGGCAGACACTCTATCTCAGGGCGGCTGCTCCGCCAAGCCTTGCCGCCCTTGACTTCCCCGGGTCGGCAGAGTGTATCGGCGCGACGCGAGCCGCCTGACCAAGGGACCGATCATGCACCCCTACCGCAGCCATACCTGCGCACAGCTTTCCGCAGCCGATGTCGGGCAGACCGTCCGCCTGGCGGGCTGGGTGCACCGGGTCCGCGACCATGGCGGGGTGGTGTTCGTCGATCTGCGCGATCATTACGGCATCACCCAGATCCTTGCCGATGCCGACAGCCCCGCGATCTCGGCGATGGAGCGGCTGCGGGCCGAGTCCTGCATCCGCGTCGACGGCAGGGTGAAGGCGCGGGCGGCCGACCTGGTCAACCCGAAGCTGCCGACCGGCGAGATCGAGGTCTATGTGACCGACCTTGCGGTGCTGGGCCCGGCCGAGGATCTGCCGCTGCCGGTCTTCGGAGAGCCGGACTACCCGGAGGAAACGCGGCTTGCCTACCGATTCCTCGACCTGCGCCGGGAGACGCTGCACGCGAACATGATGCTGCGGTCGGCCGTGATCAGGTCGATCCGCAACCGCATGTGGGATGCGGGCTTCACCGAATTCCAGACGCCGATCATCACCGCCTCCTCGCCCGAGGGCGCGCGCGACTTCCTCGTGCCCTCGCGGCTGCATCCGGGCAAGTTCTATGCGCTGCCGCAGGCGCCCCAGCAGTTCAAGCAGCTGATCATGGTCGCGGGCTTCGACCGCTATTTCCAGATCGCGCCGTGCTTCCGCGACGAGGATCCGCGCGCCGACCGTTCGCCCACCGACTTCTACCAGCTCGATCTCGAAATGTCGTTCGTCGAGCAGGAGGACGTGTTCGCCACCGTCCAGCCGGTGATCCAGGGGCTGTTCGAGGAATTCGGCGAGGGCAAGCGGGTCGATGCCGACTGGCCGCGCATTCCCTACGCCGAGGCGCTGAGGAAATACGGCACCGACAAACCCGACCTGCGCTGCCCGATCGAGATGCAGGACGTGAGCGAGCACTTCCGCGGCTCGGGCTTCGGCATCTTCGCCCGGCTTCTGGAAAACGAAGGCACCGAGATCCGCGCCATCCCCGCCCCCGGCGGCGGCAGCCGGGCCTTCTGCGACCGGATGAACGCCTTTGCCCAGGCGCAGGGCCTGCCGGGGATGGGTTATATCATGTGGCGGGACGACGGCGCCGCCGGCCCCATCGCCAGGAACATCGGCCCCGAACGCACCGAGGCGATCCGCCAGCAGCTCGGCCTCAAGGCCGGCGACGCGGCCTTCTTCCTCGGCGGGAAACCCGAGGCGTTTGAGGCAGTCGCGGCCAAGGCACGGGTCGAGATCGGCCGCGAGCTGGGCCTGTCGGAAACCGACACCTTCCGCTTCGCCTGGATCGTCGATTTCCCGATGTACGAGAAGGACCCCGAGACCGGGCGCATCGACTTCAGCCACAACCCGTTCTCGATGCCGCAGGGCGGGCTGGAGGCGCTGTCGGGTGACCCGCTGCGCGTGCTCGGCTATCAGTATGATCTGGCCTGCAACGGCTATGAACTCGTCTCGGGCGCGATCCGCAACCACCAGCCCGACATCATGTTCCGCGCCTTCGAACTGGCCGGCTATGGCCGCGACGAGGTGGAACGCCGCTTCGGCGGCATGGTCAAGGCGTTCCGCTACGGCGCCCCACCGCATGGCGGCTGCGCGGCCGGGATCGACCGGATCGTGATGCTGCTGGCTGGAACCACCAACATCCGCGAGGTCATCATGTTCCCGATGAACCAGCGCGCCGAGGATCTGATGATGGGCGCCCCGTCCGAGCCCACCAACGAACAGCTGCGCGAACTGCGCCTGCGGGTGCTGCCCAAGGACGCCTGAGCCGGCCCCCGCCCCCGGGGCGGGCGGACGCCGCGCCGCCGGCTATCTGCCGAGCGCCCGCAGCCGGGCGATCAGCGACGACGTGTCCCATCTGCCGCCGCCAAGGGCCTGCACATCCTTGTAATACTGGTCGATCAGCGCCGTCCCGGGCAGCGGCGCACCGATCTCGTCGGCGGTATCGAGGCAGATCGCCAGATCCTTGCGCATCCAGTCCACGGCGAAGCCGAAGTCGTAACGGTCCTCGAGCATCGACTTGTGGCGGTTCGCCATCTGCCAGGAACCGGCGGCACCCTGGCTGATCACCTCGACCACCGCCTCGCCGTCGAGCCCGGCCTTCTGGGCGAAGAGCATGGCCTCTGCCAGCCCCTGAAGGAGCCCGGCAATGGCGATCTGGTTGACCATCTTCGCCATCTGGCCCGCGCCACTGTCGCCCAGCCGGCGGCAGATGCGGGCATAGGCGGCCATCACCGGCTCTGCCGCGGCATAATGTTCGGCCGCGCCGCCGCACATGATCGACAGCACGCCGTTCTCGGCCCCGGCCTGACCGCCCGAGACCGGCGCATCGACAAAGCCGAGGCCGCGCCCCGCGGCGGCCGCCGCCATCTCGCGCGTCACCCGGGCCGAGACGGTGGTGTGGTCTACGAAGACCGCGCCGCGGTCCATGCCTTCGAAGGCGCCCGAGGGCCCGGTGCAGACCGCGCGCAGGTCGTCGTCGTTGCCGACGCAGGCCATCACGAACGCGGCTCCGCGCGCCGCGTCCGCCGCGGTCGGCGCCGCCCGGCCGCGATGCGTGCCGACCCAGGCTTCGGCCTTTGCGGCGGTGCGGTTCCAGACCGTCACCTCATGGCCCTTGGCGGCCAGATGACCGGCCATCGGAAACCCCATGACGCCAAGTCCGAGAAAGGCAACCTTCGCCATGGCTTTCCCCCTGTCCGCCCATCCGCTACGGTGCCCGACAGTTACGACCTTGACCGGCAGCGTCAACCCGAAGGCCCCTAATGCTTGTCGCTTTCCGCTGGCTCCTCCGCCTCTTTACCGGTCTCGTGGTGATCGGTGCACTGGCCCTTGCCATTGTCTACGTCTTCCTGACCCGGTCGATCCCCGACTATTCCGCAAGTTACCGGCTGGACGGGATCTCGGGCGAGGTCGAGATCGTGCGCACGACCTCGAACGTGCCGCATGTCTTCGGGCAGACCGATGCGGACGTGTTCTTCGGTCTCGGCTTTGCCCATGCCCAGGACCGGCTGTGGCAGATGACGATGCTGCGGCGCACGGCACAGGGGCGGCTGTCCGAGATCTTCGGCGCCCGCACGGCCCGGATCGACGAACTGATGCGGCGGCTCGACCTCTACGGTCTGGCGCTGACTTCGGTCGCCGCCCAGGACGAGGATACGCGCCAGGCGCTCGAGGCCTATGCGCGCGGGGTCAATGCCTGGATCGCCGAGGTGAACAAGGGCGCGCTGGGGCGCGGGGCGCCCGAGTTCTTCCTGTTCAGCCCCGAGATCGCCGTCTGGCAGCCGGCCGATTCGATCGCCATCATCAAGCTCATGGGCGTGCAGCTGTCGGCGCATCTGGAAGCCGAGGTGAAGCGCGCGCGGCTGTCGCTCCTTCTGTCGGAGCAGCGGCTGCGGGACATCCTGCCCGATCCACCGGGCGAGGGCATCGCCGCCCTGCCGGATTTCGCCACCCTGTTCCCGGAGGTGCCGCCGCGGCACGCGGCCCTCGACATCCCCGAGGATCGGCTCAGCCCGTTTCCGCGTCTGCCCTTTGCCGGGGCGTCGAATGCCTGGGCGGCGATGCCGGGGCGTTCCGCCGCGGCCGGCACCCTGTTGGCCAACGACCCCCATCTTGGCTTCACCGCCCCCGCGATCTGGTATCTGGCGCGGCTGGAGCTTTCCACCGGCGGGGTGATCGGCGGCACGATCCCGGGAATGCCGATCGTTCTTGCCGGTCGGTCGGACCGCTTCGGCTGGGGGCTGACCACCGCCTATCTCGACGATCAGGACGTGCTGATCGAGAAGCTGAACCCGGACAATCCCGAGGAATACCTGACCCCCGAAGGATGGAAGCCGTTCGAGACGCGGCGCTCGATCGTCACCGTCAAGGACGCCGAGCCGCTGACCCTGACCCTGCGCTGGTCCGAGAACGGCCCGATCCTGCCCGGCACGCATTACGACCTTGCCAGCATCACGCCGGCGGGCCATGTGGCAGCGCTGTCCTGGACGCTTCTCGACCCCGCCGATACCTCGATGACCGCCGCCATGCGGTTGATGCGCGCCGGTTCGGTGGACGAGGGGATCGCCGCCGGCGCGTTCTATGTCGCGCCGGCCCAGAACGTGACCATGGCGGACCGCGAGAACATCGCCATGGTCACGATCGGCCGGATGCCGCGCCGCGACCCCGCGCACCAGACACAGGGCCGGATCCCCGCACCCGGCTGGCTGGCGGAGAACCGCTGGCAGGGCATGTTTCCCTACGATGTCAATCCGCGCTTCGTGAACCCCGAGACCGGCATCCTTGGCAATACCAACAACAAGGCGATCGACCGGCCATTCCCCGAACACGTCAGCTTTCTTTACGGCGATTCGACCCGGGTGCACCGATGGCTCCGGCTGATGCGGGTGCGCGAGGTCCATACGCGCGACAGCTTCATCGAGGCGCAGCTCGACACCGTGTCGAGCGCGGCGCGCGCCGTCCTGCCGCTGATCGGGGCGGAACTGTGGTTCACCGGCGATGCTGCGCCCGAAGGCACGACGGAAAGGCGGCGTCAGCAGGCGCTGGCGATGCTGGCCGAATGGAACGGCGAGATGAACGAGCACCTGCCCGAGCCGCTGATCTGGATGGCCTGGGCGCGCACGCTTCAGGACCGCCTGATCCGCGACGAGCTGGGGCCGATCGCGGACGAGTTCACCCATATCGACCCGGTGTTCCTGGAACGCGTGTTCCGCAACATCGACGGCGCGGGGGTCTGGTGCGACATCGTCCAGTCCTCCCCCGTCGAGACCTGCCCCGAGATTGCGCGCATCGCGCTGGACGAGGCGCTGCTGCGGCTGACCGAACGTTACGGCGCCAACATCGAAAGCTGGCGCTGGGGCGACGCGCATCAGGCGACGCACGATCATCCCGTTCTGGGCGAAGTGCCGCTGATCCGGCATTTCGTGAACATCCGGCAATCGACCTCGGGCGGGGATTTCACGCTGATGCGCGGCCGCACCAAGGGCAGGGGGGAGCAGCCGTTCCTGAACGTGCACGGTGCCGGCTATCGTGGCGTTTACGACTTTGCCGACCCGGATTCGTCGGTGTTCATCATCTCCACCGGCCAGTC
>JBKBMT010000077.1:0-3779 GCA_046295655.1 Gemmobacter sp. | reverse complement strand
AGCCGCCACTACGACAATCTGGGCGATCTGTGGCGGCGGGGCGAATACATCCCGATGTCGCTCGACCCCGAACTGGCGCGCGCCGGCGCGGCGGGCGTTACCCGGCTCTCGCCGCGCTGAGCCTCACCCGGCGACGCCGCGCAGCAGCCGGGCACGCGATTCCGGGATCGCGCCGATCTCGAGCCCGGTGAAGACGTGCATGGTATTCAGGTCGCGGTCGACCACGGCGTGATCCGAAACCCAGCCGCCCAGCATCAGATAGCTGCGCAGGAGCGGCGGCATGGTCAGCGTCGCGCGCTTCCTGTCCGGGTCGCGGCGGGCAAGGCGGCGGGCAAACCGGAACACGCTGGGCGCCTTGACCCGCGGCCACCAGCGCCGCGGCGCCAGATGCCCGTCCTTCAGCATCGCGAAGGCATCCAGATAGGGGTCCGATTCGGTCCCCTTGAACGAGGAACAGCCGAACAGCATCCCCACGTCCTCGGCATCGACGAAACGGGTCAGAAGGCCCCAGGCGATGCGCAGCACGTCGGGGTCGTGCACGTCGGGGTGGATGCAGAACCGCCCCATCTCGACCATCGGACGGTCATAGGCCTCGAGCGCCGAGAGATCGTAGTATTGCGCCGAATAGCTGCGCGAGATCTCGCAGCCCGCGTTCAGATGCATGAGGCGGAAGCAGCACAGCAGCCGGCCGTCCGCTGCATCCTCGACAAGGACGTGGCGGCAGATCTCGTCGAAGGGATCGGCGTCCAGCCCGCCCCCCCCGCGGAAGCACAGATGCCGCAACCCCTGTGCGGCCAGGATATCGCTGCTGCTTTCGGCGAAACGGGCGACATATCGGCCCTTGCGCAAAGACTGCATCCCGGCACCTCCGATCCCGGGGCCGCGGGCTCACCGCAGCACCCTTGCCGAACGCGATTATCACACAAGATATGTCGGTCACGCGACGGTCTGAGAAGGAGATGAGCGGAAATGCGCGAGAAGGTGGTGCGCACGGACGAGGAATGGCGCGCGATGCTGTCCGATCTGGCCTATCGGGTGACGCGGCGCCATGCCACCGAGCGCCCCGGGACGCATGACAATTTTCCCAAGGTTCCCGGCACGTTCCGGTGCGTCTGCTGCGATGCGCCGCTGTTCGACCAGGCACAGAAATACGAAAGCGGCACCGGCTGGCCTTCGTTCTGGGCCCCGATCGACCCCGATGCCATCGGCACGCGCGAAGACCGCAGCTTCTTCATGCGCCGGACCGAAGTTCATTGCGCGACTTGCGCGGCGCATCTCGGCCATGTCTTTCCGGACGGGCCGGCGCCGACGGGTCTGCGCTATTGCATGAACGGCGTCGCGCTCCGTTTCGAACCGGCCGAGGGGGACTGATGCCGACGTCCGGCAGGGCGTGGCGGCTGGCCGCCGGAGCCGGGGACGGTGGCGCGGTCAGTCAGTCCTGCGCCACCAGCCATTCGGTCAGCGCGGACCGCACCGAGGGATCCCCCCGCGAGATCGATTCCTCGATCACTGCCCGAGCCTCCTGCAGGTCGACCCGCCGTATCAGGCTCTTCACCGGGCCGATCGAGGCCGGCCGCATCGAGAGTGTCCGGAGGCCCATCGCGGCGAAGGCAAGCGCCTCGACCGGCCGGCCGGCATCCTCGCCGCAGAAGGAGAGCGGCGTGCCGGCATCCTCGCAGCGGTTCACCACCAGCCGAAGGAAGGTCAGGAAGGCCGAGGACAGCGTGTCGTAGCGGCGCCGGACGCGTTCGTTCTCGCGGTCGGCGGCAAAGAAGAACTGCTTGAGGTCGTTGCCGCCGATCGAGACGAAATCGACCCGGCCGAAGAAGCCCGGCGGCGCGAAGGCAAGGCTCGGGGTCTCCAGCATCACGCCGACCTCCAGCCGCTCGGGCAGCACCCCGCCAAGCCGGGCCTCGTGGTCGAGCGTGCGGAGCAGGTGATCGCGGGCCGCGTCGAATTCCTGCGGTTCGGTGACGAAGGGGAACATCACGGTCAGGGGCCTGCCCTTCGCCGCCCGGATCAGCGCCTGAAGCTGCATGCGCAGCACACCCGGCTTCTCCAGCCCGACCCGGATCGCCCGCCATCCCATCGCCGGGTTGGGCTCGTCCTGCGGCTTCATGTAGGGCAGGACCTTGTCCGAGCCGATGTCGAGGGTGCGGAAGGCAACACGCTTGCCCCTGGCCGAATCCATCACCCGCGCGTAGAGGGCGGCAAGTTCGCTGCGCCGCGGGACGTTCGACCGGACGAGGAACTGCAATTCGGTGCGGAACAGGCCCACGCCCTCGGCACCCGACCCTTGCAGGCTGGGCAGGTCGGCCATCAGCCCGGCGTTCATGTGCAGCGCGATCCGGGTGCCGCATTTCGCCTCGGCGGGCAGGTTGCGCAGGCTCGCATAGCGTTCCTGGGCCTTGGCCTGCATCGCGATCTTGTCGCGGAAGGCTGCCGCAACCGTGTCCTCGGGCCGCAGGTGCACGACGCCCTGATCCCCGTCGACGAGGATGTGATCGCCGTTCAGCGCTTCGGTGGTGATGCGGTCGGCGTGGATGACCAGCGGGATCGCCAGTGCCCGCGCCACGATCGCCGCATGGCTGCCGACCGAGCCTTCCTCCAGCACCACCCCGCGCAGCTTGCGGCCGTATTCCAGCAGTTCGCCGGGCCCGATGTTGCGCGCCACGAGCACCGGATCTGGCGGCATCTCGGCACCGGTGTCATTGCCCTGGCCGGTCAGGATCCGCAGCAGACGGTTCGACAGGTCGTCCAGATCGTGCAACCGGTCGCGCAGATAGGCGTCGGGCACCTGTTCCATGCGGGCGCGGGCAGTCGCCTGTTCCTTCTCCACCGCCGCCTCGGCCGACAGGCCGCGGGCGATGTCCTCTTCCATGCGGCGCAGCCAGCCTCGGGACTGGGCGAACATCCGGTAGGCTTCCAGCACCTGCCGCTGTTCCTTGTCCAGCGTCGCGGCCGACAGCAGATCGTCCACCGAAACGCGCAACTGCGCCACAGCGGCGCGGATCCGTTCGGTCTCGCGCGCCGGGTCGTCGGCAAAGGGGTTGGTCACGACGACGCGCGGCTCGTGCAGCCAGACATGCCCTTCGGCCGTGCCTTCCTGCCCGGTGGCGCCGCGGAACATCTGGGGCTGGGTATGCAACGCCCGCGCCACCGTGCCCGCCGCCCCGGCAAAGGCGCCAAGCTCGGTCATCTCGGCCAGCACCATCGCGACGACCTCGAGCCCGTAGACCTCGTCGTCGGAGAACTGCCGGGCTTCCTTGGACTGGACGACCAGAACCCCCAGCCGCTCTCCCACCCGCTGGATCGGAACGCCGAGGAAGGACGAGAAAAGCTCTTCCCCGGTTTCGGGCATGTAACGGAAGCCGCGTTCGGAAGGCGCGTCGCCGGTGTTGATCGGCGTCGCGCTGCGGGCGACCCGCCCGACCAGCCCCTCGCCCAGCTTCAGCCGTGTCTTGTGCACCGCCTCGGCCTTGAGGCCCTGCGTCGCGCACAACTCCAGCGTGTCCGCATCGCGGAACAGATACAGCGAACAGACCTCGGTGCCCATCGATTCCGCGATCTGGCGCACGATCCGGTCTAGCCGCGCCTGACCCTCGGCCTTCGAGGCGAGGGTTTCACGCAACCGCCGCAGAAGCTTGCGGCTTTCGCTTTCGCTGCGTTCGGGCATGGCCCCCGCCGGTCGGTCAGGCCTCGTCGAGGCCGAAGGCATCATGCAGCGCCTGCACGGCCAGTTCCATATATTTCCGGTCGATGAGCACGGAAATCTTGAT
>JBKBMT010000076.1:0-11395 GCA_046295655.1 Gemmobacter sp. | reverse complement strand
CGGTTGCCGCGCATCGGCGACGATCCCGCCGACGCCCCCCCCGCGCCTGCGGCAGATGCCCCGCCGATCCGTCTGCAGGACCCCGACGCCCCGGCCTGGCGGCGCTTCGGGCGCCCCTTCGAGGCGGCCGGGGATCTGCCGCTGTTCGCGATCGTCCTGATCGATGGCGCGGGCGAAGCCGCGATGCTGCCGTTCGAGGATGTCCCGGTCACCATCGCCGTCGATCCCGCACGCCCCGACGCGGCGCAAACCGCCACGGTCTGGCGGGCGGCGGGGCAGGAAGTGCTGGCGCTTTCGACGGTGTTGCCGCCCGGATCGGGCACCGCCGAAGCCGAGGTTGCGCTCGAGGCGCTCGGACAGGCACTGCCCGAAAGCATCGGGGTGATGGAGGCACCCGCCGCGGGCTTCGACCGCGCTGCCGCCAATGCGCTGGCGCCGGGTCTGGCACCGCGCGGTCTGGCGCTGCTGACCTGGGATCGCGGGCTGAACCCCGCCGACCAGGTCGCGCGGCGCGAATCCGTGCCGGCCGCGCGGATCTTCCGCGATCTCGACGCCGAGGGCGAGAACGCCGCGACCATCCGCCGCTATCTCGACCGCGCCGCCTTCCGGGCGCAGCAGGAGGGCCAGGTGATCGTTGCCGGCCGGATGCGGCCCGAGACTCTGGCGGCGATCGCGGACTGGCTGGGCAGCCAGCGCGCCGCACAGGTCACGCTGGCGCCGGTGTCGGCGATCCTCGCTCAGTCCGCTCCCTGAGCGCGGGCATCCCATGCTCCGGCCGCGGTATCCGGCAGGCGATGCTTCATGATCCGCTGGCTTGGTGTCCTGTCGAACCCGTCCACCACCTGCACGAAGCGCGGACACTGATGCGGCGCAAGGCGCCTGCGCAGCCAGCGGTGCAGCGCGGCGGCACCCGGATCGGCGCCGGCGGCGGGCTGGTAGAAAAGGATCAGCTCCTGCTCGCCCACCTCGGCGGCAACGCCGGTCACCGCGCAGGCCGCCACGCCCGGATGGGCGGCGGCGACATGCTCCACCTCCCATGCCGAGACATTCTCGCCCCGGACCCGGAAGCTTTCGACCAGCCGGCCGTGAAAGCTCAGCACCCCGGACCGGGTCATCGAGCCCAGATCGCCGGTGTGCAGACGCCCGTCGCGCAGGGTGCGCGCAGTGGCGGCGGGGTTGCGGTGGTAGCCTGCGAAGAACGCGCCGGGGTCGGTCGTCTCCACGGTGATCTCGCCGCGCTGTCCCGCAGGCACGGGCCGGCCCCGGTTGTCGCGGATGGTGACGGTGAACCAGGGCAGGGCACGGCCGACCACGCCGGCCTCGCTGCCGTCTGCAGCGGTGGTGATCGACGACATCTCGGTCATGCCGTAGCATTCGCGGATCTCGAACGGGAACCGTGCGCGAAGCGCGGCGAACACCCCGGCCGGGCAGCCGCCACCCCAGACCATGCGCAGCCCCGCGGCGGCGCGGGCCTCGACCTCTGTCGGGGGCTGCTTCAGCAGCATCTGAAGAATGCCGCCGAGGTAATGCACATGGGTGGCACCCGCCGCCTCGACCTGTGCCCAGAAGCGGCTGGCGGAGAAGCGGCCGGTCATGGCGACGCGGATGCCCTTCAGCGCCGGCAGCGGCAGCACCTGCGCGCCGCCGATGTGGAAGATCGGCTCCCACAGGAAGAAGATGTCGCCGGCGCGGGGGGTGGTGACATGCGCCACACCCTCGGCCGCCAGCCGCAGCATGCGATGCGTCACCGGCACCCCCTTGGCGGGTCCGGTGGTGCCCGATGTGTACATCAGCGCCAGAATCCGGTCGGGGGCAGGCAGGGCGGAAGGCAGCGGTGCCGCCGGCCAGAGGCCCGGCGCCGGACCTGTCACGACCGGGGGCAGGGCGGCACCGCATCCGGTCAATGCCGCGCGGCAGTCGGGATCGCACAGGATCAGCCGGGCGCCGGAATCGGCCAGCAGATGCGCCAGCGCCGGGCCACGGGCGGCGGGGTTGACCGGCACCCAGACCGCCCCGGATACCGCAAGCCCCAGCACCATCGCCAGCGACTGCGGCGCATTTCCCATCATCACCGCAACCGGATCGCCCGGCCCGATCCCCCGCTCGGCCAACCATCGGGCGACCGCACCCGCCTGTCCCGCCAGCGTGCCGAAGTTCAGTGGGGTGCCGTCGAAACTGCCCCAGACCCGCGCGGGATCGTCCCGGGCAATCCGGGCAAAGGCACCGAGGAACCCGCCGTCGTCACCCATGGCCGCCGCGCGCAGCAAGGAACCGCTCCATCATCCGCTGCGGCTCGCCGGTGCCATAGGCTTCGGTCTGGGAACGGATCCCGGCCGCCAGCGCATCGCGGAAGGCCGGCTCGGTGATCTCGCGGAACCGCCGCTTGTTCAGCCGCATCGCGACCGGCGGCTTTTCGGCAAGGTCGGCGGCCAGTGCCAGCGCCGTCTCCAGCACCGCCGTGCGTGCCACCAGCCGCGAGATCAGACCGAGCCGCCAGCATTCGGTCGCATCCAGCATCCGCCCGGTAAGCGTGAGATCGATGGTATGGGCAAGGCCGATCTTGTCCATCATCGCCCATGGGCCGGTGGTCGAGGGGATGCCCGCGTTGATCTCGGGCTGGCCCATCGTGACCCCGTCATGCGCCACCCGCAGGTCGCAGAGCAGCGCGAACTGGAAGGCCGATCCGGCCGCGACGCCGTTCAGCGCGGCGATTACCGGTTTCTCGACCGCGCGAAGGGCGCCGTAAAGCTCTTCCCATTCGCCGATCCACTCGGCCGCCCGCGCGACGTCGAACCGGCGCGCCTCGGCAAGGTCCTGTCCGGCCCCGAAGGCACGCTCCCCCGTGCCGGTAACGACGAGCGCGCCGATCGCCCCATCGGCATCGGCGGCCCGCAGCGCGGCGACGAGGGCCTGGCGCATCGGCCGGTTCCAGGCGTTCAGTTTCTCGGGCCGGTTCAGGGTGATCAGCCGCACACGGCCGCGGGTCTCGGTCAGGATCGTGTCGGTCATGGGCTCTCCGGGTCTGGGGCGCGGAACAGGCGGCGCAGAAGGATCGGGGTGAGATACATCGGGAACTGATAGCAGCCGATGAACAGCAGGATGGGGTCGGTAACCGTGGCGGGCAGGGCGGCGAGGAACAGTGCGATGTTGCGGTTGCCTGCGACGATGGCCAGCGGCACGCGTTGGGCCGCAAGCGGACTGCGCCGCAGGATCGCGGCGGCAGCGATCTGAAGCCCGAAGTTCGCCGCGAAGGCAATCGACAGCCACAGCAGGAACCGGTCCGGCTGCTGTTCCAGGGCCGGGCGAACCGCTGCCATGAGTCCGACGACGATCACCGCCATCGCGACTGCCGACAGTCCGTCGATGGCCTCGATCCCGGCGCGCGAGGGCGCGGGCATCACGACCGACCGCAGCGCGAAACCCGCCGCCGCAGCCAGCGCGATCACCAGAAGCAGCCGCGCCGCGGCGCCCAGAACCTCGGCCGGAGTTCCCAGCGCCGGCGACAGCCACAGGACCGGCAGCACCGTCAGCGGCAGGATCGCGGTGCCGAGGATCAGGATGCGCAGCGCCGGGGTGGGGTCATTGCCGGTCAGCACGGTCAGGTTCGGGCTGCCCGAAATCGAGGGCGCCGACAGCATCAGCACCAGCGCCGTCGCCAGCGGCAGGTGCGCGATCCCCGCCGCAAGCGCAGCCGTCAGGGTCGCCACCGGCAGCACAAGCTGATAGATCAGCGCCACCCCGACCACCGCCCGCAGGTCCGACAAGGCTCCGAGGGCGGCGCGGGGACCGATGCGCAGCGCGGCCAGGAACAGCAGGAACCCGACGAGTTCCGGCAACCAGGGTTTCATCGCCGCGGCGATGTCGGGCAGGGCGATGCCGGCAGCCAGCCCCGCAACCAGAAGCCAGCGCCCGGCACGCGCCGCGGCACGCAGAGGGACGTTCAGGCCGCCCATTGCACGATGCCGCGCAGGATCAGGACAACCGCCGCTGTGGCGGAGATGACAAGCATCGCGAGCCTCCACCGGGTGTCGATCCGGCCGCGCAGGGACCGGCCGATCACCGTACCAAGCAGCATCGGCGGCACCATCAGAAGCGCGAGCCAGAGATCGCGCCAGCCTGCAAGCCCCCCGAGATGGAGCCCGGCCAGCGACAGTGCGACGCCGATCGAGAAGAATGCGGCAAGCGTGGGCCGGGCCGCGGCGGCGCTGCGGCCCTGATAGACCATCGCCATGGGCGGCGCGCCGACCCCGGTGATCGTGCCCATCACCCCCGACACCGTCGCCATGCCGACAAGCGGCCCGCGGCCGGACGGAAGGCGGCGGCCGACAAGGCTCAGCACCACGGCACAGCCGACCATGCCGCCGAACACGACCTGAAAGCCGGGCCCGCTGCCGGTTCGCGCCATCACCGCAACCGCAATGACCACCCCGACCAGACGCCCCAGCGAACCGAGCCAGACCTCGGGCCAGACGATACCGGCCCGGTCCGCCCAGGCCGCAGCGATCGAGGTGAGAAGGCCGACCCACAGCACCGGCCCGGGGACCACATCGGGCGTCATCAGCGCCAGCAGAGGCGCCGCGGCCAGACCGAAGCCGAACCCCAGCCCCGCCTGCACCGCCGCCGCCCCGGCAACGATCAGGAAGGCCAGCGCCATCAGCAGGGGCGGCAGGGGCACGGCAAGCGCCGGCATGGTTCAGGCGCCGGGCCGCTGGCGAATGTTGTCGGGCAGCCAGGTCGCGATTTCGGGGAAGGCGATCAGCACGAAGACCATCACCACCATGATCAGGAACATCGGGATCGCCGCCCTGGCGATGAACGGCATCTCGTGCCGGGTCATGCCCTGAAGCACGAACAGGTTGAACCCGATCGGCGGCGTGATCTGCGCCATCTCGACCACGACGACGATGAAGATGCCGAACCATATCAGGTCGATGCCCGCGCTGCGGATCATCGGCTCGACCACCGCCATGGTCAGCACCACCGAAGAGATGCCGTCAAGGAAGCATCCGAGGATGATGTAGAACACCAGCAGCGCCATCAGAAGCTGGAACCGGGTGAGCTCCATCGCCTCGATCCAGTTCGCCAGCGCCCGCGGCAGGCCGGTAAAGCCCATCGACAGCGACAGGAAGGCCGCCCCGGCCAGGATCAGCGCGATCATCGCCGATGTGCGCACCGCCCCCAGCAGGCTTTCGCGGAAGGTGGCCCAGGTCAGGGACCCCTGTCCGGCCGCCAGCGCGAGCGCCCCGACCACCCCCAGAGCCGCTGCCTCGGTCGCGGTGGCATAGCCAAGATACATCGACCCGATGACCAGCAGGATCAGGCCCAGCACCGGGATCAGGAAGCGCGAGTTCCGCATCTTCTCCGCGAAGGACATCGGCGGGTCGGCCTTGGGGTTCCAGTTGCGCGACACCTGAGAATAGATCGCGACATAGGCCATGAACATCGCCGCCAGCACCAGCCCCGGAAACACCCCGGCCATGAACAGCTTGGTGATCGATTCGTTGATCGTGACGCCATAGACGATCAGCGTCAGCGAGGGTGGAATCATCAGGCCCAGCGTCGCCGCCCCGGCTAGGGTGCCGATCACCATTTCCTCGGGATAGTCGCGGCGCCGCAGCTCGGGGATCGACATCTTGCCGACGGTCGTCAACGTCGCCGCGGAAGAGCCCGACACGGCGGCGAAAATCGTGCAGCCGACGATGTTGGTGTGCACGAGCCCTCCCGGCAGGCGACCGAGCCAGGGCGACAGGCCCCGGAACATGTCCTCGGAAAGTCTTGTCCTGTAAAGGATCTCTCCCATCCAGATGAACAGGGGCAGGGCGGTCAGGGTCCAGCTGGAGGCAGAGCGCCAGACCACGGTGAACATCGCGTCGCCGGCGGGACGCGAGGTGAACAGCTCCATCCCTACCCAGGCGACCCCGAGAAGCGCGAGGCCGACCCAGACGCCCGAGCCGAGCAGGAGGAACAGCACGAAGAGAAAGATGATGATCGGTGCGGCCTGTTCCATGGGTCAGTCCGCCTGCGTTTCCGAGACGTCCGCCCGGACCCCGGAGGTTCCGGTGAACAGGACCCGGATCAGGTTGTCGACAAAGGCGATCGCCAGCAGGGCTGCGCCGACCACCACCACCGACTGCGGGATCCAGAGGGGCGTCGCGTCCTGCCCCTGGCTCACGTCGCCGAACCGCCAAGAGGTCCAGGCGCCCTTCCACGCATAGCGCAGCAGGAAGATCGAGGCGGCCGTGCCGATGGCGAAGCACCACAGCTCGCCCCAGCGCCGGGCCCGGCCCATGAACTGCAGGAGCAGACTGACGCGGATGTGCGCGCCGTGGTTCAGCGCATAGGCAAAGGCCATGAACGAGGCCCCGGCCATGCAGTAGCCGGCATAGTCGGCACCGCCGGCGAACTGGATCCCGAGCCAGCGCGACCCCATCTGGGCGAGGATCAGAAGCAGGATGGCGACCAGGAACAGCGCCGAGATGATCCCGCCGATGAGATAGAGCGCGTCGAGTCCGCGCCGGACCGTGCGGAGCGCCTGGGCCATGCCCGCCTCCCGTGTTCTGCCGATTCCGGGGTATGGCCGGGGCGGTCGGCCCCGGCCGGAGATGCCGTCACCTTGCGCGGTAGGCCTCGACGATGGCCCGGCCGGTATCGCCGGCGCGTTCCAGCCATTCGGCGGTCATGGTCTCGCCGATGGCCTGCAGATCCTTGACCAGCTGATCGCCCGCCCGCTGGACCACCATCCCCCCCTCGCGCAGGCCGTTCAGGGTGAACTCGGTATAGTCCTTCGCCCGCTGCAGCCCCTCGGCCTTGGCCGCCGCCGCGCAGTCGCGCATGGCGGTCTGGGTATCGGCATCCAGCTTGTTCCAGGCGTCCTTGTTCACGAAGATCGTGTTGCGGGGCAGCCAGGCATCGACGGCGTAGAAATGCGTCAGATGTTCCCACACCTTGCTGTCGTAGCCGGTGGCGCCCGACGAGATGAAGCTTTCCGCAACCCCGGTCGCCAGCGCCTGGCTCAGTTCCGCGGCCTCGATCTGCACCGGCAGCATGCCGGTCAGCTCTGCCATCCGGGCGGTCGCCGTGTTGTAGCTGCGGAACTTGACGCCGCGCATGTCGGCGACCGAATTCACCTCCTTCTTGAAGTAGAGGCCCTGGGGCGGCCACGGCACCGAATAGAGATAGACGAGGTTCTGTTCATCCAGAAGCTTCGCGATCTCCGGCCCGGCCACTTCCCACAGCTTCTCGTGATCCTCGAACGAGGTCGCGAGGAAGGGGATGTTGTCGATGCCGAACAGCGGGTTCTCGTTCTGGTGCGCCGACAGCAGCCGTTCCCCGATCGGCGCCTGGCCGGTCTGGACGGCGCGCTTGATGTCGTTGCCGGCGAACAGCGACCCGGAAGGATGGGTCACGATCTCGATCTTGCCGGCGGTCTTGTCGGCCACGCACTTGCCGAAGCCTTCGGCCGTGACGGAATGGAAGTTGGTCGCCGGATAGGCCAGCGGCATATCCCATTTCTCGGCCAGGGCGGCCGACGCCCCGGCGGCGGTCAGCGCCGTCGCGGCCAGAAGTCGGGCGATCTTGGTCATGGTCTTGCTCCCGTTGGTTGGTCGTTTCGTGGTTGGCGTCATTGAAAGCGTGAAGGTGCGTAAGGCGCAAGGTCGATATTGGCGCGCTGCCCGTCGATCAGCCCGGCCAGAAGCCGCCCCGTGCGCGGGCCGGCGGTCAGGCCGATGTGATGATGCCCGAAGCCGAGGTAGGCCCCGGCCACGCCCGGCACCGGCCCGATCAGGGGGATCGAGTCCGCCGGTGCGGGCCGATGACCCATCCAGCGGGTCTGGCGCGCCCAGGTCAGGCCGGGGATCAGCTTGCGGATCTCGCGTTCCAGCAGGCGGAACGGGGCGTCGGACGGCGGTGCCGTCAGTCCGCCGAATTCGACGATCCCGGCCAGCCGCAGCCGCCCCGACATCGGCGTGGCGACGAACTTGCCCGCCGCCACCATCACCGGCGCGCGGGGCATGACCGAGGGGTCCCACAGCTCCAGATGATAGCCGCGTTCGGTCTCGAGCGGGATCCGCAGCCCGAGCCGTCGGGTCAACCCGCCCGACCACGCCCCGCAGGCGATCACCGCGGCATCGCAGATCAGCGTTTCGGCCCCGGTCCCGTGCCGCAGCCGCACCCCGGTCACCCGCCCGCCCTCGCGCACCAGATCCTCGGCCTCGGCCCGGATCATCCGGCCGCCCTGCGCCTCCAGATGCACCGCCAGTGCCTTCACATAGGCTTCCGGGTCGTCGATCCGGCCGTGACCGCCCAGGCGGATCGCGCAGCCGATCCCGGTCCAGACCGGATCGAAGCCGGCGAGCGCCGCCGCATCCATCACGTCCCAGACAAAGCCCGCCTCGGCCCGCAGCCGCCAGCCGAAGGCATCGCGCTCGTACAGCGCACGGTCGCGGTAGAGGAACAGATAGTCCGAGGGCACGACATGGCGTTCGGCCGGCGTGCCCCGCGCCAGCGCCTGATGTTCCTCCACCGTGCCGGCCGTCACACCGTGGATCGCCCGGGCGATCCGTTCCGTCTGCGGCGCGCTGGCGTGGCGCAGGTAGCGCACCAGCCAAGGCGCAAGCCGCGGCAGGTAGCTCCATCTGACGAACAGCGGCTGGCGCGGGTCCAGCGCCATGCGCGGCGCCTTGGCCAGCAGCCCCGGCACCGTCACCGGCACCACCGAGGCCGCGGCGAGCACCCCGCCGTTTCCTGCGCTGGCGCCGGCCGCGGGTCCCTCGCGGTCGATCAGCACCACCTCGTGCCCCGCCCGCTGCGTCCAGATCGCGGTGGCGACGCCGACGATCCCCGCCCCGATCACCGCCACCCGCATCAGCCCGTCTCCGCCAGCGCAAGGCGCGACAGCCGCCCCGGATCGGGCGCGATGCCCAGACCGGTGCCGTCCGGCAGATGCGCGGCCCCGTCGCGGATCGGGAAGGGACTGGCCAGGATGTCCTCGGCCAGAAAATACCGCGCCTGGTAGAACTCGCAGCCAAGCGTCACCGCAGGGCATGCCGCGATCATGTGCAACCCGGCGAGGTGGCCGAGACCGGTTTCGAACATGTCCCCGCCATAGGCCGCAAGCCCGGCCGCCCCGGCGATCGCCGCCACCTGCTGCGCCCGGCGCAGCCCGCCCGACTTCATCACCTTCACCGAAACCCCGTCGCAGATCCCCTCGCGCACTGCGCGCAGCATGTCGGCGGGCGAGAACACCGATTCGTCCGCAATGATCGGCACCGGGCAGGCGGCCCGCAGCCGGGCCATGGCGGAGAAATCCCGCGCCGGGACTGGCTGTTCGATGAAATCGGGCGCGAAGCCCGCCACATCGGCCAGTGCGGCGGCGGCTCCGAACGGGTCGAGCCCCTGGTTGTAGTCCACCCGCACCCGCATCATGGGCCAGTCGCGGCGCAGCGCCTCGAGCCGCATGATGTCGAAACGGTGATCGCGGAAGCCGGTCTTGAGCTTGACCGTGCGAACGCCTTCGTCTGCCAGCCGGTCTAGCAGCGCCAGATCGGCGTCCCAGTCGGGATCGGCGAGCGACACCGACAGCGGCACCGCGTCCCGGTGCCGCCCGCCGAGCAACGCCCAGACCGGGAGACCGGCGATCCGGCCGGTCAGGTCGAGCAGCGCTGCGTCGAGTGCCGCCTTGGCCTCGGTGCAATGGGCAACGGCGGCTTCGGCCCGGGCAAGGATCGCTGCCGCATCCGCCACGCGTTGCCCGGTGACGAGGGGCCTGATGTAGCGGTCGAGCGCGGCAAAACTTGCCTCGGGCGTGCCGGTGAACACCGACCAGGGGGCCGCCTCGCCCCAGCCTTCGGCGCCGCCCTCGGCGGTCAGGCGCAGCACCACCACCTCGACGGCCCCGCCCACCGTTCCGATCCCGTGATCGCGGCGCGAGACCACCGGCAGCGACAGGTGCCACAACCGGAAGCCAGTGATGCGCTGGTCCAGCACGCTCATGCGATCCATTCCGATACCGGCGCCGCGGCCTCGTGCAATGGCTGACTGACGATATCGACCAGCGTGGGCCCGCCGGCGGCAAGGGCGGCGCTCAGCGCAGGCTCCAGATCGGCCGGATCCTCGACCCGCCAGCTCTTCATGCCGTAGGCCGCGGCCACGGCTGCATGATCGGTGCGCGAGAAATCGACGTTGTGAAAACGTCGCCCGAAGCCCGCGTTCTGTCCGGCCTTGATCCAGCCGAAGGTGGCGTTGGAAAAGACGACCGAGGTGATCGGAAGGTTGTGGCGCACAAGGGTTTCCAGCTCGCCCGCGCAGAAGCCGAAGGAACCGTCGCCCATCAGCGCCACGGTCTTGACCGAAGGCCTGCCCCAGTGCGCCCCCATCGCCGCGGCCAGCGCATAGCCCAGTGCCCCATGCGCGCGGTTCGAGATGAAATGCCGTCCGGCCCGGCGCCAGCGGTATTGCGCCGAGACATAGGGGCAGGGCGTGCCCGGGTCGGCGACCAAGATCGCGTCGTCGCCCAGCAGGCGCGACAGCGTCGCGATGACCCGTTCGGGCCGGATCGGGGTTTCGTCCGAAGCCGCGAGCTCCGCCAGGTCGGCGAGCTTCGCCGCCCATGCCGCCGCGGCGCGGGCGCGACCGTCCTGCCCCGGCGGCGACCGTGCCTCGAGCGCATCGGCCAGTGCCGACAGCGCCAGCCGGGCATCCGCGGCAATGCCGACCTCGGTGGCATAGTTCGCCCCGATCACCGCCGGGTCGCTGTCGATATGCAGGATCCGCGCGCCGGGTCCCGGCACCCGCCAGCGCTCGGTGGTCACCGATCCGGCCCGGCAGCCGACGAACAGCACCACATCGGCCGCGTCGAGCGCTGCCCGGGTGGCGGGATGGCCGCCGTTCGAGCCGACCACGCCCAGCGCCAGCGGATCGGTCTCGGCGATCGCGCCCTGGCCCGAGACGGTGGTGGCGACCGGTGCCTCGATCGCCCGGGCGACCCGCGCAAGGGCATCGAAGGCCCCGGCGATCACCGGCCCGCCACCGCAGACGATCACGGCGCGACGTGCGTCGGCCAGAATCCGCGCCATGTCGGCGATGGCCGCGGGGTCGGGCCCGGCCGGCAGCGCCGGAAAGGTGGCGTGGCAAGGGTCGGCATGGATCTCGGCCGGGTCCACCGCAGCCTTCTGGGTGTCGAAGGGCAGGGCCAGATGCACCGCCCCGGGCCGGCCCGAGGTCATCTCGCGGAAGGCCCGGCGCACCATCGCAGGCAGCCGCCCCGGCTGGTCGAGGCTGGCGTTCCACTTCGTCACCGGGCGGAACAGCGCAACCTGGTCAAGCTCGGTGAGCGGATAACGCCCGCGCGAGGTGGTGGCGACATCGGTGGTGATCGCCAGCACCGCGATCGAAC
>JBKBMT010000075.1:0-11506 GCA_046295655.1 Gemmobacter sp. | reverse complement strand
TGACCGATAGTCCGCCCGCCGGGCGCAGGCCGCCCGTGCCGCCGGCGACGCCGACCACAAGCTCGCCCCGCGGGCGTTCGGCCAGCCGCGCCTCCTCGAGGCAGGTCCGCTCTGCCTGCTCGACCGGGACAGGTCCGCAGGCGGCAAGTGCGAGCAACCCCGGAGCGAACCGCGCGCGCATCAGGACACCTCGAACGCGGCGGGTGCGATGCCGCGGGCAGCAAGGCAGGCACGGGTCGCCGGCCGGCGCAGGATCGTGGCAACCGTCGCCTCGGTCAGCGTCCCGGCCCGGGTCCCGACGTCGCGGGCGAGCGACTCGATCTCGGCCGCGTCGGCATGGTCGATCACGCAGGCCGCCGCCTGTTCCGCCTGCGGCGCGGGCAGCACCTGCCCGACCACCGGCACGACCACCGATCGTGCCGCGGCCCGCGTCACGCTGTCTGCCGCCGCCCGCGGGTCGCAACCGGCCAGGCAGAGCACGACGAGGATCGCGGCGTGCTGGCGCATCAGTAGACCCGCGCCTTCGGTGCGATCCTGGCGGGGTCGATGCCGCCCTGCTCTGGCGGGGTCAGGGGATCGAGCTTGACCGGCCGGTAGCCGAGCCGCACCTTGGGCCCCTCGACCCAGGCGAGGCTGTGCTTGCGCCAGTTGGCATCGTCGCGGTTCGGGAAATCCTCGTGTGCATGGGCGCCCCGGCTTTCCTTGCGCGCCTCGGCCGCGACGATCGTCGCCAGCGCATTGGGCATCAGGTTGTCCAGTTCGAGCGTTTCCATCAGGTCCGAGTTCCAGACCATCGACCGGTCGGTGACGCGCAGATCGTCCATCTTGCGCGCGACCGCCTCCATCTTCGCACAGCCCTCGGCCAGGGTGCGCGACGAACGGAACACCGCCGCGTCGTTCTGCATGGTGCGCTGCATCTCCAGCCGCAGATCGGCGGTCGGCACGTTGCCGCTTGCGTGGCGAAAGCGGTCGAAACGGTCCAGCGCCCGGTCGACCTCGGCCCTGTTGGTCGGCGGCACCGCTGTGTCGGGATCGACGACCTTGCCGGCGCGGATCGCCGCGGCGCGGCCGAACACGACCAGGTCGATGAGCGAGTTCGAGCCCAGCCGGTTCGCCCCGTGGACCGAGGCGCAGGCGGCCTCGCCCACGGCCATCAGACCGGGGAAGACGCGGTCAGGATTCTCGGGCGTGGGATCGAGGACCTCGCCCCAGTAGTTCGTCGGGATGCCGCCCATGTTGTAGTGCACGGTGGGCAGAACCGGGATCGGTTCCCGGGTCACGTCCACGCCGGCGAAGATCCTGGCGCTTTCCGAGATGCCCGGCAGCCGTTCTGCCAGCGCCTCTTTCGGAAGGTGGTTCAGGTGCAGGTGGATGTGGTCCTTGTCCTTGCCCACGCCGCGCCCCTCGCGGATCTCGATCGTCATGCAGCGGCTGACCACGTCGCGGCTGGCCAGATCCTTGTAGGTGGGCGCGTAGCGTTCCATGAACCGCTCGCCCTCGGAATTGGTCAGATAGCCGCCCTCGCCGCGCGCCCCTTCGGTGATCAGGCAGCCGGCACCGTAGATACCCGTGGGGTGGAACTGCACGAACTCCATGTCCTGCAAGGGCAGCCCGGCGCGGGCGACCATGCCGTTGCCGTCGCCCGTGCAGGTATGCGCCGAGGTGGCACTGAAATAGGCGCGCCCGTAGCCGCCTGTCGCCAGCACGACCATCTTGGCATTGAAGACATGGATGGTGCCGTCGTCCAGCTTCCAGGCGATCACGCCGGTGCAGGCGCCGTCGGTGATGATGAGGTCGAGCGCGAAATACTCGATGAAGAACTCGGCCTTCTGCTTCAGCGACTGCCCGTAGAGCGTGTGCAGGATCGCATGGCCCGTCCGGTCGGCTGCCGCGCAGGTGCGCTGCACCGGCGGACCCTCGCCGAACTCGGTCGTATGACCGCCGAACGGGCGCTGGTAGATCCGGCCGTCCTCGGTGCGGCTGAACGGCACACCGTAATGCTCCAGCTCGTAAACCGCCTTGGGCGCCTCGCGGGCGAGGTATTCCATCGCATCGGTATCGCCCAGCCAGTCCGACCCCTTCACGGTGTCGTACATGTGCCACTGCCAGTGGTCGGGGCCCATGTTCGACAGGCTTGCCGCGATGCCGCCCTGCGCGGCGACGGTATGGCTGCGGGTCGGAAAGACCTTTGTGACGCAGGCGGTCCGCAGCCCCTGCTCTGCCATCCCCAGCGTGGCGCGCAGCCCCGATCCGCCGGCGCCCACCACCACCACGTCGTAATCGTGCGTCTCGTATGCGTAGGCTGCCATTCTCAGTTCCCCAGCGCGATGCGGGCCAGCGCGAAAAGGCCCGTGGCGATCGTCCCCCAGCTCAGCACCGTGACCGCGATCACCAGCGCCTTGCGGTTCAGTCCCCGCGCGTAATCCTCGATCATGATCGTCGCGCCCTTGCGGAAGTGCTGCATGCCGACCACCAGCACCAATGCCGTCACGATGGCAGGGAAGGGACGGGCGAAGATCGCCACCACCTCGGCATGCCCCCGCCCGAGCGCCGAACCCAGCACATAGACAAAGGCCGGCACCAGCAGCGCGAGTCCCACCGCAGAGACCTGCATCGACCAGTGGTGCTCGGTACCGGCGCGGGCGGCCCCCTTGCCGACGGCGCGCTTGTAATCGGTCAGAAACCGCATCCTGCCCTCCTTCAGACGATCAGAAGCGTCAGAACGGTCAGCACGACCGAACCTATGACGCAGCCCCAGCCGAGCCTGGCGGCGGTCTCGATATCAAGGCCCTTGCCGGCATCGTAATAGAGATGCCGCAACCCGGCCAGGAAGTGGTACCAGACCGCCCAGAGCGAACCGAGCATCACCAGCTTGCCGAACCAGCTTCGGATCACCCCGTCCGCCGTGGCGAAATGCTCCGGTCCGGCGGCGGCGGCGAGCAGCCACCAGACGATCAGCAGGACAGCCACGATCAGCGCGTTTCCGGTGATCCGCGTCAGGATCGAGGAAATCATGAAGATCTGCGGGCGGTAGATCTGGATATGGGGCGACAGCGGGCGTTCTGTCCGTCTCGTCTCGGCCATGGGCTATTCCCTTTTCGTCCGGCAGTGCCGCGCGGCACCGGCCTCCGGCATGGGTATAGACGGTTTGGCGCGGAGATGTCACGCGGGGCGAGCCGCCCCGGACGTCGAAAATTGCGCTAACGGACAGAAAAACGGGCGAACGTGATCACACGAAAAAACTGTGTGATCACGCTTGTTGTCACATCGGGCGCAGGACGACTCAGCGCAGGCTGAAGCTCACGTCCATCGAGGCGACGATCCGGCCCTTGTCGATGTTGGTGTCGTGCCAGGCGAGGCTCAGCGAGACATTGTCGGTCACGGCATAGCTTCCGCCGACCGACCAGTAACGGTGTCCGCCCTTGTTGATCCTGCCGACCATCGCATCCAGCCCGAACTTTTCGTTGACCGCATAGTTGGCATAGAGCCGCGAATTGGTCACCGAGGCTTTCGGATCATGCGCGAAGCGGACGCCGACGCCGATCTGCTCGGTCACGGCAACGCCCATGTCCAGGATGATCTCGCCGCAGCAGTTGCTGGACGGGCTCCGGTAGAGATAGCGCGCATAGCCGAGGTCGTAGCTGAAGCGTCCGACTTCGTTCCGATAGCCGAAATAGAGGTCGATCTCGGCCCGGGCACCGACCAGGTTGCGCGAAGTGTTGGACGCCCAGATACCCGCGTAGAAGCCGTTCACCTCGGCCTCGACATAGGGCTGGAAGGCGGGTCCATCGCTTTGCGGCAATCCGTTCGCCAGATAGCGGCTGGTCAGCGTGAAGCCCGTGGTGACGGACAGCTCCTGCGCCAGCGCGGCGCTCGGCACGACGGCGGCAAGGGCAAGGGCGGAAGCGGTGGCAAGGCGGCGCATCGGAGGCACTCCATGGTGTAACGCTGCTGTCATATCAGCATCAGAAGGGATCGTCTGGGAAGAACCCGGACACAACGGCCGACCGCACTGTTGCCGATGTGCAGCAATAGCGTTGCAGGTTTGCCGTCTTCGCAGGCGGTTCGCAGCCGGACCGCCGAATGCGGCGGCGCCGAGCGAATGCCGCTGCGGTGTCAGCGGGGGATCAGCGCCCAGTAGTCGAGGTCCAGCAGGACTTCCGGCAGATATTTTCCGGCCGAATCGCGCAAGCCGAACTCGGACGCCCCGTGCCGGACGGCGACCAGCCGAAGCCGAAGCGCACCAACCGACGGGATCGGTGTCTCCGCCTTCTCCAGCACCTCGGACCAGGCGCGCACCGTCTCGCCGGCGAAGCAGGGGTTGGCATGGGCGCCCGCGTTCAGCGCGACGATCGTCTGCGCGTTCGCCAGCCCGTTGAAGGCCAACGCCCGTGCCAGGCTGATGACATGCCCCCCGTAGATCAGCCGCCGCCCGTCCTCGCGGAAGGTGGCGTCGAAATGAACCTTGGCGGTGTTCTGCCACAGCCGTGTGGCCAGCATGTGCTCGGTCTCCTCGACCGTCACGCCGTCCACATGGTCGATCCGTTCGCCCACCGCGTAGTCGGCCCAGCGGTGCGGTTCGCCCGCCAGAGCGAAATCGTAGGCCGAGAAATCCAGCCCCTCGGGCACGACCAGATCCGTCGCGGCAACGGCGGGGGCCAGGTCCGGAACCACCGGATCAGGGGCCGGCGCCGCCCGGTCGCGCTTGCGCACCATGACCCAGCGGACATATTCCAGCACCGCCGTGCCGTGCTGGTTGAAGCCGCGGGTGCGCACCCAGACCACGCCCGAGGCGCCGTTCGAATTCTCGCGCAGACCGATCACGGTCGATTCCGACCGCAACGTGTCGCCGGGCCAGACCGGCCGCAGCCAGCGACCCTCGGCATAACCGAGATTGGCGACCGCGTTCAGGCTGATGTCCGGCACCGTCTTGCCGAATACGGTGTGGAACACGATCAGGTCGTCCAGAGGACTGGCGTGCAGCCCGCAGGTCCTGGCGAATTCGTCCGAGGAATGCAGCGCCCCCCGCGCCGGATAGAGCGCATGATAGAGCGCCCGCTCGCCCTGGCCCAGGGTGCGCGGGGCGGCGTGGACGATGGTCTCGCCGACGCGGTAGTCCTCGAAGAACCGGCCCGGGTTCGTCTTCATGGCTGGCGCCCTTTCGCTGTTGGACAAGCGGCTACTGTTCGCCAAGCTTCAGATCGGGTCGGTACTCGCCCGGCACGTCCTTCACCACGGCCTGCGCGCAGCGCATGACGCCACGCGCGGCATCGAAGGCATAGGCCGGGCTGCCATGCAGGGTCCAGCCCTGGGCCAGCGCCTGCGAGACCTTGTGGCAGAAGGCCGCGGTATCGTCCTCGGTGAGCAGCCGGTAGAGCTTCATCGCATCACCCGAAAGGCCAGTAGCCGAGCCAGCCGTGCACCCATCCGATCGCGGCATAGGCGACCAGCGCCACCCCTGCCCCGGCCGCCTCCTTCGCGGCGCCGGCTGGCGGCGGCGGTGCGGGCCGGGGCGTGGCCCGGTTGATGACGATCACCTCGGCCACGGCCCAGGCCAGCAGACCGCCGAACAGGATCAGCGAAGCCAGATCGCCCCGCACCAGAAGATGCGCAAGCGCCCAGGTCTTGACCGCGGTCAGCTGGGGGTGGCGCACCCGTCGCGTGACACCCAGCTTCATGACCGAGGCGATGAACAGCCACACCGACACAAGCATGAGCAGGTTGTTGACATGGCGCAGGAAGGCGGGCGGGGACCACAGGATCGCCGGATCGGTGCCGCGATAGCCAAGCACCATCAGGGCCAGCGACACGAGCAGGGCCAGGGCGACCAGGCCCTTGCCAGCCTCGCCCATTCCGGCCCTGAGGTCCGGGGCCACGCGCTTGAACAGATGCGCCGCCGACCACAGCGCCACGCCCGCGATCAGCACCAGATATGACATCGCCTACCCCTCCTGCAGCGCCGCAATCGCATCGGCCTTCGCCAGCAACGCCCGTGCGGTCACGATATGCAGGTTTTCGACGATCTTTCCATCCACCACGGCCACACCCTGCCCGGCCGCCATCGCGGCCTCGAAGGCGGCGATCTGGCGGCGCGCCAGCTCGATCTCGGCCTCGGTCGGGGCAAACACGGTGTTGGCGATCTCCAGCTGATCGGGATGGATCAGCGTCTTGCCGTCAAATCCCATGTCGCGGCCCTGTTCGCATTCCGCCCGAAGCCCCTCGCGGTCGCGGAAAGCGTTGTAGACGCCATCGACGATCACCCGCCCATGCGCCCGGGCGGCAAGGACACAAAGCCCGAGGCCCGCCAGCATCGGCAACCGGTCGGCGCGGAACCGGGCGCCCAGATCCTTGGCCAGGTCGTTGGTCCCCATCACCATGCCCGCGAGCCGGCCATGGGCGGCGATCGCACCGGCATTCAGCATCGCAAGCGGCGTTTCCATCATCGCCCAGAGCGGCCGGTCCGGAACCAGCGCAGCCACGGCGTCAAGGTCGGCGGGGGTGTTCACCTTGGGAACCAGGATCGCCTCGCAGGGCGCCGGCCCCAGCGTCGCCAGATCGTCGCGACCCCAGGGCGTGTCCAGGCCATTCACGCGGACGATGCGCGCCCGCGGACCGAAACCGGTCTCGGCCAGAACCCGGGACAGAAGCGCGCGGGCGGCCGGTTTCTCCTCCGGGGCGACGGCGTCCTCGAGATCGAAGATGATGGCGTCGGCGGGGAGCGATTGCGCCTTCTCCAGCGCCCGTTCGCGCGACCCCGGGATGTAGAGCACCGACCGGAAGGGGCGATCCATGATTCCTCCGCGCAGGAAAGTTTCGCCTGTGGAACACGCAAAGCGATCATTCCGCAAGCATTTTCGCCGCGATGCGGCAACCGCCGTCTCATGGGCTGGGCGGTGCGGGTTCGTCTGGTTTGTGTCAAGGGCTGGTGCGGGTGGGGAGACTCGAACTCCCATGCCTTGCGGCGGAGCATTTTGAGTGCCCTGCGTCTACCATTCCGCCACACCCGCCCACGTCCGGCGCCCCGATGGCAGGCCGGCCTCTCGCCGGCCGGAACGCCGCCCGATCCACCGCCCCGCACCGCGCCAAGGCATCGGCCCGCGGTTGCGGGACCGCCGGTCAGCGTGTAACCCCGGGCACGCGCAAGGTCAATCCGGCCGCGGTTGACGCCGCCTTGCAGCATGGTGCAAGGATCGGTCTCGGCCGGGGAAGGGCATGATCCGCGCGCTTTACGACTGGACGATCTCGCTTGCCGGCCATCCCCGCGCGCTCTGGGCGCTTGCGGTCGTGGCCTTCGTGGAAAGCTCGGTCTTTCCGATACCGCCGGACGTTCTGATGATCCCGATGATCATCGCCGCACCGTCGCGGGCCTTCCTGATCGCCGGCGTGGCGTTGATCGCATCGGTTGCGGGCGGGATCCTCGGCTACGGGATCGGCGCCTTCGCCTTCGAGCAGGTGGGCCGGCCGGTTCTGGCCGGGCTGGGCAAGGCCGAGGCGATGGACGCCTTCAACGACAGGTTCAACGATTTCGGCTTCTGGCCGGTGCTGATCGCCGGGCTGACGCCCTTTCCCTACAAGGTCATCACGATCATGTCGGGCTGGACCGGCCTGCCCTTCGCCACCTTCGTGGTCGCCTCGGTCGTGGCCCGCGGCCTGCGGTTCTTTGTCGTGGCCTGGCTTCTGTGGCGCTTCGGCGCACCGATCCGTGACTTCATCGAGCGGCGGCTGGGGTTGATGTTCACCCTCTTCGTCGCGATCCTGCTCGGAGGATTCCTCATGGTGAGATGGCTTTGACCCGCAACCGGCTTGTCCTGATCGCTGCCGGGGGATCGGCGCTGGCGCTGGCCTTCGCGCTGTTTTCGCAATACGTGCTCGGGCTCTACCCCTGCCCGCTCTGCATCTGGCAGCGCTGGCCGCATCTTGCCGCAGTCGTGCTGGGGCCGGCGGCGCTGGCGGTGGCCGGGCCGGTGGTTCCGCTTCTGGGTGCTGCCGCCGCGCTGACAACGGCGGGGATCGGTCTTTATCACACCGGAGTCGAGCGGGGTGTGTTCGCGGGCCTCGAATCCTGCGCCGCCGGTCCCGGGATCGGCGGGTTGAGCGTGGAGCAGCTGCTGGACCCGACCATCGCGGTCGGTCATGCGGTGCGCTGCGACGAAGTCGTGGCGAGCTTCGCGGGGCTGTCGATGGCCAGCTGGAACGCGATAGCCGCTCTCGCGCTGGCGGCGGTCTGGATCGCGGCGGCGCGGGCCCGGGCCTGACGGTCAGTGCGTCCAGACGGTGCGGCGGTTGGTGGCGAAGTTCTCTCCGTACCCACCTGGGCGGATGTTCGGGCGGCGGGTCTGCGGTGCAAGAACCTCGTAGTCGAGGCCCTTCTCGCGCGCATAGGCCTCGGCCGCCTCGCGGGTCGGAAACCGCAGGCGGACCTGACGCTGGGTGTCGGCAGACGAGGTCCAGCCCATCAGCGGATCGATCTCGCGCGGGTCGGCGGGAGCGAAGTCCAGCAGCCACTCGCGCGTCCGCGCTGTGCCGGACTGCATCGCGTTGCGGGCGGGCTGATAGATTCGGGCGCGCATGGGGTCTCCGTGACGTGTGGCGTCTTCATGCCAAACGCCGGGCCAGCACGCAAGCATCAGCGCGGCGCCACGACATCCTGCGCGAACCTGCCGAACGCGCGAAGGACGGTGCCGGTCCGGCGGGCGGCTCGCACGGACAGCACGGCCCCGAACGCGGCCCGAGGTCGATGCGGATACGGGCCTTAGCACCCCTCAGCGCAGGGCGGCGATCGGGCCCTCGGCCCGGCCATGGATGAACTGATCCACATAAGGATCTGTTGTCGCGTCCATATCTCCGATCGGTCCGCACCAGCGGATCTTTCCGGCATGCAGCATCGCAACCCGGTCGGCAATCGCCCGGACGCTGGTCATGTCGTGGGTGATGGTGATGGCGGTCGCGCCCATCTCGGTCACGATCTCGCGGATCAGGTCGTTGATGACCCCGGCCATGATCGGATCGAGCCCGGTGGTCGGCTCGTCGAAGAAGATGATGCCGGGATCGGCGGCAATGGCGCGGGCCAGGCCGACCCGCTTCTGCATGCCGCCGGAAAGTTCGGCCGGATAGAGGTCGGCCACCTCGGGGCCAAGCCCGACCCGGCGCAGCTTTTCCAGCGCAATGGCGCGCGCCTCGGCCCTCGGTCGGCGCAGCCGGCCGCGCAGCAGGCGGAAGGCCACGTTCTGCCAGACCGGGAGCGAATCGAACAGCGCCCCGCCCTGGAACAGCATTCCGAACCGGGCCAGGAACGCATCGCGGTCTCCCTTCGCCACATCCTGACCGTCGATCTCGATGTTGCCGGCATCCGGCACGACAAGCCCGAGGATGCACTTCAGCAACACCGACTTGCCGGTGCCCGATCCGCCGATCACCACAAGGCTTTCGCCCCGCGCCACGTCGAGGTCGATCCCGCGCAGGACCGCGTTCGCGCCGAACGATTTGCAGACCCCCCGCAGCGCGATCATGCGGTGAAGAACAGTTCGGTCAGGACGTAGTTCGCGGCAAGGATCAGCACCGAGGCCGTTACCACCGCCGCCTTGGTGGCGCGTCCGACGCCCTGCGCCCCCCGTGCCGAGTTCATGCCGTGCCAGCAGCCCATCAGCGCCACGATGAAGCCGAACACGGCGCCCTTCACGAGACCCGAGACGATGTCGGATGTCTCGAGGAAATCCACCGTGTTCCGCAGATAGGTGGCCGAGTTGAAGTCGAGCCGCTGCACCCCGACGATCCAGCCGCCCATGATGCCGATGATGTCGCCGACCGCGACCAGCGCCGGGACGGTCAGGGTCGCGGCCACGACCCGGGGCACGGCGAGATACCGCAAGGGGTCTGTGGACAGCGTGACCAGCGCATCGATCTGCTCGGTGACGCGCATGGTACCAAGCTCGGCCGCGATGGACGAGGCCACCCGCGCCGCCACCATCAGCCCGCCGAGCACCGGGCCCAGCTCGCGCACCATGCCGATGGCGACGATCGACGGCACCACCGCCTCGGCAGAGAAACGCGCCCCGCCGGAGTAGATCTGAAGCGCCAGCGCGCCGCCGGTGAACAGCGCGGTCAACCCGACGACGGGCAGGGACAGCCAACCGATCGCGACCATCTGCCGGCCGAGCTCCGCCGGATAGAAGGGCGGGCGCAGGACGCGGCCCAGGACGCGGCCGGCGAACAGCGCGACGCGGCCGGTGGCCGCGAGGCCAAGCATCACCGCCCGGCCCAGCAGCGCAAGCGGCACAAGCGCCCGGCGCGCCGTCATCCCGCGCCACCGGTGTAGCGGCGGTGATACCGGGGGCCGAGATGGGTCAGGATCTCGTAGCCGATCGTCCCCGCCGCATCGGCCAGCGCATCGACACCCTGTCCCGGGCCGAGAATGTCGAGCGCCGCCGGCACCTCGTCCAGATCGGTCACGTCGACGGTGATCAGATCCATCGACACCCTGCCCACCAGCGGACAGGCGGTATCGCCGGCCCAGAGCAGGGCGCGGTTGGACAGCGCCCGCATCAGTCCGTCGGCATAGCCCGCCGCGACCGTGGCGATGACCGAAGCCCGCCCGGCCCGCCAGCCCAGGGCATAGCCCACATGCTCGCCCGGCGCGACGGAGCGTGTCTGGATCACCGGCAGCGCCAGCCGCAGGACCGGAGCCGCATCGGCAAAGGGCAGCCCGCCGTAGAGGCCGATGCCGGGGCGGGTCAGGTCAAAGTGATAGTCGGCCCCGAGCAGGATCCCGCCGGTGGCGGAAAGGGACCGCGGCAGGCCGATGCCATCGGTCATCGCCCGGAAGACCGCGAGCTGACGGGCGTTCTCTGCCTCGTCCGGCATGTCGGCGCAGGCCAGATGGCTCATCACGAAATCGGGGCCGGCCTCCAGCACCAGACTTGCCACCGCCGACCATTCGTCCGGCTCCATCCCCAGCCGGTTCATTCCGGTGTCGAGCTGGATCGCGAAGGGATGTCCCGGCAGGGCCTCGAGATGGCGGGTGATCTGGTCGAGCGAGTTCAGCGCGGGAGTCAGGTCGAGATCGCCGAGCATCGCCGCATCGCCGGGCATGTGACCCGACAGCACGCAGATCTGCGGCCCGGGCCCCAATGCCTGTCGCAGCGTGGCGCCCTCTTCGGCCAGCGCGACGAAGAACCGGCGCGCCCCGGCATGGGCCAGGGCGCGCGCCACCCGTCCGGCGCCCAGGCCATAGGCGTCGGCCTTGACCACGGCGGCGGTCTGCGTCTGCGCCGAGGTCAGACGGTCGAGCGCGCGCCAGTTGGCGCAGATCGCGTCGAGATCGATGGAAAGGACGGGTGCGGCCATGGCAGCGGTTTCGGCCGGGCCCGCGCCGGCGTCAAGCGGAAACCGGGAGCAGCCGCCACAAGCGGTGCGGGGGCGGGGGGGCGCCAACCCCCCCCCCCCCCCCCCCGGCCCGAGGCCCCCCGCGGGGGCCCCGCGCCCCCAGGCAGAGCCCCGATGGGCGGAG
>JBKBMT010000074.1:0-11648 GCA_046295655.1 Gemmobacter sp. | reverse complement strand
ATCATTGCGGTCTCGGGCTGGCGGGGGATCTTCGCGGCCTGCTTGGTCTTTGCGGCGATCTCGATCACCTGGCTCGGGCTGCGCCAGCCCGAGACGCTGCCCCGCGCCGGTCGTCGCCCCCTGAACGGAGCCGCCCTGACCGAGGCGCTGCGCGAGGTGCTGCGCCATCCGGTGGTCCGCAGCGCGATCATGGTGCAGTCGATGGTGTTCGCGGCGTTGTTCGCGACGCTCTCCTCCATCCAGCAGGTCTTCGACCTGACCTTCGGCCTTGCGCGCGAATTTCCGGTCTGGTTTGCGCTGATTGCGCTGACAGCCGGGTCCGCGAGCCTTCTGAACGCGGCGCTTGTCGTGCGCCTGGGCATGCGGCGGATGGTGCGCACCTCGCTTGCGGTGCAGGTCGCGGCCTCTGCCCTCATGGCGGCCGCTACCTTCGCCGGCGTCTGGACCGGTCAGACGGCGTTTCCCGCCTTCCTCGTCTGGGTCACCGGCGTGTTCTTCATGGCCGGCCTCACGCTCGGCAACGTCAACGCCATCGCCATGGAGCCGATGGGCCATATCGCGGGGATGGCGGCTTCGGCCGTTGCAGCGCTTGCCACCGTCGCCTCGGTCGTCATCGCGGTGCCGATCGGGCTGTCGTTCGACGGAACCCCTGCCCCGCTGATGGCCGGCGTCGCGCTGACCTGCGCTGCGGGCCTGTGGCTCATGCGCCGCCTGCCCGGCTGATGCCGGGGCCGTAGAGCTGGGCCGCCCGCCGTTCGAAGGCGCGGACGATCCGCTGCATGGCGTCGTTGAACACGACCCCGATGATCCCCTGCAGGATCGCGTTGCGGAACTCGAAATCGACGAAGAACTCCACCTCGCAGCCATCCGCGCGGTCGCGGAAATCCCAGCTCGAGCGCATGTGCCGGAACGGGCCGTCGATGTATTCCGTCTCGATCCGCCTGCGCACGTCGTCCAGCACCACGCGGCTTGTGAACCTTTCGCGGAAGACCTTGAACGAGATGACCAGATCGGCCTCCATCAGCCGCCGCCCGTCCTCCAGCGACCGCACCGACCGCACCCGCGCCGCAGCGTTCCACGGCAGGAACTGCGGATAGCTGGACACGTCCGCGACCAGATCGAACATCTGCTGCGCGCTGTAGAGAAGATGCCTGGTTTCCCGATGGGTCGGCATTGGGCCTCGCGTGACTTGGGGGGCGATATCGGCTAATCCGGGCGGGCAAATCAAGGGGCGGACATGTCGCAGAAGCCTTACGTGATCGACCAGATGATCAGCGCCAAGTCGATCGCCGCGCGGGTCGAGGAACTGGCGCGCGAGATCACCGCGCATTTCGCCGGCACCGACAAGCTGGTGGTGGTGGGGCTGCTGCGTGGATCCTTCGTGTTCATCGCCGACCTTGTGCGCGAGATCGATCTGCCGGTCGAGGTCGATTTCCTGGAGGCCTCGTCCTACGGCGACGCCATGCAGTCGAGCCGCGAGGTGCGGATCCTCAAGGATCTGCGCGGCGAGATCGCGGGGCGCGACGTGCTGGTGGTCGAGGACATCGTCGATACGGGCTTCACGCTGCACCACGTCGTCAACCTCCTTCGCTCGCGCGAGCCGGCGCGGCTCGAGGTCTGCGCACTGCTCGACAAGCCCAGCCGGCGCGAGGTGGACATCCGCGCGACATGGACGGGCTTCACCATCCCGGACGAATTCGTGGTGGGCTACGGGATCGATTATGCGCAGCGCAACCGTAACCTGCCGTTCATCGGCAAGGTGCGCTTTCTCCAAGGCTGACCGATGTACGGCCTCGGCTGGTTCGTCAGGATGGCGCGCTGGGTGCGCAACCCGCCGTCCCGCGACCGGGTGGTTCTGGTGGTCGGGGTGGTCGCGGCCTGTTTCGCCCTCGCAGCGGTCGAACTGATCTGGGGTTGGCCCGACTGGCTCACGACTGCGGGAGGCGCGCGGTCGGTGCGCCCCTGAGCGCGGCTGCGGGTCTTGCCAGCCCCCGAGCCGCCGGGCAGCATGGCCCCGGTGATCGAAAGGAAGCGCCATGCGCCGTGTGCTCGGGTTGCTCGTTCTTCTGGGTCTTGTCGTCGCGGCGGCGCTCTGGTGGGTGTCGCGGGCGCAGGCGGTCGATCCGGCGCGCTTTGCCGGGCTGGAAGGCGACGCGGCGCGGGGCGAGCGGGTGTTTCACGCCGCCGGTTGCGCCGGCTGTCATTCCGCCCCCGGTGCCAGCGCCGAGACACGTCTCGTCCTCTCCGGCGGACAACGCTTTGCGACCCAGTTCGGGACCTTCGTGGCGCCGAACATCTCGTCCCATCCCGACCACGGGATCGGCCGCTGGTCGGTGACCGACCTTGGCAACGCCATGCAGGCGGGCGTCTCGCCGGGCGGCAAGCACTACTACCCGGCCTTTCCCTATGCCGCCTATGCGAAGGCCGCGCCGCAGGACATCGCCGACCTGCACGCCTTCCTGATGACCCTGCCCGCCGATGCAACCCCCGACCGTCCGCACGAGCTGGTCTTTCCGTTCTCCGTCCGCCGCACGGTCGGGGTCTGGAAGTTCCTGTTCGCCGGCACCGGCTGGGCGGTGACGGGCCCGCTGACCCCCGAACAGGAACGCGGCCGGTATCTGGCCGAGGCGCTCGGCCATTGCGGCGAATGCCACACCCCCCGCAACGCGCTGGGCGGGCTCGACCGCGGGCGCTGGCTTGCCGGAGCGCCGAACCCGACCGGCGAAGGACGGATCCCGAACATCACCCCGGCCCGCCTGCGCTGGACCGAGGACCAGATCGCCACCTATCTGCAGTCGGGCTTCACGCCGGATTTCGACGTGGTGGGCGGCCACATGGCGCTGGTGGTCGAGGCCTGGGCGCAGCTGCCGGCAGAGGATCGCGCCGCAGTCGCCGCCTATCTGAAGGCGGTGCCGCCGCGAGACTGAGCGCTGGCGGCCCGCCCCTGCCGCACCCGACGACACCCGCCGACGCGGTTCACCCGTCCATCTTCAGCGCGTTGATGAAGGCCTGCTGCGGGATTTCCACCTTGCCGAACTGGCGCATCTTCTTCTTGCCGGCCTTCTGTTTCTCGAGCAGCTTCTTCTTCCGCGTCACGTCGCCGCCATAGCACTTCGCCGTCACGTCCTTGCGCAGCGCGGCCAGCGTCTCGCGGGCGATCACCCGGCCGCCGATCGCCGCCTGGATCGGGATCTTGAACATGTGCCGGGGGATCAGCTCCTTCAGCTTCTCCACCATCGCCCGGCCGCGCAGCTCGGCCCGGTCGCGATGCACCATCATCGACAGCGCATCGACCGGCTCCTCGTTGACCAGCACCGACATCTTGACCAGATGATCCTCGCGGTAGCCGGTGATCTGGTAGTCGAAGCTGGCATAGCCCTTGGTGACCGATTTCAGCCGGTCGTAGAAGTCGAACACCACCTCGTTCAGCGGCAGGTCGTAGACCACCATCGCGCGGTTGCCGGCATAGCTCAGGTCCTCCTGAATGCCGCGCCTGTCCTGGCAAAGCTTCAGCACGTCGCCCAGATACTCGTCCGGCACCATGATCGTGGCGCGGATCCGCGGCTCTTCCAGATGATCGACATGGGTCAGGTCGGGCATGTCGGCCGGGTTGTGCAGCTCGATCATCGAGCCGTCGCGCATGTAGACATGATAGACCACCGAGGGCGCCGTGGTGATCAGGTCGAGGTCATATTCCCGCTCCAGCCGGTCGCGGACCACCTCGAGGTGCAGAAGGCCAAGGAACCCGCAACGGAAGCCGAAGCCGAGGGCTGCCGATGTCTCCATCTCGAAGCTGAAAGAGGCGTCGTTCAGCGCCAGCTTCTCGATCGCGTCGCGCAGCGCCTCGAAGTCGTTCGCATCGACCGGAAAGAGGCCGCAGAACACCACCGGCTGGGCCGGCTTGAAGCCCGGCAACGGCTCGGTGCAGCCCTTCTTCTCGTGGGTGATCGTGTCGCCCACCCGGGTGTCGCGGACCTGCTTGATCGAGGCGGTCAGCACCCCGATCTCGCCCGGCCCCAGTTCGGCGATATCGACCATCGCGGGTTTCAGCACGGCAAGGCGGTCCACACCATAGACCGCGCCGGTCTGCATCATGCGGATCCGGTCGCCCTTGCGGATGACCCCGTCCATCACCCGGATCATGACGACGACGCCAAGATAGGGGTCATACCAGCTGTCCACCAGCATCGCCTTCAGCGGTGCCTCGCGGTCGCCCTTCGGCGGCGGCAGGCGGGTGACGATGGCCTCCAGCACCTCGGGGATGCCGAGGCCCGACTTGGCCGAGATCAGGATCGCGTCATGCGCGTCCAGCCCGATCACATCCTCGATCTGCTCGCGCACCCGGTCGGGTTCGGCAGCCGGCAGGTCGATCTTGTTCAGCACCGGCACGATCTCGTGCCCGGCATCGATCGCCTGATAGACGTTGGCCAGCGTCTGCGCCTCGACACCCTGGCTGGCATCGACCACCAGAAGCGAGCCCTCGACCGCGCGCATGGACCGCGACACCTCGTAGGCGAAATCGACATGGCCCGGCGTGTCGATCAGGTTCAGCACATAGGTGTGCCCGTCCTTCGCCGGATAGTCGATGCGGACCGTGTTGGCCTTGATCGTGATGCCCCGCTCGCGCTCGATCTCCATGCTGTCGAGCAGCTGTTCCTTCATGTCGCGCTCGGCCACCGTGCCCGTCATCTGGATCAGACGGTCGGCCAGCGTGGATTTGCCGTGGTCGATATGCGCCACGATCGAGAAGTTGCGGATGCGCGAAAGCTCGGTCATGGCGGTGCTATGCGCGGCTTTCAATGGCCGGTCAAGCGGCACCGGGCCGCAACCGGCCGTTCCCGATTGATCGGCAACGGCATTTCTGGCAAGGTCCGGCGCGGACATGGAAAGATGCTGCCGTCGCCGCAGGTTGCGACAGGGTCGGCGGCACCGGGAACGAGGGGCAGAACCGATGATCCGCATTCCGGGCACCGCCGTGCTCGCGGCCGTCATACTTCAGATTTCCGGCACCGCGGCCAGTGCGGGGGTGATCGGGGACGCCTGCCTTGCCTCGGAGCGGTCGCAGGGCAACCGGGCGCTCTGCGCCTGCATCCAGCAGGCCGCCGACATGACGCTGGACCGCGCCGACCAGCGGCGGGCGGCGCGGTTCTTCAGCGATCCGCACCAGGCGCAGGAGGTGCGCATGTCGCGCTCCGATGCCGACAATGCCTTCTGGGCGCGCTACCGCTCCTTCGGCGAGGCGGCCGAGGCGCTTTGCGCGCGCAGCTGATCCACCCAGGCGCCCGCCGCCCGGTCGATCAGCGCCATCACGCCGTCGAAGTCGCGGGTGAACCATGGGTCGGGCACGTCCGGCCCGGCATCCGGCAGCACCGACAGGTAAAGCTGTGCGCGGGCGCCGCCGGGTCTCGGGCGAAGGGCCTCGATGTCGCGCAGGTTCTGCCGGTCCATCGCCAGCAGAAGATCGTGGCCCGCGAAATCGGCCGGCGCGATCTGTCTGGCCCGCAGACCTGTCAGGTCGAGACCGATCCTTGCGGCGGCGGCGATCATCGGGGGATGGGGCGGCTCGCCCCGGTGCCAGTCACCGGTGCCGCAGCTTTCGAAACTTGCGGTGAGCCCTGCCGCCTGCGCGCGGGCGCGCAACGCCACCTCGGCCGCCGGCGACCGGCAGATGTTTCCCAGACAGACCAGCAGGATCCGCATGCCGAGGGCGCCCTCCCGCGCTGCCGGCCACAGTGCCGCGCTGGGTCGGCCTGCGCAAGCGGAAGTGGCCGATGACCCGGATTGTCGTGCTGACCGGCGCCGGGATCTCTGCCGAAAGCGGGCTTGGCACCTTCCGCGATGCCGGCGGGATCTGGACCCGCCACGATCTGCGCGAGGTGGCGACGCCCGAAGGGTTTGCCCGCAACCCCGCCCTGGTCCACGAGTTCTACAACGCCCGTCGCGCGCATGCCCGTGCTGCGCGCCCGAACGAAGCCCACCTGGCGCTGGCCCGGCTGGAGGCGGCGCTGGGCGACCGGTTGACCCTTGTCACCCAGAACGTGGACGACCTGCACGAACGCGCCGGCAGCCGTGCCGTGATCCACATGCACGGCCGTCTGGACCGTGCGCGCTGTGCGGCCTGCGGTCACGGATGGGACGCGCCAGCGATCATGCGCGCGGACGATCCCTGCCCGGCCTGCGGATCGGCCCGGACGCGACCCGACATCGTCTGGTTCGGCGAGATGCCCGAGCACATGGACCGGATCGAGGCGGCGCTGGCCGCCTGCGACCTGTTCGTGGCGATCGGCACCTCGGGCACGGTCTGGCCTGCGGCCGGCTTCGTGGCCGAGGCCGCCCGTGCCGGGGCGCGGACGCTCGAGCTGAACCTGGAACCCTCCGAGGTGTCCCGCGACTTCGACGAGACCCGTCTCGGCCCGGCCAGCCGCCTGGTGCCGGAATGGGCCGGCGATGTGCTGGCGCGCGGCCGCTGACCGCGCGCCGGATCGTCAGTTCGATGCCGGTTTCTGCATTCCGTGGCCGTGCCCATGTCCATGTCCATGGCCGGCTTCGGGCATCCGGTCGTTGTCCACCATCACGTCGATGGTGATGACCTCACCGCGCTCGAAGGTCAGGGTCAACGGAAAGGTCTCGCCCTGAACCAGCGGCCTGCGCAGGCCCAGCAGCATGACGTGATCCCCGCCGCGTTGCAGCATGTGGACGCCGCCGCCCTCGACCGGGAAGCCGTCCTTGACCTCGACCATGCGCATCACGCCCTGGGCATCCTGCATGTGCGTGTGCAGCTCGACCCGTTCGGCGACATCCGATGCCGCCTCGATCAGGCGGTCGGGCTGGTCCGAATGGTTCTCGATGCGGAAGAAGACCGCCCCGCTCTGCGCGGACATGCCCGACGCACGAGCATAGGCGTCCTCGATATGGATGCCGTCATGGGCGGCGGCGGGAACGGCAAGCAGCGCCGCGGTCGCGGCGGCAAGAAGATGTTTCAGCATTGGTGTCGTCCTGTGCGTTGAGGTTTCGGAACGGTTTTCGCTCAACGCCGCAGGGGAGGGTCGCGCACCCGTATCTCGGCGGGACGGCGCCCGCGGACGGTCGCGCGGGCATGTCGGAGGCCACGCCGGGCGCGGGCGACAGGGCGCGGCACCTCGGGCGTCCGGGGCGGAAGTCCGGCCGCCATGACGATGCAGTCGGGGCAGGGATGACCGGCGCCCACCGGTGCGCCCCGGTCGTCCAGCGTGACCGTGACGACACCGTAGCCGGTGCAGATGACGACCTCGCTGCCGGACCGCGCCGCATCGCGCGCCACTGCCATGGCTGCGGAACCGACCGCAAGCACCAGAGCGAGGCAGAGGGCGGAAATGTTGCGCCGCATCGGCTCAGTCTAGCGCGGGACCGACGAACGAGAAAGCCCCGCCGAGGGGCGGGGCATCGTCGGAGGTCGCCATGGCGGGCCTCAGGCTGCGGTCCGGGCCTTCTCGACCTCGCGCTTGATCTTCAGCGCCCGCGGCGACAGTTCGTCGTCCGAGGCCTTGAGCAGATAGGCGTCCAGACCGCCGCGATGATCGACGGTCCGCAGCGCATGGGCCGAGACGCGCAGCTGGAACGACTGCCCCAGCGCGTCCGAGATCAAGGTTACATCGTTCAGGTTGGGCAGCCAGCGCCGCCGGGACTTGTTGTTGGCATGGCTGACGGTATTGCCCGTCATCGGGCCCTTGCCGCTGAGTTCGCATACGCGGGACATGATCGACTTTCCTTCCTGCGGCCCCGATCTGCGGGGCGATCCGACGATGCGGGCACCGGCCGCCGGGGCGGTGCCGCGAAATCCATCGCGGCCGTTTAGGGGCAAAGCGGCGGGGCGTCAAGCGCCTCGCCGCGGTCAAGCGCGGCGACGACCCGCGACGCCGCGACACCGGGATCGACCGCGCCGGCGGAGACGGCTGTCTCGAGCGCGGCCATCGGTGCCGCCAGCCGCGGGTCGGCCAGAAGCCGCGCCATCAGGCGCTGCCGCACCTCTTCCTCGAACCAGTGCCGGGCCTGCGCGGCGCGCGCGGCCGCGAAATGACCGCTCGCGCGTCGCCAGTCCGCCAGCGCCTGCATCTCGGACCATGCAACGTCCAGCCCCTCGCCCGACAGCGCCGAGACCGCCATCGCCTTGGGAAAGCCCGGCGGATCCTGCGGCCTGCGCCGCAGCAGCCGCAGCGCGCCGGCGTAATCGCCCGTCGTCCGAAGGGCCGCAGGACGCAGGTCGCCGTCGGCCTTGTTGACCAGGATCAGATCGGCCATCTCCATGATGCCGCGCTTGACCCCCTGCAACTCGTCGCCGCCTGCCGGGGCCAGCAGCAGCACGAAGAGATCCGTCAGCTGCGCGACGGTGGTCTCGGACTGGCCCACCCCGACGGTTTCGACGAGCACAACGTCGAAACCGGCCGCCTCGCACAATGCCACGGTCTCGCGGCTGCGTCTCGCAACCCCCCCAAGCTGCGCCTGGCTGGGCGAGGGGCGGATGAAGGCCGCGGGCTCGCGGCTCAGCCGCTCCATCCGGGTCTTGTCGCCCAGGATCGAGCCGCCCGACCGCGCCGACGAGGGATCCACCGCCAGCACCGCAATCCGCAGGCCCCGGCCGGTCAGCATCGTGCCGAACGCCTCGATGAAGGTCGATTTGCCGACCCCCGGCGTCCCGGACAGTCCGATCCGAAGTGCCTGCCGCCCGGTCGCAGCACAGGCCGCGAGCAGCGCCTCGGCCTCGGAACGATGGTCTGCGCGGGTGCTTTCCACCAGCGTGATCGCCCGCGCCAGTGCCCGGCGATCGCCCGCGATCAGCCGCTCCGCCAGTGCCGCGCCCGTCATCACGCCTCCTTGCAGCCCCGGCGGGGCCTTGCCGATCCTGCGGCGCGGTCGCGGGAATGTCATGCCACCGCCGCCGCCGGAGGGTTATTTGTCCTGCCGGAGCCCCCTATGTCCAGCCGCGTCGCGCCCCGCAGGAGAGACCGATGACCGCAGCCTCTGCCACCCGCCGCCACGCGCTCAGGCGCGGGGTGGCGCTTGTCCTGGCCCTGTGCCTCGTCGCCCCCCTGCCCGACCCGGTGCTCTCTGCCCCGCAAGGCCAGTTCGACTTCGTTCTGCGCGGCATCCGCGCCGGCACCCTGCAATGGCAGGCGGTCGAGCAGAACGGTCAGTATGCGGTCAGCGGCCGGCTGGAAAGCGCGGGCCTGGCCGGCATGGTGCGTCGGGTCCGGTTCGATGCGCGCGCCCAGGGCCGCGTCAACGGAGAGCGCCTGCTGCCCCTGCGTTACGAGGAGAATTCCGACACCGGCCGTCGCCAGTCGGAAGCGGTCATGGTCTGGCGGGGCGGCGTTCCGCAGGTCGAACTCGTCCGGCCCGAGCGCGAGCCCGGCGCGAACGATCTCGACCCCGCGGACCAGCGCGGCACGGTGGATCCGCTGACGGCGCTCTATGCCACCTTGCGCGATGTGCCGGCCGAACGGGCGTGTTCCTCCTCGGTCCAGATGTTCGATGGCCGCCGTCGAAGCGCGCTGACGCTCGGGGCACCCCGGCAGGAAGGCGACCGGATCGCCTGCACCGGGGAGTATCGGCGGATCGCGGGGTTCAGCGACAAGGAGATGGCCGAACGCACCCGGTTTCCCTTTACCCTGACCTATGCGCCGAACGGCGATGGCACGATGCGGGTGATCGAGGTGGCGATGGATACGATCTATGGCAAGGCCTATCTGAAACGGCGATAAGGGCCGTGTGACCGACGACGCCCTGCCCATCGACGCCGTGATGCCCGACCTGCGCGCTGCGCTGCGGTGCGAGGGGCGCGCCGTTCTGCAGGCGCCGCCAGGGGCCGGCAAGACCACCCGCGTGCCTCTGGCGCTGCTGCCCGATGTCGCCGGCCGGATCGTCATGCTCGAACCGCGGCGGCTGGCCGCTCGCGCCGCAGCCGAGCGCATGGCGGCGACGCTGGGCGAGGCACCGGGCGGCACGGTCGGCTATCGGATCCGGGGCGAAGCGCGGGTGTCCCGCGCGACCCGGATCGAAGTGGTGACCGAAGGCATCCTGACCCGGATGATCCAGTCCGACCCCGCGCTCGACGGCATTTCCGCGGTGATCTTCGACGAGTTCCACGAACGCTCGATCCATGCCGATCTGGGGCTCGCGCTGGCCTGGGAGGTGCGCGAGGCGCTGCGGCCCGACCTGCGGCTTCTGGTGATGTCGGCAACGCTCGATGCCGCGCCGGTGGCGACGCTGATGGACAGCGCTCCGGTCGTCACCGCCGAAGGCCGGGCCTTTCCGGTGGAAACCCGCTGGCTCCCCGCGCCCCTGCCCCGGACCGCGAGGCTGGAAGCGGCGATGGCGGATCTCATCGCAACAGCAGCCGGCGCGACCGAGGGCGGCATCCTGGCCTTCCTGCCCGGCGAGGCCGAGATCCGCCGCGTCGCGGCGGCGCTGGAAGGGCGGCTCGGTCAGGGGGTTGCGATCCAGCCGCTGTTCGGGGCGATGCCCTTCGCCCGACAGCAGGCCGCGCTGGCGCCGGTTTCCGGGGTTCGGAAGCTGGTTCTGGCCACGTCTGCCGAAACCTCGCTGACGATCCCCGATATCCGTGTCGTGGTCGATTCCGGACGGGCCCGCCGGGCGCGGCACGATCCCGGATCGGGCCTCGGCCGGCTGGTGACCGAACGTGCCAGCCGGGCCGAGGCCGAACAGCGCCGCGGCCGGGCCGGACGGGTGGCGCCGGGTGTCTGCTTCCGGCTGTGGGCACGGACGGAGGAAGGGGCGATTCCCGCCCACCCCCCGGCCGAGATCGAGACCGCCGATCTGGCCGGGCTGGCGCTGGAACTGGCCGCCTGGGGCGGTGGCGACGGGCTGCGGTTCCTGACCCTGCCGCCCGCAGGTCCGCTGGCCGCGGCGCGGGCGCTCCTGTCGGATCTGGGCGCGCTCGACGGTGCCGGTCGGATCACCGGACATGGCGCGCGGATGGCCGCGCTTCCGCTGCACCCGCGCCTTGCGCATCTGCTGCTGACGGCGGGGCCGCAAGCGGCGATGCTGGCGGCGCTGGCCTCGGACCGCGACCCGCTGCCCGGCGCGGCGCCGGACCTCGGCCTGCGGCTCGATGTGCTGCGCGGCCGCAGACGGGCGCCGGTGCCGGTGCACGACGCCACCCTTGCCCGGATCCGCGACGAGGCCCGGCGGCTGTCGCGGCTTGCCGGGCCGCAGCGCGGCGATCTGTCGCCCGGCGCGATGGCGGCGCTGGCCTGGCCAGACCGCGTGGGCCTGCGGCGCCCGGGAGGCGCGCCGCGCTGGCTGCTGTCGGGCGGGCGTGGCGCGGCGATGGAGCCCGGCCTGCCGCTGTCGCAGGCACCGCTGATCGTCGCCACCGATCTGGACGGCGCCGGTCGCGAGGCGCGCATCCGGCAGGCGGCCGAACTGACCCTCGACGAACTGCGCGCGCTGTTCCCCGACCGGCTGTGCTGGCAGGACCGCTGTTTCTGGTCTGCGCGCGACGGGCGCGTGATGGCGCGGCGCCAGCTGGGCTTCGGCGCCCTGGTTCTGGAGGACCGGCCCTGGCCCGATCCGCCCCCGGAGGCCCTGGCCCGGGCCGCCCTCGACGGCTTGCGCGACGAGATCCGACAGGGCAACGGCCTGCCGATGAC
>JBKBMT010000073.1:0-12262 GCA_046295655.1 Gemmobacter sp. | reverse complement strand
TGGCGCTTCGGGCCTATCTGCGCGCGGCTTCGGAACGCGGGGCGGATGCCGATGTGCTGTCCGCCCTCGGATCGGCCAACCTGCATCTCGGGCGGCTCGGCCAGGCCGAACAGATGCTGCGCCGCGCACTGGAACTTGACCCCGACTTCGTGCCGGCGTTGAACAACCTGGGCGTCGTCCTGATGGAGAAGGGCGAGACCGGAGAAGCCCGCCGCGTGTTCGAGCGCGCCTTCGCGCTCGACAGTGGCAATTCGGACTCCATCCGCGAAAACCTGCGATTGGCTATCGCGCGAACCGAGAATCGCGGCTATCCTGCCGGCAACGAAGAGCATAACTTCGCGCTGGTGCGGCGGGGGGCCGGGGAATACCTGCTTCTGTCGCGCCGGTGAGGCCGAGCAGAAAAGGACGCGACAATGCGCCAAGGGGTGTTCCTGGGGCTGTGCCTGCTGGGTGCGGCCGGGGTGTCTGCCTGCAACAAGGCGGGCGATGCGGACGTGAGCCGCGCGATGAAATCCGTCAACGTCATCGACGAGAGCAACCTCAGCGACATCATGCTGACGGTCGCCGACCCGGGCGAGGCGGTAACCTATTTCGCCAAGGCCAGCAGCGAGAACCCCGACCGGCTCGACCTGAAGCGGGGCCTTGCGAAATCGCTGGTCCGCGCCGGGAGGGCAGGCGAGGCGGTGCCGGTCTGGACCGAGGTCGCGCAGAACCCGGACGGCACGCATGACGACCGGGTGGAACTGGCCGACGCCTTGATCCGCGCGGGCGACTGGGCCCGGGCCGAGGCCGAGCTGAACCGCATCCCCCCCACCCACGAGACGTTCCAGCGCTACCGGCTGGAGGCGATGGTGGCCGATGCCAACAAGAACTGGTCCAAGGCCGACAGCTTTTACGAGACGGCAGCGGGGCTGACCAACCGTCCGGCCGGGGTTCTGAACAACTGGGGCTTCTCGAAGCTGACACGCGGCGATGCGGCCGGGGCCGAGCGCCTGTTCCTCGATGCGCTGAAATACGACCCCAACATGTTCACCGCCAAGAACAACCTGGTGATGGCCCGCGGGGCGCAGCGCAAATACGACCTGCCGGTGGTCCAGACCACCCAGACCGAACGGGCAGAGCTGCTGCACACGCTCGCGCTGACCGCGATCAAGGCCGGCGACGTGAACACCGGCAAGGCGCTTCTGCAGGAAGCGATCGACACACATCCGCAGCATTTCGACGCAGCCGTGCGGTCGCTTCGCGCGCTCGACGGCGCCCGGTCGGGATGATCGCCACCGACGCCACCGCGGCGCTGTGGTTCCTGCCCTTCGTCGCCCCGATCGCGCTCTGGGTCGCCTGGAGCGACATGAAGTTCATGCGGATCCCGAACATCTCGGTGATCGCGCTGGTGGCGGTCTTCCTGGTGATCGGCCCCCTTGCCCTGCCGATCGCCGAATGGGGGTGGCGCTGGACCCATCTGGCAGTGGTCCTGGTCGCCGGTTTCGTCCTTTCGGTCGCGGGCGCGCTGGGGGCAGGAGATGCGAAATTCGCCGCCGCGATGGCGCCGTTCGTGGCGCTGGGCGACCTGCGTCTGTTCCTGGCGCTGTTCGCCGCCACCCTGATCGCGGCCTTCGTCGCCCATCGCGGCCTGCGTGCGGTCCCGGCCTTCCGCGCCGCGACGCCGGACTGGGCGTCCTGGACTCACCGGAAGTTTCCGATGGGGCTGGCGCTGGGCGGATCACTGGCCATCTATCTGCTTCTGGCGGTGGCAACCGGCCGCTGAGCGACCGGTCGCAACTTCGCCACGATCCCGTGCGAAACCTGCCTAGGTCGCAGTCCAGAACACGGTGGACCGGCCGAGACAGGAGTGGCGCATGACGGTGCAGACCCCCGTTGCCAATGTTATCGCCCCGCCCTCACCCCGTTCGCTCGAAGAGGTGGGGCTGAGCCATGTGATGATGAAGGACGTCCTGCTCAAGACGATGTTCCGCATGAACATCGACATGGCGTCCGACCTGTCCCGTGCCCTGGGCCTGCCGCCGGCACTGGTTCAGGACCTGATCCACATGTGCCGGGGCCAGCGCCTGATCGAGGCAACCGGCACGCTGCACGCCAATGCCGGCAGCGAGATGGGCTATCAGCTGACCGAGGCAGGCAAGGCGCGCGCGCTGGATGCGCTGGCGCAGTCGGAATACTACGGCACGATGCCGGTGCCGCTCGAGTCCTACCGGGAGCAGGTCAAGCGCCAGTCGGTTCGGGACATCCGACTGACCCGCGACCAGCTGGTGGGTGCCATGGGGCATCTGATCCTGCCCGACCAGCTGCTGGACCATCTGGGCCCGGCCGTGACCTCGGGGCGGTCGATCCTGATGTATGGCCCGCCCGGCAACGGCAAATCCTCGATCTCGAACGGGATCCGGGATGCGATGGGCGACAAGATCTACGTGCCGAAGGCGATCGAATATTCGGGTCAGGTCATCACGGTCTACGATCCGATCGTCCATTCCAGGGCCGAGGTCGCGACCGACGACCCGAACTGCCTGCGGCGCACCGCGAACCGGGTCGACAACCGCTATGTCCTTTGCGAGCGCCCGACGGTCATCACCGGGGGCGAGCTGCGCACCGACATGCTGGACCTCGCCTACAACCCGGTCGCCCGCACCTATCAGGCCAGCCTGCAGATGAAGGCCACCGGCGGCATCTTCATCATCGACGACCTCGGCCGTCAGGAGGAACCGCCGCAGGCCATCGTCAACCGCTGGATCGTGCCGCTGGAAATGGGCTACGACATCCTTGCCCTGCAGTCGGGCGAGAAGTTCATCGTGCCCTTCGACACGCTGGTGATCTTCTCGACCAACTTCCACCCCAACGAGATCTTCGACGGCGCGGCGCTGCGGCGGATCTTCTTCAAGATCAAGATCGACGGCCCGAACCAGGAGATGTTCCTGAAGATCTTCGCCATGGTCGCCCGCAAGAAGAAGATGCCGCTGAACGAGGAGGCGCTGCGCTATCTGCTGAAGGTCAAGTATCCGACCATCGACAACAACTTCGCCAACTACCAGCCGGTGTTCCTGATCGACCAGATGATCGCGATCTGCGAATTCGAGGGCATCCCCTATCAGATGACGCCGGCCCTGATCGACCGGGCCTGGGCCAACATGTTCGTCCGCGAGGAGAAGATCGCCCGCTGACCCTGTGACGGGCGGCGGGGGGCGCCTATGTTGGCCGCCATGGCCGCCCTGCCCCGCCCCCTTTCCGACTGGATCGCCGCCCGTGGCTGGGTGCTGCACCCGCACCAGGCCGAGATGCTGGCGCGGGCGGACGAAAGGGCGATGCTGCTGATCGCGCCGACCGGCGGCGGCAAGACGCTGGCGGGCTTCCTTCCGACGCTGGCCGAGCTTGGCATCGCGCCGGCTCCGGGCCTGCACACGGTATATGTCTCGCCGCTGAAGGCGCTGACCGCAGATATCGCCCGCAACCTGCGCGCGCCGGTCGAGGGCGCGGGGCTTGCGATACGGATCGAGGATCGCACCGGCGACACCGGGGCCCACGCCCGGCGGCGCCAGCGCGCCGACCCGCCGCACATCCTGCTGACCACGCCCGAAAGCCTTGCCCTGATGCTAAGCTACGAGGATGCGCCGCGCATCTTCGGCGCGCTTCGGCGGGTGGTGGTGGACGAGATCCACGCCCTGGCGGAATCGAAGCGCGGCGACCAGTTGATGCTGCAGCTCGCACGGCTCGAGCGGCTGGCGCCGGGGCTTCGCCGGGTCGGGCTTTCGGCCACAGTCGAGGATCCGCCGGCGTTGGCCGGGTTCATGGCGCCACATCCCCATGCCTGCGCGATCCTGATCGCCGACCCCGGGCCGGACCCGGACATATCGATGCTCGACACCGCAGCGCCGCCGCCCTGGGCCGGGGGCGGCGGGCGCCATGCGATCCCCGAGGTGCTCGACCTCATCCGCCGGCACCGAACCACGCTTGTTTTCCACAACACCCGCGCGCAGGCGGAACTGTTCTTCCATGCCCTCTGGATGGCGAACGACGACGGCCTGCCGGTCGGCATCCACCACGGCAGCCTTGCGCGGGAGCAGCGGGCGCGGGTCGAGGCGGCCATGGCCGCGGGGGCGCTGCGGGCGGTGGTCTGCACCGGCAGCCTGGATCTGGGCATAGACTGGGGCGACGTGGACCTTGTCGTGCAGGTCGGGGCGCCGAAGAACGTCAAGCGGCTGGTGCAGCGGATCGGCCGGGCCAATCACCGCTACAATGCCCCGTCGCGCGCCGTTCTGGTGCCCGCGAACCGGTTCGAGGTGGTGGAATGCCAGGCCGCGTTGCAGGCCGTCCGGGCGCGCCGGCTGGACGGTGCCCCGCGGGGGCCCGGACCTTCGGACGTGCTGTGCCAGCACATCCTCGCCACCGCCTGCGCCGGCCCGTTCGATGCCGATGCGCTGTTCGCCGAGGTGCGCGGTGCCGGGCCCTATGCCAGCCTCGGCCGCGCGCGCTTCGACGACTGTCTGGATTTCGTGGCGACCGGCGGCTATGCGCTGCGGGCCTATGACCGCTGGCGTCGGCTGATCCTGCGCAACGGTCTGTGGCACCTGCGCGATCCGCGCTCTGCTGCGGTGATCCGGCAGAATCTCGGGACGATCATCGACGTGGAAACCCTCAAGGTCCGGCTGCGGGGCCGCGGCGGCGCGCCGCTGGGCGAGGTCGAGGAGGGGTTCGCGGCTACCCTGACGCCGGGCGACACATTCCTGATCGGCGGCGAGATCGTGCGTTACGAGGGCTTGCGCGACCTGACGGTAGAGGTGAGCCGCAGCCCCGGGCGCGAGCCGAAGGTCGCTGTGTTCAACGGCACCAAGTTCGCCACCTCGACCCTGCTTTCCGACCTCATCCTGCGCATCTTCCAGGCGCCGCGATGGCCCGATCTGCCGGCCCATACCGCCGGCTGGCTCGCTCTGCAACGCGAGGTGTCGCGGCTGCCGGAACCCGGGCGGCTGCTGGTCGAAAGCTTCCCTGCCGAGGGCCGGGCGCAGACCTGTATCTACGGCTTTGCGGGCCGCAACGCGCAGCAGACGCTGGGCCTGCTGGTCACGAAACGCATGGAGGAGGCGGGGCTGGACCCCCTGGGCTTTGTCGCGACCGACTATGCGACGCTGATCTGGGGGCTGCGGCCGGTGCCCGACATCCTGCCATTGCTCGACCGCGACGCGTTGCGCGCGGGGCTCGAGGGGTGGCTGGCCGGGAATGCGGTGATGAAGCGCACGTTCCGCGCCGTGGCCATCGTCGCCGGGCTGATCGAACAGTCGCGGGCCGGAGCGCGCAAGACCGGGCGGCAGGCCACGTTCTCGTCCGACATCCTCTACGACACCTTGCGCCGCCACGACCCCGACCATCTGCTGCTGCGCATCACGCAGGAGGAAGCGGCGCGGGGGCTGGTGGATTTCGGCCGCATCGAGGCGATGCTGGACCGGGTCGGCGACCGGATCGACCATCTGCACCTGCCGCGGGTGACGCCGCTGGCCGCGCCGCTGCTGCTGGAACCCGGCCGTGTCCCGATCCAGGGTGCGGGACGCGAGCGGCTCATGGACGACATGGCCGCGCGGCTGCTGGCCGAGGCCGGTCTCGCCTGACCCCTTGCGCCCGCGTCGCGGCTGCGCCACCAGTCGGGCCATGGACGGTTACGCCTTCACGCTTGCCGATGCCGCACTGGTTGCGCTGCCCTCGGGTGCGCTGTTCTGGCCCGAACGGGGGCTGCTGACCGTGGCCGACCTGCACCTTGGCAGGGCACAGCGGCCGGCCCGGTTCGGCGGCGCGGCGCTGCCCCCCTACGAGATTGCCGAGACGCTGGCGCGGCTCGACGCCGATCTGGACGCGACGGGGGCGCGGCGCGTCGTTGCCCTCGGCGACAGTTTCGACGACCCCGGCGCCGAAGCGCGGATGGACGAGACCCACCGTTTCTGGCTCGCCCGGATGATGGCCGGTCGCGACTGGACCTGGATCGCCGGGAACCACGACCCCGGCCCGGTAGAGATCGGCGGCAGCCACCTTGCATCGCTGGCGCTGGCGCCCCTGACTTTCGTCCACATCTGCACGCCGGCGGGGACGGCAGAAGTCTCGGGGCACTACCACCCCAAGGCGCGGCTGGGTCCGGGACCGGCGGCGCCCTGCTTCCTGATCGACCGCTGCCGTGTCATCCTGCCCGCCTACGGCCGCTATACCGGCGGGTTGCGCAGCGATGCGCCCGAACTCGCATCACTGATGCAGCCCGGCGCGCTCGCGGTCCTGACCGGTCGCCGGGCGCGAGCGATTCCCTTCCGATAATTTCAAACTTGAAATTTTTGCCGGATTCGACTATCGCTCATCCCGAGGAGACGCCACATGCCCGCCGATTTCAACGCCACCCGCGCCCTGTTCGACCTGCCAGAGCGGGTGGTCTACCTTGACGGCAATTCTCTGGGGCCCCTGCCCCGCGGGGTAGCCGACCGGGTCGCCCGGACCGTGACCGAGGAATGGGGCAAGCTGCTGATCACCGGCTGGAACCGGGCCGGCTGGATGGATCTGCCCGCCCGGGTGGGCGACCGTGTCGCCCGGCTGATCGGGGCGCCTTCGGGCAGCGTGACGATGGGCGACACACTGTCGGTCAAGGTCTATCAGGCCCTTGCATCGGCGCTGGAGATGCGGCCGGACAGGCGGGTGATCCTGTCGGACACCGGCAACTTTCCCTCGGACCTCTACATGGCTCAGGGGCTGTGTCGGACGCTCGGGCCGGACTACCGGCTGGAGACGGTGGCGCCCGAGGACGTGGCGGCGGCAATCGACGACCGGGTGGCGGTGCTGATGCTGACCGAGGTGGACTATCGCACCGGTCGGCGGCACAACATGGCCGCACTGACCGAGCTGGCGCACAGCGCCGGGGCGCTGGCGGTCTGGGATCTGGCCCATTCGGCAGGGGCGACCGATGTGGACGTGGCCGCCTGCAATGCCGATTTCGCAGTCGGCTGCACCTACAAGTATCTCAACTCCGGCCCGGGCGGCCCGGCCTTCATCTATGTCGCCCATCGCCATGCAGAGGTCGCGCGCCCTGCCCTGTCGGGCTGGCTGGGACACGAGGCACCCTTCGCCTTCGACCTCGACTACCGGCCCGGCCGCGGGGTGGACCGGATGCGGGTGGGCACGCCGCCGATCCTTCAGCTTGCCGCGCTCGATGCCGCGCTCGACGTCTGGGACGGCGTGACCATGGCCGAGGTGCGGGCGCGGTCGCTGGAGCTGACCGACGCCTTCATCGCGGCGGTGGAACGGTCCTGCCCGGACCTGGTGCTTGCGACGCCGCGTCCGCATGCGCTCCGCGGCAGCCAGGTCAGTTTCCGCCATCCCGAAGGCTATGCGATCATGCAGGCGCTGATCGCCCGGGGCGTGATCGGGGATTTCCGCGCCCCCGATATCATCCGCTTCGGCTTCACCCCCCTCTACACCGGGTTCCGCGACGTGGCCCGCGCAGCCGAGGTTCTGGCCGGAATCATGGAAAGCCGCGCCTGGGACCGGCCGGAATACCGGGTCCGGGCGAAGGTCACATGACCCGGCTGCCGCCCCTGTGCCGCCCCGCCGGCTGGATCGCGGCGTGGAAACGGATGGCGCGGATCGCCGCCTGCGATGCGGGAAGGAACGGCTGAGCCCGTCCCCCTTTCCGTTCTGCAGGAGACAAAGATGACCACCTACGACCCATCCCGCGACGGCGCGCAGATGTCGTTCGACGGGCGCATGTCCTATACCGATTACCTGAGCCTCGATGCGATCCTCACCGCGCAGAAGCTGCGCACCGGCGCGCATGACGAGATGCTGTTCATCATACAGCACCAGACCTCCGAATTGTGGATGCGGCTGGCATTGCACGAACTGGGCGCGGCACGGCATCTGCTGTCCGAGGGGCGGATGCGCCCGGCATTCAAGATGCTCGCCCGGGTGGCGCGGATCTTCGAACAGCTCAACAGCGCCTGGGACGTGCTGCGGACGATGACGCCGGCCGACTATACCCGGTTTCGCAACGAGCTCGGGCAGTCCTCGGGCTTCCAGTCGTGGCAGTACCGGCTGATCGAATATACTGTCGGCAACCGCAACCTGGCGATGCTGCGGCCTCATGCGCACCGCCCCGACCTGACCGCGGCGCTCGAGGCGGAACTGGCGCGGCCCTCGCTTTACGACGTGGCGCTGCACCAGCTTGCCGCGGCGGGCCTGCCAGTGCCGGACGAGGTTCTGCACCGGGATGTCCGCGGCCCATGGGCGCCCCACGACGGCGTTCGCGCCGCGTGGGAAGTCGTCTATCGCGCGCCCGATGACCATTGGGAGCTTTACGAACTGGCCGAGAAGCTGGTGGATTTCGAGGATTATTTCCGTCGCTGGCGGTTCAACCACGTCACCACGGTGGAACGGGTGATCGGATTCAAGCGCGGCACCGGCGGCACTTCGGGGGTGGCCTATCTGCGCCGGATGCTGGAGGTGGAATTGTTCCCCGAACTCTGGCACCTGCGCACCACGCTGTGACGCCTTCGTCCGGCAACGCAACTGCCTCAGACAAACCCTTGTTATGTCACGATTCCGGGTTAGGCTTGTTTCAACGAGTCAGCCCGGTTCTCCGTCATGTTCCTCCGTGCCCTTGCCATTCCTGCCCTCGCTCTGGTGCTCGGCGCCTGCACGCTGGACATCGACCAGGCCTTCCCCGAGACCCCGGCGCCGGTGCCCTACGTCGCGAAACGCGATGGCGGCCATGCGATCCCGGGCATTCCGCCGGAGAAGTTCAACCCCGCGTTCCAGCGCACGCTTGTGCCCTTCAGGTCGGACGAACCGCCCGGGACGATCGTGATCGACACCGCGGCGCGCCATCTCTACCTCGTCCAGGACGACCGGAGCGCGCTGCGCTACGGCATCAGCGTCGGCCGCGAGGGGTTCGAATGGTCGGGCGAGGCGGTGGTGTCGCACAAGCGGACCTGGCCGAACTGGACCCCGCCGCCCGAGATGATCCGCCGCGACCCGTCGCTGGCGCGGTGGGCCGAGGGGCGCCCGGGCGGCCCCGGCAATCCGCTGGGCGCACGCGCGATCTATCTGTCGCAGAACGGGCGCGACACCGGCTACCGGATCCACGGAACACCAGAGTGGTGGTCGATCGGCCGCGCGGCATCGTCCGGCTGCATCCGGATGGTGAACCAGGATGTGATCGACCTGTTCGACCGGGTTGAGCGTGGCGCAAAGGTGATCGTGCGCTGACGGCGGTCGGGTTGGAAAAGGCTGCCGCGCGGTCTAGGTTCTGAACCGAACGGTTCAGATGGGGGCGGTCGGTGGCCTTTCGGATTTCGGTAAACGGGTCGGAGCACTTCGTGGAGCTTCCCGGCGACACGCCCCTTCTGTGGGTCCTGCGCGACGCGCTGGGCCTGACCGGCACGAAATACGGCTGCGGTATCGCCGCCTGTGGCGCCTGCACGATCCATCTGGGCGGCGTCGCGGTCCGGTCCTGTCAGCTTCGGCTCGAGGATGTCGAGGGCCCCGTAACCACGATCGAGGGGCTGGGAAGCCCCGAGGCGCTGGCGGCGATCCAGCGGGCGTGGGTCATCCATCAGGTCGCACAATGCGGCTATTGCCAGCCCGGCCAGATCATGCAGGCCGCAGCCTTCCTCGCCGACAACCCCGACCCCACCGACGACGAGATCGCCGAGGCCATGGCCGGCAACCTGTGCCGTTGCGGCACCTATCCGAAGATCCGCGCCGCCATCCGCGAGGCGCAGCGCCTTATGGCGGAGGCCTGAGATGGGCCGTCTGGGACGCATCGCGCGCCGCACCTTTCTTGTCGGCTCGGCCGCCGTTGCCGGCGGGGTCGCCTTTGGCGTCTGGTATGTCCGCGCCGACGTTGCCAACCCGCTGGTGCCGGGCGAGGGCGAGTCCGTCCTGAACCCCTGGCTGATCCTCGACGCCAAGGGCGCGACGGTGGTGGTGCCCCGGGCCGAGATGGGACAGGGCGTGCAGACCACGCTGGCCGCGCTGGTGGCCGAGGAACTGGACATGGGCTGGGATCAGGTCCGGGTCATCCATGGCCCACCCGCCCGTGCCTACTACAATGGCGCCATGATGGGCGGGACGATCCCGACGCCCGAATGGCGCCGGTCGGCGTTTCAGGAATGGATGGCCGAACAGGCCTCGGTCATCGCCAAGGCGATGGGGCTGCAGGTAACCGGCGGATCCACCGCCACCGCGGATGCTTTCGGGAAGATGCGCCTTGCCGGCGCGAGCGCGCGCGAAGCCTTGCGCAAGGTCGCCTCGCGCCGGCTTTCGGTGGCTCTGGACCGGTTGAGCACCGAGGACGGGCATGTTCTGGCGCCTGACGGCCGAAGGATTGCCTATGCCGATCTGGCGGAAGAGGCGGCGACCATCGACCCGCCCCGCCCGCGGCTGCGCGACCGGCGCGACTGGCGCCTACTCGGTCGGCCGCTGCCGCGTCTGGACATGGTGGCGAAGGTTACGGGAACCGCCGATTTCGCCATCGACATCCGCCTGCCCGGTATGAAGTTCGCCGTGATCCGGCGCAATCCGCACCTTGGCGCCGAAATGCGGGGCCACGACCCGAAGCCGGCCCTTGCGCTGCCCGGCGTGCGGCAGGTGGTTGCGCTGGACGACGGGGTTGCGGTGATCGCCGATACGACCTGGGCTGCCATGCAGGGCGCCGAGGCGGTGATCGTGGACTGGGCCCCCGCGCCCTATCCGGCCGGGACCGAGGCGATCATGGCAACGATCGCGCAGGCGTTCGACGGCCGGCCGAATTCGTCGTTCCGCGACGACGGCGACGCCGGGGCGGTGCCGGATGGTGCGACGCTGGTCGAGGCCGAGTATGCGGTTCCCTATCTGGCCCATGCGACGATGGAGCCGATGAGCGCCGCGGCACTGTTCGAGGACGGGCGGCTTACGCTATGGGCCGGGACACAGGCGCCGGGGTTCGCTGCCTCGAAGGCCGCCGCGGCGCTGGGTATCCGCACCGCGGCCGTGACCGTGCACACCACCTTCCTCGGCGGCGGCTTCGGGCGGCGGGCGGAAACCGATTTCACCACCATCGCGGCAAGGGTGGCCGCCGCCGTTCCCGGCACGCCGGTCCTCGTGACCTGGAGCCGGGAAGAGGACATGACCCATGACGTCTATCGTCCGGCGGCAATCGCGCGGGCGCGCGGGTGGGTCCGCGACGGGGCGGCGCAGGGGCTGGACATGGCGATCGCCGCACCGTCGGTCACGCGGCAGGCGATCCGGCGGATGACCGGAATGGGCGGTGCCGGCGCCGACAAGGCCACGGTCGAGGGCGCGGCGGACCAGCCCTATGCCATTCCGAACTACCGGGTGCGCGGGCATCTGGCCGATGTTGCGGTGCCGGTCGGCTTCTGGCGCTCGGTCGGCAATTCGCAGAACGCCTTCTTCCACGAAAGCATCATCGACGAGATGGCGCACGCTGCCGGGGCCGATCCCTTCACGTTCCGCCTGCGGCTGATCGAACCGGCTCATCCGCCCTCCGCCCGGGTGCTGGAGGCGGCGGCAGAGATGGCGGGCTGGGCCGGGCCGAAGCGCCCCGGCACCGGACGGGGCATTGCCTTCTGCCACAGCTTCGGCACCCCGGTCGCGCAGGTCGTCGAGGTCGAGGATCGCGATGACCGCATCGCGCTGACGCGGGCCTTCATCGCCTGCGATCCCGGCCTCGCGCTGGATCCCGCGATCATCGAGGCGCAGATGGTCGGGGGGATGATCTTCGGTCTTTCGGCGGCGATCCTCGGGAAGATCACGTTCCGCAACGGGGTGGTGGAGCAGACGAACTTCGACGGCTACGAGATCCTGCGCCAGACTGCGATGCCGGCCTTCGAGGTGCGCATCCTCGAGTCGGGTCGCGGGCTCGGCGGGGTCGGCGAACCGGGCACCCCGCCCGCCGCCCCGGCCCTGGCCAACGCGGTTTTCGATCTCACCGGACGGCGGCCTCGGCGTCTGCCTATGATCGAGGCGTTCGACTTCGTGCTATGATGCCGCCTCGGACGCCCAGTCCGTCACCAGCTCGGTCAGCGTGGCCCAGTTGGTGTATTCGACATCCTCGCGGCCGGTGACGCCGGGATCGCGGTTCCGGACGATCCAGCGCAGGGCCCAGTAGCGGAAGAAGTCGTAATCGGTGAACTTCACCGCGCCGGCGATCTGCGCCACGCGGCGGGGGGTCCAGCCGACCTCCTGAAAGAACCGTTCGGTCAACGCATCGAGCTCGGCCCGTTCCTCG
>JBKBMT010000072.1:285-12637 GCA_046295655.1 Gemmobacter sp. | reverse complement strand
CTTGATGTTGATGTTCTCGCGCGCGAGCGCCTGGAACATCGTCGCGGCGACGCCGGTGTGGCTCCGCATCCCGATCCCCACGACCGAGACCTTGGCCACGTCGTCGTCGATGATCAGTTCGTCATAGGCGATCTCGCCGCGCGCCTTTGCTTCCTCCATCGCCTTCTTCGCCCGCGGCACCTGGTCGATCGGGCAGGAGAAGGTCATGTCGGTCACGGCGTCGGGATGGGCCTCGTCATAATCCTTCTCCGAGATGTTCTGCACGATCATGTCCACGTTCACGCCCGCGTCGGCGAGGGGGCCGAAGATCGCCGCGGCGATGCCCGGCCGGTCCTCGATCGTGAACAGCGTGACCTTGGCCTCGTCGCGCGAGAAGGCGACGCCGGTGACAGCCTTGGATTCCATGATCTCCTCCTCGTCGCATACCAGCGTGCCGGAATTGTGGTCGGTCTCGTCGAAGGACGACAGCACCCGCAGCCGCACCTTGTAGCGCATCGCCAGTTCGACCGAGCGGGTCTGAAGCACCTTCGCACCGAGGCTGGCCAGCTCCAGCATCTCCTCGAAGCTGATCTTGTCCAGCCGCCGTGCCTTGCGGCTGACGCGCGGATCGGTGGTATAGACCCCGTCCACGTCGGTATAGATGTCGCAGCGTTCCGCCCCGAAGGCCGCGGCAAAGGCGACCGCCGTCGTGTCGGACCCGCCCCTGCCCAGCGTCGTGATGCGGTTCTCGGCACTCAGGCCCTGGAAGCCCGCGACCACGGCCACCTTCATGCCTTCCGCGAACTTTGCGTCGATGTTGGCGCGCGGGATCTCGACGAACCGTGCGGCGCCATGCTGGCTGGTGGTCAGGATCGGCACCTGCCAGCCCTGCCAGCTGCGCGCCGGGATGCCCATCTCCTGCAGGCGCAGGGCCATCAGGCCGGCCGTCACGTTCTCGCCCGAGGCGACCACGGCATCGTATTCGCGCGCGTCGTAGAAGGGCGACGTGTCTCCGACCCACTTGACCAGCTCGTTAGTCTTGCCGGCCATGGCCGAGACGATGACGATCACCTCGTAGCCGCGGTCGACCTCGCGCTTCACCTTGGCCGCGGCATTGGCGATGCGGTCCAGATCAGCGACCGAGGTGCCGCCGAATTTCATCACGAGAAGCGGCATCGGACCCTCCGCACTGCCGGATGCGGGCGCTTCCTACGCCATGGCCCCCGCCGGTGCAAGCGGCCCCCGGACGGTTGCGCCCCGCCCCCGGGGGCAGGGCGGGGCGCAGGTGATCGCGTGGGGGAAGGACGGCGCGATCACGCTGGCGACCGTTGCCGGTGGCACAGCCGCCCGGGGGAGGCTGCGGCGCATCGTGGCGATCGGTCCATCCTCCACTCTGGCAGGCGCAGGAAACACCCCGATGAAGCGCCTGTCACAGCTCTGCGCCAGCCCCGTGACGCGCCGCGCCCTGCAGCCGGCCCGCCACATAGGTGGCGGCGATTGCCCGGTCGTCGCCCATCATGATGGTTGGGAACAGCGCCTTCCAGATGTCATCGGCGCGCGCCGCGGCCTGGGCGATGGCGGGGGTTGAGGCAAGGTCGATCACCACCAGATCGGCCTCCATCCCGACCGCGATGCGGCCGATCCGGTCACCCAGACGCAGGGCCTGAGCCGAACCTGCCGTAGCCAGCCACCACAACTGTGCAGGATGCAGGGGGGTGCCGCGCAGCTGGCCGATCTCGTAGGCCGCCGCCATGGTCCGCAGCATGGAAAACGACGACCCGCCGCCGGTGTCGGTGGCAAGCCCGACGATCTGGCCCGCGGCCCTGAGCCCCGCCATGTCGAACAGCCCCGAGCCAATGAAGGTGTTTGATGTCGGACAATGGATCAGGCTCGCGCCGGCGTCCCGCAGTCGGTCGCGTTCGCGCGGCTCCAGATGGATTGCGTGGCCGAAGATCGCCCCGGGGCCGACCAGCCCGTGCGCCTCGTAGGTGTCGAGATAGTCGCGTGCCTCGGGGTGCAGGCTGCGGACCCAGGCGATCTCGTCCAGCTGCTCGGACAGATGCGTCTGCATCAGGCAGTCGGGATGCGCCTGCCACAGCGCGCCCATCGCCGCCAGCTGGTCGGGCGTCGAGGTCGGGGTGAAGCGGGGCGTCACCACATAGGACAGCCGGTCCACCCCGTGCCACCTGCGCAGCAGCCGCAGGCTGTCGTCATGGGCCGACTGCGCGGTGTCGCGCAACCCCTCGGGCGCGTTGCGGTCCATGCAGGTCTTGCCGGCCAGAGCCCGCATCCCCCGCGTCTGTGCCGCAGCGAAGAAGGCATCCACGCTTTCGGGGTGGACCGTGCAGAAGCTGCAGACGGTCGTGGTGCCATGCGCCAGCACCAGATCCAGATAGCGCTCCGCGATCGCGGCCGCATAGACGGGATCGGACAGCCGCATCTCTTCGGGGAAGGTATAGAGGTTGAGCCAGTCGATCAGCCGCTTGCCCCAGGAGGCGATGATCGCCGTCTGGGGATAGTGGACATGGGCATCGACGAACCCGGCCGAGATCAGCCGGTCGCCGTGGTCGGTCACGGTCGCCAGCGGATGCGCAGCGCGCAGCGCCCCGGCATCCCCGACCGCCGCGATCCGCCCGTCCTCGATCAGCACGCCGGCGCGCGTCCGGTGCCGCGCCGCGTCCGGCCCCTCGGCAAAGGGGTCGCCCTCAAACGTCAGCACCTGGCCGATAAGCAGCGCCGCCATCGCCGTTCCTCCCCGCAAACCGGCAGAGCGTAACCTGCTGCCCGCAGTGGCTGCTAGGGGGGCTTTCCCTCTGTTTTCCCGAAGGACCTTTCGCTATGGTCCGGCCAATCGCGCGTCCGGGGCAGGGGGCAGACATGGCCGAGAACATCGAGAACCCCGCCCGCGAGGACGAGGCGCCGCTCGACGCGGCCCGGATGGCGGCGATCCGCGATGCGGTGGACGCAGGCGATGCGGCCCGTCTGAAGGACCTGATGGAACCGCTGCACGCGGCCGACATCGCCGACCTTCTGGAACAGATTGCCCCGTCCGAGCGCCGGGCGCTGTTGCGCATGTGGGGCGGTGAGATCGACGGCGAGATCCTGTCGGAAATCGACGAATCGATCCGCGAGGAGGTCATCGAGACGCTTTCGCCCGAGGTCCTGGCCGAGGCGGTGCGCGAGCTTGATTCCGACGACGTGGTGGACATTCTCGAGGATGTCGAGGAACCCGTCGCCGAGCGGATCCTCGAGGCGCTGGACCAGTCCGACCGGGTGGCGGTCGAACAGTCGCTGTCCTACCCGGAATATTCCGCCGGGCGGCTGATGCAGCGCGAGGTCGTGACGGTCCCGGAACACTGGACCGTCGGCGAGGCGATCGATTTCCTCCGCGCCGAGGAATGGCTGCCCGACCAGTTCTATCACGTCATCCTTGTCGATCCGCGGATGCGGCCCACCGGTTATGTCACCCTCGGCCGGATCCTGAGCAACCGCCGCGACGTCAGGCTGCGCGACATCGAGGAGGAAAGCTTCCGCACCGTGAAGGTGACGGATTCCGAAACCGACGTCGCCTTCATGTTCAACCAGTATCACCTGATCTCGGTCCCGGTGGTGGACGAGAACGGCCGGCTGGTCGGGGTCATCACCATCGACGATGCGATGACCGTTCTGGACGAGGAGCACGAGGAGGACATCCTGCGCCTTGCCGGTGTCAGCGACGATGCGAACGTGTCCGACAATGCGGTTGTGACGGCGCGACAGCGCCTGCCCTGGCTGATCGTCAACCTGTTCACCGCCTCGCTGTCCGCTGTCGTCATCAGCCGCTTCGAGGCGACGATCGAGGCGCTTGTGGTGCTGGCGGCGCTGATGCCCATCGTCGCCTCGACCGGCGGGATCGCCGGCACCCAGTCGCTGGCCGTGGCGGTGCGGGCGCTGGCGACCCGCAGCCTGACGTCGGCCAACGCCCGGCGGGTGGTCTGGCGCGAACTGGGGGCCGGGCTGCTGAACGGCTTCGGGCTTGCGCTGATCCTCGGACTTGCCGGCTGGCTGATCTTCGACGATGCGATGCTGGGCGCGGTGCTGGGCATGGCGATGATCTGCAACCAGGTGGTCGCGGCACTCGGCGGGGTTCTGGTGCCGCTGACGCTGAACCGGCTCAAGCTCGACCCGGCGCTGGCTTCGGGCACCTTCGTCACCACGCTCACCGACGTGATGGGCTTCTTCGCCTTCCTCGGTTTCGCGACGATCTTCCTGCTGTGACCCTGGCCGAGGAAAAGGCGGCGGCGCGGAAGGCGGCGGCGCAGCGCCGCGCGGCGGCCCATGCCGCGGGGCAGGGCGATGCGGCAGCGCGGCTGGCCGGGGTGCTTGCCCACCATGCCGGCCGCGTCCTCGCGGGCTATGTGGCCATGCGGACCGAGATCGACCCGTCCCCCGCGCTTGCGGGGCATACCGGCCCGCTCTGCCTTCCGGTGGTGGTCGGGGCCGGGCGACCCCTGGTCTTTCGCCGCTGGGAACCGGGCCAGCCGCTCGTGCCCGGCAGCTTCGGCACGCAGATCCCCGAACCGGGACCCGAACTCGTGCCCGAGGTGCTGGTGGTGCCGCTTCTGGCGTTCGACAGGGCAGGTTTCCGGCTGGGCTACGGGGGCGGCTTCTACGACCGCACCCTTGCCGCGTTGCGCGCGCGCGGACCGGTCACGGCGATCGGTTTCGCCTTTGCCGCGCAGCAGATGGCTGCAGTGCCGCGCGAGGCCACCGATCAGCCGCTGGACCTGATCGTGACCGAGGCCGAGCTGATCCGGCCGCAGGCCTGAGACCGGTCAGGGCCGGAAGGCGCGGAACGCGGCCGAGGCGCCCCAGCCCGCCGCGACGGCCAGCACCAGCGACAGAAGCCCGTAGATCAGCGGCTGGTCGTAGGCCAGCCGGTGCAGGAACCGCTCCAGCCCTGCCTTGTGCACATCGATCACCTCGGACTGGTGATCCAGCACCGCGCCATCGCGCAGAAGGAAGATCCGAACCCGGAACAGACCCTCGGTCAGGTTCGCGGGCAGGGCGAAATCGGCGCGGAACAGGGTGTCGCGGATCAGGCTCACCGCGCCCTCGTCGGTGTGATAGTTCCCGGCCCGGCGGTTCAGACGGATCAGCGCCTCGACGAAACCCGGCGAGTCCTCGACCATCGAGGCAAGCCCGACATCGCGGATCGCCCGGTTGATCGAGATGCGGTGGCGCAGATCCTCGGTCTCGGACAGGATCTGGGGCAGGTTGCCGGTTGTGGCCAGGGCATAGAACACCGGCGCACGGGTGATCCGCGCCGCATCGGTATTGATCCAGACGCCCATAACCCGCGACTTGCGCCGCACCGTGACCGGCGTCGAGGGCCCCTCGACCGTGACGATGACGTGCAGATCGCCCGCGGGCACCGGCGCCTCGCGCCGCACCGCGCCATAGACGGTGATCTGCGAGCCGTCGAAATTGGCGGTGATCGCGATCCGGTTCTGGCTCAGATCGGCCACGACTTCCTCGGCGCGCAGCGGCATCGCGAGGCACAGGATGAGGATCAGCCAGCGGATCATGGCAGTCGGCCCGGCGTGATCGAATAGAGTTCGGACGGCCGCAGGACCAGATCGAGTGCGATCTTGCCGGCAACCGCGAGGACCAGCAGCGCCAGCAGGATCCGCAGCTGTTCGGCCTTGAGCCTCGTCCCGATCTGGGTGCCGACCTGCGCCCCGATCACCCCGCCGAGGATCAGCACCACCGCCAGCAGGATGTCCACCGAATAGGACGTGACGGCATGCATGACCGTGGTGAAGGCGGTGACGAAGACGATCTGGAACAGCGAGGTGCCGACCACCACCCGGGTCGGCATGCCGAGGAAATAGATCATCGCGGGCACCATGATGAACCCGCCGCCCACTCCCATGATCGCCGCCAGGAAGCCCACCAGCGCCCCCACCCCCAGCGGCGGAATCGCACTGATGTACAGCCCCGAGGTGCGGAACTTCATCTTCAGCGGCAGGCGGTGGACCAGATAGTGCTGGTGCGACCGGCGCGGCGGGGCGGTGCCGCTGGCGGTCCTGCGCCAGGCGCGCAGGCTTTCCTGGAACATCAGCGCCCCGATCAGCCCGAGAAAGATCACATAGGAGAACTGCACCAGCAGATCGACCTGTCCGGCCCGTCGCAGCGCGTCGAACACCGCGATCCCGGCCGCCGATCCGACCACCCCGCCGGCCAGCAGCACGGCGCCCATGTGGAAATCCACCCCCTTGCGGCGCATCTGCGCCAGCACACCCGACACCGACGAGGCGACCACCTGGTTCGCCCCGGTCGCCACCGCGACGGCCGAGGGGATGCCGATGAACATCAGCAGCGGCGTGATCAGGAAGCCGCCGCCGACGCCGAATATCCCCGACAGCATCCCCACGATGCCGCCCAGCCCCAGAAGGACCAGGATATTCACCGAAACCTCGGCAATCGGAAGGTAAAGCGTCATCGGCAGATCCGCGGCGGGCGGGCACCCTGCACAGTCGCCCGGCGATGCGGCCTTGTCAAACCGCCGCGGTGTTCAGTCGAGGTCGCGCAGCATCCGCCGCAGGATCCGCTCGAACTTCGCTGCGCCGAGCGGGGCCATGGCCTTGGTATGCTCGTGGCTGATCGCCTCGTCCGACAGGCCTGCCGCCATGTTGGTGATGGTGGACACGGCGGCGACCCGCAGGCCCAGGAAGCGGGCCAGGATCACCTCGGGCACGGTGGACATGCCCACCGCATCGGCCCCGAGGATGCGCAGCGCCCGGATCTCGGCCGGGGTCTCGAACGAGGGGCCGGAATACCAGGCATAGACCCCCTCGGCCAGCGCCACGCCCTCGGCCGCGGCCGCCGATTTCAGCGCCGCGCGCAGGCCGGGGTCGTGCGCCTCGGTCATCGGCACGAAGCGGGCGTCCGTCGGTTCGCCGATCAGCGGATTGCGGCCGTTGTAGTTGATGTGATCGGACAGCAGCATCAGATCGCCGGGCCGCAGGTCGGCCCGCAGACTGCCGGCCGCATTGGTCAGGATCAGCGCCCCGGTGCCCAGCGCGCGAAGCACCTCCAGCGGCAGGCGCATCGCCGCCGGATCGCCGGTCTCGTAGTAATGCGCCCGGCCGCCGAAGACCGCGACGCGCACGCCCTCCAGATCGCCCACCGCCAGCACCGGATTGTGCCCCGAAACGCCGGCATGGGGAAAGCCGGGCAGATCGGCATAGGGGATCGCCGCCCCCTCGACCGCGCCGGCCAGATGCCCGAGGCCCGAACCCAGCACGAGGCCCAGCCGCACCGGCGCCGCCCCCGCCCGGCCGCGCACCAGATCCGCCAGCCGCCCCGCCGCCTCGCCCATCGGCTCCTCCGCCTCAACGCTCCTTGACATAGGGCTCTCCCCCGGCCCGCGGCGGGATCGCCTTGCCGACGAAGCCGGCCAGGATCACCACCGTCAGCACATAGGGCAGCGCCTGCATCACCTGCACCGGGATCACCACGCCGCCAAGGTCGAGGTTCTGGTAGCGGTTCACGATCGCCTCCAGCAGGCCGAACAGCAGGCAGGTGAACATCGCCTGCACCGGCCGCCACTTGGCGAAGATCAGGGCCGCCAGCGCGATGAAGCCGCGTCCGGCGGTCATGTCCTTGACGAAGCCCGCCGAAAGACCGGTGGCCAGATAGGCGCCCGCGAGCCCGCACAGAAGCCCGCAGATCGCCACCGCCGCAAAGCGCAGCCGGATGACCGAAACCCCGGCGGTATCCACTGCGGCGGGGTTCTCGCCCACCGCGCGAAGCCGCAGGCCGAAGCGGGTGCGATAGAGCACCCACCACGAGATCGGCACCGCCGCGAAGGCCGCATAGACAAGGATCGTGTGTCCCGACAGCAGCACCGACCAGATCGGCCCGATCACCGGCACCGGGGCCAGCGTTTCGGCGAGGGGCAGGGTGATCGGCTCGAACCGGCCGCCGCCCATCAGCGACGGCGTGCGTCCGCCCAGCGCGAACCAGTTCTGCCCGATCAGCACCGTCAGCCCGGCGGCAAGGAAGTTGATCGCCACGCCCGAGATCAGCTGATTGCCCCGGAAGGTGATCGAGGCCAGCCCGTGCACCCCCGCAAGCGCGACCTATGCGGCGATCCCCGCGACGAGCCCCAGCCAGACGTACATCGTGACCGCCGCCACCGCCGCCGACAGGAAGGCCGCGCCCAGCATCTTCCCCTCCAGCCCGATGTCGAAGATGCCCGCCCGTTCCGAGAACATGCCGGCAAGGCAGGCCAGCAGAAGCGGCGTGGCCAGCCGCAGCGTCGAGTCGAGGATCTGGATGATCGTGGCGAAATCCATCACCTTCCCCTCCGCAGGGCGGCGAAGGCCCGTTCCACCGGCATCCGCACCATGTTGTCCAGCGCCCCGGTGAACAGGATCACCAGTGCCTGGATCACCACGATCAGCTCGCGCGGGATCGAGGTCCAGAGCGCAAGTTCCGCGCCACCCTGATAGAGGAACCCGAACAGCACCGCCGCCAGCGCCACGCCCAGCGGGTGGCTGCGCCCCATCAGCGCCACCGCGATGCCGATGAAGCCTGCCCCCTCGGCCGCGTTGATCACCAGCCGCTGCGCCTCGCCCATCACGTTGTTGATCGCCATCATCCCCGCCAGCCCGCCCGAGATCAGCATGGCGAACATGGTGATCCTGACCGGAGAAATGCCGGCATAGACGGCCGCCTTCTCGGACTTGCCGAAGGCCCGGATCTGATAGCCCAGCCGCGTGCGCCAGATCAGGAGCCAGACGAGGAAACAGGCCAGAAGCGCGACCAGAAGGGTGATGTTGGCCGGCGTCCGGGGCGAGAAGGGGATGCCGACGAGGCCAAGGACATCGGCGAGGTTGGGCAGTTTCGTCTCGGCCGGAAAACGGGGCGAGGCCGGGTCCATCGACCCGCGCGGTCGCAGAAGGTTGACCAGGACATAGTTCATCACCGAGGCGGCGATGAAGTTGAACATGATCGTGGTGATGACGATGTGGCTGCCGCGCCGCGCCTGAAGCCAGGCCGGAATCGTCGCCCAGAGCGCACCGAAGGCCGCGGCCGAGATCATCGCCCCGCCGAGCGCCATCGACCAGTGCGGCCATGGCAGGTAGAGACAGCACAGCGCGACACCGAGACCGCCCAGGGTCGCCTGCCCCTCGCCGCCGATGTTGAACAGGCCGGCATGGAAGGCGACCGCCACGGCCAGACCGGTGAACATGAAGTTGGTCGCGTAATAGAGCGTGTAGCCCCAGCCGTAGGTGGAGCCCAGCGCGCCCGAGACCATCAGCTTCATCGCCGCCCAGGGATTCTCGCCGATGGCAAGGATCACGAGGCCCGAAATGACGAAGGCGATCAGCAGCGACAGCAGCGGCACCAGCACCGCGTCGGCCCATTTCGGCATCCGCTCCATCAGCCGCCCCCGATCCCCGCCATGAGCATCCCGAGTTCGCGCTCGTCGGTGGCGCCGGGCAGCCGTTCGCCCATGATCCGGCCGTCGAACATGACCGCGATCCGATCCGAGAGGCTCAGGATCTCGTCCAGCTCGACCGAAACCAGCAGGATCGCCTTGCCGGCATCGCGCAGGGCGACGATCTGGCGGTGGATGAACTCGATCGCGCCGATATCGACGCCGCGGGTGGGCTGGCCGACCAGCAGCAGGTCGGGGTTGCGCTCGATCTCGCGGGCCACCACGATCTTCTGCTGGTTCCCGCCGGAAAAGTTCTTGGCCGGCAGCCAGCAATCCGCCGGCCGCACGTCGAACCGCGCGATCTTGCCCTCGGTATCCTTGCGGATCCGGTCCGGGTCCATCAGCAGGGCGTTGCGCTGATATTCCGGCGCATGGTGATAGCCGAAGGCCACATCCTCCCAGGCGGTGAAATCCATGATCAGGCCCAGGTGCTGGCGGTCCTCGGGGACATGGGCGATGCCCGCCGCGCGGCGGGCCTGTCCGTCGCAGCCCGGGCCGGACAGCGGCAGGTCCTGCCCCTTCAGCCGCACCCGGCCGGTGGCGCCCTGCCGGATCCCGCCCAGCACCTCGAGCAGTTCCGACTGGCCGTTTCCTGCCACCCCCGCTATCCCCAGGATCTCGCCCGCGCGCAAGGTCAGCGACACGTCGCGCAGCCTTTCGACCCCGGCACCATCGGTCAGCGACAGGTTCTCCACATCCAGCACCACCGGGCCGGGGTTCGCGGGCGCCTTGTCCACCCGCAGCAGCACCTTGCGTCCGACCATCAGTTCGGCCAGCGCCTCGGGGCTGGTCTCGGCGGTGCGGACCGTCGCCACCATCGTGCCGCGGCGCATGACGCTGACCGCCTCGGTGATCTCCATGATCTCGCGCAGCTTGTGGGTGATCAGGACGATCGTCTTGCCCTGGTCGCGCAGGCCGCGCAGGATGCGGAACAGATGGTCGGCTTCGGCCGGGGTCAGCACGCCCGTGGGTTCGTCGAGGATCAGGATCTCGGCGTGACGGTAGAGCGCCTTGAGGATCTCGACCCGCTGCTGCTGGCCGACCGACAGATCCTCGACCACCGCATCGGGGTTGACCTCCAGTTCGTATTCGCGCGCCAGATCGGCCAGCGCCCGGCGCGCCTTGGCCAGCGAGGGGCGCAGCATCGCGCCGTCCTCGGCGCCGAGGATGACGTTCTCCAGCACGGTGAAGTTCGGCACCAGCTTGAAATGCTGGAACACCATGCCGATCCCGGCGCGGATCGCGGCCTGACTGTCGGGGATGGCGGTCGGCTTTCCGCCGATCAGGATCTCGCCCGCGTCGGCCTTGTAGAAGCCGTAGAGGATCGACATCAGCGTGGACTTGCCCGCGCCGTTCTCGCCGATGATGCCGTGGATCGTCCCGGGCATCACCCGGATGTCGATGTCGCGGTTGGCCTGCACCGGCCCGAAGGCCTTGGATATGCCCCGCAGCTCGATCGCCGGGGGCAGGGCAGGGGCGGCCGCATCCGGCCGCCCCATGGTCTGTGCATCCGCCATGCCCTCAGAAGGCCGGGCAGGTGTCGTCGGTGCGATAGTCGTGGACGGCCAGCGTGCCGGCCTTGATCGCCTCGGCGGCGGCATCGACCTCGGCGCGCATCTCGTCCGAGATCAGTTCGGCATTGTGCTCGTCCAGCGCATAGCCGACGCCGCCCGCGGCCAGGTTCATCAGCACGACGCCGGTTTCCAGCCCCGGTCCGTCCATGAACGCCTGATAGACCGCGTTATCCACGAGCTTCAGCATCGAGGTCAGCACCTTGCCGGGGTGCAGGTAGTTCTGGTTGCTGTCCACGCCGATCGACAGGATCCCCGCATCGGCCGCGGTCTGAAGCACGCCAAGCCCGGTGCCGCCGGCCGCGGCGAACACCACGTCCGACCCCTGGCTGATCTGGGCGCGGGTGATCTCGCCGCCGCGCACCGGGTCGTTCCAGGCCGCCGGCGTGTTGCCGGTGTAGTTGACGATCACGTTGATGTCGGGATTGACCGCCCTGGCGCCCTGGGCATAGCCGCAGGCGAAGGCCGAGATCAGCGGGATCTCCATGCCGCCGACGAAGCTGATCGTCCCGGTCTTGCTGGCGCGGGCGGCCAGCATGCCGACCAGATACGAACCTTCGTGTTCGGCGAAGATGACCGAGCGGACGTTCGGCAGGTCAACGACGGCGTCGATCAGCACGAACGAGGTGTCGGGATAGTCCGGCGCGACCTCGCGCAGGGTGGATTCGTTCTGGAAGCCCATGACGACGATCGGGTTGGCGCCGGCCTCGGCCATGCGGCGGGCAAACTGCACGCGCTGCGCCTCGGACTGCATTTCCAGTTCCTTGTAGGTGCCCCCGGTCTCGGCCGCCCAGCGCTGCGCCCCGTTGTGCGCCGCCTCGTTGAACGACTTGTCGAACTTGCCGCCAAGATCGAAGATCAGTGCCGGTTCGGCCAGCGCGGCACCCGCGCCCAGCGCCAGCGCAGCGGCGGCGCCCAAAAATCTGCGATGGATGGTCATTCGGTCTCTCCCAGGGTCGCGCCGCAAGGGCGGTTTGCGCCGCCCCTGCGGGGCGGTCGATCTCTGCCGGATCGCGGCCAATCAAGCCGCAGACGCAAAGTGCGGTCAACTGATTCTTGTCCGTCCGGTCAGGGATCGGATGCCGCGCCCTTCAGCGCCTTTGCCATGAGCAGCGCATCCGCCGCAGGCCCGCCCGGGCGGCGGAAATAGCCCTGCCTCCGCCCGGTCAGGTGCCAGCCTGCGCGGTCGTAGAGCGCGCGTGCGGCCAGGTTGTCGGCCGCGACCTCGAGATGGACGCGCGCCGCACCGCGCGCCGCCGCCCCGGCCTCGAACGCGGCCAGCAGCCGTGCGCCGACACCCTGCCGCCGCGCC
>JBKBMT010000072.1:0-275 GCA_046295655.1 Gemmobacter sp. | reverse complement strand
GCAGGCGTTCAGCAGGAGATTGAGCAGCACCTGCCGCAGGGCGTCCGCATCCGCTGCGATCGGGGCCATGTCGTCGACGCGCCATTCGAGAGACAAGTGACGCCGCCGCGCCTCGGGCGCGACCGCGAGGGTCAGGAGTTCCGCCTCGTCAAGCGTGACCCGCCCGAGGGCGAAGCCCGCGCCCTCGCCGCAGAGAAATCCGTTCGGGTCGGCAAGGGCCGCGGCAAAGGCGGCCTCGGACCAGGGCGGCGGGCTGGTGAAACACCGCGCATGGA
>JBKBMT010000071.1:0-12749 GCA_046295655.1 Gemmobacter sp. | reverse complement strand
CACCGAACTTGAACATGTCGCCATATTCCTCGGTCTGGGCGTTGAAGCCGAAGGTCGCGTCGTTCGATTCGCGAACCTTGCCGGCCACCACGGCCCCGTCGACGCCTGCGTTGGTCGCAATCTGGCGCAGCGGCGCTTCGAGCGCGCGGCGAACGAGGGCGATGCCCGCATCCTGGTCGCTGTTCGCGCCGGTCAGCCCTTCGAGCGACTTGGCGGCCTGCACCAGCGCCACGCCGCCGCCGACGACGATGCCTTCCTGCACCGCGGCGCGGGTCGCGTTCAGCGCGTCATCGACGCGGTCCTTGCGCTCCTTCACCTCGACCTCGGTCATGCCGCCGACGCGGATGACGGCCACACCGCCGGCGAGTTTCGCCACGCGCTCCTGCAGCTTCTCGCGATCGTAGTCCGAGGTGGTTTCCTCGATCTGCTGACGGATCTGGGCGACGCGAGCTTCGATTTCGGCCTTTTCGCCGGCCCCGTCGATGATGGTGGTATCATCCTTCTTGATGACCACCTTCTTGGCGCGGCCCAACATGTCGAGGGTCACGTTCTCGAGCTTCATGCCCAGGTCGTCCGAGATCACCTGGCCGCCGGTCAGGATGGCGATGTCCTGCAGCATGGCCTTGCGGCGGTCACCGAAGCCCGGCGCCTTGACCGCGGCGATCTTCAGGCCGCCCCGCAGCTTGTTGACGACGAGCGTGGCCAGAGCTTCGCCCTCGACATCCTCGGCGATGATCAGCAGCGGCTTCTGGCTCTGGATCACGGCTTCGAGCAGCGGGACCATCGGCTGCAGCGACGACAGCTTCTTCTCGTGCAGGAGGATCAGCGCATCCTCCAGCTCGGCCACCATCTTGTCGGCGTTGGTGATGAAGTACGGGCTGAGGTAACCGCGGTCGAACTGCATGCCTTCGACCACTTCGACTTCGGTCTCCATGCCCTTGTTCTCTTCGACGGTGATCACACCCTCGTTGCCGACCTTCTGCATGGCCTCGGCGATCTGCTTGCCGATGAAGGCCTCACCGTTGGCCGAGATCGTGCCGACCTGGGCGACCTCGTCGCTGTCCTTGACGGGACGCGCGGCGGACTTGATGTGCTCGACGACCTTGGACACGGCGAGATCGATACCGCGTTTCAGGTCCATCGGGTTCATGCCGGCGGCGACCGCCTTCATGCCTTCCTTGACGATGGCCTGGGCCAGAACGGTCGCCGTGGTGGTGCCGTCGCCGGCCTCGTCATTGGTGCGCTGGGCCACTTCCTTGACCATCTGCGCGCCCATGTTCTCGAACTTGTCGGAAAGCTCGACTTCCTTGGCGACCGTCACACCGTCCTTGGTGATGCGCGGCGCGCCGAAGGATTTCTCGATCACCACGTTGCGGCCCTTGGGCCCGAGGGTGACCTTCACCGCGTCGGCGAGAACATTGACGCCGCGCAGCATGCGGTCGCGGGCATCGGTATCGAACTTGACGTCCTTGGCAGCCATGATTGCTGTCTCCTAAGTCTGGTACGTTGGAAGAATTGCGATCCGTCAGGCGATGATGCCGAGGATGTCGCTTTCCTTCATGATCAGCAGCTCTTCGCCGTCGAGCGTAACCTCGGTGCCCGACCACTTGCCGAACAGAACCCGGTCGCCGGCCTTCACCGACGGCGCGATCAGTTCGCCCGAATCCTTGCGAGCGCCTTCGCCGACCGAGATCACCTCGCCTTCGGCGGGTTTTTCCTTTGCGGTGTCGGGAATGATCAGACCGCCCTTGGTTTTCTCGTCGCTCTGAACGCGGCGGACCAGCACACGGTCATGCAGCGGTTTGAATGCCATCTGAACGTTCTCCTCAGTGTTCCTGCCCGTCCGTGCGGGCGCATCCGGATCGTTAGCACTCAGATCCTTCGAGTGCCAACAGCGCGTAGATAGGGAACGCCCGTTCCGCTGTCAACACGCCCCGAGGCCCGGTTCCGGGTTGGCCCGCGGGAAGGTCCGTGCGATGGTGCCTCACCTGGTATCGGAGCCTCCATGCAGTCTTTTCGCGCGGTTCTCGCGGCCGTTGCCGCCTGCCTTTCCCTCGCCGCGCCGGCCGTCGCCGTGACCGGTTGCGAAGGCGAGGATCTGATCGCCGCCCTGCCCGCCGACGAACGCAGCCGGATCGTGGCACTGGCCGAAGCCCAGCCCTTCGCCCGCGGCAACCTCTGGCGGGCGCAGCGGGGCGAGCAGGTGGTCCATCTTGTCGGCACCTATCATTTCGACGATCCCCGACACGACGCAATGATTGCCCGGGTCGCGCCTCTTCTCGAACCGCCGGCACGGCTGCTGGTCGAGGCCGGGCCAGAGGAAGAGGCGCAGCTGCAGGCAGAACTCGTTGCCCGACCCGATTTCATGTTCCTGACCGAAGGTCCGACCCTGCCGGAGCTCCTGCCAGGCTCGGACTGGCAGGCGCTGTCGGACGCGGTGCGCGCCCGCGGAATCCCGCCGTTCCTCGCGTCGCGTTTCCGGCCCTGGTATCTGTCGATCGTGCTGGCGATGCCGCCCTGCGCCATGGAAGCGGTCGCGCGGGGCGACCGGGGCCTCGATCACCGGATCATGGACATTGCCGATGGCAACGGCATCCCGGTCGCCGCGCTCGAGCCGTTCGACACGCTGTTCCGGATCTTCGGGACGCTGACGCTCGAGCAGGAACTGGACATGGTGCGCGCCGTCCTGCTGATGCAATCCCGCCCCGAGGACATGGCCGTTACCCTTGCCGATGCCTATTTCCGCGGCGAATCGCGCCTGTTGTGGGAGTTCGCGGTAGCCGATGCGCGCAAGGTCTCGGGCCTTGATCCGGCGGTGATCGAGGAACAGTTCGGGCTGATGGAAGAGGTGCTGATGAACGCCCGCAACCGCGCCTGGATCCCGGTCATCCTCGAGGCGGCAGAGGCAGGTCCGGTCGTGGCCGCCTTCGGCGCGCTGCACCTGCCCGGCGCGGAAGGGGTGCTGGCCCTGCTCGAGGCCGAGGGCTTCCGGATCGAACGGCTCGACCGCTGACCGCGCCCGCTCAGCGCGGCTTCGGGGAGGCGGCGCGGACATGAGCCTCCTGCGCGACCGTCTCGATCGTGCCGGGGCGGGCCCGGCGGACGGCGGCGATCGCCGCGTCCGGCGTCTCGCCAAGTTCCACCAGCAGACGGGCGGCGACAGTGCCGGTCCGCCCGACCCCGGCGCGGCAATGGATAACGACGCCCTCGCCTCCCGCGAGAGCGGCACGCAAGGCAAAACCGGCCTCGGCCCAGGCGTTCTCGAAGTCGTCATCGGGGGCGGTGAAGTCGCGGATCGGCAGATGCCACCACCGCAGCCCGGCCTCCGAGGCCGCCGCACCGAGTCCGGGCACGCCGAGACGGTGCATCTCGTCGCTGGGCAGCAACGTCACCAGATGGCGCGCCCCCGCGTTCGCGATCGCGGCCAGGTCGCGCACCAGCGCCCCCGGCCCGGCGCGCCCCGGACAGGACACCAGACCGATCCAGCCGGCCGTCGCCGCCACCCGATCCATCGCCGCACTCCGCGTTCGCCAACAAACCCAGACTGGACCGCCGTCTGCGGCGTGACAAGCCGGAACCGGCTTCCTATAAGGCGGGCGACTTCGCAACCCCGAGGGACGACCCCATGACGATCAAGGTTTTCGGCCACAAGGCGCCCGATACCGATTCCACCTGCTCGCCCATAATCTGGGCCTGGTATCTCACCGAGGTGAAGGGCACGCCGGCCGAACCGGTGCTGCTGGGCGAACCGAACACCGAGGCGGCCTTCGTGCTGCAACGCTGGAACCTCCCGAAACCGGCAGTCATCGCCGATGTGGCGCCCGGCGAGGACGTGGTGATCGTCGACACCAACAACCCGGCCGAACTGCCGGCCTCGATCAGTGAGGCGAACATCCTGCAGATCGTCGACCACCACCTGCTGGCCGGGGGCCTCAAGACGCGCGGTCCGATCGACATCACGATCCGGCCGCTGGCCTGCACCGCCACCATCATGCACGACCTGATGGGCTCTGATGCAGCCCGGATGCCCGAACCGATCCGCTGTGCCATGCTGTCGGCGATCCTGTCGGACACGCTGGAATTCCGCAGTCCGACCACGACCCCGCACGACCGTGCCGTGGCGGAGGATCTGGCCCGCGGGCTCGGCATCTCGATCCCCGATTACGCGGACGAGCTGTTTGCCGCCAAGTCCGACGTCTCGGCCTTCACCGAGGCCGAACTTCTGCGCATGGACAGCAAGGAATACGAGGTCGGCGGCCGGCAGCTGCGCATCAGCGTGCTGGAGACGACTTCGCCGAAGGTGCTTCTGGCCCGGAAGGACGCGCTGATGGCGGCCATGCCCGGCGTCGCCGCAGAAGACGGGGCCGATCAGGTTCTGCTGTTCATCATCGACATCCTGCGCGAGGAAGCGACGCTCTTGGTTCCGAACGATTTCGTCCGAGAGGTGGCGGAGGCGTCCTTTTCCTGCAAGGTCGCGGGCGACACGGTCGTGCTGCCGGGCATCATGAGCCGCAAGAAGCAGATCATCCCGGCCCTGAAGATCTGAGAAGTTCAGGGGAGGCCCGGGGGGGGGGGGGGGGGGGCGGCGCCCCCCCCCCCCCCCCCCCCCCCCCCCCCCCGGCCGCACCCCTGCGGGATGCGCGTTCCGCGCAAGGAGACCGCCGTGACAGAGATCATCGGATCGCTTGCCGACATCGCCGGCAGCTACGACACGCTCTACTGCGACCTGTGGGGGTGTCTGCATAACGGACAGGCACCTTATCCGGCCGCGGTCGATGCCTTGCTGGGCTTCCGCAAGGGCGGCGGCGCGGTGGTCCTGCTGACGAATGCGCCGAGACCGTCCGACTCGGTGATCCGCCAGCTTGACCGGATGGGTCTGCCCCGCGACGCCTGGGACGTGGTGGCAAGTTCGGGCGACGCTGCGGAAGAGGCCATGAACGCCGGCGCGGTCGGCCGGCTGGTCTGGCATCTGGGCCCCGAGAAGGACGACAGCCTGTTCCGGTCCGGCATGGTGGAACGGGTCGATATGGCGGCCGCGGACGGCATTGTCTGCACCGGCCTGTTCGACGAGTTCGAGGAAAGCCCCGAGGATTACCGCGGCCGGCTGATGATGGCCAAGCAGAACCGGCTGACCATGCTCTGCGCCAACCCCGATATCGTGGTGGACTACGGCGACCGGCGGATCTGGTGTGCCGGTGCGCTGGCCGAACTGTACGAGGGTCTGGGCGGCACCGTCCTGCAGGTCGGCAAGCCGCATCCGCCGATCTACGATCTTGCGGCGCGCCGGCTTGCCATTGCGCGCCCCGAGGCGGGCAACCGCATCCTTGCGGTCGGCGACGGAATCGCCACGGACATCGCGGGGGCTGCCGTCGAGGGTATCGACGCGATCTTCGTGACCGGGGGGTTGGCGGCCGACCGTTTCGGGCCGGACGTCGAGAACCCGGACCCTGCGCTTCTGTCCGAGTATCTGGCCGCCGTTCCGCACCGTCCGCGCTTTGCCATCGGACGACTGCGATAGCCGGCGCAACTTTCTTGCCGAAACCTGCGGTCCGCGGGAAAAATAGTTGCGCAGACGATTGCGCTGCACTGCAGCATGCGCTATAGGCCTTCGGAAGGACGGACGAGGCCCCGGATGCTGGACAACATGCCGCGCGGAACGATCTGCATCGAGGACATCGAGATCGGAATGACCCGCCATCTGCGCAAGGTCGTGACCGACCGCGACATAGAGTTGTTCGCCGAGGTCTCGACCGACCGGAACCCGGTGCATCTGGACGACGATTACGCGCGCGACACGATCTTCCAGGGCCGGATCGCCCACGGGATGCTGACCGCCGGCCTGATCTCGGCCGTGATCGGCGAACAGCTGCCGGGTCACGGCACCGTCTATCTGGGTCAGTCGCTCAAGTTCATGGCTCCGGTGCGTCCCGGTGACACCGTCCATGCCGAGGTCAAGGTCACGGCGGTCGACCATTCGCGCCGGCGCGTGACCCTTGAAACCCACTGCGCCGTGGGCGATACGGTCGTGCTCAGGGGCGAGGCGCTGGTTCTGGCGCCAAGCCGCAAGTTCGACTGAGCACACGCCGGACCGGCCGCGGCTTGCCCCGCCCCGGCGGGGCATGGACCGGAGCGGGATGCAGATCATCAGGCACTGGCAGGGCCTTGACCCCTCGATGCGCGGCGCCTCCGTGGCGATGGGCAATTTCGACGGTGTGCATCTCGGGCACCGGGCGGTGATCGACGCCGCACGGCGCCCCCCGCATCGACTTGGTGTGTTGACCTTCGAACCGCATCCGCGCAGCTTCTTCTCGCCTTCGTTGCCTCCGTTCCGTCTGATGAATCCCGCAGCACGGGCGCACAGGCTGGAAAAGATCGGGGTCGAAAGGTTGTACGAACTGCCCTTCGGCCCGGTGCTTGCCGGAATGACGCCCGAAACCTTCGCGACCGAGGTGCTGGTGCGGGGGCTGGGGGTGATGCATGTGGTGGTCGGCGCCGACTTCCGCTTCGGCAAGGGGCGGGCCGGTCATGCAGAGGATCTGGTCGGACTGGGACGGCAGCTCGGCTTTGCGGTGACGATCGCGCCGCTGATCGCCATCGACGGCATCGAGATATCCTCGACCGCCATCCGGACTGCGCTGTCCGAAGGGCGTCCACGCGCCGCCGCAGCGATGCTTGGCCATCTGCACCGGATCGAGGGCGCCGTGATCCATGGCGAGAAACGTGGGCGCACGCTTGGCTATCCGACCGCGAACATGAGCGTCGCGGGGCTGCATCTGCCGCGTTTCGGCGTCTATGCGGTGACGGTCGACGTTCTGGACGGACCGCATCGCGGAACCTACGGCGGCGCGGCAAGTCTGGGTGTGCGGCCGATGTTCGGACGCAACGAGCCGAATCTGGAAACCCACATCTTCGACTTCGAGGGCGATCTCTACGGTGCGGAACTTTCGGTCGGTTTCGTGGAGTTCCTCCGCCCCGAGGTCGCCTTCGTGGACCTTCCGGCGCTGGTTGCGCAGATGGAGGCCGACTGCCGCGAGGCGCGGGCGATCCTTGCCGCGCTCTGATCCCTTCCGCCGCGACCCGCACCCCTGGACGGTCAGGTCATGACCCTGCGCCCTGCCTTCTGGGAATTGCCGCTGGAGGCGCTGAACGGTGCGGAATGGGAGGCGCTGTGCGACGGCTGCGGCAAATGCTGCCTGAACAAGATCGAGTTCGAGGACAACGGCGAGGTCGCCTTCACCCGAATTGCCTGCCGGCTGCTGGACGGCGATGCCTGCCGCTGCACGCGCTATCCGACCCGCCATGCCTTCGTGCCCGACTGCGTCACCCTGTCGCCGGACCGGATGGCAGAGGTGGCATACTGGTTGCCGCGCAGCTGTTCCTACCGGCTGCGTCACGAGGGTCGGCCGCTGCCCGACTGGCACCACCTGCTGACCGGAGATCCGGCCTCGATCCACCGTGCCGGCGCGTCGGTGCAGGGCTGGACGATCCCCGAGACCGAAGTTCCCGAAGACGACTGGGAAGATCATATCATCGACGAGGTGCCCTGATGTTCTTTGCTTCCGACAACGGGGCGCCGGTTCCGCCGCAGGTCATGGCCGCCCTGGCCGCCGCGAACGCGGGACCTGCGATGCCCTACGGCGCCGACCCCTGGACCGAACGGGCCGTGGCAGCGGTGCGCACGGCCTTCGAGGCGCCGCAGGCCGAGGTCTTCCTGGTGGCAACCGGGACGGCCGCAAACGCGCTGTCGCTGGCCGCGCTGTGCCCGCCGTGGGGGGCGATCTTCTGTCAGCCTGAGGCCCATACGATGCAGGACGAATGCGGTGCGCCGGAATTCTTCTCCGGCGGTGCCAAGCTCGTGCCGGTCGCGGCCGAGGGCGGGCGGATGGGGCCCAGGGCGCTGCGGGATGCGCTTGCGCGCCTGTGGCACGGTTCGGTCCATTCGGTTCAGCGCGGTGCGCTGAGCATCACCAACGTCACCGAGGCAGGCACGGTCTACGACCCCGACCAAATCGCGGCGCTCGCCGAAATCGCGCATTCGGCCGGGATGCCGGTGCACCTCGACGGGGCGCGTATCGCCAACGCACTGGCAGCCTCGGGGGCCAGCCCGGCCGAGATGACATGGAAGGCGGGGGTGGACGTGCTGAGCCTCGGCGGCACCAAGACCGGACTGATGGCAGCCGAGGCGGTGGTGATCTTCAACCGCGTCGATCCCTGGGAAATGCAGCTGCGCCGCAAGCGGGCGGGGCATCTGTTTTCCAAGCACCGCTATCTCGGGGCGCAGATCGATGCCTGGCTGGCGGACGGTCTGTGGCTGGACCTCGCGCGCCATTCCAACGCCATGGCGGCGCGGCTTGCTTCGGGCATCGCCGCGCTTCCCGGCGCGCGGCTGTGGCATCCGGTCGAGGCCAACATCGTCTTTGCCGATCTGCCGCGTGACGGACACGATCGTGCCGTCGCGGCCGGTGCGCGCTACTATCCATTCGGCGAGGCGACCGCTCCGGCTCCGCAGGGCGCGCGCCTTGTCACGTCCTGGGCGACCGACAGGAAAGAGGTCGATCGCTTTCTTGCCTGTCTTTCCGGCTGATTCGCGTCCGTCCCGGCGCGATGGCGGCCCCGACAGGATTCGAACCTGTGACCTACCGCTTAGGAGGCGGTCGCTCTATCCCCTGAGCTACGGGGCCGCTCTGCCGGGTGATGCCTGCAATCGGAAGCCTTTGCAACCGCCGAGGTTCGGGCTTGGCCATTCCCCTTTCGGGACGCTAACACTTGCGCAGGCGTTTCGTTGCAGCAAGGATCCCGCATGGCAAGGCCTCCGTCCGCCCCTTCGCGCCGCCCACTGACGCTTCGCGATGTCTCCGAGGCCTCCGGCGTCAGCGAGATGACCGTGAGTCGCGTCCTGCGCAACCGGGGCGACGTGTCTGAACCGACGCGCGAGCGGGTGCTGGAGGCGGCGAAAGCGCTGGGTTACGTGCCCAACAAGATCGCGGGCGCGCTGGCCAGCCAGCGGGTCAACCTGGTGGGCGTAATCGTCCCGTCGCTGTCGAACATGGTCTTCCCCGAAGTGCTTTCGGGCATTTCCGAAGTGCTGGAAGATACCGGGCTGCAACCGGTGTTCGGTGTCACCCACTATGCCGCTGGCCGCGAGGAGACGGTGCTCTACGAGATGCTGTCCTGGCGCCCTTCGGGCATCATCATCGCAGGTCTGGAACATTCCGAGGCGGCGCGGGCGATGCTGGATCAGGCGGGCGTGCCTGTGGTCGAGATCATGGACACCGATGGAACCCCGGTCGACAGCTGCGTCGGCATCTCGCACCGCCGCGCCGGCCGGACGATGGCCGAGGCAATCGTCGCCGCGGGCTATCGGCGCATCGGGTTTCTGGGCACCAAGATGCCCGACGACCACCGCGCCCGCAAGCGGATGGAAGGGTTCGAGCAGGGGCTGACCGACGCAGGGCTGGCGCTGGCGGACCGCGAGTTCTATTCCGGCGGCTCTGCCGTCGCCAAGGGCCGGGAAATGACCGAGGCGATCCTCGGGCGCTGCCCGGATCTGGATTTCCTTTACTATTCCAACGACATGATCGGGGTCGGGGGGTTGCTGTGGTGCCTTGAGCAGGGGCTGGACGTGCCCGGTCGGATCGGCCTGGCCGGGTTCAACAACATCGAACTGCTGGACGGCATGCCCCGCCGCCTGGCGACCATGGACGCCTGCCGCCGCGAGATCGGGCGGATCGCGGCCGAAATCGTTGCCGGGCGCCGCCCCTCGGGCGTGATCGGCGACGAGACGGTGGAGCTGACCCCGCAGTTGCAACCCGGCGACACCATCAGGAGCCCGAGATGACCCGCACCACCGCGCTTGACCTGGCACCGGCGGACCCGCTGGACGACGACATCCGGGCCTATTTCGACAAGTGCACCGAAAAGTTGGGACTGATCCCGAACGTGCTGCTGGCCTATGCCTTCGACGCGGCCAAGCTGCGGGCCTTCCGTGACATGTACAACGACCTGATGCTGGCGCCCTCGGGCTTGTCGAAGGCCGAGCGCGAGATGATCGCGGTCGCGGTCAGCGCCGAGAATCGTTGCGTCTATTGCCTGACCGCGCACGGCGCCGCGCTGCGGCAACTGACCGGCGACCCCAGGCTCGCCGAGGTGATCGCCCAGAACTATCGCCATGCGGACCTCCCGACGCGGCAGCGCGCCATGCTGGATTTCGCCGTGAAGCTGACGCGGACACCCGAGGCGATGGCGGAAGATGACCGCGCCGGGCTGCGGGCGGCGGGTTTCTCCGACCGTGACATCTGGGACATCGCGGCGGTCGCGGCCTTCTACAACATGTCGAACCGCATGGCCTCGGCCGTGGGGATGGAACCGAACCCCGAATATCACGGAATGGCACGATGAGCGCGCGCACCGCCCTTGTCACCGGATCGGCCCGCGGCATCGGCCTGGCCACGGCAAAGCGGTTTCTGTCCGATGGCTGGCAGGTCGCATTGCTCGACCGCGACGAACCCGCGCTGAAGGCGGCGGCGGAGGAAACCGGGGCGCAGGCCTATCTGTGCGACGTGTCGCAGCCCGATCAGGTGGCGGCGACCGTGCCGCGGATCGTGGCCAACCTCGGCGGCATCGCGGCGTTGGTGAACAATGCCGGCGTGGCCGATTTCGGCAGGCTGGAGGATCACGACTTTCACCGCTGGCGGACGGTGATGGAAACAAACCTCGACGGGGTGTTCCTGATGTCGCAGGCCTGCCTGCCGGCGCTGAAGGCAAGCCGCGGGGCGATCGTCAACATCGCCTCGATCTCGGGTCTGCGCGCCTCGACCCTGCGTCTCGCCTACGGCACCTCGAAGGCGGCGGTGATCCACCTCACCAAACAACAGGCGGCGGAGCTTGGCGAATACGGCATCCGCGCGAACTGCGTCTGCCCGGGTCCGGTGCGAACGAAGCTTGCCATGGCGGTGCACAGTCAGGCGATCATCGACGCCTATCACGACGCGATCCCCCTGAACCGCTACGGCAGCGAGTCCGAGATCGCCGAGGTCATACATTTCCTCTGCTCCGACCGGGCGAGTTATGTGACCGGCCAGATCCTTGCCGCGGACGGCGGATTCGAGGCGACAGGAATCGGCCTGCCGGCCCTGCGGGGACGGTAGGCTCGCTGCGCGACCGGCGTCAGAGGCACGGGCGGCGACCGCCCGTGCCTGCCGTTCGCTGGTCAGTGGATGACCACATGATCCCGCGGCGCCTCGCCGCGACCCGTCACCGGAACGCCGTTCAGGATCAGGCCCTGCGGCCCGGCCGTCACCCGCACCGTGCTGTCGTCGGCAATGGCGCCGGACAGAAGCTGCTCGGCCAGCGGATCCTGAAGGTGACGCTGGATGACCCGCTTGAGCGGTCGCGCACCGTAGACCGGGTCATACCCCGCATCCGCCAGCCAGCCCTTCGCCGCCTCGTCCAGTTCCAGCACGATCTTCCGGCCCTCGAGCCGTTTGGCAAGGCGACGGATCTGGATCTCGACGATCCCGTCCATGTCGGCGCGGCTGAGCCGGTGAAAGATGATCTGGTCGTCCAGACGGTTCAGGAACTCGGGGCGGAAGTGGGCCCGCACCGCCTCCATCACCTCGGCACGGGCGGCCGAGGCATCGGCGCCATCGGGCAACTGGCTCAGCGCCTGGCTGCCGAGGTTCGAGGTCAGCACGATCAGCGTCTGCTTGAAGTCCACCGTGCGGCCCTGGCCGTCGGTCAGCTGACCGTCGTCCAGCACCTGCAGCAGCACGTTGAAGACATCGGGATGCGCCTTCTCGACCTCGTCGAACAGCACCACCTGATAGGGCCGGCGACGGACAGCCTCGGTCAGGGCACCACCCTCGTCATAGCCGACATAGCCGGGCGGGGCCCCGATCAGACGGGCGACGGAATGCTTCTCCATGTATTCCGACATGTCGATCCGAACCATGGCGTGTTCGTCGTCGAACAGGTATTCGGCAAGCGCCTTGGTCAGTTCGGTCTTGCCTACCCCGGTCGGGCCGAGGAACAGGAAGCTGCCCAGCGGGCGGTTCTCGTCGTTCAGCCCCGCCCGCGCGCGGCGGACGGCGTTCGAGACCGCGACCACTGCCTCGCGCTGGCCGATCACCCGCTTGCCCAGCTCCTCTTCCATCCGCAGGAGCTTCTCGCGCTCGCCCTCCAGCATCTTGGAGGTCGGGATACCGGTCCAGCGCTCGATCACCTCGGCGATATGCTCGGGGCGGACGACCTCGGACACGAGCTGCCTGCCCTCGCCGGCCTCTGTCTCGGACAGCTGCTTTTCCAGCGCCGGGATGCGGCCGTATTGCAGTTCGCCGGCGCGGGCGAAGTCGCCCTCGCGCTTGGCCTGGTCAAGTTCGGCCCGTGCCCGGTCGAGCTGTTCCTTAAGATCGCGCGCCTTGTCGAGGCTGTCGCGCTCGGCCTGCCAGCGGGCGGTCAGTTCCGACGATTGCTGCTGAAGGTCCGCCAGTTCCTTCTGGAGCTTCTCCAGACGGTCCTTGCTGGCGGCATCGGTCTCCTTCTTCAAGGCTTCGGCCTCGATGGTCTTCTGGAGGATCTCGCGGTCCAGCGCGTCCAGTTCCTCGGGCTTGCTGTCCACCTGCATCCGCAGCCGGCTGGCCGATTCATCCATCAGGTCGATGGCCTTGTCGGGCAGGAAACGGTCGGTGATGTAGCGGTGGCTGAGCGTCGCCGCGGCAACCAGGGCAGAGTCGCTGATCTTCACGCCGTGG
>JBKBMT010000070.1:0-13243 GCA_046295655.1 Gemmobacter sp. | reverse complement strand
GGTCGTGGCCGGCGCATCGGGGATGCCGGCGCGGAGGGTCCTTGCGGCCAACATCGGCTCGGCCCTGATCAGGGCGCCGGCACATGTCCGGCCGGGGGCCCTGGCCGGCCTGGGGCTGGGGCTGGCCGGACATGTCAGCGCGCGGCTGCTGATGCTTGCCTTGGGCCTGATCGTCGCAGTCGTGGCTTCTCTGGTCCTGCTGCGGCTTCTGTTGCGCTGGCTTCTGCCCCGAGCGGACGGGCTGCGTGCCCGAACCGCCGCGCGGCTGCGCACCCTTCCGGCCACGCCCTGGCGGCGCGCGGCGCTGGCGGTCCTGAGCCCCGACAACGACCTGCGGTCGCTGATCCTTCTGGGCCTGCCGCTGGTCCTGGTCGCGCTGGCACTGGCGGGACTGGCCGAGGAGGTCGCCGACCGCGCGGGCCTTGCCCGGGCCGACGCGGCGCTGAGCCGGGCGGTGACAGGGCTGCGCAGCGAACCTGGTGACGAGGCGATGGCCTTCGTCACCAACCTGGGCGATGCGCCGGTGATCATCGCGGCGGCGGCGGCTGCGGTGCTGTGGCTTCTGATCCGCCGCCGCTGGCATCTGGCAGCGGGTGTCGCGGTGGCGATGGGGCTGTCGACCGCCTTTGCCACGGCAATGAAACTCGCCTTCGCCATCCCGCGCCCGACCGCGCTTTACGAGGGAGCCCAGGTCTTCGGATTTCCCAGCGGGCACGCGACCGGCGCGGCGGCGCTGTTCGGCCTCCTGATCTGGTTCTCATGGCGCGGCCTGGCGCAGCCCTGGGGCTTGCGGCTGGCCGGGTTACTGGCCGCGGTCGTCGCCCTCATCGCCGCGTCGCGCATCTATCTGGCCGCGCACTGGCCCTCGGATGTGGCGGGGGGGCTGCTGCTGGGCGCGGGTCTGACGCTGATCTTCGCGCTGGCCTTTCGCCGCACCGACCCGAAGCCGGTCGCCGGCGGCACCCTTGGCGCGGCGCTGGCCGTCTTCGCGGGCTTCGGCCTCTGGCATGCCGCCACGACCCTGCCCGAGGCGCTGGTCCGCTATGCGCCGGGCGCCGCCCCGGTGCAGACGATCCCCCGCGCCGACTGGCTTGCGGCAGGCTGGGCGACGCTGCCCGCGCGACGCATCGACCTTCTGGGCGAGACGGAAGAACCCTTCGTCCTGCAATGGGCCGGCGACCCGGCGGCCTTGCAGGGCCTGCTGGCGGCCGAGGGCTGGCGCGTGCCGCCGCCCTTGTCCTCGGCCCTCGGAACCCTCCTGTCGCCCGCCTCCGGCCCCGAGGCGCTGCCGGTCCTGCCTCGCCTGAACGACGGCGCCTGGCCGGTGCTGACCCTGATCCGCCCCGGCCCGGACGGCGCCTCGCGCGAGGTTCTGCGCGTCTTTGCTTCGGGCCGTGCGGTCGAAGCGGCCGGGATGACGCACCCCATCCTGCTGGGGGCGGTCGAGGGCGAAAGCCTGCAGCGACCGCTGGGCCTTCTGAGCATTGCTGTCGCCGAGGACGGCACCGCCCGATCGGCCGCTCCTGCTATCTCGCAGCTGATCCGGGCGACGTCGGTCGACAGGAACGTCCTGTTGGGGCCTGCAAGCTAGGCCCTGTCCGCGCCCAGCCGAGAATGCGGGTGGCGACAGCCTATGGCCCCGTCATCCCCGGCATCATCCGCTGGCCGAGATCGCCGAGCACCCAGACGGTGCCGCCGACGACGATCAGCAGGACCAGAGCCGAGAACAGGATCAGCTGCAGATCCTCGCGTTTCTGCCGGCTGAGGTCGATGTGCAGGAAATACCTGAACTGCACCACCACCTGCGCCAGCGCCGCGACCCCGATCACCGCAAGGACCGCCGCCCGCGGCAGCGCACCCGTCCAGACCAGCGCGAAGGGCAGTGCCGACAGCAGCACCGCGAGGATCAGCCCGGTCCGATAGCTTCGCGCCTCGCGGCGCTCCTCGACCAAGTTCTCCATGTCGTCGCCGATCATGCCAGGCCCCCCAGGAAGACGACCGAGAAGATCCCGATCCACACGATGTCGAGGAAATGCCAGAACAGCGCCAGCCGCAGGAACCGGGTCTTCACGGCATCCGTGGGCCCGAAGAGGCGCAGCTGCGCCAGCATCACCACAGCCCAGAGGCAGGCGGCCGCCACATGCAGCCCGTGCAGGCCCACCAGCGCGAAGAAGGACGACAGCCAGCCGCTGCGCGCGGGCCCCGCTCCGGCCGTGACCATGCCCGACAGGTCACGGAGTTCCAGCACGAGGAATCCCAGCGCCAGAACCAGCGCCGCAAGCGTCCAGGGCACCAGCCGCGCGGGGCGGTGCTTCAGTGCGATGCCGGCCATGCCCATCGCGTAGCTCGACGCCAGAAGAAGCCCGGTCTGCGCGGCGACGGAGGCCAGGCTGAACAGCTCCTGCGGCCCCGGTCCGCCCGCCCGGCCCATCGGATTGGCCATCGAGGCATAGGTGCCGAGGAACAGCCCGAACAGGATCAGGTCCGACATCAGGAAGACCCAGAAACCGAACAGGACGGTTTCCGCCTTCTCATGCGCCGCACCGTGGCGCGGGCCGAGGTTGAGGCCGGGATGCAGGGGCGTGCGGTCGGTCATGCCCCGGCCTCCACCAGCGCGCGGCCCCGGTTCTGGAGACCCGTTTCCTCCAGCCGGCCGACGGGCGGCGTGGCCGCACGCAGCGCGCGGAAGGCGCGGTCGGCGCGGGCGATCTCTTCGGCCGGGACGAGGCGCGTGGTCCCGGTCTGGAAGCTGCGCCCGATCATCAGTGCGAGGCAGGCGACAAGCGATGCCGCCGCCAGCCACCAGACGTGCCAGACGAGGCCGAAGCCCAGCATCGTGCCGAAGACGGCATAACCGATGCCCTGCACGCTGTTCTGCGGCAGTTCGATGTCCTCGTAGCTCGGGGCTTCGGGGTCGAGCCGACCGGTCTCTTTCATCCGGGTGAAATCGTCGCGGTCCTCGACCTGCGGCAACAGGGCGAAGTTCCATTCGGGCGCCGGGGCGGGGATCGACCATTCCAGGCTGCGCCCGTCCCAGGGGTCGCCCGCCGGCACGGCCAGAGCCGCGCGGTTGCGGATCGAGACGGCCAGCTGCACCGCCAGCGCCGCCACCGCCGCCAGGACCAGCCCGCCGCCGAGGGCCGACAGGATCATCCAGGGCTGATAGGCCGCGATGTCGTAGGCATAGGTGCGCCGCATCATGCCCATCAGGCCCACGGCATAGAGCGGCAGGAACACCAGCGAGAAGCCGACGATCCAGCACAGCGCCGCGATGGTGCCCCAGCGCTCGTCGAGGCGGAAGCCGAAGACCTTGGGGAACCAGAAGGTGTAGCCCGCGAGCATGCCGAACAGCACCCCCGGCACCAGCACGTTGTGGAAATGCGCGACCAGAAACAGGGTGTTGTGCACCTGGAAGCTGATCGTCGGATTGGCCAGCTGGATCCCGGTCAGCCCGCCGATGACGAAGAGGAACAGGAAGCCGATCCCGTAGATCATCGGCACCCCGAACCGGATGCGGCCGCGGAACAGGGTGGCCATCCAGTCATAGACCTTCACCCCCGTCGGCACCGCGATCAACAGCGTAGCCGCGCCGAAGACGGCGTTCAGGAAGGGGCTGCCGCCCATGGTGAAGAAGTGGTGCACCCAGACGGTGAAGGCCAGCACCGCGATCGCCATGGTCGCCCAGACCAGCGAGCGGTAGCCGTAGAGCCGCTTGCCCGCGAAGGTCGAGAACACTTCGGAGAACACGCCATAGGCCGGCAGCACCAGCAGATAGACCTCCGGATGGCCGAACAGCCAGAAGAGGTTGGCGAAGTTCATCATGTTGCCGCCGAGATCGTTGGTGAAGAAGCGGAACTCGGCATAGCGGTCGAGCGCCAGCATGATCGTCGCGGCGGTGATCGGCGGCAGGGCGAAGATCATCAGGATCGCGGAGCACAGCACCGTCCAGACGAACATCGGCATGCGCATGAAGGTCATGCCGGGCGCGCGTTCCTTGTAGATGGTGACGGCGAAGTTGATGCCCGACAGCGTCGTGCCCACCGACGATATGGCGATGGCCCAGATCCAGTAGTCGGGTCCGACCCCGGGGCTGAAGACGATGCCGGTATAGGGGGGATAGCCGCTCCACCCGCCGGTGGAGAACTCGCCCACCACCAGCGAGATCATCATCAGCGCGGCCCCCGCCGCCGTCAGCCCAAGGCTGATGGAATTGAGCAGCGGAAAGCTCACGTCCCGCGCGCCGATCTGCAGGGGCATGACGATGTTGATGATCCCGGTGACGAAGGGCATGGCCACGAAGAAGATCATGATCGTGCCATGGGTCGAGAACAGCTCGGCATAGTGGTTGGCGCTGAGGAAGCCGCCGCCGTCCAGCGCGAAGGCATGGTGCAGGCGCATCAGGGCACCCTCGATCACCGCGCGGGCCAGCATGACCAGCGCGAGCACCACATACATCACCCCGATCCGCTTGTGGTCGAGACTGGTCAGCCAGCCCGACCAGAGCGGCCCGAGGCTGCGCGTCAGGACCAGGCCGGCCAGCACCGCGACGGCGGCCAGGACGACCAGCCCCGCCGCGCCTGCGCCGATCAGGTTGCTGGCCGTGGGGTCGGCCAGCGCCTTGGCGAAGGGCAGCGCCTCCCAGGACAGGCGGCCGAGCAGGTCGGTCATGGCGCGCCTCCTTCCCCATGGTCATGCCCGGCCGTGGCCCCGGCGAAGGCGGGCGCACCCGGCTGGTCGGACGCCGCGACGCCACCGGGTGCCATGTAGCGATGCAGGATCGCTTCGTAGAGACCTGGGTCTACCGTCCCGAAGCCGAGCGGCAGCGATCGTCCAAGTGCCGCAGCAGCGGTCGCGCCGGTCGATGGCGCGGCAAGGACGGCATAGCCCGCCGGATCGAGGGTGCCGCCGCCGGCGCGAAGATCGGCGACCCAGGCCTCGAAGGCTGCGGGTTCGACGGCGCTCAGCACGAAGCTCTGTCCGGCGAAACCGGGGCCGTTGTATTGCGTGTTGCGCCCGACATAGTCGCCGGCCGCATCGGCGCGCAGGAATTGCCGCGTCTCCATGCCCGGCATCGCGTAGATCTGCCCGGCCAGCGCGCTGACCATGAAGGACTGCATCACGCTGTCCGAGGTCAGGCGGAATTCGACCGGCACGCCAAGCGGCACGGTCAGGTGATCGACTGTGGCCACACCCTGATCGGGCAGGATGAACAGCCATTTCCAGTTCAGCGCGACGGCCTGCACGCGCAGCGGGGCGGTGCCGGGGTCGATCGGCCGGTAGGGATCGAGGTCGAAGGCGTTGCGCACTAGCTGGAAGCCGAGGAAGCCCACGATGGCGAAGGGGATGCCCCACATCACCAGCTCCAGCGCGCGCGATTCGTCCCAGCGCGGCGCATAGCGCCCCCGCCCGCCGCGCAGCCGGTAGCGCCACAGAAGGACCGGGACCAGGACGAAGACCGGCAGGATGGCGATCAGGGCGATCAGCGTGATCGTGACGAAATGCTGCAGCTCCGACTGCGCCGCCGGCCCGCCGGGCGAAAGGAACGACAGACCTTGCGGCGCGCATCCCGTCAGAAGCAGAAAGACCAAAGTGGGCGTTGCAGGACGGGCCATCGGATCACACCCTGTCGTGCTGGCGGTGGGCATGCTCGGGCCTGTGCCGCAGCGCCGCGGCCTCGCCCTTGCGCAGCGCGGTCAGGCTGAGCGCGGCGATGATCAGGACCGCAGCCATGGCCCAGAAGGCGGCCGGAAAATGCGACAGTTGCGGCGGGGCGTCGGGGGCGGGATTGCCGCCCATTTGCAACACGAAAGCGGACAGCGAGATGCCCGCCGTCAGCCCCACCTGCTGCGAGACGGCGGACAGGCCGGTGGCGCGGCCCATCTCCTCTTCCGTCGCATCGACGAAGACGATGCCGTTCAGCCCGGTGAACACCAGCGCCTGCGCGAACCCCGCCAGGATCACCAGCGGCACGATGACCGCGTAGGTCACGCTCTGGATCGTGCCGAGGCCCGCGAAGGCCGCCGTGCTGACCAGCGTGCCAGCGATCAGCGTCCGGCGAAAGCCGAAACGGTTCAGGATCCGCGGCGCCAGCGCCCGCATCGTCAGCCCTCCCAGCGCGAAGAGCCCGCTCAGGAGCCCCGAGATCAGGATCGAAAGCCCCAGCCCGACCTGGAACAGCAGCGGCAGCAGGAAGGCCGCCGCCCCGCCGCTCATGCGGAAGATCGTGCCCGAGACGATGCCAACGGTAAAGGTGTGATGCCGGAACAGACGCGGATCGACCAGCGCATCGCTTCGCCCCCGCGCGCGGATCGTGTAAACCGCCATGATGGCCAGACCCGCCGCCATCGCTCCCAGCGCCACGGGGGTCGTGACCAGATGTTCGCCGAGGCAGGACAGGCCGAACAGCCCGGCGCCGAGGCCCAGCGCGGACAGGACGAAGCCGGTGCGGTCGAGAGGGACGACCGGCTCGGGCGGCAGGCGCGGGATCAGCGCCAGGGCCAGCGCGATGGCGATCAGGCCGATGGGCAGGTTGATGAGGAAGATCCAGCGCCAGCCGAGGGTCTGGGTCACCGTCGCGCCCACCAGCGGCCCCAGCGCCGGCCCGATCAGCGCGGGCACGGTGATCCAGGCGAGCGCCTGCACCATCTCGTCCTTGGCCACGCCGCGCAGCACGATCAGACGGCCCACCGGCACCATCATCGCGCCGCCCGCGCTCTGCACCGCGCGCGACAGGACGAGCCCGGTCAGCGTCGATTGCGCGGCGCAGAGGGCCGATCCGGTCAGGAACACCACCATGGCCGCGACGAAGACCCGTCGCGCCCCGAAGCGGTCGGCCAGCCAGCCCGAGACCGGTACCATCGCCGCGAAGGCGATGAGGTAGGTGGACAGCGCCAGTTTCAGCGACAGCACGGGGACCGACAGGTCCTGCGACAGGACCGGCAGCGCGGTGGCCAGCACGGTGGCGTCCGTCGTCTCCATCAGCATGGCCAGCGCCACGATCAGCGGCACGACCACGCGCGTCCGGACATCCTGTGTCGCCCTCAATGCGCCATCCCCGCCCTGGCGCCCGCCATGGGCTTCTGCATCAGCGCCACGAAGGGCAGCATGCCGAAGGCCGCCCAGCCGGTCAGCGCGAAGGCGTCCTGGAAGGCCAGCATCTGCGCCTGCCGGGCGATCACGCCCGCGAGCTGCGCGGCCGCCGCCGGGTCGGTGGGCGATAGCCCCAGCGGCGCCAGCCAGGCCGCAACCTGCGCGCGGAAGGGGGTGATGTCCTGCACGAGGACGCTCCAGTGGAACTGGGTGCGGGTGGCCACCTGCCAGCCCACCACGGCGATGCCGACCGACGACCCGATGGACCGCGCGACGCCGTAGATGCCCGAGGCCTCGTCCTGCCGGTCGCGCCCGATGTTCTGGAAGGCCAGCGTGGACATGGGGACGAAGAAGAGCCCCATCCCGAGGCCCGAGACAATGCCGGGAGCCGCGATGTCCCAGAAGCCGGCGTCGAGGTTCAACCGCGCAAGGCCCAGGTTGCCGAGCCCCAGCGCACACAGCCCCAGCACCAGCAGGACGCGCGGATCGACCCGGCCCATCAGCACCGCCCCGGTCAGCACCATCGAGGCCCCGGCGGCCAGCCCCCGCGGCATGAACAGAAGCCCCGCATCCACCACCGGATAGCCCAGCAGCCCCTGCACGAACAGCGGCAGCACCGCGATGGTGCCGAACATGGCGAGGCCAAAGCCCAGCATGGTGGCATTGGCGGCGGCGAAACTGCGGTCGCGCAACAGCGCGAAGTCGATGATCCCGTCCCGCATCCGCCAGCCGCGCGCGACGAAGACGGTGCCCGCGAACAGCGCGACCAGCGCGGCAACCTGGATCAGGCGCGAGGCGAACCAGTCGCGCGTCTCGCCCAGGTCCAGCACCATCTGCACCGCGCCGATCGCCGCGACCATCAGCGCAAGGCCGAGCCAGTCGATACGGACGCGACGCACGTCCTCCTGCGGCAGCTCGCCCGCCATCATCGTCAGCGCGAAGGCGGCGACCGGCAGGTTGACGTAGAACACCGCACGCCAGCTGAAGTATTCGGTCAGAAGGGCCCCCAGCGTCGGCCCCAGCACCGGGGCCACGACCACGCCGAGGCCGAACAAGGCCATGGCCTGGCCGCGCTTTTCCTTGGGGAAGGCGTCGAACAGGATCGACTGCGACAGCGGGATCAGGAAGGCCCCCGCCAGCCCCTGGCCCAGGCGGAAGGCCACCATCATCTCGACGTTCTGCGCCAGCCCGCAGAGCATCGAGAAGCCGGCAAAGGCGAGGATCGCCCCGGTGATCAGCCGCCGCCGCCCGAAGCGGCGCACGAACAGCCCGGTCAGCGGCATCACCGCGACCGAGGCGACGATGTAGCTCGTCAGGATCCAGACCGTCTGGTCCGAGGTGATGCCGAAGGCCGCCTTGATATGCGGCAGCGCCACGTTGACGATGGTGGAGTCGAGCACCTCGAGCACCGCCGTCAGCACCACGGCCAGGATCACCGTCCAGCGCACGGCGGGCGGCGCGGCCGTGTCGTCCGGTGCCGCGGCGGCGGCGGTCATGGGGCGGGGACCGCGGTCGTATCGACGGTCACGGTGCTCGATGCCCCGACGCGCAGCGGCATCGCGGGATCGGCCGGCCCGGCGTCGAGCGCGATGCGGACCGGAAAGCGCTGCGTGACCTTGACCCAGTTGCCGGTGGCGTTCTGCGGCGGCAGGAGCGAGAACACCGCCCCCGACCCCGCGCCGATGCTCTCGACCCGGCCCGAAAGCGTCAGCCCCGGATACATGTCGATGGAGACTGTGGCGGGCTGGCCGGGCCGCAGGCGGGCGATGTCGGTTTCCTTGAAGTTCGCGTCTACCCACCAGTCGCCGTCCTCGACGATGGAAAACAGCGGCTGGCCGGCCGAGACCATGGCACCGGGACGCAGCGACAGGTTGGCCACCCAGCCGCCGACCGGGCTGCGCAGCGTGGCATCCTCGAGCGCGATGCGCGCCTGCTCCAGCCGCGCCATGGCGGCGCGCACGGCGGCGTTCTCGGTGCCCTGCGCGCCCAGCAGATCCTGCGCGGCCCTGAGCGCCGCCGCGGCGGCATCCCGCGCCGCCTGCGCCCCGTCGCGCGCCGCCCGCGCATTGTCGAGCGCGGCCTGCGCCAGATCGCCCCGCTGGCGCAGTGCCTCGGCCCGGTCGAAGGCGGTCTGCGCCTGATCGAGCGCCGCCTCGGCCTGGGCCACCTGCGCCGCGGCCGCCGCCACCTGGGCGGCCCCGGCGCCCGCCGCCTGCGCGGCCTGCTCGAAGGCCGCCTGCGCGGCGCCGAGTTCCGCCCGCAGGATGTCGTCCTGCAGCCGCAGCAAGACCTGCCCGCGGCGCACCGGCGCGTGGTCCTGCACCTCGACCGCGGCCACCCGCCCGCCGACCCGCGCCGCCACCGTCAGCACGTTCGCGCCCACATAGGCGTCGTCCGTCGAGGGATGCAGCGCCTGCTGCCGCCACCACCAGGCCAACCCGCCCCCGGCCCCGGCCAGCACGGCGAAAAGCAGAATAATTTTCAATCTTTTCATTTGGTTGTCGCGGAGCCGGTGTTGCAGGAGACCGGTGAGGAACGGATGCCCCGACCCTGTCGATGGCCGCCCGCCGCATGTAGGGCGGCAGGCGGCGTGGTGCCTTGAGCTCAGTGCGACGCGAAGTACTTCTCGAGGTCGTCCACGCGGTCGAGCTGGACGGAAGCCGCCGCAAGGGTCCTGTCCTTGTCCTGCGCCTGCACCGCCTCGCGAAGCGCGACAAGGCTCGCCGCGAATGCGTCGCGCACGGCCGCATCCGTGACGCGTGCCGAGATCGCAGTCCATGTCGTGTCGGCGAAGTCGAGGGTCGTCCCGATCGAGGCCCAATCGATTGTCGCGTCCTGCGCGAGCGCCTGAATCTTGAATCCGGCGTAGTCGAGCAGGCTGACCTCCTTCGGGATCGGATGTGCGGCCGAAACCTCGTTGACCAGCGCGCGATAGGCTTCGACCGAGGCAATCGCCACCCGCGAGGGCGTCCCTTCGGCGAGGGCCGAACGCAGATCCGTCAGCGCGGCATCGAGTGCCGCGCGACCTTCGGCGGAAATGTCCGTAGCGACAGACGACACCGCCGTCTCGGCGCCGCTCAGAAGCGCCGCAAGCTCGTCGCGGGACTTCGCATAGGCCTGTTCCGTGATCGTCTCGAAATGACCCGCTGCATCGATCAGGCGTTGGTCGAAGGTCGGAGCGGTCGCGGAAGGCGTTTGCGCCAGAACCGGGACGACGAAGGCCGGCGAGGCGAACGCGACGAGGGTCGCGAAGAGGATCCGTTTCATGGGAGCAACTCCGTTGCTGGAAGTGAGAGGAAGTCCGGGGCGGGGGCCGGCCGTTGCGCGCTACGGACCCATCGGTCCGCCCATCAGCGCGGGAAACAGGCCGAAAAGCCCGATCAGGATCAGGTATATCGCCACGATGTAGTTCAGCAACCGCGGCATGATCAGGATCAGGATCCCGGCGATCAGCGCGGCCAGCGGCCCCAGCACCAGGTGCATCTGCATCCCCATCATAGCGCCACCGCCTGCTTCTGCGCCTCGACGAAGTGGGCGCGCAGTTTCGCCTCGTCGGTCGAGGACAGGTTGGTGCGCAGCACCGTGCCGCCCAGTTCCGCCAGATGCCCGATGACCCGGTCCGAGGTCACGTTGCGCGCCATCATGAACAGCGCCGCCTTTCCGGGCGACAGCGCCTTGGCCACGTCCTTCATGAAGTCGTCCCGGATCCCGTAGTCGGTCAGCGCCCCGGCCACCGCCCCCGCCGCCGCCCCGGTGACGAGGCCCAGCAGCGGGTTGAGGAACAGAAGGCCGATCAGCAGCCCCCAGAACGAGCCCGACATCGCCCCCAGCGACCAGGGGTTGACCATCTGCCGCAGATGCACCTTGCCGTTCTCGTCGGCCACCGCCACCACGGCGTCGCCCACGTCGGCGTAGTATTCGTTCGACAGCTCGAACAGCTTCCTGCGCGCGGCTTCCGCCGTTTCGGCATCGTCGTAGCCGATCACCACCAGTTCAGCCATGATCCGGTCTCCTTGTTCCCGGGGTTCAGACATTGACATGTTCGGCCGACCACTCGGCGAGCGGCAGGCCCCAGTTCGGCACGCGGCCGTGGTTGCGGAAGAACATCTCCTTGTAGGCCAGCTTCTGCGCATAGGGCAGACGGCCCATCCGCAACTCCTGGATGTCGCCGCCGAACCAGCTTGTCGCATGAATGTAGAAGGCCCTGCCGCCCCCCATGTCGCCGATGCAGACGACCTCGGGCATCCAGGGCGCATCGGCCTTCGCCGGCTCCATCATGCCCACGTCCTTCGCGATCTGCCGCCCGACGATCTCGCATTCCTGATGCCCGATGGCGCCGAGCTTCGGCACCGTCAGCGCCGCGGCGTCGCCGCAGGCAAAGACCTCGGGCCGGTCGGGGTTGCGCATCCGCATGTCGGTGATGACGAAGCCCACCTCGTCGCAGATCGGCAGTCCGCGCAGGAAGTCGTGCGGCTTCCAGTTCGGGAACACGATCTTGACCTCGGCCTTCAGCGTCCGGCCGTCGAGGAACTCGATCCCCTCGGCGGTCAGGCGGCGGATGCCTTGCGTCTCGTTCATGTAGCCGAAGCCCATCTTGCCGGCCGCGTCCAGAAGCTGCGCCACGACCTTTTCGCCCGCGTCCTCGGCAATCAGCTTCGCGGGGGTGAAGATGGTGATGTTCTTCGCACCGCCCTTGCCGTGGGCCTCCAGCCAATGCGCCAGCGCCAGCGACACCTCCACGGGCGGGCCCTCGCAGGCGGCGAGCGCGGTGGGCAGCCAGGCGGGGCGGCCCTTCGTGCCCTGTTCGAACCGCTGCGAGCCCACGGCGATCGGCCCGCCCTTGTAGCGATGCGTCAGGTAGTCGATCAGCCGGTTGGCATGGAAGGCGTCCGACACGGTATGGCCGTGTTCGGCAAAGCCCTCGATCTCGTCATAGGCCAGCCGCGCCCCCAGCGCGATCACCACATAATCGTAGTCCAGCCGGTACTCCGGCGCGCCGGGGCGTTCGGCGGGGCGCACCCGCACCTGGCGGGCGTCGAGGTCGAGGCTCAGCACCTCGGCCTGCTGAAAGCGGATCCGGTCGCGCGCCAGCGTCTCGACCAGCGGCATGTGCATGGTCACGGCCGGGTCGCGGCCCTCGAAGATCTCCAGCGGGATGTTGGGGATGTAGTCGAGATAGGCCTTGCGGTCGATCACGGTGATGTCCACCGCGTCCTTCGCGTGGTCGCGGATCTTCTGCGCCGCCCCGAGCCCGGCGAAGTTCCCGCCGAGGATCAGGACCTTGGGTTTGCCGGTCATGTCGGCTCTCCATCCTTGATGCGGCCCGGTTCCGCCGGGTCGGCGGCCTGCGCGGGTGCGGCCCTGTGCAGGATGACGTTCTGGTAGGCGTAGGGGATCTCGATCCCCTCGGCGTCGAAGCGCAGCTTGATCGCCTCGAGCAGGTCCGCCTTGACTTCGGCCGCGACGCCCGCATCCGCGCACCAGGCGCGCAGAACCAGATCCACACTGGATGCCGACAGCGCCACGACCGGGCAGCCCGTCACCTCGCTGACGCCCGGATGACCGGCGGCCAGTTCCACTGCGATGCGGCGGGCCTTGCCGATGTCGGCGCCATAGCCGATCGAGAACGGCACCTGCGCCATCACGCGGGGATCGACCGTGGTCAGGTTGATCGTCGTGGCCTGGGCGATCACCGCATTGGGCAGGACGAGGCGGCGGTTGTCCCAGGTCTTGAGCACCGTGTAGCCGAGGCTGACGCTTTCCACCGTCCCGGTCTCGAGCCCTGTGGGTGCCGTCACCTGAAGCCGGTCGCCCAGGCGGAAGGGGCGGTAGAAGATCAGCCCGAGCCCGGCGACCAGGTTCGCCAGCGTCGATTGCACCGCGAGCCCGATCACGATGGCCGCGATCGATACCGAGGCCAGAAGCGCCGTCGCCAGCCGGTTCAGCACCGGCACAGCGTGGGCAAACAGCATCAGCACCACCGCCCAGATGAAGACATGGCCTGCCTGCCGCAGGAATCCCGCGCTCATCCGGTCGATCCGGCCGTCGCGGTCGCGGTCCAGCAGAACCCGCACCCCGCGCGACCACAGCCGTGTCATCACGAGGCCGGCGGCAAGCAGCAGCACCGCATAGGCCACGACACCGGCCGCGGTGT
>JBKBMT010000069.1:0-13620 GCA_046295655.1 Gemmobacter sp. | reverse complement strand
AGATGCGCTCGCCTCGCGAGTTCATCGCCGCCCAAACCGCAACCGCCTGAGTGTCCGGTGAAACGGGGGCAAGACCAGGCATGACTGCGTCGCGCTGGCCCCGATACACGAATTGATCGAGCAGCATGTTCTGACCGCTGCGCGCTTGCATGGCGATGACACAACAGTGCCGCTTCTGGCGCGTGGCGGCACCAAAACTGCACGGCTTTGGACCTATGTGCGCGATGACGGGCCATGGAGTGGCAGCGCGCCACCTGCCGCCCTGTTCAAATTCTCGCGGGATCGCCAGATGATCCAACCGAACACACATCTCGCTGGGTGGCAGGGCGTTCTCCAGGCCGATGCCTATAGTGGCTATAACGATCTCTATCTGGCCGACCGCAGCCCAGGGCCTGCACGCAGTGCGCTCTGCTGGAGCCACGCGCGACGCAAGTTTTTTGAGCTGGCCGATATCGCGGGAAATGTGCGCAAGAGTAAACCCGCGCATGATATCTCGCCGGTCGCTCTGGAGGCGGTGAAACGGATCGACGCGATCTTCGATATCGAGCGCGAGATCAATGGCATGGGCGCGGATACCCGCCTTGCCGTGCGGCAGGCGCGATCCCGGCCGCTGGTCGAGGAACTGCATACCTGGCTGCTGGAAGAGCGCGCGCGAATGTCGAAACACAACAGCGTCGCCAAGGCCATCGACTATCTAATTCCGCCCAAAGGCGAGCGGTGGGGCGCGTTCACTGCTTTCCTCGATGATGGGCGTATCTGCCTGACCAACAATGCCGCCGAGCGCACCCTCAGAGGCATCGCATTGGGCAGGAAGTCGTGGCTCTTTGCAGGGTCTGATCGCGGCGGCGAAAGGGCGGCCTTCATGTATACCCTCATCGTCAGTTGCAAGATGAACGACATCGACCCGCAGGCATGGATGGCAGATGTTCTTGCGCGCATGCCGGACATCACCGTGTCACGCTTGCCCGAGTTGCTCCCATGGAACTGGAAGGCCCAGCAGGAAGATGTCAAGGCAGCATGACCGTGGCCCTCGCCGGATGCTTACGACGGCGCGGCCGTGCCCTGACACCCGACGGCGCCGCCGGGGGGGGGGCGCCGTCGCCGATGTCGCTACCGGTCTGCGGGGTCAGTCTGCCGTCAGCAACGGCGGTTTTGAACCGGCGATGCGCGGCTTGCCCGGTTCGATGACCTGAAGGTCGATCACCCCGTCCCTGACCGCGACGCGGACGGTGCCGCCCTTCATCAGTCGGCCGAACAGCAACTCTTCCGCCAGCGGTTTCTTGATGTGCTCCTGGATCACCCGGGCCAGCGGGCGGGCGCCCATCTTGTCGTCATAGCCCTTGTCACCCAGCCAGTCGGCCGCCTCGGGGGTCAGTTCGATGTGCACGCCGCGGTCGATCAGCTGAGCCTCGAGCTGCATGACGAACTTCTCGACGACCCGATGGATGGTGTCCCGGCCGAGCGGGGCAAAGCTGACCACGGCGTCCAGACGGTTGCGGAACTCCGGCGTGAAGGTGCGCTCGATTGCCGCCGTGTCCTCGCCCTCGCGACGGTCGCGGCCGAAGCCGATGGCCGACTTGGCCAGTTCCGCGGCCCCGGCATTCGAGGTCATGATCAGGATCACGTTGCGGAAATCCACCTGCCGGCCGTTGTGGTCGGTGAGCTTGCCGTGGTCCATCACCTGCAGGAGGATGTTGTAGACATCCGGATGCGCCTTCTCGATCTCGTCGAGCAGCAGGACGCAATGCGGATGCTGGTCAACCCCATCGGTGAGAAGCCCGCCCTGGTCGAATCCGACATAGCCGGGCGGCGCGCCGATCAGGCGGCTGACGGCGTGCTTCTCCATGTATTCGGACATGTCGAAACGCAGCAGCTCGACCCCGAGCACGGCGGCCAGCTGTTTCGCCACCTCGGTCTTGCCCACCCCGGTAGGACCGGCAAACAGATAGTTCCCTATCGGCTTCTCCGGCTCGCGCAGACCGGCGCGGGCGAGCTTGATCGCGCTTGCCAGCGTCTCGATCGCGCGGTCCTGTCCGAACACCATCCGCTTGAGCGTGGCTTCCAGATCCCGCAGCACCTCGGCATCGTCCTTGGAGACGTTCTTGGGCGGGATCCGGGCGATCTTGGCCACCACTGCCTCGATCTCCTTCGGGCCTATGGTCTTGCGCCGCTTGGATTCCGTGACCAGATGCTGCGCCGCGCCGGCCTCGTCGATCACGTCGATCGCCTTGTCGGGCAGCTTGCGGTCGTGGATGTAGCGGGCCGAGAGCTCGACCGCCGAACGGATCGCATCGCTCGTGTAGCGCAGCTCGTGGTGCTTCTCGAAATAGGGCTTGAGGCCCATCAGGATCTTCACCGAATCCTCGACCGTCGGCTCGTTGACGTCGATCTTCTGGAACCGGCGCGACAGCGCGCGATCCTTCTCGAAATGCTGGCGGAACTCCTTGTAGGTGGTGGAGCCCATGCACCGCAGCTTTCCGCCCTGCAGCGCAGGTTTCAGGAGGTTCGAGGCATCCATCGCCCCGCCCGAGGTCGCGCCGGCACCGATCACCGTGTGAATCTCGTCGATGAACAGGATCGCGTCGGGGTGATCCTCCAGTTCCTTGACCACGGCCTTCAGCCGTTCCTCGAAATCGCCGCGATACCGCGTGCCGGCCAGCAATGCCCCCATGTCGAGGCTGTAGATGGTCGAACCCGACAGGACCTCGGGCGTTTCGCCCCGGGTGATCTTGAGCGCGAGCCCTTCGGCAATGGCCGTCTTGCCCACACCCGGATCGCCGACCAGCAGCGGGTTGTTCTTGCGCCGCCGGCACAGCACCTGGATGCACCGCTCCACCTCGGCCTCACGACCGATGAGCGGATCCACGTCCCCCTTCCGCGCCTTCGTGTTCAGATCCACGCAGTATTTCGACAGCGCCGATTCCTTCGCCTCGCCGGCCTCGGCCTTGGGGGTTTCCTGCGGTTCGTCGGCCCCCTGGACGGGCCGCGCCTCGCCATAGGCCGGGTCCTTCGCCACGCCGTGCGCGATGAAGTTTACCGCATCGTAGCGCGTCATGTCCTGCTCCTGCAGGAAATAGGCCGCGTTGGATTCGCGTTCGGCAAAGATCGCGACCAGAACGTTGGCGCCCGTCACCTCGGTCCGACCCGAAGACTGCACATGGATCGCAGCCCGCTGGATCACCCGCTGGAACGCGGCGGTCGGCACCGCTTCGGACCCCTCGATATCGGTCACGAGGTTCGCGAGATCGTCCTCGATGAAGTCGAGCAGCGTCTTGCGAAGTTCCTCCAGATCGACCGAGCAGGCCTTCATCACCCGCGCGGCGTCCGGTTCGTCGATCAGTGCCAGAAGCAGATGCTCCAGCGTCGCATATTCGTGCCGGCGGGCATTGGCCTGGGCCAGCGCGCCGTGGATGGCCTGCTCGAGCGTGGAGGTGAATGACGGCACGATACGTGCTCCTTAGACCGTTGCGGGCGGGTCGTTCCGGACGTTTTCCACCCTTCCTCGATAAGATTAAACTTCGGTTTTCTTTGCGACGCTTCAAGTGCAATTTCGGGGCAACGCCGATTTCCCCGCGCGACTGTGCAAAAAGTGAACAGACCCGTCGCGGCGCCGCATGCAACCGTGCAGCGGCGGAAGAATTCCTGCGCCGGCGACGGCCATCGGAGCGGGCCGGGAGCATGCCGTCCGGGTGTGCAGGACGGGCGTTCGCCATCGCGCCGGACCTGGGTGCCGACCGCGGGAACGGGCGCAGCACGGCTTCCGGTGCCCGGCAAGATGCGGACTGATCCTTCGGAACCCGGGCGCTCGGGTGGTTCTCCTGCCGGGTAACGGCCTTCAGGCGGATCGCGGTGAACACAAGGTCCAGGAGCTGCTGCTGCGACGGTCCGGCGGGCAATCCGGTCCGTCCGGGATCGAGACATGGCTTGCGCAAAGCTCGGCGCTGCCGTCAGAACCTGTCCTTGCGGTGCCGGATCTCGGCAAAGACCTCTTCGTCCGAGGCATCCTTGAGCCCCAGATGCGCGCGGATAGCCGGATCGGCTACCCGAAGGAACGGGTTTGTCGCAAGTTCTTCGGACAGCCGGGAAGGGACGGTCGGACGGTCGGCGGCACGGTCTGCCTCGATGCGTGCGATGCGGGCGCGCAGCGCCGGGTTGTCACGGTCCACGGTCACCGCGAAGCGGCCATTCGACAGGGTGTACTCGTGCCCTGAGCAGACCAGTGTCTCGGGGGGCAGCGCGCCAAGGCGCGACAGGCTGTGCCACATCTGTGCCATCGTGCCCTCGAACACGCGCCCGCAGCCCAGCGCCATGAGGCTGTCGGCGGTGAACACCGCACCGCCCTCGGGAAAGTGATAGGCAACATGCCCGAGCGTGTGTCCCGGAACGGCAATCACTTCGACCCGACCCGGTCCCGCGCCCCAGCTGTCTTGGTGCCCGACCGCGCGATCGAGCGGTGGCAGACGGTCGGCCTCGGCCTCCGGACCGACGACCGCGCATCCGTAGCGGGCGCGCAAGTCCGCGACGCCGCCCACGTGATCGTGGTGGTGGTGCGTCAGAAGCAGGGTATCGGGTTGCCAGCCGCGGGCGTCGAGTGCCTGGGCGATGGGCGCGGCCTCGGGCGCGTCGATCACCGCGATGCTGTCCGCCGAACGCGCGATGTAGGCGTAGTTGTCCCTCAGACAGGGTATCGTGACGATCTCCAGCCCGTTCGGCATGGCCAAACTCCTGTTTCGCGGTATGTTCGGGACCGAACATCGCCCGCGCCGCCCCGGGGTGCAATGCATCTGGACGTGATCGACCTGCGGAACTTCTACTACCGCACCCGGCTCGGGCGGGCGGCGCAGAAGGCGATCCGTGACCAGGTCACGGGGCTCTGGCCGCCGGCCGCAGGCGAGACGGTGGCGGGCTTCGGCTTTGCGGTGCCGCTGCTGCGCCCCTATCTGGCCGAGGCGCGGCGGGTGATCGGGCTGATGCCCGGACAACAGGGCGTGATGCCCTGGCCGGCGGGCCTGCCGTCGGTCTGTGTCCTGACCGCCGAGACCAACTGGCCGGTCGCGACCGGATCCGTGGACCGGCTGGTGGTCATGCACGGGCTCGAGACATCTGAAAACCCCGCTGCGTTGCTGGACGAGGTTGCCCGCGTCCTGTCGGATGCGGGGCGTGCGCTGTTCATCGTTCCGAATCGCGCCGGCCTCTGGTCGCGCGGCGACGGAACGCCGTTCGGCTTCGGCCGGCCCTACAGCCCCGGGCAGCTGGAAGCGCAACTGAAGCGACACGGATTCGTTGCCGAGCGCTCGGTCTCGGCGCTGTTCTTCCCGCCGCGCGAGACACGGTTCTGGTTGCGCACCGCCGATTTCTGGGAACGAACGGGGCGGCGGGTGATGCCGTGGCGCGCGGGGGGGGTGCTGCTGGTCGAGGCGGCCCGCCAGGTCTGGGCACCCACCCGCGGCGGGCTCGGCGCTGTCGTGACGCGGCCGCTGCGCGTGCTCGAAGGGGTCGGCGGCCGTCCGATGCCCGAACCCGGGTGAAGGGGCAGGTGATTCCCTGATCGCGCATTGTTGCGGATTGACCCGGCGGCGGATGGTCGCATCTGCCGCAGTGCAGCGCTAACGGTCCGGGAAACCCGAAAAATGGCTTCACGACTCTGCGACCAAGGCGGTTGCGGCACGTTCGGCGCTCTGCTAGAGACGCCGCGAAAATCCGGTGCGGGCATGCCGCCTGCGCCTCGGGTCGGGCTGCATCCTGCCGCGGTGGTGCAGCCAGTTCAACGGAAGGGCTGACGTGTCCGAACCTGCATCGATCTCGGCCGGTATCGCCTCGCGCTATGCTGCCGCGCTTTTCGAACTCGCCAAGGAATCCAAGGGGCTCAAGACGCTGGAGGGCGACGTGGAGGCGCTGTCCGCGGCGCTGGAGGCCAGCGCGCCGCTGCGCGACATGATCGCGTCGCCGGTGCTGTCCCGCGACGACCAGGCCCGCGCAATGGCCGCCGTGGCCGAGCGGATGGGTCTGTCGAGCCTGGTTTCGAACACGCTTGCGCTGATGGGGGCGAAACGCCGCCTTTTCGTGCTGCCGCAGCTCCTTGCCGACCTGCGCGCCCGCATCGCCGAGGAGAAGGGTGAGGTGGCGGCCGAGGTGACGAGCGCCCGCAAGCTGACCGCCGCCGAGATCAGGTCGCTTTCCGCCACCCTCAAGGAGAGGGTCGGCAAGACCGTGAAACTGGACGCGACCGTCGATGAAAGCCTCATCGGGGGTCTTGTCGTGAAGGTGGGCTCGAAGATGATCGACACCTCGATCCGCTCGAAGCTTGCTGCCATGCAGAATGCCATGAAAGAGGTCCGATAATGGGAATCCAGGCCGCCGAGATCTCCGCGATCCTGAAAGAGCAGATCAAGAACTTCGGCAAGGAAGCCGAGGTGGCCGAAGTGGGCCGCGTGCTGTCGGTCGGGGACGGGATCGCCCGTGTTTATGGCCTCGACAATGTGCAGGCTGGCGAGATGGTGGAGTTTCCCGGCGGCATCCGCGGCATGGCGCTGAACCTCGAGACCGACAACGTCGGCATCGTGATCTTCGGTGACGACCGCGACATCAAGGAAGGCGACATCGTCAAGCGGACCAAGTCCATCGTGGACGTGCCGGCGGGCGAGGCGCTGCTGGGCCGGGTCGTGGACGGCCTGGGCAATCCGATCGACGGCAAGGGCCCCATCGCCGCCTCCGAGCGCCGCATCGCGGATGTGAAGGCCCCCGGCATCATCCCGCGCCGCTCGGTGCACGAGCCGATGGCCACCGGCCTCAAGGCCGTGGACGCGATGATCCCGATCGGCCGCGGTCAGCGGGAGCTGATCATCGGCGACCGTCAGACCGGCAAGACCGCGGTGGCGCTCGACACGATCCTGAACCAGAAGTCCTATAACGAGGCCGCCGGCGACGACGAGAGCAAGAAGCTCTACTGCGTTTACGTTGCTGTGGGCCAGAAGCGCTCGACTGTCGCGCAGCTGGTGAAGAAGCTCGAGGAAACCGGCGCGATGGCCTATTCCATCGTCGTTGCCGCGACCGCCTCGGACCCGGCGCCGATGCAGTTCCTTGCCCCCTATTCGGCGACCGCGATGGCGGAATACTTCCGCGACAACGGCCGCCATGCGCTGATCATCTACGATGACCTGTCGAAACAGGCCGTGGCCTACCGCCAGATGTCGCTGCTGCTGCGCCGGCCGCCGGGACGTGAGGCCTATCCGGGCGACGTGTTCTACCTGCACTCGCGCCTGCTGGAGCGTTCGGCCAAGCTGAACAAGGATTTCGGCGCCGGATCGCTGACCGCGCTTCCGATCATCGAAACCCAGGCCGGCGACGTGTCGGCCTACATCCCGACCAACGTGATCTCGATCACCGACGGACAGATCTTCCTCGAGACCGAACTGTTCTACCAGGGCATCCGCCCGGCGGTGAACACCGGCCTGTCGGTGTCGCGCGTCGGCTCCTCGGCCCAGACCAACGCGATGAAGTCGGTTGCCGGCCCGGTGAAGCTGGAACTGGCGCAGTATCGCGAAATGGCGGCCTTCGCGCAGTTCGGCTCGGACCTCGACGCGGCCACGCAGAAGCTTCTGAACCGCGGCGCGCGCCTGACCGAGCTGATGAAGCAGCCGCAGTATTCGCCGCTGACCAACGCCGAGATCGTCTGCGTGATCTTCGCGGGGACCAACGGCTATCTCGACAAGATCCCGGTCCGCGATGTCGGCCGGTTCGAAAAGGGTCTGCTGAACCACCTGCGCACCAAGCACGCCGATCTTCTGGACTGGATCACGCGCGAGGATCCGAAGATCAAGGACGAGGCCGCCAACCGCATCAAGGCCGCGATCGAATCCTTCGCCAAGGACTTCGCCTGAGGGCGAAGCAGGAGGATAGCGCATGCCGAGCCTCAAGGATCTGAAGAACCGGATCGGAAGCGTCAGGAACACGCGGAAGATCACCAAGGCGATGCAGATGGTCGCCGCCGCCAAGCTGCGCCGGGCGCAGGAGGCGGCCGAGGCTGCGCGCCCCTATGCCGAGCGGATGAATGCCGTGATGGCCGGGCTTGCCTCGGGCGTCTCGGGCTCCGACAGCGCGCCCCGCCTGCTGGCAGGCACCGGACAGGACCGCGTGCATCTGCTGGTCGTGATGACTTCCGAGCGTGGACTGTGCGGTGGCTTCAACTCGTCCATCGTCAAGATCGCGCGCTACCAGGCGCAGAAGCTGATCGGCCAGGGCAAGACGGTGAAGATCCTGACGGTCGGAAAGAAGGGCCGCGAACAGCTCAAACGGGACCTCGCCGATCACTTCGTCGGCCATGTCGATCTGAGCGAGGTCAAGCGCGTCGGCTATGCCGAGGCGCAGGCGATTGCGGCCGACATCCTTCGGCGCTTCGATGCCGGCGAATTCGACGTGGCGACGATCTTCTACAACCGCTTCCAGTCGGTGATCGCGCAGGTCCCGACCATGAAACAGGTGATCCCGGCCACGTTCGAGGATGGGGCGGCCACGGGCGGGCTCTATGACTACGAACCGTCCGAGGAGGCGATACTTGACGATCTGCTGCCGCGCGGCGTGGCGACCCAGATCTTCACGGCGCTGCTTGAAAACGGCGCCTCGGAACAGGGCGCGCGGATGACCGCAATGGACAACGCGACGCGCAATGCGGGCGACATGATCAACAAGCTGACGATCCAGTACAACCGCTCGCGGCAGGCTGCGATCACCAAGGAACTCATCGAAATCATCTCGGGCGCCGAGGCGCTCTGACGAAACCGGAGACACCACATGGCAAAGGCAACAGGCAAGGTCACGCAGGTCATCGGCGCCGTCGTGGACGTTCAGTTCGACGGGGCGCTGCCGGCCATCCTCAATGCGCTGGAGACCGAGAACAACGGCAAGCGGCTGGTTCTGGAGGTCGCCCAGCACCTCGGCGAGAACACCGTGCGCACCATTGCCATGGATGCGACCGAGGGTCTGGTGCGCGGCCAGGCCGTCACCGATACCGGCGGTCCGATCTCGGTTCCGGTGGGCAACGGCACGCTGGGCCGCATCCTGAACGTCGTCGGCGAGCCGATCGACGAGAAAGGCCCCGTGGCCGCGGCCGAGGCCCGCGCCATCCACCAACCCGCCCCCGACTTCGCCGCCCAGGCGACGGAATCGGCGATCCTTGTCACCGGCATCAAGGTCATCGACCTGCTTGCCCCCTATGCCAAGGGCGGCAAGATCGGCCTGTTCGGCGGTGCCGGCGTGGGCAAGACCGTGCTGATCCAGGAGCTGATCAACAACATCGCCAAGGTGCACTCGGGCTATTCGGTCTTCGCCGGCGTGGGCGAGCGGACGCGCGAGGGCAACGACCTCTACCACGAGTTCATCGAATCGGGCGTCATCAACATCGACAACCTCGAGGAATCGAAGGTGGCGCTGGTCTATGGCCAGATGAACGAGCCGCCGGGCGCCCGCGCCCGCGTCGCGCTGACCGGCCTGACGCTGGCCGAGCAGTTCCGCGACCAGTCGGGGACCGACGTTCTGTTCTTCGTGGACAACATCTTCCGCTTCACGCAAGCCGGGTCCGAGGTGTCGGCGCTTCTGGGCCGCATCCCGTCCGCCGTGGGCTATCAGCCGACGCTCGCCACCGACATGGGCGCCCTGCAGGAGCGCATCACCTCGACCAAGAACGGCTCGATCACCAGCGTCCAGGCCATCTACGTTCCGGCCGATGACCTGACCGACCCGGCCCCCGCCACGTCCTTCGCGCACCTCGACGCCACCACCGTGCTGTCGCGCGCGATCTCGGAACTTGGCATCTATCCGGCGGTGGACCCGCTCGATTCGACCAGCCGGATCCTCGATCCGCAGGTGGTGGGCGAGGAACACTATCAGGTCGCCCGCGACGTGCAGGGCATCCTCCAGCGCTACAAGTCGCTGCAGGACATCATCGCGATCCTCGGGATGGACGAACTGTCGGAAGAGGACAAGCTGACGGTGGCCCGTGCCCGGAAGATCCAGCGCTTCCTCTCGCAACCCTTCGACGTGGCCAAGGTGTTCACCGGTTCGGACGGGGTGCAGGTGCCGCTGGAGAAGACCATCGCCTCGTTCAAGGCCGTGGTCGCCGGCGACTACGACCACCTGCCCGAGGCCGCCTTCTACATGGTCGGCGATATCGACGAGGTGGTGGCCAAGGCCGAACGCCTGGCGGCGGCGGCATAAGGGGGCGACATGGCCGGAACCCTGCAATTCGACCTGGTCAGTCCCGAGCGACGGCTTGCCTCGCTCGCGGCGACAGAGGTCCAGATCCCCGGCGCCGAGGGTGATCTGACAGCGATGGAGGGGCACGCCCCCACCATCACCACGCTGCGGCCCGGCATCCTTCGGGTGGTCGCGCCGTCCGGCAGCCAGGACTATGTGGTGACCGGCGGTTTCGCCGAGATCACGGCTCAGGCGACATCGGTGCTGGCCGAACAGGCGGTGCCGGTCGCCGAGGCTGATGCCGCTTTCCTTGACGGCCTGATCGCCGCCGCGCAGGAGGCCGCAGGCCGCGCCAGCGCCGATTCCAGGGCAGCAGCCGACAAGCGGGTTGCGGATTTCCAGATGCTCAAGGCAGCCATTCGGGGCTGACAGGCGGCGGAACCGTTTCTCAGGCGGCGGGGCAGGAACCCCGCCGTTTCCGTGTCGGCACCGGTCCGCCGCGAACGCTCTGCCTTGTCATGTCGTTACGCGGCGGCCGATCTTTCGCGCCGATGTCCCGGCGGCCGGATCGGCCGCGAGGCGCGTCCTTCGGGATCAGCCGGGGCTGCTCCGGTCCAGCTTGCGATACAGCGTGGAGGGCGCCACCCCGAGTTCGCGGGCGGCGCGCGGGATAGAGCCGGCGTTGCGGACAACAGCCGCTTCGATCGCCAGCCGCTCGATCTCGGCCAGCGTCTTGCCGGCAAACAGGTCCGGTCCCGAAGCGGCAGCGCTTTGGGTTGGCCGGGCAATTGCCGGGTCTGCAGGGGGCGGCCGAAGATCGGTCAGCGCCGGCGGCAGCATGGCGCGCGTGACCAGGGGCGCATCGTGCAACACAACCACGTTGCGGATCACGTTCAGCAACTGCCGGATGTTTCCCGGCCAGGGGAGCTGCCGAAACAGCGCCTCCACCTCGCTGTCGAGGTCCGTGAAGGACCGGCCTTCCTCGGCCGCGAAGCGTCTGAGCGCCGACCGGGCGATCTCGATCACGTCGGTGCCCCGGTCGCGCAAGGGCGGCATGTGGATCGGGACCACGAACAACCGATAGTACAGATCCTCGCGGAAGCTGCCGCGCCGCACTTCCTCCAGTGGGTCGCGGTTCGTCGCGCAGACGATGCGCACGTCGACCTTGCGCGGCTTGGTCGCGCCCACGGGGGTCACGGTCGAGGTCTGAAGGAAACGTAGCAACTTCGGCTGCAATGCGAGATCCATCTCGCAGATCTCGTCCAGAAACAGGGTGCCGCCGTCTGCGGCAAGTGCCGCGCCGGGCTTGTCGCTGATCGCCCCGGTGAACGATCCGCGGACATGTCCGAAGACTTCGGATTCGAGAAGGTCCGGAGGAATCGCGCCGCAGTTGAGCGCGATGAACGGCCCCCGAGACCGGGGGCTCAGGTCGTGCACCGCCTGGGCGCAGAGTTCCTTGCCGGTGCCGCTTTCGCCGGTGATGAACACCGTGGCCATCGAGCCTGCGACCGAACGGATCTTGGACATCACCTGCTGCATCGGCGGCGAGACGCCCTCGAAACCGGCGATGGCCGGTGCGGTCTGCAGATCCTGCATCCGCCCTCGGCCGCCTCGACCGCGACCGCGCAGCGCATTCTCGACGGCCTTCAGGAACCGTGTCTCGTCGAAGGGTTTCACCAAGAAGTCGTGGGCGCCGGCCCGCATCGCCTCGACCGCCTTGTTGATGGATCCGTTCGACGTGATCACCACGACCGGCGTCTCGGGTCGAACCGCCACCATCTCGCGCATCAACACAAGCCCGTCACGGTCGGGCAGCATGAGGTCCAGCAGAATCACATCCGGATCATGCTTCTGCCAGGCCGTAAGCCCATCCGCGGCGGTTCCCGCGAGGGTGACGCGGTGGCCCGCTGATTCCAGCACGGCCCGGTAGACGAGCTGGAGCGAGGGCGTGTCCTCGATCAGCAGGACCGAACCGGTGCTCATGACGCTGCCCCAGATTGCTGCGCCGCAACGAATTCTATCAGCGCATCGAGGAGTTCAAGAACCTCTTCCAGTGCCGCGCTGGTTCCGTTTTCCCGCGCGTGCGCCATCGCGTTCAGGGTCTCGGCCCGGTTTTGCAGCAGCAGCGCCCCGACAGCGCCCGCAAGCGCGATCAGAACATGGGTCTGGGCCCGGATTTCGGCCCAGTCAGGGCCGGTCCGCGCGGCGGCCAGCTTGCGCCGCGCATGGCGAAGATCCTCGTCCAGACGGAGGAGCAGCGTCCGCGCAGTCGTGGGACCGGCGACGGACAGCAAGCGGTCGAACCGTTCGGGATCCATGCGCACCGCGTCCGGGCCGGGGCGGTCGACCGGCAGCTGGGGTTCGGGCGCCGTCTTGCGCAGTGCCCGGGCAATGGCGGCACCGAAGGCCTCGAGCGTGCCGAACGGCTTGGCGATGATCCCGTCTGCGCCGGCGGCATACAGCGCCTCGCGATTGGCGCGCATGACATAGGCCGTGACCGCCAGAACCGGCAGTTCGGCCTGCGGTCCGGACATTGCGCGCAGCGCGCGGATGACGTGGATCCCGGTCAGGCGCGGCATCTCGATGTCGATCAGCGCAATGTCGAACCGACCCTGTTCCAGCGCGGTGATCGCCTCGATCCCGTCGCTTGCCATCTCCACCTCGGCACCCATCCGTTCCAGCATCGTGGCCATCAGCCTCTGGTTGGTCGGATTGTCTTCTGCGACAAGAACGCGAATGCGGCTCAGATCCGGCAGCGGCTGCATAAGATCCCCGTCCGGCACTGCCGAGGCGCAGGCATCAGCTGGCAGCGACAGCACCACCTCCGCGCCGCCCTCTGGCCGGTTCCGGGCCACAAGCGCGCCGCCCGCGCGTGTTGCCTGCTCCCAGGCAATGTGGAGCCCCAACCCCTCGCCCGGCCGGTCGGCGTTCCCCGGTCGACCTTCGAATTCGAACAGCCGCGCCAGCGCCTCGCCCGAGAATCCCGGGCCATCGTCGCGGACCCGGAAGATCAGCCGTCCGTCCGCGACCCGGAACACGGCCAGTTCCACCGCACCGGAATCGGTGTATTTGACCGCGTTGGAAAGGATGTTCGACAGGCTCCGCTCCAGCCCGGTCCGCTCCGTCAGGATGACCGGCGGAAGATCGTCCTGCAGATCCAGCCGGAACTCCAGCGCCTTGCCGCGGGCCCGCGCACCCCAGCGCGCGGCCAGATCGGCGACAAGGCGGGCAAGCTGAACGTTGCCGGGCGCAGGCGGGTCCGACGCCCCGGGGATTGCCGCCAGACCCTCCTCGACCAGCCTGGCCAGCAACTCGCCCGCGGCGCGCACCCGGTCAAGCTGCAGGCGGATCGCCGGGTCGACCTCGGCCGTTTCAATCAGGCGCAATCCCCCCAGCACGTCGGACAGGGCCGCCCCGATGTCGTGCGCG
>JBKBMT010000068.1:0-13746 GCA_046295655.1 Gemmobacter sp. | reverse complement strand
CCCCCGCGCCGGGGCTGCGGGTCGATGTCATGGCGCTGGGGCCGAAGGGCGAGATCTGGGTGGTGGAATGCAAGTCCTCCGTCGCCGATTACCGCGCCGACCGGAAATGGCAGGGCTATCTGGACTGGTGCGACCGGTTCTTCTGGGCGGTGGATGCGGCCTTTCCGGCCGGGCTCCTGCCGCCGGGGACGGGGCTGATCCGGGCCGACGGCTGGGACGGCGAGGTGGTGATCCTGCCCGAGGAACACCGGCTGGCCGGCGCCCGGCGCGCCGCGGTCACGCGCGGCTTTGCCCGCGCTGCCGCGCGGCAGCTGCGCGCGCTGCGCGACCCCGGCGGTCCTTGACCGCGGCAGGCCGATGGTGAAGGATTCCGCCCGCGCGCCGGCCGCTCCGACGCCGCAACGCGGGAGGCAGCGATGAAGCTCGACCAGCTGATCAACATGTTCACGCGGATGATCACCCGCAGGCTGATGAATGCCGGTATCCGCAAGGGCACCGGCATGCTGGCCCGCACCGGCGGCGGCGGCGGGACGGCGCCGAAGGGCCAGGCGCGGTCGGGTCCCGACGGCGCCCCCATGACGCCCGCCCAGCGCGCCCAGGCCGACAAGCTGCGCCAGGCGGCGAAACAGGCCCGCAAGGCGGCGCGGATCACCCGGCGCATGGGGCGCTGAACGCGGGCTATGGCGCGGGGCGCCGCGCCGCCCGGCCGGCGATCAGGAAGGCACCAAGCCCCAGGGTCGCAAGGCCAGCCCCGGCCCAGAATGTGACCGCGGGGCCGTAGGCGGCCCAGAGCGCACCAGCGATCACGCTGGCGAGGAACAGCGCGAGACCGTTCACGAGGTTGAAGGCGCCGAACGCGGTGCCGCGCAGTCCGGCGGGCGCGGTGTCGGCCACCAGCGCGGCCAGCAGCCCCTGACTCAGCGCCAGATGCAGACCCCACAGCGCCGCGCCGGCAAAGACCGCCGTCAGGCCGGGTGCGGTGGCGAGCACGAGATCGGCCGCGATCAGCGCGCCGAAGCCGCCGGCCAGCAGGCCGCGCCGGCCGATCCGGTCCGACAGCACGCCCACCGGATAGGTCAGGGCCGAGGACACCAGATTGACCGCGACGAGGATCAGGGGCGACAGCGCCAGCGCCAGACCCAGATCCTCGGCCCGGAGGATCACGAAGGCCTCGGTGAAGCGGGCAAGCGTCAGGATCGCCCCTGCCCCGACCGTCAGCCAGTAGAGCCGCGGCAGCCGCCCGAGGGTGGCCCGATCGAGGCGCGGCGGCGGCGGCCGGTCGGCCGCCGGCGGCGGCTCGCGCACGGCAAGGACCAGAACCAGCACGGCCAACGCACCCGGGATCGCGGCCAGCCAGAACACGGTGCGGAAGTCGTCGGCCAGGACCCACATCAGCGCGATGGCCAGCAGCGGGCCGAGGAATGCGCCGACGTTGTCGATCGCCTGCCGGAGCCCGAAGGCCGCGCCGACCATGCCGGGGGGCGCAAGATCGGCGACCAGCGCATCACGGGGCGCACCCCGGATGCCCTTGCCCACCCGGTCGGCGAAGCGCGCGGCCAGCACCCAACCCGCAGAGGGCGCCAGCGCAAAGACCGGCTTGGACAGCGCGCCCAGCCCGTAGCCGATCACCGCCAGCGCCTTGCGGCGGCGGGTCAGGTCGGCAAGCACGCCGGAAAACAGCTTGGTCACGTTCGCCGTGGCCTCGCCGATCCCCTCGATCAGCCCGACGATCAGCGGGCTTGCACCAAGACCCACGACCAGGAACACCGGCAGCAACCCGTGGATCATCTCGGAGGAGATGTCCATGAACAGGCTCACGAAGCCCAGCGCCCAGATGCTGCCGGGAAGCCGTTGCATGCCCGCCCTCCGGCGCGACGCCCCGGCGCAGGGCCGGGGCTCGGGGTCAGTCGATCAGTGGCAGGAGGCTGTCGATGCTCTTCTTCGCATCGCCGTAGAACATCCGCGTGTTCTCCTTGTAGAACAGCGGGTTCTCGATGCCCGAATAGCCCGTCCCCTGGCCGCGCTTGGAGACGAAGACCTGCTTGGCCTTCCAGACCTCGAGTACCGGCATACCGGCAATCGGGCTGTTGGGATCCTCCTGCGCCGCCGGGTTCACGATGTCGTTCGACCCGATGACGATGGCGACGTCCGTTTCGGGGAAGTCGTCGTTGATCTCGTCCATCTCCAGCACGATGTCGTAGGGCACCTTCGCCTCGGCCAGCAGCACGTTCATGTGGCCGGGCAGGCGCCCCGCGACCGGGTGGATGCCGAAGCGCACGGTCTTGCCCTTGGCGCGCAGCTTGCGCGTCAGTTCCGCGACCGACTGCTGCGCCTGCGCCACGGCCATCCCGTAGCCCGGCACGATGATGATGCTGTCGGCGTCGTTCAGCGCCGCGGCCACCCCCTCGGCGTCGATGGCGATCTGTTCGCCCGCTATCTCCATCGCCGGACCCGAGGCACCGCCGAAGCCGCCGAGGATCACGCTGATGAACGACCGGTTCATCGCCTTGCACATGATGTAGCTGAGGATCGCGCCCGAGGAGCCGACCAGCGCGCCGACCACGATCAGAAGGTCGTTCCCGAGCGAGAAGCCGATCGCCGCCGCCGCCCAGCCGGAATAGCTGTTCAGCATCGACACCACCACCGGCATGTCGGCCCCGCCGATGCCCATGATCAGGTGATAGCCGATGAACAGCGCCAGCAGGGTGAGGACGATCAGCGCCCATGCGCCCGCAGTCTGCAGATAGACGACCGCGAGGATCAGCGAGCCCGCTGCCGCCGCGGCGTTCAGCATGTGGCCGCCGGGCAGCTGCGTCGCGGCGCTGGTGATCCGGCCGGCAAGCTTGCCATAGGCCACGACCGAGCCGGTGAAGGTCACGGCGCCGATCCAGATCCCGAGCATCAGCTCCACCCGCAGGATGCCCACCTCGACCGCGGTCTTCTTGCCGATGATCATGGCAAAATCCGTCAGCCCCCGCCACAGCTCGTAGGCCGCGGGCGTCATCGGCCCCGCGGGCTGCGGGAAGGGCAGGCCGGCGGCGGCGAATTCGGCCGCGGTGCGGCCGATCTCGACATGGGCATTGAAGCCCACGACGACCGCGGCCAGACCGACGAGGCTGTGCATGATCGCCACAAGCTCGGGCATCTGGGTCATCTGCACCCGGGTGGCCAGCTGCCAGCCCACCACACCGCCTGCCGCGATCAGCACCAGCGACAGCAGCCACAGGCCCTTGCCCGGCCCGATCATCGTGGCGCCGACGGCAATGGCCATGCCGACGATGCCGTACCAGACCGCGCGCTTGGCGCTTTCCTGGTTCGACAGCCCGCCCAGCGACAGGATGAACAGCACGCCAGCGACCGCATAGGCCGCAACGGTGAATCCGTAATCCATCTGCCTACCCCTGCCCGATCAGGATTTCTGGAACATGGCGAGCATCCGCCGCGTCACCATGAAGCCGCCGAAGATGTTGACCGCCGCCATCAGGATCCCCGCGGCGGCAAGGATGGTGACCAGGACCGAGGTCGAGCCGATCTGCATCAGCGCACCGAGGATGATGATCGAGGAGATCGCGTTGGTGACCGACATGAGCGGCGTGTGCAGCGAATGCGCGACGTTCCAGATCACCTGGAAGCCGACGAAGACGGCCAGCAGGAAGACGATGAAATGCTGCATGAAGCTGGCCGGCGCGATGAGCCCGACCCCGAGCACCAGCGCCGCGCCGACCGCCAGAAGCGAGACCTGGCGGCGGGTCTGGGCCTTGAACTCGGCCAGTTCCCGCGCCCGCCGTTCCTCGGGCGTCAGCTCCTTGGGCCGTTCCCTGGGCTTGGCCGCGGCGATGGCCTGCACCTTGGGCGGCGGCGGCGGGAAGGTGATCTCGCCCGCATGGGCGACGGTCGCGCCGCGGATCACGTCATCCTCCATGTTCTGGACGATGACGCCGTCCTTGCCCGGCGTCAGGTCGGTGAGCATGTGGCGGATGTTGGTGGAATAGAGCGTCGAGGCCTGGGCGGCCATCCGGCTGGGGAAATCGGTGTAGCCGACGATGGTGACGCCGTTCTCGGTAACGATCTTCTGGTCCGGCACCGTCAGGTCGCAGTTGCCGCCGCGCTCGGCGGCGAGGTCCACGATCACCGATCCGGGCTTCATCATCCGCACCATGTCCTCGGTCCAGAGCTTGGGCGCGGGACGGCCGGGGATCAGCGCGGTGGTGATGACGATGTCCATCTCGGGCGCCAGTTCGCGGAACTTCTCGAGCTGCTTCTGGCGGAATTCCTCGGACTGGGGCGCGGCATAGCCGCCGGTGGCGGCACCGTCCTGGCTGGGCTCGAACTCCAGGAACACGAAGTTCGCGCCCATCGATTCGATCTGTTCGGCGACCTCGGGGCGCACGTCGAAGGCATGAACGATGGCGCCGAGGCTGACCGCCGTGCCGATCGCGGCAAGCCCGGCGACGCCAGCCCCGACCACCAGGACCTTGGCCGGCGGCACCTTGCCGGCCGCCGTCACCTGGCCGGTGAAGAAGCGGCCGAAGTTGTTGCCGGCCTCGATCACCGCACGGTAGCCGGCGATGTTGGCCATCGAGCTGAGCGCATCCATCTTCTGCGCCCGGCTGATCCGCGGCACCATGTCCATGGCGATCACCGTGGCACCCTGCGCCCGGCACAGTTCCAGAAGCTCGGGGTTCTGCGCCGGCCAGAAGAACGAGATCAGCGTCTGCCCCTGGCGCAGCAGCCGCGCCTCGGCCTCCTCCGGCGCGCGCACCTTGACCACCACATCCGCCGCGGCCCAGAGTGCCGCCGCATCGGGCAGCACCTCGACCCCGGCCGCGCGATAGGCGTCGTCGCTGAAGCCCGCCTTCGCCCCGGCGCCAGCCTCGATGCAGCATGAATGTCCGAGTTTCTGCAACTGCAGTGCCGAGTCCGGCGTCATCGCGACGCGGTTCTCGCCCTCGAAGATCTCCTTCGGTGCCCCGATCTTCACCTTTTCTTCCCCCCTCGCTGCGGTTCCGGCTGACCTGCGGGCGGCGCTGGCCGCTTTCGCCCCATACAGTGCGGAACCCTGTTCCACAAGACGGCCGGCCCCTGTCGCCGCATTGCGGCGCAGGGCTGTGGTGGCGGCACCGTCCCCGGTTCAGATCCAGCGGCGGGTGCGGGCGGCATAGGCGTCGAACGCGGACCCGAAGGCGGCACGCAGGCGCGCCTCCTCGGCGCGGACGAAGCGCGCGGTGATCACCGCCACGAAGGCCGGCACCAGCACGAGCGACGGCCAGGCCCCCCAGCGCAGCGCGAGCCCGGCAAGGATCAGCGCGTCGGCGAGGTAGATCGGGTTGCGCGAGAGGCGGAAGATGCCGCCTGTGATCAGCGCCGCGGGCGCGCGATGCGGAACGATGGTGGTGCGGGCGCGGGCGAATTCCACCGCCGCAGCCGCCATGATCGCCGCCCCGGCAAGCGCAAGGCCGGTGCCGGCCGCGGCCAGCCAGCCGGGCACCGCGGTCGGCCACACCGCCTGCTGAAGCAGCGCAAGGCCCAGGCATCCGGCCAGCCAGACCGGCGGATAGTCGAGGTGACGCATGATCCTGCCCCGAATGTCGTCCGGTTCCCGCTTTACCCGGTCGGGCTTCGCGGCGACAGTGCCGGAAACGGGAGGATGCGATGCTTGAGGGACGACATGCGCTGGTCACCGGCGGCGGAACGGGGATCGGGCTTGCCATTGCGCGGGCGCTGGCCGGGGCCGGTGCCGAGGTAACGATCACCGGCCGGCGGATCGGGGTTCTGGAAGAGGCTGCGGCGGCTGCGCCGCGGCTGCACCCCCTGCCGATGGATGTCGCCGAGGAGGCAAGCGTCGTCGCCGGGATCGCCGCCGCGACTGCCGCCCGGGGGCCGGTGACGATCTGTGTCGCCAATGCCGGCATCGCCGAAGGCCGGGCGCTGGGAAAGACCACGCTCGACTTCTGGCGCCGGATGATGTCGATCAACCTGGACGGAGCGTTCCTGACGATCCGCGAATGTCTCGGCGGCATGCGTGCCGAAGGCTGGGGCCGGGTGATCGCGATCTCGTCCATCGCCGGGCTGAAGGGGCTGAAGGGTGCGCCGGCCTATACGGCCTCGAAACATGGCATGATCGGTCTGATCCGCGGCATTTCCGAGGACATGATCGGCAGCGGCATCACCGCCAATGCGATCTGCCCGGCCTATGTCGATACCGACATCGTCAGCCGCAACACCGTCTCGATCGCCGAGCGGGCGGGGATCACGCAGGAGGCCGCGCGTCAGGTGATGGTGGGTGCGAACCGCCACGGCCGGCTGATCGCCCCCGAGGAGGTGGCGGCGGCGGCGCTGTGGCTGGTCGGTCCGGGTTCGGACAGCGTGAACGGCCAGACGATCGAGATCGCCGGGGGGCAGATGTGAGCCGGGATGCGCTCGGCGACCGGATCGCCGCCAGCTTCGGACGCCAGGGGATGATGGCGACGCTGGGCGCGCGGCTGGTCTCGGTCGCTGCCGGACGGGTGGAGATCGCCGCCCCGGTCACCGCCGCGGTCAGCCAGCAGCACGGCGCCGGTCATGCCGCGCTGGCCTTCGCGCTGGGCGATTCTGCCGCCGGCTATTCGGCGCTGACGTTGCTGCCCGCCGACGCCGAGGTGATGACCGCCGAAATCCGCATCCACCTGCTGCGGCCGGCGCGGGGGGTCGGGCTTGTGGCCCGCGGCGCGGTGCTGAAGCCGGGCCGGCGGCTGATCGTCGTCACCGCCGAGGTCTTCGCCCTCGACGGCACCGGTGCCGAGACGCAGGTGGCGCTGCTGACCGGCACGATGGTCCCGGTCGCCCCCGGCGCCTGAGCCTGCTCAGCCGATATCCGGTGCGGGCAGTCCGGCGGCCCGGCACGCCGCGGTCAGCGTGTTGGCCAGCAGACAGGCGATGGTCATCGGTCCGACGCCGCCCGGCACCGGGGTGATCGCGCCGGCGACCGCCGCGGCCTCGGCGAAGGCCACGTCGCCGACAAGCACCGCGCGTCCGCCGCGTTCCACCCGGTTGATGCCGACGTCGATCACCGTCGCGCCGGGCTTCACCCAGTCGCCCCGGATCATCTCGGGCCGGCCGGCGGCAGCGATCAGGATGTCGGCCCGGCGGCACAGGCCCGGCAGGTCGCGGCTGCGGGAATGGGCGACGGTGACGGTGCAGCTTTCGGCCAGCAGCAGCTGCGCCATCGGCTTGCCGACGATGTTGCTGCGCCCCACCACCACCGCCTCGAGCCCCGCCAGATCGCCCGGCCGGTCGCGCAGCAGCATCAGACAGCCGAGCGGGGTGCAGGGCACGAGGCCCGGCCGGCCGGTGGCCAGCCGCCCCGCATTGATGACGTGGAAACCGTCCACGTCCTTCGCCGGGTCGATCGCGTCGATCACCGCGCCGGCGTCCAGATGTGCCGGCAGCGGCAGCTGCACGAGGATCCCGTGCACCGCCGGGTCGGCGTTCAGCCGCTCGATCGTGGCAAGAAGCGTCGCGGCATCGGTTTCGGCCGGCAGCCGGTGCTCGAACGACCGCATCCCTGCCTCGGCGGTCTGGCGGCCCTTGTTGCGCACATAGACCTGGCTCGCCGGATCCTCGCCCACCAGCACCACCGCCAGCCCCGGCACCAGCCCCTGCGCCCGGGCCAGCCGCGCCACCTCGGCCGCGATCCGGCCGCGCAAGGCCTCGGCCCGCGCCTTTCCGTCGATGATCCGCGCGCCCTGAGCCATGGCCGTCTTCCTCCCGCGCTCGCCGTCCGGCCCGCCGAAGGCGCGGCCCGTCCCGGGTTCGATGCCCGGGACGGGCCGGCCGCGTCAAGCCCCGGTCAGAACAGCCCCTCGACCTCGCCCGCCGCGTTCAGCCCGATCACCTCGGCCGAGGGCGCGCGCGGCAGGCCCGGCATGGTCATGATCTCGCCGCAGATCGCCACCACGAAGCCTGCCCCCGCCGACAGCCGAACCTCGCGCACCGGCACCGTATGCCCCGTCGGCGCGCCGCGCAGGTTCGGGTCGGTCGAGAAGGAATACTGCGTCTTGGCCATGCAGATCGGCAGATCGCCGTGGCCCGCCGCCTCCCAGGCGCGCAGCTGGTCGCGGATCGCCTTGTCCGCGATCACCGCATCGGCATGGTAGATCCGCTTGGCGATGGTCTCGATCTTCTGGAACAGCGGCATGTCGTCGGGATAGAGCGGGGCGAAATGCGCAGCACCCGACTCGGCCAGCGCGACGACCTTGTGCGCCAGCGCCTCGATCCCGGCCGAGCCCTCGGCCCAGTGCCGGCAGACGAAGGCCTCGGCCCCCTGGGAGGCCACATAGTCCTGCACCGTCGCGATCTCGGCCTCGGTATCGGTGCCGAAATGGTTGATCGCGACCACCACGGGCACCCCGAAGGATTTCACATTTGCAATGTGGCGTCCGAGGTTGGCGCAGCCCTTCTGCACCGCAGCTGTATTTTCCGAACCAAGCGCCTCTTTCGTCACGCCGCCGTTCATCTTCATCGCCCGCACCGTGGCGACGATCACCGCCGCCGCCGGTTTCAGCCCCGCCTTGCGGCACTTGATGTCGAAGAACTTCTCCGCGCCCAGATCGGCGCCGAAGCCCGCCTCGGTCACGACATAGTCGGCCAGCTTCAGCGCCGTGGTCGTCGCCACGACCGAATTGCAGCCATGGGCGATGTTGGCGAACGGACCGCCATGAACGAAGGCCGGGGTATTCTCCAGCGTCTGGACGAGGTTGGGCTGCATCGCGTCGCGCAGCAGCACCGTCATCGCCCCGTCGGCCTTCAGGTCCCGGGCATGGATCGGCTGGCGGTCGCGGGTATAGGCGACGACGATCCGGCCCAGCCGGTCCTGCAGGTCCTCGAGATCCCGCGAGAGGCAGAGGATCGCCATGACCTCGGAGGCCACGGTGATGTCGAAGCCGGTCTGCCGGGCAAAACCGTTCGCCACCCCGCCGAGACCCACCACGATGTCGCGCAGCGCCCGGTCGTTCATGTCCATCACCCGGCGCCAGGTGATGCGGCGTTCGTCGATGCCAAGGGCATTGCCCCAGTAGATGTGGTTGTCGATCATTGCCGCCAGCAGGTTGTGCGCCGCGGTGATCGCATGGAAATCACCGGTGAAGTGAAGGTTCATGTCCTCCATCGGCACGATCTGCGACAGACCGCCCCCGGCCGCGCCGCCCTTCATGCCGAAGTTCGGGCCGAGCGACGCCTCCCGGATGCAGATTGCCGCCTTCTTGCCGATCCGGGCCAGCCCGTCGCCCAGGCCGACGGTGGTGGTCGTCTTGCCCTCGCCCGCCGGTGTCGGGTTGATCGCGGTCACGAGGATCAGCTTGCCGTCGGGGCGATCGGCCAGCCCGCGGATGAAGCCCGCACCGACCTTTGCCTTGTCGTGGCCGTAGGGCACCAGATCCTCGGGCGGGATGCCCAGCTTTGCGCCGATCTCCTGGATCGGAAGTTTCCGTGCGGCGCGGGCGATCTCGATGTCGGTCCTGTGGGCCATGGCAGTCCTCCGGTTTGGCCCTGCTTAGCCTTACCGCCGGGCGCGGCGAAGGCGGATTGCGACGCAAGCGTGCCGGAAATCGCCCTGTCCCGCCCTGCCCTGCCGCCGCGGCGCCGTCACACGGCGCCGCGCAGACCGACGGACAGGCGGCGGCGGACGGGAAAGACGGCGGAAGCGCCCGGTGCCCACCCGGTGGGCGTCTGCGCCGGCGGACCGGGGGCCCGAGTGGACGGCGTCGTCCCCGGCCGGCCGCGTTCCGCCCGGCAGGCGGCCTTCGCTCAGGTCGAGGGTTCCGGCTCCATCCCGCCCCCGGGGGCCGTGGGTTTCGGCTTGGTCTTGGGGATCGACGCAAGCGCTGCCAGCCCGCTGCTGCCCGAGGACGGCGTCTCGGCGTCGGAGTCGCCGTCCAGCGGCTCGCCTGCGATCACCTTGCGAATCTCGTCGCCGGTCAGGGTCTCGTATTCCAGCAGACCCTTGGCCAGCCGCTCGAAATCCTCCTGCCGCTCGAGCAGGATCTTGCGCGCGGTCTCGTAGCCCTCGTCGATCAGGGCCTTCACCTCCTGCTCGATCAGCTCCTTGGTATGGGCGCTGACCGAGAAGCCGGCGGCATTGCCCTGATAGCCCTCGTGCGCCTCGGCATAGTCGATGTTGCCGACCTTGTCGGACATGCCCCAGCGCATGACCATGGCGCGGGCCAGCTGGCTGGCCTGCATGATGTCGCCGGTCGGGCCGTTCGACACACCGTCCTCGCCATACTTGATGATCTCGGCCGCCTTGCCCGCCATGGTCATGGCGATGCGCTGCTTGGCCTCGTCCTTGTGCATGTTCAGCCGGTCCATCTCGGGCAGGCTGACCACCATGCCCAGCGCCCCGCCGCGGGGGATGATCGTGGCCTTGTAGACCGGATCGCATTTCGGCAGCGACATGCCGACGATGGCGTGGCCGGCCTCGTGATAGGCGGTCTTCTCCTTCTGCTCCTGGGTCAGGACCATGCTGCGCCGCTCGGCGCCCATCATCACCTTGTCCTTGGCATTCTCGAAGTCGTCCATGGTCACGAAGCGCCGGCCGACCCGTGCCGCCATCAGCGCCGCCTCGTTGACGAGGTTCGCGAGGTCGGCACCGGAAAAGCCCGGCGTGCCCCGGGCGATCACGCGCAGGTCCACGTCGGGCCCGATCGGCACCTTGCGGGCATGCACGCCCAGGATCTTCTCGCGGCCCTTGATGTCGGGGTTGGGCACATGGATCTGCCGGTCGAAGCGGCCGGGGCGCAGCAGCGCGGGGTCGAGCACGTCCTTGCGGTTGGTCGCCGCGACGATGATGACGCCCTCGTTGGCCTCGAAGCCGTCCATCTCGACCAGAAGCTGGTTCAGCGTCTGTTCGCGCTCGTCGTTGCCGCCGCCGATGCCCACGCCGCGCGCCCGGCCCACCGCGTCGATCTCGTCGATGAAGACGATGCAGGGGGCGTTCTTCTTGGCCTGTTCGAACATGTCGCGCACGCGGCTGGCACCCACGCCCACGAACATCTCCACGAAGTCGGAGCCCGAGATGGTGAAGAAGGGCACCCCCGCCTCGCCCGCGATCGCGCGCGCGAGCAGGGTCTTGCCGGTGCCCGGCGGGCCGACCAGCAGCGCGCCCTTGGGGATCTTGCCGCCGAGGCGCGAGAACTTCTGCGGGTTGCGCAGGAACTCGACGATCTCCTCAAGCTCTTCCTTGGCCTCGTCGATGCCCGCCACGTCGTCGAAGGTGACGCGGCCGTGTTTCTCGGTCAGAAGTTTCGCGCGGCTCTTGCCGAAGCCCATGGCCCCGCCGCGCCCGCCGCCCTGCATCCGGTTCATGAAGAAGATCCAGATGCCGATCAGCAGCAGGAAGGGCAGCCACAGCGACAGCGCGGACAGGAAGCCCGACTGTTCCTGCGGCTCTGCCCGCACCTCGACGCGGTTGGCGATCAGCCGTTCGGTGATGTTCTCGCCCTGAGGCCGGATCGTGACATATTGCGATCCGTCCCGGCCGCGCACGATCACGCGCTCGCCATCCAGCGTGACCGAGCTCACCGCCCCTTCCTCGACCCGCTGGATGAAGTCGGAATAGGAGATCTGCCGCGCCGATGTCGTGGTCTGGCCGCCGCTGAACAGGTTGAAAAGCGCAAGGATCAGCAGGAACAGGACGACCCAGAACGCAATGTTGCGCATATTGCCCACGAGGATACTCCCTTGGCGCCGCGCCGGGCACGGCCTTGGTTCAAGATAGACATTCGGCGGACAGGTTCAATGCGCGATCAGGTGCGCCGCAAAGCCGCGGCAGGGCTCCGCCGACCAGTCGCCGCCGCCCGCGGCCAGCGGCGCCGCGATCAGCCGGTCGCCGACCCAGACCGCGGGACCGGCCAGAAGGGTGCTGCGCGGCAGGGGTTTGCGCGCCGTTCGCGGCAGACCGGCCAGCCCCGCCGGGCCGAGCGCGCGGACCTCGGCACCGGGGATCGGCGGTCCGGTCACGATCCAGCGACCGTCCCAGGGCGCGCCGGGCGCCGCCGACGCTGCGGCCAGGGCGGCGCGGGGCTCGCGGCCGATGCGGATCTCGGCACCGCTTCGGGTGACGACACAGCCCGTCAGCGTCCGGCGGCAGGGCGCGGAGAGCGCCTCGTGCAGGGGCAGAAGCGCGGACAGGCGCGGCCGGTAGGCGGCCGAAGCGATCCAGCGCAGGGCCCCGGACAGAAGCCGCAGCCGGGTCTCGAGCGGGGCCTCGGCATAGCGCGCGGCGTCGATCACCACATCGCCCGCGCTCTCCTGCCAGAGCGTGCCCTGCCCGGCCAGCACCATCGCATCGAGCGCCTCGCGCGCAAGGCCCATCCAGCGCGCAGTGGCGGCAAGGCCCTCGGCCGTGATCCCGAGCGGGGCCAGATGCGCCAGCGCCCGACGCGCCCTGACCCGGTCAAAGGCCGGATCCGCGTTCATCGGATCCTCGACCCAGCCGATGCCGCGGTCGCGCAACCAGCCGCGCAGCGCCTCGCGCCGGGCCGCCAGCAGGGGCCGCAGCCAGAGGATCCCGAGCGCCTGCCGGCGCGGCTGCATCGCCGCCAGCCCGTCCACGCCCGATCCGCGGGCAAGGCGCATCAGGACGGTTTCGGCCTGATCGTCCAGCGTATGGGCCAGCGCCACGGCCTCGATCCCCTGCGCCCTTGCCCAGTCGGCGAGCGCCGCCATCCGCCCCGACCGGGCCGATGCCTCGAGGTTGCCCCGCCCGTCCCAGCGCCAGTGGAGCACCGCATGCTCGAGCCCCAGCCCGGCGCAGGCCCGGGCGACGGCCGCTGTCTCGGCCCCGGATCCGTGGCGCAGATGGTGATCGACCGTCACCGCCGCGGGCTTGGGCCCGCCGTCCTGCGCCGCCTCGGCCATCAGGTGCAGAAGCGCCATGGAATCCGAACCGCCCGACACCGCGACCCCGATCCGGGCAGGCGGGTCGGGTTGCAGCCCCGCGGCAAGCAGTTCGCGCAGCGTCCGGTCGGTCGTCACGGACAGGCTTGCGCCAGCATCGCCGCCGCCGCCTCGGCCGCGGCCGGGGTGCCCGGATAGCGCGGCCCGACCTCGGCCAGGGTGACGCAGGATTCATAGCGCTGCCCGAGGTCGTGCAGCGCGATGCCAAGCCTGACCAGCGCATCGCCGGCGCGCGGCCCGTCGGGGTAGCCGGAAAAGCTTTCGAGCCAGGCCCGCGCGGCCTGCGAGGTCTCGCCCAGGGCCGCCAGCGCCTCGCCGCGCAGGAAATGCGCCTCGCCGGTCAGGGGGCCCGCCGGCCAGGTCTCGGCATGGGCCTCAAGGAGCGTGACGGCGGTGCGAAAGTCACCCTGACCGAGCACCTCCCGGGCCCGGTCGAATGCCGCCTGTTCGCCCTCGGCCATCTGCGGGCCGGCGGCCGGGGCGGTCGGCGCGGCGCCCCCCGGGGTTGCACCTCCGCCCAGCGGCGGGGTCTGGCCAAGCTGGCTGACGTCGCCGCCCTCCAGCTCGACGATGCGGAATTCCAGATCCCCCAGCCGGTTGGTCCCGTCGGCCACGATCCGCTCGATCCGCAGCTCCAGTTCCTCGGCCCGGGCCGTGACGCGCATCAGCTCCAGCTCGATCTGCTCCATCCGCTCGAGGATCGTCGCCCCGCCCGGGCGGGCGATCTGGGGGGTCGCCAGCAGTTCCGACCGCTGCGCGGTCAGGTCGGTGCGGTGCGCGCGCTGGGGGGCGGGGGTGGGGGCCGGGGGCTGT
>JBKBMT010000067.1:0-14129 GCA_046295655.1 Gemmobacter sp. | reverse complement strand
GCCTCGGCCTCGGCGGCGCGTGCCTGTTCGGCCGCCGCAGCGGCGGCCTCTTCGGCGGCACGTTGCTGCGGAACATGCACGAGCTGCCAGTATCCCGCCACGGCAGCCACGATCAGGATCAGCCCGACGATCACGCTCTTGTTCATGTCCAACTCCTCCGGGTCCGGTCTGCGCCACCCTGTGCCAGAGCCGGGACGGGAATGAAAGAGCTTTCGCCGCATTGCGGCACAGGCGGCGGATCGTGGCTGAAACCGGTTGATCCGGTCGGGGGGCATGACTATTTTGCGCGCCACGCTTGCAACACAACGGAGACCCGTCATAGCCCGCAGACCCCACAACGCCCCGCCGCAGCGCGACACCGGACCGCGCGTGAACGACCGCATTCGCGCCCCGGAGATCCGCCTGATCGGACCGGAGGGCGAGAACATCGGCGTCGTCACCCCGTCAAGGGCCCTTGCCCTTGCCCAGGAGGCCGGGCTCGATCTGGTCGAGATCTCGCCGACAGCAGTTCCCCCGGTCTGCAAGATCATGGACTTCGGCAAGTTCAAATACGAACAGCAGAAGCGCGAGGCCGAGGCGCGCAAGAAGCAGAAGATCATCGAGATCAAGGAAATAAAGTTCCGGCCCGGCACCGATACGCACGATTACGAGGTCAAGATGCGGTCGGTGATGAAATTCCTGGGCGAAGGGGACAAGGTGAAGGTCACGTTGCGATTCCGCGGCCGCGAGATGGCGCATCAGCAGCTGGGGCTCGAGCTTCTGAACCGCGTCGCGGCCGATGTCGGCGATGCGGGCAAGATCGAATCGATGCCCAAGCTCGAGGGCCGGCAGATGGTCATGATGATCGCGCCCAAGTAGCAGGGGCGGCGCGCGGGGCGCAGGCGTCAGTCCTTCCAGACCCGGCCGAGAACCGCGCGCCAGTTCCGCCAACACAGCTTTTCCATCAGCGCGGCCCCGTAGCCGTGCCGCTCCAGCGCCGCAGTCAGCCGCGCCAGGCCGGTCACGTCGCCGATCCCGTCGGGCATGGTCGCGCCGTCGAAATCCGACCCGAACCCGACCCGGTCCTCGCCCAGCCGGCCGATCAGATGGTCGAGGTGGCGCAGCAGCGGGTCCCAGCCCATCGCCGGCGACTGCCGGCCATCCTCGCGCAGGAAGACGGTGGCAAAGTTCAGCCCGACCAGCCCGTCGCGTTCGCGGATCATGTCGAGCTGGCGGTCGGTCAGATTGCGGGTCGAAGGGGTCACCGCCCAGGCGTTCGAATGGGTGGCGACCAGCGGCGCGTCGCTGATCGCGGCAACATCGTCGAACCCGGCAGCGTTCATGTGACTGAGGTCGATCAGGATGCCCAGCCGGTTGCATTCGCGCACCAGCCGCCGGCCAGCTTCGGTCAGCCCCGGCCCCGTATCGGGATCGCCGGGAAAGCGGAACGGGACGCCATGGCCGAAGATCGTCGGCCGCGACCAGACCGGGCCCAGGCTGCGCAGGCCCAGAGCGTGCAGCACATGCAGCGCGTCGAGATCGGGGTCGATCGCCTCGGCCCCTTCCATGTGCATGACCCCGGCGATGGTGTCCGATGCAGCGCAGGCATCAAGATCGTCCAGCGTCCTGCAGATGCGGAACGCGCCGCCGCTGGCCCGTTCCATCCACAGAAGATGCGCGGCCATGGCCATGGCGATCGGCTGCGCGGTCTGATGCCCGATCGGATCGGGCAGGGGCAGGTCATAGGGCGGGTTTTCCATCTGCCTCAGCACGTCCGCCACGTCGCCCACCTGCGCCGAGGGCACATAGATTGCGAACAGGCCGCCCGCAAATCCCGCCGCCTGCATTCGCGGCAGGTCGAGATGCCCGGTCCCGTCGCCCTGAAGCCAGATCGCCGACCGCCGGTCCGGCGCCTGCCACAGTCGCAACAGCAGATCGTTATGGCCGTCGAAAACCCTGTGCACCACCGCCCCCCGCGCGCTCACGCCGGCACCATGGCCCCGCCTGCGGTGCAGGCAAGGCGGTCAGGCCGCCTCCAGCGACCGTTTCGCCTCATCCAGCAGGCGCTTGGCCTCCATGCCCTGCAGCCGGGCAATGTCGTCCTGGTACTTCAGGATCGCCCCCAGCGTGTCGGCGATCACCTCGGGCGACAGGGTGATCACATCCAGCGCGAGCAGGCATTTCGCCCAGTCGATGGTCTCGGCGACGCCCGGCTTCTTGAACAGATCCTCGGTCCGCAGCCGCTGCACAAAGGCCACGATCTCGCGGCTGAGCGTTTCGGTCGCCTCGGGCGCGCGGGCCTTCAGGATCTCGATCTCGCGGGCGAAGTCCGGGTAATCGACCCAGTGATACAGGCACCGCCGTTTCAGTGCGTCATGCACCTCCCGGGTGCGGTTCGATGTCAGGATCACGATCGGCGGCTCGGGCGCGCGGATCGTGCCCAGTTCGGGGATCGTCACCTGGAAATCGCTCAGTGCCTCCAGCAGGAACGCCTCGAACGGTTCGTCCGTGCGGTCGATCTCGTCGATCAGAAGGACCGGCGCGCCGCCTGCCTGCGGCCGCATCGCCTGCAACAGCGGACGTTCGATCAGATAGTCGGGGCCAAACAGGTCGCCGCGCAGATGTTCGGCATCCGCCCCGGTCGCCTCGGCAGCGCGGATTGCGATCATCTGGGCGGCGAAGTTCCATTCGTAGACGGCGCTTGCGGCGTCCAGCCCCTCGTAGCACTGCAACCGGATCAGCCGTCGCCCCAGGCCGTCGGCGATGGCCTTGGCGATCTCGGTCTTGCCGGTGCCGGCCTCGCCTTCCAGGAATAACGGCCGGCCGAGGCGCAGCGCGAGGAAGGCGACCGTGGCCAGGGCCCTGCCGCAGACGTAGGACTGGCCGGCGAGCAGGGCCTGAAGCGCCTCGATGCTGTCCGGTATCCGTGCCATCCGTGCCTCCTGCCGACCAACCCGGCCACGTTGCGGCGGCGTCCCGGCGGGGTCAAGCCGGCTTGGACGATCCTGCGACCAAAGCAGAAGGCACGCGGCGTCAGACGAACGGCAGGTCGGCAAGATCCGGCGCCGCGCGCGCCAGAAGCGCCGCGTTCAATTCTCCGCCCCGCCGTTGCCGCGCCGGTACGCCGAGCGTCAGCGCGAAAAGATGCCGGTCAGCAAAAGGGTTCACCAGGGTGACATTGACATGCGCATAGCCGCGGGCGCCGCCGGCGTTGGCGTAGTAGTTCTCGACGAACGACAGGTCGTGCGCGATGGCCTTCAGCGGCCCGGGGATCGTCGCGCGCCAGTCGAGGTACCGCTGTCTGAGATCGACCGGCCGCCGTTCCTTGGGGGCGGCGTGGGTCAGCTTCAGCCGCTTGATACCCCAATCGGCGCAATCGGGATCGACACGGGAAACCCGCCGCCAGCCCCATTCGGTCGCGCGGGTCAGTTCCATCAGGTTGCCGCGAAGCACCAGATGCCCCTCGGGCAGCGTATTGGCCATTCCGAGCGACAGAAGCCCGCCGCCGTTAACCATCCAGCCCGTGCGGGCGAAGAATGCCGCGACCTCGGCCGCCGACGGCCGGATCCGGCCGATCACGGTATAGTCGAGCCCGAGCCGCTCGGCGATCCGGGCCCCGATCTCGCAGTCGCGCCGCGAATTCCTGTGCATGTGCCAGCCGAAGAACCCGGCCATGCGGCCGTGCAGGTGGCGGGTCGCGCCCACCAGCGTACGTGAATCCTGCCCCCCGGAGATCGGCATCAGGCAAGGCGCCACGGCAAGCAGCGCCTCGGTGTTGCGGGCGAGCCTCTCGACGATGCGTTCCACCGTCTCCGCAAGCGAAAGATCGCCCGTCGCGTCAAGACTGTCTTCCCGCGGCCAGAAACGGGTCGGGCGGAAGTCCTCCAGATCCAGCCGGAAGTTGGGCGGCAGCCGCCGTGCATGCCGGTCGCGCACATACCCCAGCACGTAGTTGCCCCGCCCCGCGACGATCGCATCGTGATCGAAATCGGGCCGTTCCTCGATTTCGCGGTACAGGATCACGCCAAGGCTGCTGCCCAGCCGGCGGGTCTGCGGATCATAGAGCACACCCATGTCGCCCGCACAGTCGGTATAGACCCGCGCCGCACCGGGAAGACAGGTCACGGCGACGAAACGGCCCACCAGGGTTTCGATCAGCGACTCCAGCCGCTGGGCGGCCTGCGGGTCGTCGGCGGTCAGATCGAGCCCACTGATCGCGCCGAGCGGCACGCCCTCCGGTGTCACCGCGACGCCGCAGACCACTGCCACAAGCGACCCGCAGGCTCCGAGAATTCGATAGAGCCTCAGTTCGGGACAGCAGTGCAGATAGAAGCCCCCCACAGACACACTGCACCAGCCCTCGACCGGACAGCGCGGATCGGTCGATACCGCGAACTGACCGCGGAACAGGGCGGCGACGGGAAGTCCCGTCCTTTCCGCGATCCTCCGGGCAAGAAGGTTGCCAGAATCAACGGGGCTCCGGGCCTGTGCCCGGATATCGGTTTCCAGCATGCTCTGCCTCGACGCTCTTCGTGCTTTTCCACGAGGATCCCCGAAAGCCCCCGCCGATCAAGCTTTTTCGGCCGGGTGTGCAGACCGATTGTGCACGCCGCGTGGCGCGAAACCCACACCCGCGGCGGTTCAGAGGCTCTCCAGGGCAAGCCGGATCTGGCGGTTGTCGCCGCGTTCCAGCACCCAGCGACCCATCTGCCGCGCAAGCTTCGGGTGGCGCGGAAGGGCGCGGGCAAAGAGTTCGCGCTGATAGCGGGGAAATGCCTTGCGGGCCCGCAGGGCGCGATAGAAGTCGGCCTCGGTCAGATGCCCTTCCAGCGCCGCGGTGACGATCGGTGACAGGATTCCCATCTGTTGAAGCGACGAACCGAGCCTGTGTCCCAGAAGCGGGGCCCGCAGCTTCGTGACGTTCGCGCCGGTGAAACGGTCGGCATGGGCCGCGTCCAGGTCTTCGTAGGGATCGTAGAACAACAAAACCCGCCGCGCCGCAGCCGAGACCGCCGCCGCGTCCCCGTAGGGCCCCGAGAAATCGCGGCCCCAGGCGGTGCGGTATCGGCTTTCCCAGGGCACCAGTCTGCGGTCGAGCGTCGATTGCGGGGAGATCGCCACCACATCCGCACCGGGACAGGCGGGGCAGAAGGCGGCCGCGGCATAGCCGCCCATGGATGCCCCGTAGAACACCACCCGGTCGAAGCGGCCGAAGAATCCGCTGTCCCGCAGACGGTCGAACTCGGTCGCAACCCAGGGATTGCGATACCAGGTCCAGCCGCCGGCCATCACGCCGAGCATCGACCAGCCCTGCTGTTCGATGAACGAAAACCCCCAGGGGCGCCGGTCCTCGCGTTTGCCCATGGCGATGTCGAGATTGTCGAAGGTCACGACAAGCGTGCGTCCCCGGGGAATGTAGAGAAACGAATGGCCTTCGTCGCCTTCGCGGAAAAAGCCGTCGCGGCCGGCAAGCCCCCCGGCTATGGCGCTCCACTCCGCGGATGCCGGGGCCGACGCCTGTCTCGGCGCCGGCGCCAGCGGCCGGAAAAGCGCGCGCGCAATCTCGACCCCGCCGTCGCTGCGGGTCTCCAGCGTCTCCACCTCGCCGCGTTCGCGCAGGAAGGGGAAGGCACCCGAGCCCTTGCGAATGTCGAGGACCATCCGGCTGCCGGAGTGGAAGATCTTCTCAAGAACCGGTGCCAGATGCTTGATCTTGCGCGCATCTCCGAAGCCGGCAAGGTTCGCCACCACATCCTGCGGTGGCAAGTCCGCAAGATCCTTTACCAGAACGATCCGATCCTCCGGCACGCCATGCGCCAGCAGTCTGGCGCGATAGGGTGCGACCCAGTCGGACGGCGGATCTGGCACCCGCCCGCGGTCGTCGAGATCGATCAGCGTGATCCGGCAGTCCCAGCGCGCCGACAGCGCCAGGGCGAGCCCCGGCGCATTGCCGCCGACATCGGCAAAGCGGTCGACCTCCGTCACATCGAGCCGGTCCGCCAGCGCGGCGTCGAAACTGCGACGTCCCCGGCTGCGGATCGGCGCCAGTTCCGGACGGATGCCGTGCCGCTCGCAGAGCATCGCAAGATAGGATCCGGGCGGCGCGAGACCCGCATGTTTCAACCCGATCTCGCGCTTGTTCGATGCCCAGAGGTGCAACCCTGTCGTGGCCGGCCCGATCCGCGGCGCAACCCGACCGGCCGGGCGAAGAAATTGCAGCCGGTCGGGAAACGGGACCGGATAGAAGGTCTCCATCGGCAGAACCTGGTCGGCCAGACCCAGTTGGTGCACGAAATGGGTCAGCATCAGCGGCCCCCAGACCCCCCATGGCTGGCGGCTGACATGCACCGGCGTGCCGGCGCTCCTCGCAGCGGCATACTCGTGCCGCAGGGCCGGTTTCAGGAACGGCGGTATCGCGAACCGGTCTGCGGTGAAGTCGATCAGGGCGCGCAGAAGGGCGCCATCGGCCGGGAGACCCAGAACCGCGTTGTTGACCCGATGCTGCCCGGGCAGTTCGAACGCCATGACATGATCGCCCTCGTGGTCGAGCGGACGCTGGCAGTAGACATCGGTATCGACCCATATCATGCCCGGACAGACCGCCAGCATGTGCAGCCGGAACAGGTCCGCAAACAGCGCGTAACTGTCCTTCGACTCGTACTTGATGAAATCGTCGGTATCGAGAACCTCGCGCCCGTCGCGCCGGATGACGCCGTCGGGGACATTGGGGATCGGATCGTAGGAAAACAGCGTGATCCGCTGACCGCGATCGACGAAGGACTTGAGGCAAAGCTGTTCCAGCCAGCTCAGCGCACCGCCGATCCACAGCGTGCCGACTTCGCGTTCCCGTGCCATGCGCCTGCCCGTATCCGCCTTCTGGTCGGGTTGCCGCAGCGTCGCGGATTTCCGGGGTGCTGCCAAGGGGTGCGTTTGCCTGACCCGATGGCTGTGCTATGCCCCGTGCAGGGCGGCAACAGACCGCGGGGCGGGATGGCAGGGCAACACGACAGGGGCGACCGGGACGGGGCGGTTCTCCGCCGTCGCCTTGCCCCCGCGCAGCTCTGCGGTCTGCGGCTTCTCGATGCGGTTGCAGAGGCGGAAACCGGCCGGTTGCGCGCCTTCTGGGCAAGCGGCACCGCGACCGAGGCCTTCGCGGCCGGCGCGCCGGTCGAGGAACTGCGCCCGATCGCGGGTGCGCCGATGCTTGTCGCTTCCATGCGCGACCCGATCCGGGCCGCCACCGGACAGACCCTGGACATCCGCCCGTCGCCGGACGAGCGCGACCTGCTGGCCGCCCGCAACGTCCTGTTCGGCATACGGCTTGCGGAGACCGCCGAGACGGTGGCCGAATGGCTGGTCTGGCACGCAGCGCACCACGGCGCTGATGCCGCGCTGGTGGTCAACCGCGCCGACCCGGCGCAGGAGGCGCCCGAGGGCTTCGCCGCCGCCCTGTCCGATGCCCTGGCGGCATTTCCCGATCTGCGGGCAGTCGTGGTCGAGCCCGGCGTGCCGCTGGGCCGGCCCGACAGCCCACCCGAGACCCATCCCCTGCTGGCGCCCGACGCGCCGGGCAAGGACCGCATGCCGTCGCCGCCGCCCGACCCCTGGCTCGCGCCGCTGGCCGAAGGCGTGCTGCCGGAACTCCTGCGCTGGCGCTTCCTGGGGCGGGCGCGGGCGGTGGTGCAGCTTGACCCCTGCGATCACCTGACCGCCGAAGCCGGCGCCGCCTTCGACCGGATCGCGGCAGCGCCTTCGGGCGTCGTCATGCTGGTCGGTCGGCGGATCTATCCCTGGCGGGTGCGGCAGGGCCGGCCCGCGCGGCTGGCCGATCACATCTGCCGGCCCTTCGATGCCCGCCGCGGGATCGCCCGCTGGGGCGTCGCGCCCGGGTGCGTCGGGCCGGAGAACACCTGGCGCATGACCCGCATTGCCTATGCCCGACCCGATCCGGGCGAACCGCTGCCCTTCTGGCGCGCGATGGCGCTGCGGGTGCCCGGAAGGGCCACGTCCGAACTTGTGCCCAAGACCGCGCTGATCGAGGACCCCGCGCTTCTGGCCATGGCCGAAAGCCTGGGACACAAACCGGTCCGCGCCCCGGCCTCGCGCCCCCGCGCCCTGACCACCGACCGCACCGCCATCGTCACGACGATGAAGAACGAGGCGCCCTTCATCCTGGAATGGCTGGCCTATCACCGGGCGATCGGGATCGACGATTTCCTGATCTACACCAACGACTGCACCGACGGCACCGACACGATGCTGGACCTGTTGCAGCAAAAGGGTCTGGTGCAGCACCGCGACAACCCGTTCCGCAGCATGGACCTGAAACCCCAGCATGCGGCGCTGCAGGCCGCCGAGGACGAGGAGGTGATCCGCGCCGCCGGCTGGACGATCTGCATGGACGTGGACGAGTTCATCGACATCAAGCTGGGCGACGGCCGCCTGCCCGCGCTCTATTCCGCGATGGAGGCCGCGCTGCCCGGGGCGAACATGATCAGCCTGACCTGGCGGTTGTTCGGCAATTCCGACGTGCATGGCTACGAGGACCGGTTCCTTCTGGAACAGTTCACCCGCTGCGCCCCCGAGATCGTCCGCAAGCCGCATCAGGCCTGGGGTTTCAAGACCCTGTTCCGCAACATCGAGATCTACAAGAAGCTGGGCGTCCATCGGCCCAAGGGCCTGCGTCCCGACCTTTGGGACCAGGTGCGCTGGCTGAACGGCTCGGGCCGGCCCATGCCGCGCGAGATGTTCCGCAACGGCTGGCGCTCGACGCTGGAAACCTATGGCTACGACTGGGTCAGCCTGAACCACTATGCGGTTCGGTCGGCCGAAAGCTTTCTGGTCAAGCGCGACCGGGGCCGGGTCAACCACGTGGACCGGGACCAGGGGTTGGCCTACTGGTTCCGGATGAACCACAACGTGGTCGAGGACCGGTCGATACAGCGGCATCTCCCGCTCCTGCGGGCCGAATGGGACCGGCTGATGGCGGATGCGGATATCGCCTTGGCACATCGGGCAGCCGTCGCGGCTCACCGTGCGAAGATCGCCGAACTGCGCGCCCGGTCCGATCAGGCCGAGTTCCTCGCCGCGCTCACCGGGCCTCGCATGGAACGCCTGTCACGCCATCTGCCGCATTTCGGCTCGGCCGTGTTCAACGCCGGGCCCCAGGTCGTGCCCGACGAGATCGCGCTGGCCGAGTCCCTGCCGGAGGGGTTCTTTTTCACGGTCGATCACACCGGGGCCGCCGAACACTGACCTCCGCCGCGGGCAGGACGGCGCGCGCCCGGGTTCTCGGCGATACGGCCTGCGGGCCCGGCTCAGGCCACCCGCCAGCGCAACGCGAAGCCGGGATCGAAGATCGTCACCGGCCCCGCAGCCGTATCCCGTTTCGCCGGACGGTCCGCAGGCTTGCCGCGGATCAGCGTGATGCGCGCCTCGTTCGCTGGCAGGCGATAGAAATCTGCGCCGTTCAACGCCACGAAAGCCTCGAGACGGTCCAGCGCGTCCTCTTCCTCGAACACATGGGCAAGGATCGGCAGCGCGACCGGCGCGGTGTAGCAACCGGCGCAACCGCAGGCGGTTTCCTTGGCCGCATCGACATGGGGTGCGCTGTCGGTGCCAAGGAAGAACCGGCCGGCACCCGAGGTTGCAGCGGCGCGCAGCGCAAGCCGGTGATGTTCGCGCTTGGCGACCGGCAGACAGTAATAATGCGGCCGTATGCCCCCGACCAGCAGGTGATTCCGGTTGATCACGAGGTGGTGGACCGTGATCGTCGCGGCGATACCGTCGCCGCCAGCCCGAACGTAATCCACGCCCTCGCGCGTGGTGACATGTTCCATCACCACCCGAAGCCCCGGGGTCGTCCGCCGGATCGGGTCCAGCACACGGTCGATGAACACCACCTCGCGGTCGAAGATGTCCACTGCCGGGTCGGTCACTTCGCCATGAACGCACAGCGGCAGGCCGATCTCTGCCATCCGGTCCAGCACCGCGCGGATCCGGTCGAAGTCGCGCACCCCGGACTGTGAATTCGTCGTCGCCCCGGCCGGATAGAGCTTGACCGCCCGCACCAGACCGGATGCCGCCGCTGCCGCAACGTCATCAGGGTCGGTCGACTCGGTCAGATAGAGCGTCATCAGCGGCTCGAACGCCATGCCCGCGGGCAGGGCGGCGCGGATCCGTTCCCGATAGGCATGGGCTTCGGCCCCGGTCACCACCGGCGGAACGAGGTTGGGCATCACGATCGCGCGGGCGAAATCGCGCGCGGTGTCGGGCAGCACGGCGTTCAGCACCGCGCCGTCGCGCAGATGCAGGTGCCAGTCGTCAGGGCGGCGCAGGGTCAGACGGTCCATGACGCCGCCTACCGCATCCGGGCTGCGCGGGAAAGGGGCGTCAGTCGCTCGGGTCCGCCGGCGGCAGGTCGTTCAGCGGGCGTTCCGGCGGCATGGTGCGTCCGACAAGCTCCAGCGCGGCGACGAGATCCTTCAGCCGGCGGCGGAACCGGGGGGCGTTGATGCGGCGGGTGACGGCCCGCACGAAGACAGCCTCGCGCATCTGGCGCCCGCTGGCCGACAGGCTGGATTGCACGTTTCGCAGCCAAAGACCCGAATTGCGGCGGGCGCGCCACAGGCGGTAGAAGAGTTGCGGTGACATCACCCCTGCCACAGCAGTGTCGATGAGCGGCCGGAGCGCGCCGATCTGATCCAGCACTTGGCCGAGCCGGGCACCGGCATGGCGCGCCTCGAGCCGGGTCACATGGGGCTTGCGGAACAGCGCCGCATGAATCGCAGCCGGCGGGTCGAGCGGATCGAACACCAGCCAGACCCGTGTCGCCCCGTCCACCATGTCCGGCGCATAGCCATAGCGCGAGGTCCAGTCGAGCCGCCGCGCCGCCCGGTCGCGCCCGTCCCAGCCTGCGACCGCAGGCGAAAGCGTGGCACACGGCTGCAGGGCGAGCACGGTGGCGCCCGGCGCGGCCACCGAATAGGCGCAGGCCGCGTAGCCCCCCTGCCCTTCCCCGAAGAACACCACCCGGTCGAAATCCTCGAAGAAGGCGTCATCCACCAGCCGATCGAAGTATCCCCAGACTGCCCGGTCTCGGTACCATGTCGGCCCGTCCGCGATCAGGCACAGATGCGACCAGCCGTGTGTGGCGGCGATGTCGTGGCCAAGCGGCATCTGCCCCGGCGCCCGTGCCCGGATCTCGTCCAGCGTCTCGAAGGTGACAAGAAGCTGAGGCCCGGCATCGACGAAGAACGCCCAGTGCTTCCTGCCCAGAGGTTCGAAATAGCCCGCATCCTCGCCGATCCGGTCCAGGGCGGCCAGCCAGTCCTCGCGGCTGTCGGCACCCGAGGCGTCAGCGGCGGTGGTGGTCTCCTGCATGATGATCCCGAGGTTTGCCTGCGTGTCGTTATAGCCGGGAAACTGCCGCCGCAACATGGTCGGCGATGGAAGAAGTTGCGGCGCCATTGGGTTCCTGCGCAGGAAACGGGAAACAGTGTGTTGCAGCCTCCGTTGCCGGGGCTCACGCCGGCCGGGGCCTCGGGGCGCGGGCATGCCGCAGCACCGGTGCGGCCTCCGCTGCGGTCAGCACGCGGGTCGGCGCCGACATCAGCAGGCGGCCGAACAGCGCCCGTACCGGCTCGTCCTGCATCAGGTTCTCGAAGCGGCGGCGGCGCCATGCGACGGCAGCGGCGTGCAGGCGGCCAAGTTCCGCATCGCCCCGCAGCGCCCCGCGCAGCGGCGCCACCTGCGGTTCCAGGGCGAGGATCGAGCGGTCCTCGAGCGCGGCGAAGTTCCGTTCGACCCAGTAGCCCATGTCGAGACCGGATGCCTCGCGGTTCGCCCGTCCGCGCGCGCATTTCAGCACATAGCTTTCCATCGCGCCCAGCGCATAGTGGTTGATCCGCGCCAGCGCGCCGTTGTCCGATCCCAGCGGCGCGATGAAGCCCGCCCTGGCCCATCCCGGCGCTAGCTGCCGACCCGAACCGTCGAACCAGCGCTGGCCGCCCATTCTGGAAGGCTCCGGCGAGCGGGGACGATGGACACCCAGTTTGCGGTAGCTGCCATCGTTGCGGAACAGCGTCTTGACCAGTTGCGCGCGCCAAGGCCAGAACAGCACCGGGGGCGCCGACCGGGTGAACTGCTGCGCCACCGGCCGGTCCTCGAACCCGACAACGCCGGCATTGCCGAACATGCGCCAGGGCAGGGCAAAGGCTGTCGCACCGGGGCGTGCGGCAAGCAAGGCCGGCACGGTCCGGTCGCCGATGTCGATGTTCAGGTATTCGTCGATGTCCAGCACCACCGCCCAGTCCGCGGCCCCGACCAGCGGATGCCGGTCGGCCAGTGCCAGCGCATGCCACTGCGGCCCCTTCTCGAACGGGCCTTCGTTCCGCAGATGGGTCAGCCAGCCCATCGCCTGCAGCCGGTCGAGCATCGCGTCGGTGCCGTCGGAACAGTCGTTCGACACGACCAGGAAGTCGGTGATTCCGCAGGCGCGGTGATGCGCCAGCCAGTCGATCAGGAAGGCGCCTTCGTCGCGCACCGTCAGGACCGCAAGTATCCGCATCAGATCCGCCCCTCGGCTTCCAGCACTGCCCGCAGCGTCCGATAGGCAGGTTGCGCCGCCAGCGCTGCCGCGCGTGCCCGATGCCAGTCAACCGCCGCCCGGTGCAGCTGGTCGAGTTCGGGATCGGCCCGCAAACGCGCCGTCCAGCCGGCCACGGTCGCGTCGTAGCGTCGGATCGCGGTGCAGTCCACCTCGGCGAGATCGAAGCGGCGCCAGTAACTTACCCCCATGTCCTCGCGCGCATGGTTCACCCGGCCCCGGTCGCGCTTGACAAAGAAGCTGTCCAGCGACCGCAGCGCGTAGTGATTGACCTGTGCCCGGGACCAGTCGGGGCGGATGCGGGTCGGGTGGTCGGCCCGGGCATAGGGGACGCCGCCCGGGAACCAGCGGCGCAGATCACGGCCCAGATCCGCCCGGGGCACGGGGCCGTGGATGCCGATGCGGTGCACCCGCTCCAGCCCCCGGAACAGCGACTTTCCGTAGGTGACCGCACCGGGAGGTGCCTCGGCCCGGGTGAATTGCTGGGTCACCGGCCGGTCCTCGAACCGGATACGCCGGTCCGGCCCGAAGGTCCGCCAGGCAACCGTGACCACCTCGTGGTCCCCTGCCCCTTCGGCCAGCGCCCGCACCGATCCGTCGCCGTCCCGGATCACCAGGAATTCGTCGGCGTCGCAGACGAAGATCCACGCCGCCCCGGCCACTTCCTCGTATCGCCGCACCTGTTTCAGCGCCGACCGCTGGATGCCCGCGGCCGGCCAGATGCGCGTCGCGTGGTGCCGTGCGAGGCCGAGCTGCTCAAGACGTGCGGCCATCGCGGCGGTCGGATCGGCGCAATCGTTGGTGCAGATCACCAGCCGGTCGAAACCCAGGGCCAGGTAGTGCGCCGCCCATTCGATCAGGAAGGCGCCTTCGTTCTTCATCGTGGTGACGACGATGAAACCGCCGCCGAAGCCGGGGGTGCTCAGCCCTTCACCCATTCCCACGGCCGGGTGAACTCGCCCAGCACATGCCCGAGCCGTTCCTCGTCCACCTCGCCCTTGCGCCGCAGCCGGGCGACGAGGCCGCGCTTCTTGTCCTCGACAACCTCCGCCACCTCTGCCGCCAGACCGGCATCGGCCAGCGCCGCATCATAGACGCGCTGGATCGCCAGCTTGCGAAGGTCGGGCTTGAAGATCTTGCCGACCGCGGTCTTGGGCAGCTCCGGCAGGATTTCCAGATGTTTCGGCACCGCCGCCCGCTCGGTGATGTGCTCGCGGGCATAGTCCATCAGTTCGGCCTCGGTCGCCTTGGCGCCGCCCACCAGTTCGACGTAGACGCAAGGCAACTCGCCCGCAAAGGCATCCGGCTGGCCGATGGCGCCGGCGAAGGCCACCGCCTCGTGCCCCAGCAGCGCCTCCTCGATCACCGCAGGGTCGATGTTGTGCCCGCCGCGGATGATCAGATCCTTCGCCCGTCCGGTGATCCAAAGATAGCCATCCGCGTCGATCCGGCCCAGATCGCCGGTGCGCAGGAACCGCCCCTCGGCGAACAGGTCGCGGTTCTTGTCCTCTTCGGTATAGGTCGATCCCTCGAACACGCCGGG
>JBKBMT010000066.1:0-14176 GCA_046295655.1 Gemmobacter sp. | reverse complement strand
GGCCGTTCGAACTGCCCCCCCACCCCCGAGACGACGGAGACAGCCATGCTGATGCAGCAGATCGACATCGCCCCCGCCCGGATCGCGGGACTCCTGAAATCGGCCGAGGCCGCGGTGCGCGCCATCCCGCCCGCCTTCCCGCTGTCGGCCACGGTCGCGGTCAACCCCTTCCTCGGCCAGACGGGCGAAGACTTCGCCACCGCCGCCGCGCGGTTGGCCCGGGTGGCCGGGGTGTCCGTGCTGCGGCCCCGGGCAGAGTTCGCGGCCGAGGTCGCCGCGGGCCGCATCGCGGACGAGGACCTGGCCGAGGCGCTGATCGCCTGCCGCTCGCCCCTGAAGCCGGCCGACCTCGCCATGCTCAAGGCGCGGCTCGCCGTCGCCCCGCCCGCGGCTCGGGCGCTGCCGACGGTGGCGGAACTCGCCGCCCGCGCCACCGGCACCGACTGGCCGGCGCTGATCGCGCGCGCCTTCGGCCTCCGGGCCGCGGGACGGTTCGACCGGGGGCAGGCGCTGTGGACGCCCTCGCCGGGCCAAGGCGCCTTTGCCGCCTGGCGGGAATGGGCAACGCATGACCTGACGCCCGAAATCGCGGGGCTGACGGGCTTTTGCGCCCATGTCGCGGCCGCCCCCGACACCGCAGAGCGCGCCATCCTGCGCGCGGCCGGCAAGCTGGGGATCGACGAGGCCGCGGCACCCACCGCCTTCCACCGCCTGCTGATGGACCTTGGCGGCTGGGCGCAGCATGCCCGCTGGCTCTTGTGGGAGGCCGAACTGAAGGGCGGCACCGACGCCACGGCGGCCGACCTCTTGGCGATCCGGCTGGTCTGGGACGAGGCGCTGCTGGCGCATGTCCCGCAGGCGGCGGCGGAATGGGCGCAGACGGTCGCGGCCCATGCCGCCCCGGTCGCCCCCACGCCGGACCAGGTGATCGACGCCATCCTCCAGGAGGCCGCCGAGCGCGCGCACCAGCGCAGGCTGGCTGCCGCGCTGACCGGGCCGAAGGCGCAGGCCGGTCGCCCTGCCCTTCAGGCCGCCTTCTGCATCGACGTGCGCTCCGAGGTCTTCCGCCGGGCGCTCGAGGCGCTGGACCCCGGCATCGCCACCATCGGCTTCGCGGGCTTCTTCGGCTTGTCCGTCGCGCACAGGGCGCAGGGCAGCGACGAGGTGGCGGCGCATCTGCCGGTGCTCCTGAACCCCGCGCTGACCTCGACCACGCAGGCCGCGCCCACGGCGGAACAGGCCGCCCGCATCGCCGCCTGCACGGCCCGCGCCTGGGGACGGTTCCGGCAGGCGGCGGTGTCCTCCTTCGCCTTCGTCGAGGCGGCGGGGCCCTTCTACGGCGCGAAACTGGTGAAGGACGCGCTGGCCTGACCAAGCCCGCCCAACCCGGCCCCGCGCCGCGCGTCGAAGGGGGGCTGCCGGCCGAGGCCAAGGCCGCGACGGGGGCGGCGGTGCTGAAGGCCATGAGCATGACGCAGGGCCATGCGCGGCTGGTGCTGCTGCTGGGCCATGGCGGCAACGTCACCAACAACCCGCACGAGAGCGCCTATCACTGCGGCGCCTGCGGCGGGCAGACGGGCGAGGTTTCGGCCCGGTTGCTGGCGATGCTTTTGAACGACCCCGAGACGCGGAAGGGCCTGCACGCCCACGGGATCGCGCTGCCCGAGGACACGCTGTTCCTGGCCGGCCTGCACGACACCACGACCGACGCGATCACGCTCTACGAGGATGCGCCCGCACCGACCCATGCCTGCGACATCGCCTCGGCGAAGGACTGGCTCGTGCGCGCCGGCAGGGCCGCGCGGGCCGAACGGGCAGCGCGCCTCCCCGGCGCCACGCCGCTTTCCGTTGCCGCCCGCGCCAGCGACTGGGCCGAGGTGCGGCCCGAATGGGGGCTGGCGGGCTGCGCGGCCTTCATCGCCGCCCCCCGCGCGGTGACCACCGCAGCCGACCTGCAAGGCCGCGCCTTCCTGCACAGCTACGACTGGCAGACGGATCAGGGCTTCGGGACGCTGGAGTTGATCCTGACCGCGCCGGTGGTCGTGGCCAGCTGGATCAGCCTGCAATACTACGGCTCTTCGGTCGCGCCTCAAGCCTTCGGCGGCGGCAACAAGCTGATCCACAACGTGGTCGGCGGCATTGGCGTGGTGCAGGGCAACGGCGGGGTGCTGCGCCCGGGCCTGCCCTGGCAGTCCGTCCACGACGGCGAGCGGCTGATGCACGAGCCCCTGCGCCTGTCGGTGCTGATCGAAGCCCCGCAGCCCGCCATGTCCGAAATCCTCACCCGCCATCCCGGCGTGCGCGCGCTGTTCGACAACGGCTGGCTGCACCTTTTTGCGCTGGAGGACGGCCGGATCGCGGCGCGCTACCGCCCGGGACTGACCTGGACCCCGACGACCGAAATTTCCCGGGCGGCATGAACCTGGCTGTCTGAGATCGCGTTCGGCACCATGCATGGCAAGGCGGAGGCGGGTGCGCCGCCTCCCGCGCGCGAGGGCGTGTCGGCCGCGCCAATGCGGCAGGCTCCCCCTCAAAGCCCAGACTGCAGCCCTGAAGTTGCCGCTACAGCTGGAGAAGGTCCGACCTCAGGCCCTTCCCCTCCGAGGCCCTGCGGCACGATATTCCCGAGGAAAGATAACGTTTGACTGTGCTGCGGGGATCCGGCGATATGTTTCCTGAACAACATCACCGAAGAGGTCTCGCATGGTCGATTCTTTCGCTCGTCGTTCCGTTCTTGCAGCCGTCGCCGCCGCTGTCCTTGCGACCGGACCTACATTTGCGCAGGACGACGCGCCTGTGGTGGCCGCCGCCTCGGACCTTCAATTCGCGGTCGAAGAGATTGCCGCCGCCTTCGAGGCCGAGACGGGGATGCGGGTGCGGCTGTCCATGGGTTCCACCGGCAATTTCGCGCGCCAGATCCGCGAAGGCGCGCCGTTCCAGATCTTCATGGCGGCCGATGAGCAGTTCATCTTCGATCTGCACCGCGACGGCTTTGCCCCGAACGAAGGCGATCTCTATGCCATAGGGCGGATCGTGGTGAAGGTGCCGCCGGGGTCTTCGCTGACCGCTGACGGATCGCTGGAAAGCCTTCGCGCGGCGCTGGCCGAGGGCCGGATTACCCGATTTGCCATCGCCAACCCCGATCACGCCCCCTATGGCAAGCGCGCCAGGGAAGCATTGCAGCATGCGGGACTGTGGGAGGATATCCAGCCCTTCCTCGTTCTGGGCGAGAACGTCAGCCAGGCCGCGCAGTTTGCGCTGTCGGGAAATGCCGAGGGCGGCATCATCGCGCTGTCGCTGGCGCTGGCGCCGCAGTTGCGTGACCTGGGCACCGCAGACCTGATACCGGAGGATTTCCACGAACCCCTGCGGCAGCGGATGGTCCTTCTGAACGATGCAGGCGAGGTGGCGCAGGCGTTCTACGCCTACATGAACGCGCCCGCGGCGCGCGAGATCATGGAACGCTACGGGTTCCTCCTGCCAGACGGCGAGTGACCTGTGGACTGGACAGCGCTCTGGCTGTCCCTGCGGCTGGCCGCATGGACCGTCGTCATCCTGCTTCCTGTCTCGGTCCTCATGGGGCGGTTTCTGGCCTTCCGGCAGTTCCGGGCAAAGGGGCTGGTCGAGGCGCTGGTGATGCTGCCGCTGGTGCTGCCGCCCACGGTGTTCGGGTTCTACCTGCTTGTGGCCTTCGGGCGGAACTCGCCCATCGGGCAGTGGTGGCAGGCCGTTTTCGGCAGCCAGCTTGTGTTCAGCTTCGAGGGGCTGGTGGTGGCCTCGGTCATCTTCAACCTGCCCTTCGCCATCCAGCCTGCGCAGCGCGGGTTCGAGGCCATCGCGGTCGAGGTGCGCGAGGCCGCGCGCTGTTGCGGAATGTCGCCGCTGGCCTCGCTGTGGAGGGTCGAGTTGCCGCTCGCCTGGCCGGGGCTGATGACGGCCATGGTGCTGACCTTTGCCCATACGCTGGGCGAGTTCGGCATCGTGCTGATGGTCGGCGGGTCCATCCCCGGCGAGACCAAGACCATCGCCATTTCCATCTATGACAAGGTGCAGGGATTCGACGACCGCGGCGCGGCGATCATGTCGGCGACGCTGGTGGCGATCAGCCTGTTCACCATCGCCATCACCTTCTGGCTGTCGGCCCGCGTCGGGCGGAGGTTGTCCTGATGGCGCTGGAGGTCATGGCACGGGCAAAGGCGCCAATCCCGCTCGATGTGGCCTTTCGGGTCGAACCGGGCGAACTCATGGCGCTGGTCGGCCATTCCGGGTCGGGCAAGACGACGCTGCTGCGCACCATCGCCGGGCTTTGGCGGCCCGAGGCTGCGCGGGTCACGGTCGATGGCACGACCTGGCTGGATACTTGCGCGCGCGTCGATCTGCCCACGCATCGCCGCCGCGTCGGGATCGTGTTCCAGAACTACGCGCTGTTTCCGCACATGACCGCGGCGCAGAACGTGATGGCCGCGATGGACACGGCAGATGCGACCGAGGCCGAACGCATCCTCGATCTGGTCAACCTGCACGGACTGGCCGACCGCAAACCCGCGCAACTGTCGGGCGGCCAGCAACAGCGCGTGGCCGTCGCGCGCGCGCTCGCCCGCAAACCCCAGGCGCTGCTTCTGGACGAGCCGTTCTCGGCGGTGGACCGCGCCACGCGCGAGCGGCTCTACGCCGAGATCATCGAGTTGCGCCGCTTCCTCGCCATGCCGGTGGTGCTGGTCACGCATGACATGAACGAGGCGCAGCTGCTGGCCGACCGCATGGTGGTCATCGAACAGGGCCGCGTCGTGCGCGAGGGCACCACGGCGCAGGTCATGGCCGACCCGGAGGCGCTGCGCGCCATGGGCATCCGCGAGGTGGCGGTGATGCTGCCTGCTGTCATTGCCGAGCACGGCAAAGACGGGCTGACCCGGCTGGAAGCGGACGCGGGCCCATTGTTTCTGCCCGCAGTCGAGGGCGCGCCCGGAACGCATGTTCGGGTGCGGATCATGGCGCACGAGGTGATCCTGTCGCGCGCCCGGCCCGAAGGATTGTCGGCGCAGAACATCCTCGAGGGTCGAGTGAGCGCGATCGTCGTGGGAAAGGGACCGGCCGTGACCGTGCACGTCAGGGTCGGAGATCACGAGATTCTGGCGCGCATCACCCGCCGCGCCGCCGATCAGATGGCATTGCAACCGGGCGATCCCGTCCACGCGATCCTGAAATCCATGTCGGTCGCCCGCGATCACGTCGCGCGCGCTCCGGTGACGGCTCGGGTTGCCGAATGACCCGTCCCGCTCGTCCTGCGCTGTCCTTCGGCATCGGCGCCGCCGTTGGCACCGCTGGCGGGCTTATCGGCCTCGGCGGCGCCGAATTCCGGCTCCCCGCCCTGGTGGGCGTCCTGCGGTTTTCCCCGCGCGAGGCGGTGGCAGTGAACCTTGTGGCGAGCATTATCGTCTTGACCGCCGCCTTTCCGTTTCGCGCCGCTGCGGTGCCGGTGGCCGAGATCGTGCCGCATCTACCGGCCGTGCTGGGTATGCTGGCAGGCGCGATGTCGGCGGCCTGGGTCGGGGCGGGCTGGCTGCGGCGGGCCTCGGACGAGCTGCTGGGGCGGTTGATCCTGATCCTGCTGGTGGCGCTCGGCGTCGTGCTGATCGCCAAGGGAATGTTCGTGGCCGAACCGTACCGGCTGGTCGGCGAGGGTCTGGTGCTGACAGCGCTTGTGGCCGCGGCTTGTGGCGTGGTGATCGGCCTTGTGTCTTCGCTTCTGGGCGTCGCAGGCGGAGAGTTGATCATCCCGGTGTTCATTCTGTTGTTCGGCGTGGACGTAAAGCTTGCAGGCTCGATGTCGATGCTGGTCGGCATGCCCACCATCGCCGTGGGCCTCCTGCGGCATTTCGGGGCGGGCTCGGTTCTGCGGGAGAGACCGGTCTGGCGACGGACCATCGCGCCCCTTGGAGCGGGATCGGTCATTGGTGCCATATTCGGAGCGCTGGCGGTTGCGTTCGTGCCATCACAGGCGCTCAAGATCGGGCTCGGAATCATCCTGATCTGGTCGGCCTGGGGCGTCTTCCGCCACCTGCCGCAAGGAAGCCGCACAGCCTGAAACGTGCATGCCCTATCGGCTGTTGCCCGAGCGCACTTGTGTTGACGACATCTGGAACGACTGCATTTCTGCCACGCCACATGGCTTCCTCCAGTGCCGAGCGGAAACCGACAGGCGTGCCGGCCCGGAGCATAAGCCGGCACGCCTGTCGCAATCATGACCGGATGAGCCCGAGCTTCCTTCTCGGTGTTTCGGCCATCGCGCGCGTCATCCTGTGCGACCGCAGCCGGTCGCGGCCACGATCTCGTCGCTGGTCGCGCCGTCCGGCGCGCGCAGCATGGCGATCAGGGTCGCCTGCTTGGCGCCCTCCCGCAGCCCGCACGCCCTGGGCGAGGCTTCAGGCTCGGCTTGACTGTCCGTCGCGGGCCCCTCGGTCGTCGCGTCCGTCGTGCCCGCAGGCGCAGGGTTTGCGTCCTCGGGCTCGATGCCGATGGCGGCAGGCCTCGGCCGACCGCGCAGGCAACGCAGTGTGGCTGTCGGTCCGACCGGGTTTCGCACCGGGCCGCGGCGCGCGCGAGCCCGACCCGGATCGCGGCCAGGTTTCGATAATTCCGTCAGTCCGGGGCATACCGGAACGTGGCACCTGACCCGCTCTCACACACCGGCAATCACCCCCTCGAACTCCCGCCACTCGCCCTTGCTCATGCCCGAGGTCTCCTGCGTCACAACCTCCCCCCTCAGCATCCGCCGCACGCAGTCCACCGCCTTTGCCGAAAGCGTCACCCCGCCCATCCGGTAGTCCTCGAAGGCGGCCCAGGCATGGGGCACCCAGTCCTTCACGATCCCGCAGATCGCTTCGGCATAGACCCGGATCTCGTACTGCGCATGCGCGTCGGCCCTGAGGCGCAGGAAGTGGAACAGGTTGTGCAGGTCGGTCTTCCAGTACCACTGCGTATAGACATTCATCGGCAGGTTCATTCGCGCCAGCTCGCGCGCCAGCCCCGCCTTGCCGTCCTGGCTCAGCATCTCCTCGTAATGGTCATAGGCCCGCGCTGCGTCGCCCTTGAGGATCTCCAGCACCCGCGCCGCCTCGGGCCCCGTCAGCACCGCGCCCCGACCCTGGTTGTTCACCGTCGATTGCGCCGCCAGCGCCGAGGGGTCGGGGATATAGAACTCCCGGTCCAGTATCGAGTAGCGCGCGGAGTATTCGTTGACGTTCGCCGTCCGGTGGCGGATCCACTGGCGCGCGACGAAGACCGGCAGTTTCACGTGCAGCTTGACCTCGCACATCTCGAACGGGGTCGAGTGCCAGTGCCGCATGAGATAGCGGATCAAGCCCTCGTCGTTGCTGACATGCTTCGTCCCCGCCCCGTAGCTGACGCGCGCGGCCTGCACGATGGCGGCATCGTCGCCCATGTAGTCGATCACCCGCACGAAGCCGTGGTCCAGCACCGGGTGGGCGCGGTAGAGATGCCGCTCCATTCCTTCGGAGACCGCGCGCAGGGTGGGCCGCGGATTGGCGCGCAACGCCTCGATCTCGGCCAGTTGCTCGGGGGTCAGCGTCATGGCGCCTCTCCATATCTATTGGGACCGGAGGACGACACTACTAGATGCAGGGCGGCACCCGCAAGTCGGCGCGACCTTTTTGCACCAAGTAACGCCATGGTCCGGCCCCGGAATTGACAGGAAGGGCGTGCTGCGGCACTGAATTGGCAAACAGAACAAACGGGCAGTCTTCGTCATGATCAGAAAATCCGTGCCGCTCCTCGCGGCAATCGGCCTGTCGGCGTGCAGCGGCAACCCGATCAACTTCGGCACGGGCCCGGTCGAACCCGCGCCGCCGCCGGGCGAGATCGGCGAGGAAATCGTGGCCGAGGAACTCGTCGTCCCCGCGATCCTGCGCCAGAACCTGAACGGCTACGGCGGCAATCCCGGGGCGGCGACCATCACCGTCTCGCTGGCCTCGCTCGACGGCTCGCCCGTGAACGCGACCTATGCCCGCGATCCGGCGCTGGATCTCAACGGCTTTGCCGCCTATTCGGTGCAGGAAGCGACGACGCAGCGCAAGTTCGTGGCGCTGGTGCAGCGGTCGGCCTCGGGCCGGTCCGAGGCGCTGGTGGTGGCCGACGGTGGCCAGTTCGTCAATTACTTCGGCGGCGGCGAATACAGCCGGAACGGCGCGTTCAACCTGCCGGCCTCGGGGCTTGCAAGCTACGGCGGCAATTATGTGGGCGTGCTCAACTTCGGCGACTCGACCCCCGGCGGTCCCGGTGGTGCGCTTGACCCGGCGCAGTCCTTCCGCGTGACCGGGCGGATCCTGATCAACGCCGACTTCAACGATTTCGCGATCAACGGCGGGATCGACAACCGCAGCATCGTCGAGACCGCGACCCCGCTGGATCCGCAGTTCCTGGAAGTGACCCAGATCAACGCCCAGGGCGCCTTTGCGGGTGTCACGAAGTTCGACTCCCGCACGCCCTCGGGCAACTACGGAGGGATCTTTGCCGGGCCGAACGCGGGCGAGGTTGCCGGCGTCGTCGTGCTGCGCCCGCTGCGCAACGAGGCGCTGAGCCGCGAACATGGTGCCTTCGTGCTGCCGCGCTGCGCCGCCGGGTCGGCCTCGCCCTGCCCCTGACCGGGTGCGGGGGGCATGAAGGCGCGCATCAGGACTGTCGCGGGGGCCGCAGCGATCGTTGCGGCCCGTCTGGTTGGCTCGGGTCCTGCCCCCCCGCAGGACAGCGTGACCATGGACCTGCCGACTGCGCGCGCCTTCGCCCGCGGCGCGCTGCTGCGGGGTCAGCCGGCGCGGGCGCGGGCCACGGCGCTGGGGCTGCTGCGTGTGGAGCCCCGCGGCCCCGTCGCGCTGAGGGTCCTCTCCGCCGCCGAGACGGCCCTCGGCGCGCCCGGCGACGGGGCAGAGGCGGCCGGCCGGGCGTTCCGGCTGTCGCAGGCGCCGGCGGCACGCTACGAGGCCGCGATGCTGGCCGCGCTGGCCCATGCGACCGCCGAGAACGACCTTCGGGCCCGCATCTGGCTGCGGCGCGCCCTGCAGGCCACCGATGATCCCGCCGCCAAGGCGGTCGCCGCACGGTCGCACATGCAACTGCAGCGCCGGGCGCGGCTGGTGTTCGACTGGCATCTTTCGGCAGCCCCGTCATCCAACGTCAACAACGGCAGCCGGCACGAGCAGGACACGACGCTGGGCTGGGCGGGGCGCCTGAGCCCCGATGCACAGGCGCTCTCCGGCTGGGCCGCGCAGTTCGGTGTGAATGCCCGCTGGCGCATCGCCGAAAGCACCGCACAGCGGACCGAACTGACCGGCGCGGTCTTCCTGCGCGACGTGCGGCTGTCGCGACGGTCGAAGGATCTGCTGGAGGCCTGGCGGCTGGAACAGCTTGCCCTTGGCAATGTCGTGACGCCGCAGACCGATTTCGATTATGCCGCGGTGGAGGCCGGAATCATGCAGACCCGGCGCGCCGGGCGCGGGATGGTCTTTGCCGGCGCGGCGGCGGGGCACCGGTGGTATGCCGGTCGCGATCTGTCCGACTATCTGCGTCTCGATCTGGGCGGAGAGGTGCCGCAGGACGCGCGAACCAGCCTGAATGCCCGGCTCACTCTGGAACGTCAGTGGCGGCGCGACCGGCCGGCCGCGGGCAGCGACACGGTCTCGGCCCAGGTCGGGGTGGTCCGGGCGCTGGGCAACGGCGACATGCTGCGGCTGAGCATCGGCGCGCGCGACGTGGCCTCCGACGCGCTGGATGTTGCCCACGATGCAGGACGGCTGCGCCTTGCCTGGGAACGGGGCGCGCCGGTCGCCGGGGTAAGGCTCGCTGCCGCGGTCGGGGCGGAGCGGCGTCGTTACAGGCCGTCGCTCTTCGCCCCCGCGGGCCGCCGCGATCTGACGCTCGACGCCGAGCTGTCGCTGACCTTCGAGCGGATCGACTACATGGGTTTCGCGCCGACCGTCGATATCCGCGCCACGCGGTTCCGGTCGAACGTGACGCGGTTCGACGGGCGCGATCTGGGCCTGACCGTCGGCTTCCGGTCACAGTTCTGAGGGCAGGATGCAGGGACCGACCGGAATAGATGCCTATGCCCCGCCCGAGATCGCCGCGCGGATCGAGGCGGTGGGCGTGACGAAGGCCAACCTCGCCCTGATTCCGCTGGCCACGCTGGGGGTTCTGGCCGGTGTGTTCATCGGCTTCGGCGGCATGCTGTTCACTGCGGTCACGACCGGGGTGGATCCCACCGGCCCGGTGCGGCTGCTGGGCGGCGCGGCCTTCGCGCTGGGGTTGATCCTGGTCGTGGTGGGCGGGGCAGAGCTGTTTACCGGCAATGCACTGATGGTCATGGCCTGGACGGAACGGCGGATCGGAACCGGGCGCCTGCTGCGCAACTGGGGCGTGGTTCTGGTCGCGAACCTTGCCGGTGCGCTGGCGCTGGTGGCGGCGATGTGGGCGGCGGGGCTGCTGGCGGGGCCCGAGGGCGCCCGCGCCGCCGCCATCGCCCGGGCGAAGATGGACCTGTCCCTGCCCGAGGCATTCGTGCGCGGTGTGCTGTGCAATGCGCTGGTCTGCCTCGCGGTCTGGCTGACGATGGCGGCGCGCAGCGTGACCGACAAGATCATGGCGGTGATCTGGCCGATCGCAGGCTTCGTCGCGCTGGGGTTCGAACATTCGGTGGCGAACTTCTACCTCATCCCGGCAGGCATCGCGGCCGGGGCCGAGGGCAGCCTCGGCGCGGTCGTGGGCAACCTCGTGCCGGTCACCCTCGGCAATGTGGTGGGGGGCGCCGGCGGGGTGGCCCTTGCCTACCGACTGGCCTATGGTCGGGCGAAACCGGGCTGACGGAGGCCACCATGACAATCCGCTATCTGCACACCATGGTCCGCGTGCTGGACCTGGAGAAATCCAAGGCTTTCTATGAGCTTCTCGGCCTGCGCGAGACCCGGCGCCACGACAGCGAACAGGGCCGGTTCACGCTTGTCTTCATGGCGCCGCCGGGACAGGAGGAATGCCCGGTGGAACTGACCTGGAACTGGGACGGCGACGAGGGGCTGCCGTCGGACAGCCGGCACTTCGGGCATCTCGCCTACGAGGTGGACGACATCTATGCCATGTGCCGGCATCTGATGGACAACGGCGTGACCATCAACCGCCCGCCGCGGGACGGGCGCATGGCCTTCGTGCGCAGCCCCGACAACATCTCGATCGAGCTGCTGCAGAAGGGCCCGGCCCGGGAACCGGCCGAACCCTGGGCCAGCATGGAGAACACCGGCCACTGGTAGGCCGTCAGCCCCGTCTCATGCCCCGCATGACGGCGGCGACCTGATCCGGGCTTCCGATCAGCGCCGCCTGCAACTCGGCCTCCAGCCGCAGGGCGGCGGGATCGGTGCGCCAGGCGGCCTGCACCAGCCGCTTGGCCCCTGTCAGGACACCGGGCGACTGCGCGGCACAGGCTTTCGCCCGGGCGCGGGCCTCGGCCAGCGGATCGGCGGCGATGGCCGTCGCCAGGCCCAGCGCAAGCGCCTCGTCGGCGCCCACCACCCGGGCCGTCAGCATCAGATCCAGCGCCTGATCGGCCCGCATAAGCCGCGGCAGGCTCTGGCTGATGCCCATGTCGGGGATCAGGCCCCAGCGGGCCTCCATCACCGACAGCCGCGCATCCGGCGCAAGGATGCGGATGTCCGCCCCGAGCGCAAGCTGAAGTCCGGCACCGTAGGCGACACCATGCACGGCTGCGATGACGGGCACCGGCAGTTCGGCCCAGATCGTGCAGGGCGCCTGGAACCGGTTCGGCCGCCCTTCCGGCGGGGCCAGCATCTCGGCCTTCAGCGCCGGCAGGCGGGCGGCCATGGCGGCCATCTCGGCCAGGTCGATGCCGGCACAGAAGGCCTCGCCCGCACCGTGCAGGATGACCGCGCGCAGGTCGGGGTCCTCCTTAAGGGCCGCACCGGCCGCGGCCAGCGCGTCGAAGGTCGCAAGATCCATGGCATTGCGCTTTTCGGGACGGTCGAGGCGAACCTCGGCGATCCCGTCCGTCCGGGTGACGCTTACGCGGTCGGTGTCGGTCATGGGCAGTCCTCCTTGTGTCACGCTTGCCGCTCCGGCGTCGCCGGGCAAGCGCGACGTGACGTCCCGCGCTTTGGAAACGGCGCGAGATGTGGCAAGCTGGGGAAAACGCAGAAACGGGCAGGGATCGCATGACATGGCTTCTGCGCATATTCTTCGCGCTTGTCCTGCTGGGGCTGCTGGCTGCGGGGGCGCTGTTCCTGATACCCGCCGACCGGGTCGCGGCGCTGGCTGCCCGTCAGATCGAGGCAGCGACGGGCCGTGCCGTCACCATCGCCGGCGGCGCGGCGCCGAGCCTCTGGCCGCATCTCGGCGTCTCGACCGGGCGTGTGCAGCTCGCCAATGCGCCCTGGGGGACGGAGGGGCCGATGCTGACCGCCGAGGCGCTGTCGGTCCGGCTGGATACGGCCGCGCTGCTTCGAGGGGCGATCCGCATCACCGGAATCGAGGCCGAGGCTCCGCGTGTGGTGCTTGAACGGGCGCGCGACGGGCGCGGCAACTGGGAGATCGGAAATGCCGCCGCGCCGCCGGGCACCCCGGACCCCGCTGCGCGCGAGGTGAGCGTCGAACGGGTCGTGCTGCGCGAGGCGGCGCTGCGATTCGTCGATCACGGCACCGGGCAACGGCTGTCGCTGGACGACGTGTCGGCCGATCTGCGCCTGCCCGATCCGGCCGGGCCGCTTTCGGTCGCCGCGACCGCACGGATCGACGGACGTCTGCTGAGCGTCGAGGGTCGGATCGCGGGCTTCGCCGCGCTCATGGAAGGCGCCGTAGGCGGGATCGATCTGCGCGGGACGCTCGGCCGCAACACGCTTTCGTTCGATGGTCGCGCGGGGCTGTCGCCGACGCAGGCCGAAGGGCAGCTGACGCTGAACCTCGCCGACCCGACCGCGCTGCGCGGTCTTGTGCCGCCCTTGCCCGAGGGCCTGGGGCGGAACCGGGCAGAACTTGCAGGCCAGCTTACCGTGACGCCACAGGGCGGGGTGCATCTGCGCGGGTCCGAGGCGGTGCTCGACGGGAACCGGCTGTCCTTCGATGCTGATCTCCTGCCGGGGCCTGACCGGCCGAGGCTGGTGGCGCGGATCAGCGCAGCGGACCTGACACTGCCGCAGACGGGCGGAGGCGGCGGGGCCGGAGCAGCTTCGGCCGGCTGGCCGGATGCACCGCTCGGCCTCGGTGCCCTCGGCGCGCTCGATGCCGACGTGACCCTGTCGGCGCAATCGCTGACGCTCGCGCCTGTCAGGTTCGGCCCGGTGCGGGCGCGGATCGCGCTCGAGGCGGCACGGGCGGTCGTGAGCATCGACGAGGCCGCGGCCTGGGGTGGGCGCCTGGCCGGAACCGTGGTGCTGAACGGCCGCGGCGGCGGTTCGGCCCGCGCCGATCTTCGGCTGACCGGGGCGCAGGTCCGGCCCATGCTGTCGGAGCTTGCGGGCTACGACCGGCTGATCTCCGAGGCCAGCATCGCCTTCAATCTGCTGGGTTCGGGCGCCTCGGTCCGGGCGCTGGTCTCCAGCCTTGCGGGCGACGGGCGCGTGACCCTCGGTCAGGGCGAGTTGCGCGGCCTCGACCTGGCAGGGATGCTGCGGCGGATGGACCTCGGCCATGTCGGCGAGGGGCAGCGCACGATCTTCGATGCGGTCACCGGCAGCTTTACGATCGAGCGCGGCATCCTGCTCAGCGAGGATTTCGTGCTGATCGCGCCGCTGCTGCGCGCCTCGGGCGTCGGGACCGTATCGCTGCCCGACCGGACGCTCGACTGGCGGATCGTCCCGACCGCCCTGCCCGGCGAGGACGGCACCGGCGGGCTGCGCGTGCCGCTGATCGTCAGCGGCCCGTGGGCCGCGCCGAACCTCCGGCTCGACCTGCGCGCCATCGCCGACCCGAGGATCGAGGCCGAGAAGGCGCGGGCCGAGGCCCGGGCCCGCGAGGCCCTGGCGCGGGAGGCGGAGCGGCGCCTCGGCGTCACGCCGGAAGAGGGCGAACGGATGGAGGACGCCGTCAAACGGCGGCTCGAGCAGGAGGCCCTCCGCGGTCTGGGGCGGCTTCTGGGCGGCAACTGAACTCTGCGCATCGCCGGCCG
>JBKBMT010000065.1:0-14274 GCA_046295655.1 Gemmobacter sp. | reverse complement strand
CAGGTGCGCCGCCAGCGCCACCGCCGCCGCTACCAGCGCGCCCGCCGTGTCCGTCCGTGCGTCAGCGCGGGCGGGGGAGGGCAGGCGCGCTGCCAGCGCCGCCGCCTGCGCCACCACACCCTCCCGCGCCAGCACCGGCAGGGTGGCCAGTGTCAGGGCGAAACCGATCAGGGTCGGCAGCAGCCCGTCGCGGACCTCGGCACCGCGGGCGCGGAACACCACCGCGTGGATGTCGCGCACCAGCCGCTGCAGGACCAGCAGAAACGCCAGAGTGCCCAGCGTCAGGACTGCCGGATAGACCATGCGGTTGCCAAGCTCGACATAGCCGACCGCACCCAGCACCGGCCCGAGCGCACCGAGGATCATGGCCGCCTTGCCCGCGAGTTGCAGAAGCAGCGCGCGGATGCCCTGCGTCTCCCCCTCCGGAATCTCGTTGCGCGACGCCTGAACCAGAAGTTGTCCGATGCGGAACAGCAGGATGCCGGACAGCACCAGCGCCGGGAAGAACACCACCGACACCCCGACGGGGCCGTAGCGGTCGGCCGTCAGAACCGATCCCGCGACAAGCTGCAGCCCGAGCACGGTTGCCAGGAATGCGACATGGATTCGCCCTTCGGCCCGCCGCTCGTGGGGCAGGACCAGCAGCGGATCGGCCGGATCGCTGCGCGGAAACGCCTGACCGCCGAGCCAGAGCATGCCGAAGAAGGTCAGCGCCGCGGCCGGAAGTCCCTCGGCGAACAGCGCAGTACCCAGCGGGCCCACGAGTTCGGCCCGGAGCACGACGAAGCAGAAGGCCAGAACCCCGACCACCGGCAGAAGCATCTGTCCCAGCGAGACCAGGAGCGCAAAGATCGCGCGACCCCGGGTGCTGACCGCGCCCTCCTCCAGCCGCTGTGCCACCTGCTGGCTCCATTGCCGCCCCCGCAGCGACAGGAACAGCGCCAGCAGCAGCGCGCCCAGAAGCAGCGGCGCGTTGCGGGAGGCGACGCCACGCCGGTCGGGGTCGCGCACGAGCGACTGGCCCTCGGCGTAGAGATCGACAGAAAGCTGCCGGAGCGCGCGAAAGGCCGCCGGCCAATTGGCAGGATTGAGCGGCGCCGGCACGGTGCGCAGCAGCGCATCGGCCTCGCGGGCGCGCAGGATCCCGTCGATTTCCCGGATCAGCCCGTCGGCGCGGCGATGCGCCTCTTCCGCGGCGATCCCCGGGGCCTGCAGCCGGGACAGCTGTTCGGACAGCTCGCGCCGCCTGTCGGCGATCTCGGGCGGCTCGGTCTCGCCTTCGCCGGGTGACGGTCCCAATGCCGCCACCTGGCCCCGGATCGTGTCGATCCGGGCGCGGTTCACGCTTTGTGCGGAAAGGAAACGTTCCCGCCACTCCGCAAGCTCGCCGCGCAGGGCCTCCAGGCGGTCGCTCGGCGTGTCGGGATCCTCGATCTGCGCTTCGACCGCCGTCGCCAGCCGGGCCCAGGCGTCGTAGTCCGGGGCGACCGGGCCGGCCGGCTGCGCCTGTTCGGCCTGCTGCTCGGCAGCCCCGCCGTCCCCCCCCGCACCCATCCACCAGACCCGCACCTGCGCCTCGCCCACGGTGGCGGACGCTGCCACCAGCGCTGCGGCGAGAAGATATGCGGCCAGGCTCCGCATCAGTCCGCGAAAACCTCGGGCAGCCGGCGGGGCGGGGCGTCAAGCCAGGCCGGGACCGGCAGTGCCTTCGACTTCAGGAACTCGGGATTGAAGAGTTTCGACTGATAGCGCGTGCCATAGTCGCACAGGATGGTCACGATGGTATGGCCGGGCCCCATCTCGCGTGCCATGCGGATCGCCCCGGCGACGTTGATGCCCGACGAACCGCCCAGACACAGGCCCTCTTCCGCCAGCAGGTCGAAGACCACAGGCAGCGCCTCGCGATCGGGGATGCAGAAGCTGAAGTCGGGCCGGAACCCTTCGAGGTTGGCGGTAATGCGGCCCTGTCCGATACCTTCGGTGATCGACGTGCCTTCAGCGCGGAGTTCGCCCGTGGTGTAGAAGCTGTGCAGCGCCGCGCCCTCGGGGTCGGCCAGCGCGATCTTCACCCCCTTCGGCTGCAACGCCATGGCGACGCCGGCAATGGTGCCGCCCGAACCGACGGCGCAGCAGAAGCCGTCGATCCTGCCTCCGGTCTGGTCCCAGATCTCGGGACCGGTCGTTTCGAGATGCGCCTGCCGGTTCGCGACATTGTCGAACTGGTTGGCCCAGATCGCTCCGTTCGGTTCGGTTCGTGCAAGTTCGTCGGCCAGACGGCCCGAATATCGGACGTAATTGTTCGGATTCCGATAGGGCACGGCTGGCACCTGCACCAGCTCGGCCCCGGCGAGGCGCAGCATGTCCTTCTTTTCCTGGCTCTGCGTCTCGGGGATCACGATGACGGTGCGGAAACCCAGCGAGGCGCCGACCAGCGCAAGACCGATCCCGGTGTTGCCCGCCGTGCCTTCGACGATCGTGCCGCCCGGCCGCAATGTTCCGCGCGCCACCGCGTCGCGGATGATGTAGAGCGCGGCACGGTCCTTGACCGACTGGCCGGGGTTGAGGAACTCGGCCTTGCCGAGGATCTCGCAGCCGGTGAGCTCGGAGGCCTTGCGCAGCCGGATCAGGGGGGTTCGGCCGATGCTGTCGGCCAGGTCGCGGGCAAGGCGCATGGGCAGGCTCCGTCTCGGATGCGGCACCAAGGCTTACGCCGCCGGGGGTGCGATGACAACAGCCCTACGCCCCCGGGCGCAGCCGGTCGCGGTTCGCCTGCAGCCACATCGCCGTGATGATCAGCGGCGCATTGGCGCCCTCGAGCGACAGCGCCAGATCCATAAGCCGCGCGAAGGGCACCAGATGGCCGCGGATGTCCTCGTTCTCGTCCGCGGCGCCGTGCAGCCCGGCAGCACCGTCGGGCAGATCGGCAATGCCGACGAAGGAGAACAGGAATTCGGTCTTGGCCCCGGGACTGGGATAGAAGCGGGCAACCGGATGCAGCGCGCCGATCTCCAGCCCCGCCTCCTCGCGCGCCTCGCGGCGGGCGCAGTCCTCGGGGGTCTCGAAGGGGTCGATGCGGCCGGCGACGGGCTCGAGCATCCAGGCGTTGCGGTCGCCCCTTGCATAGGGGCCGGGGCGGAACTGTTCGATCAGCAGCACCCGGTCGCGGGCGGGATCGTAGGGAAGGACCGTCGCCGCATCGCCCGAGACAAAGGCTGCCCGGTTCACGGCCGCGCTCATTCGACCGTCGAAGCGGCGATGGCGCAGGTCGTATTCCTCGACCGCGAAGAAATGCGCATAAGGCTCGCGGCGGCGGATCAGGTCGATGTCGTCCGCAGCCGCGACCCGCCGGACCGTCGCGGGCACCTCGGCCGACCGGGCGCGAACGCGCGAGGCGCCGCGCACCAGCATCTGGCGGTATCGGTCCAGCACCTCGGCAGACTCCTTCTGACCGAACAGCGCCATGAAGTCCTCCGCCGTGGCGAGGACCACCGAACCATAGCGCGCCACCCAGTCCCCGAGCCGCCAGGGCTGCCCCGGTGTCCAGTGGCCGGGGTCGGGAAAATAGACCCGTGCCTCATGCCCGCCACCGGACAGCTGCACCGTCCGGGTGTGATAGGCAAAGCCGCCCTCGTAGAAATCCAGCCGCGCCACATCCTCGGGCGACAGACCCCGGACGAGCACGCCTTCGGCCTCCGCGCCGGGGCTTTGGACGATCAGGGGAAAGCTCTGCCCCGCGGCCCAGAAGACCGCGTGATCGGCCAGCCGTGCCGGCTCGACCTCGACCTTGCGGCCGAGGACGGTTTCGAGCAGCGGCTGATGACAGAGCGTTCCGTAGAAGAAGAAGTCGGTCAACGCCACTGACGGTTGGCCCATTCCGCGCACATGCCGCCGAGGATGCCGCCGATCACGAGTACGATCAGGGGCTCGGGCCGCAACAGCGTGGCGCCGTTGACGAGGATGATGTCGAATGTTCCCTCGATGGCATTGAACACCCCGTCGTACTGTCGCCGGGCGGATCGCAGCACCATCTCGTAGATCGAGAAGCCGAGGATGAGCCAGAACACGATGGTCGCAGAGGTGCGGATGCCGTAACCCGCGGCCCGGTAATACCCGCGGCCGACCAGACCGCCCATGACGGACCAGCCGATCAGCGCGCCGACCGCGGTGGCGATAATGGTGAACCGCCCCCATTGCGTCTCGGGCGGGGCCGCGTTCTTGTACATCTCGGCCGCGAAGAAGGCCACGGCGGCGAAACACAGGGCGGCGACGAGTTTCGCGGCTGTCGGCATGGATCAGGGCCGGGTCACGGTGATCTGGGTCACGTCGCAGTTTCCGCCGCGGAACGCCCCGGCGCAAGAGGCGAGATAGAAGTTCCACATGCGCCGGAACCGATCGTCGAATCCGAGCCGGGCCACATCGGACCAGCCGGCATTGAACGTGTCGTGCCAGCGCCGCAGCGTCTGGGAATAGCTGTCGCCGAATTCGAAGGATCCGCGGAGCCTCAGCCCTGCCCGTTCCACCTCGCGCCGGAGTGCGGCAGGGCTTGGCAGCATGCCTCCGGGGAAGATGTATTTCTGGATGAAATCCACGCCCTTGCGGTAGGTGTCGAAACGCGCGTCCTGCACCGTGATGATCTGGAGCGTCGCATTGCGCCCGGGCTTGAGCCGGTCCCGGAGGGTCTGGAAGTAGACCGGCCAGTATTTCTCGCCCACGGCCTCGAACATCTCGATCGAGGCGATACCGTCGTAGGTGCCGCGTTCGTCGCGATAGTCGCGCAGGACGATCTCGACACGGTCGGACAGCCCGGCGCGCGCGATGCGCTCGACGGCATAGTCGTGCTGGGCCTGGCTGATGGTCAGGCCGGTGACGCGCAGCCCCCTTTCCCGTGCGGCATATTCCGCGAACCCCCCCCAGCCACAGCCGATCTCCAGAACATGATCGCCCGCCCGGGCGCCCATGCTGTCGACGAGCGCCGCGTATTTCTGGATCTGCGCGCGCTCGAGCGGTTCCTGGCCGGTGCGGAAGAGGGCCGAGGAATAGGTCATCGTCTCGTCCAGCCACAACCTGTAGAAGTCGTTGCCGAGGTCGTAATGGTGGGCGATGTTGCGCCGCGCCTGGCTGCGCGAGTTCGACCGCAGCCAGTGCCGCAGACGCTCGAAGGCGCGCACGAGGCCCATCCCGGGAAAGCCGTCGTAGATGCGGTCGTTGCCGGAATGCACAAGGTCCATGAAGGCCATGAGGTCCGGGGTGCTCCACCAGCCGTCCACATAGGCTTCGGAGAAACCCAGATCGCCCTCGCGGATCAGGCGGGCGAAGGTATCGGGGTTGTGGACGTGCAGCTCTGCCACCGGACCGGGATTGCGCCCCTCGGCGCGGAACCGGCGGCCGTCGGGGAGGACGATGTCGAGCCGACCGTTCTCAAGACCCTGGTGCAGGAAGTCCAGCACCCGGGCAAAATAGCGGGGCAATCCGGTCTGGCCCTCGGCAGAAGTCAGAACACCCATTCCGTCCCCGTTCGTTTTCAGCACTCTAGACGTTAACCGTTCGACCGCTCAAGGACTTCGCGCCCGATAGACCGCCAATGCCCGTTCGCGCCCCTCGGCCAGTCCGATGACCGGTTCGGGATAGGGCGCAGCAGGGTCGAGACCCCAGCTTTCCGGCACGGCCTCGAAGTAGGCCAGCGCCTCGCGTCCGGGACGTGGCGCGATTTCGGCAATGAAGCGGCGGCGATAGGCGCCATCCGGGTCGAACCTCTCGGCCTGACCGTCCGGGTTGAACACCCGGAAATAGGGTGCTGCATCCGGCCCCGATCCCGCCACCCACTGCCAGCCCATCGCGTTCGAGGCGGGGTCCCAGTCGATCAGGCAGTCCTCGAACCAGCGCAGACCCACACGCCAGTGGGTCAGCAGATGCTTGGTCAGAAAGCTGGCCGCGACCATGCGCGCCCGGTTGTGCATGGTTCCGGTGACATACATCTCTCGCATCGCGGCATCGACCAGTTGCACCCCGGTCATCCCGCGGCGCCAGCGCTCGGCATCGTCATTGTCGTGGCGCCACGGGAAATCATCCCAATCCTCGCGCCAGCTTGCGCTGGCGATATGGGGGGTATGGTGCAGCAGGTGCCAGGCGAATTCGCGCCACACGAGTTCCTTGAGGAACGTCTCGTCGCCCTGACCCTCCTCGCGGGCCCTTGCGGCGGCATGCCAGACGGTTCGGGCACCGATCTCGCCCAGCGCAAGGTTCTGCGACAGCCCCGAGGTCCCGTCGCGGTCGGGGCGGTCCCGGTCGAGCGCATAACGGGCAACCTTCTCGGTCATGAAACGGTAGAGCCGGTCGCGAGCCGCGTCCTCGCCCACCCGCGCGTGCCCGGCGACGATCGCTGCGCCCCGCCGCATCGCGCGACCCAGCGCCCAGTCGGCCAGCCTATCGCTCGCGGGCCAGCCTTCGGGCGCGGCGATGCGATGGGGCGCGCGGTCGGGCTCGGGAACCTCGCGTGCCGCCACAGCCCGCCAGAAGGGCGTATAGACCCGGTAGAATCCGCCTTCCTTCGTCGCGACCGTCCAGGGTTCGTGCAGCAGATGTCCGGGGTGGCTCTCTGCCGCGATGCCATCCCGTCGCAGCGCAGCCTTCACCGCACTGTCCCGCGCCTTCGACGCAGGGTCATAGAGGCGGCCCCAATGAACCGCCCGCGCGCCGGTCTCCTCGATCAGCGCGCGCAGCACGCAAAGCGCCCTGCCCCGCCGCAGGATCAGACGGCTGCCCCTGTCGCGCAAGGTTGCGGCAAAGGCCGCGAGCCCCTCGCCCAGCCGCCATTTCGGCGCCGCGCCCCATTCCTCGGTCTCGGGATCGAGGATGAACACCGGGATGACCGGGCAACCCTGACCGCAGACATGGGACAGGCCGGGGTTGTCGGACAGGCGCAGATCGCGGCGCACCCACCAGAGGATCGGCTGTTCGGACACGCAAGGCCCCGGATTGGCGGGTGTCGACCCGCGGTTCACAGGACGCGATCTAGTGCCTCGATCAGCCGGTCAACCTCGGTTGCCGTGGTGTAATGCACGAAGGACAGCCGCAGGACGCCTGCTGCGGGGTCGATGCCGAGCGCGGTCAGCGGCCTGACGGCATAGAAATCTCCGCCCCCCGCCATGATCCCGTGCGGCGCCAGCGCGGCGGCCACCGGTTCCGCCGGCCGATGCAGATCGAGCGCCACGGTGGGCGCGCGCCGGTCGGCATCGCGCGGGCCGATCAGGCGCAGATCGTTGCGCGAGGTGAGGAACTCCAGCAACGGCTGTGCCAGGGCAATCTCGTGGCTGCGCATCAGGTCGTGAACGGCGGCGCAGCGGCGGCGCGGGTCCGGGTCGGGGGCGAAGTGGCGGGCGTGAAGCGCATCGATGTAGTCGGCCATGCCGGCGCAGGCCGCGACCTGGGCATGATCGGGGCCGGCAGGGGTGAAGCGCTTGTAACGGGTGCCGGCGTTGAAGAAATGCGCCTGGTTCGGCAGGCGATCGGCCGCTTCGCGGCGCATCACCATGATCCCCTGATGCGGCCCGTAGGTCTTGTAGGCCGAGAACAGATAGATGTCCGGCCCGAGCGCAGAGACGTCGGGAAAGCCGTGGGGGGCATAGCTGACCCCGTCCACGCAGGTCAGCGCCCCGGCCGCCCGCGCCATGGCGCAGATCTCGGCCACCGGGTTGATCTCGGCCACGACGTTCGAGCAATGCGGAAAGGCCACCAGCCGCACCCTGCCGTCGGCCAGAAGCGGGGGCAGCCGCGCCGGGTCCAGATGACCGGTTGCAGGATCGATCTTCCATTCGCGCAGTTCCACCCCGTCCTCGGCCAGACGGCGCCAGACACCGGAATTCGCCTCGTGATCCTGGTCGGTCACGACAACGGCGCCGCCGGTCTCGGCGATCCAGCGCCGCACCGCCTGGGCAAGCACGAAGGTGTTGGCCGATGTCGAGGGACCGAAGCTGACCTCGTCCGCCTCGACGCCCATCATCGCCGCCAGCCGCGCGCGCGCCTCGTCCATCTCCTCCCCGCCGGCCCGGGCGGCGGGATAGGGGGCATAGGGCTGAACCTTGCGCTCGCGGTAGAACCGGGCCAGCCTGTCCACGACCTGCCGGCAGGTGTAGGACCCGCCGGCGTTCTCGAAGAATGCCATGCCGGTCAGCGACGGCTCGGCGAAGGCGGGAAACTGCGCGCGGACGAACGCGGTATCGAGGGCGGTCACGGTCTGGTCCTGTCCTTGGATGGCCGGGATGGTGGGCAAGCCTTGGCGCGGTTTCGTGCGAGGCGCAAGCGCGACCGGCGAAGGCGCTGCTCAGGCCGGCGGATCGTCCCCGTCGTGCTGACGGTGCTTCTTGGCCTCTGCCAGCGCTTCGGAAAAGGCGCCGGCCAGCAGGCCCGCCGGGATCGCGATGATCGCCACGCCGCCCAGCGCCGTCAGCGCCGCAAGGAAGCGGCCGACCGGCGTGACCGGCACCGCGTCGCCGTAACCCATCGTGGTCAGGGTCGCCACCGCCCACCACATGGCGCGCGGGATCGATCCGAAGGCTTCGGGCTGGATATGACCCTCGGCCAGATAGAGGCCCGAGGCGGCGAACAGAAGAACGACGCCGCCCATCAGGCTGCCGACCGCGCTCTCGTGCGACCGGCTGGCAACCGCCCCGATCAGAAGCTGCATCGCCACCGAGAACCGCCCGAGCCGCGCCAGCCGCAGCAGGCGCAGCACCCGGAACAGCCGCAGCACCGTGGTCTCGAGTCCCAGCATCGGGACGAGCAGGGTGGCAATGACCGCCGGATCGATCAGAGCGGCCGGGCTCAGTGCCCAGGACAACCGGTTCGGGTAGCGCGGATTCTCGGGCGCCACCCAGAGCCGGCCGGCGTATTCCATGGTGAAGGCACCGAGGCAGAAGAGTTCCAGCGCGAGGAACGGTCCGCGCCAGGCGTCGTGCAGCGATGCCTCGGTATCCAGAATGCCCACCGTGACCGAGACGAGGATCAGGACAAGGATCGCCCGGTTCAGCCGCGACAGTCCGGGCTTGCGGCGCAGTTCCGGGTCGAGCGCAAGGGCCAGCCTGCGGCGAAGGCCGCCGCGCCCGTCCATGTCAGGCGTTCACGTCCACGACGACCCTGCCCTGCACCTGCCCCTTCAGGATCGCCGCGCCGAGATCGGGCAGGTCGGACAGCGTGGCCGGGCGGATCATGGCCTCGAGCCGGTCGAGGGGCAGGTCGCGGGCGATGCGGCCCCAGGCGCGCACCCGGTCCTCGTAGGGGCGCATGACCGAATCGATGCCCAGAAGGTTGACCCCGCGCAACAGGAAGGGGATGACCGTCGCCGGCAGGGCGGCACCGCCGGCCAGACCGACCGCCGCGGCCGAGGCCCCGTATTTCAGCTGACCCAGCACCCGGGCCAGCATTGCACCGCCGACGGCATCCACGCATCCGGCCCAGGTTTCCGATTCCAGCGGACGCTTGACCGTCTCGGCAAGGTCTTCGCGGGGCACGATGCGACCGGCACCGAGGCCGCGCAGATAGTCGCCCGCCTCGGGCCGCCCGGTAACGGCCGCCACCTCGTGGCCCAGTGCGGCCAACAGCGCCACGGCGACCGAACCCACACCGCCTGCGGCACCCGTCACCAGCACCGGTCCCTGCCCGGGCGTCAGCCCGTGATCTTCCAGCGCCATCACCGCCAGCATCGCCGTGAAGCCCGCGGTGCCGACCGCCATCGCCTGACGTGTCGTCAGACCCTCGGGCAGCGGCACCAGCCAGTCCGCCCTGACCCGCGCCTTCTGCGCATAGCCGCCCCAGTGAACCTCGCCCACCCGCCAACCCGTCAGGATCACGCGATCGCCCGGGCGGTAGCGCGGATCATCCGAGGTCTCGACACGGCCGGCAAGGTCGATTCCCGGGACATGCGGCCATGTCCGCACCAGCCCCCCGCCGGAAGTCAGGCAGAGCCCGTCCTTGTAGTTCAGGGTCGAGAACTCGACCGCGACGGTCACGTCGCCGTCAGGCAGCCGGGCCTCGTCCAACTCGCGGACCCCGGCGCTGGTCGTCCCGCCTTCGTCCTTCTCGACCACAAGTGCCTTGAACATCCGTCTCTCCTTCTCGTCAGACCGGATCGGCCGGCATGAACACGAGGTCCGTCGGTTCCGGTCGGGCGCCAGCGGCGGTCAGCATCGCATGCGCCTGTCCTCGGTGATGGGTCTGGTGGTTGAAGAAATGCACGACGCAGACCGCCATCGGCTGGCGCTGGGTGCGACCGGTCAGGCGCGAATGCCAGAACAGCTCGCCCGCCAGTTCCTCCGCACCGATCCGCTCGGCCCAGAGCAGGATGCGCGCGTCGGTGGCGGCGCGCTCGCGGCGATACGCGTCCCAGTCCGGAAAGGCGGTGGCGCTGTCGTCGGCCGTCGCCTCGGGCCGTGTCCCGCCGTCGAACCGGGCCATCCAGACCAGATCGCCCCACAACAGATGCGACAGCGTGCCGGCGATCGAGCCGAAGAAGGCGCCCCGGGCCTGGGTCCGGGCGGCCGGTGTCAGGGTCGAGGCTGCGGCCACAAGGCTGCGGTTCTGCCAGCGATTGTACCGGGCGAGCAGAGCGCAGTATTCCGGCGTGATCACCGCCCGGGACCCTTCCAGTCGATCGCGCAGATCTCGGCCGAACGGCCGTCGAAATCCCACACCCGGCCAAAGGCGCGCACCCGGCCCCGGGTCGCGGTCGCCACGGTGATGTCGGGTCCCATCCAGTAGCGGGTGTTCTGCACGACGATGTCCCGCAAGGGATCGGCGCCGCGCACCGGCACAACCTCGCCCTGGATCTTCTTGCCCACCGTCAGCCGCCGCGCCGCTCCTTCCGTCTCGAACCGGACCTCCGCCCGTTCGGCGCCCAGGAACTCCGAGACCAGCACCGAGAAAAGGCCCGTGGTCCCGCGCGCCTTGCCCGAGAAGATCTGGATCAAGCCGTGATGGGCCGCGTGGCTGGCGCGGTCGTCGATGAAGGCCGCAGCCTTCCAGTTGCCGCGCGCCATCAGACCGGGAATTTCCAGGAGCAGGCCGACATTCAGCCCCGAAAGATCCTCGTCGCCGTAGTGCCCGTGATCGATCCGCACCCCGGCCCAGGCCTGGCAATAGCCTTCGGTCGGCGGGTGGTTGCCAAGGCTGACGACGCAGGGGCAGAACACCGTGCAGTTGCAGTTCAGGATCAGTTCACCCCGGATCGCCCAGGGCACCAGGCCCTGATCCACGGGGGCCGCGGCGGGGTGGCGGGCGGTGATGGCGCTCGCCGGCAGTCGATCGCTCATCCCAATCCCCCCGTTGCCGCGACCGCGGATGCGGCCAGAAGCGCCCAGCCCAGAGGCCGCGTCAGCGCCGCGCCGGGCCATGCCAGTTTCTCCACCGCCATGAGCAGCATGACAAGCCCCATCCACACCAGCGAGGCCATGCCGCCGACGAAGGCAAGCCCCATCAGCGCCCAGCAGCAGCCCAGACAGTCCCGCCCCAGCAGGACCCCGGCGCGGAACGAACCGCGCAGCCCGGGACGCCATTCGGCCATGAAAAAGGTCAGCGGACGCCGGCAGCGGGACAGGCAGGCGGTCTTGAGCCGAGAGAACTGATAGACCCCGGCCAGCGCCAGAAAGCCGGCCGTCAGGACGGGCGAACGGCTGGCGGCATCAGGGGCGACCAGCGACAGCCCGGCCAGCGCCGCCTGCACGCCGGCAAAGCCCGCCGCCGCAATGGTCCAGACCGCAAGATAGCCCGCGCCAAGCGAAAGCGTGCCCGCCAGCCCGCCCGAGCCTCCCGCGGGCAGCCGAACCCAGGTGGCGAAGGCAGGCACCGCGGTCGGCGCCATCATCGCCCCCGCCATCAGCGCCCACATTGCCCACAGCACAGCAAAGGGCGCCGCGCCGGCATCGGCTGCGCAGAGGCCGGCCAGAAGCTCTGCCCCCCAGAGGCCGGCCAGCGCCGCCCGCTCCTGGGCCATCGCCCACAGCGCCGCCCAGGCCGCCAGGACCGCCGCAAAGAACCCGGCCCAGCCTGCAACGGCGCCGCGCAGCCCGTTCACGGAGGGTTCAGGCAAGGGATGCGGGTCGGTCTTGAGCATGGCGCGGAATTTGCTAGCCTGACAAGGTTATCACTCACGCGCATGGGCACAACATGAAACACGGCAAGGCCTTCATGGCCACCTTTACCGCATTGTCGATCGCGGGGGGCGCGCAGGCGGCCGACCCGGAGCTGATCATCTTCGACTGGTCGGGGTTCGAGGTCGACGGGCTGTTCCAGGAATATATCGACAAGCACGGCGACCGGCCGACCTTCACGCTGTTCGGCGACGACGACGAGGCGTTCCAGAAGGTGGCCTCGGGGTTCAGGGTCGATGCGGTGCATCCCTGTTCGGCGATGATTCCCAAATATCGCGACGCCGGGCTGATCGTTCCGTGGGACACATCGCGGCTGGCGCATCTTGACGAACTCATCCCCGAGTTCCTCGACTCCGAGGCGTTCCGGGACGATCAGGGCCTGTGGTTCGTGCCGTCCTACTGGGGCGCGACGGCGATCGCCTACAATACCGAACAGGTGCCCGAAGAGGACGTGGCCAGCCTTCAGGTGTTCCATGACCCGAAATATGCCGGGCGCGTGTCGCTGCCCGACAATACCGACGATGTCTGGGCGCTGGCCTATCTGGCGACCGGCGTGACCGACTGGACCGACGTGACCGAAGAGCAGTTCCAGGCTGCCGCGACCTGGCTGCGCGAGGCGCATCAGAACGTCTACGCCTACTGGGCCGATCCGGCGGAACAGACGCAGCAGATGGCCGCGGGCGCGGTGCTGGTGTCGTGGTCGTGGAACGACGGCGTGGCGCTGCTGCGCGAGGAGGGATTCCCCGTCGGGTTCCAGCGCGAACCGGCCGAAGGGTCGTCCACCTTCGTCTGCGGTTTCGTCAAGATGGCCAACGCCCCGGGGAACGAGGACAAGCTGTACGACTATGTCAACAGCTGGACCCGTGCCGATGCGGCGCGGGTGCTGATCGACGCGCTCGGCTATGGTCATTCCAATGCGGTGGGCATGGCGCAGAAGTCGGAGGAAGAGCTCGAGGAGGCCGGGCTGGGTGCCGTCGAGGCCCCGACGCTTGCGCAGGTGCCGACCGATCCGGCACTGCGGGAGCGGATGATCGCCGAGTTCGAGAAGATCAAGGCCGGGTTCTGAACCCTGCAAGAGGCGGACAGGCGGGGGCCTTCGGGGCCCCGTTTCCGTTTCGGCCGCTTGTGCGCCCGGGTCCGCCCGACTATATTGGCATTGTCCGGGGCGACCCGGACTATGGGCATAAACGCGCACGGAATAAGCGGATCGGACCCGGGGGCGGTACCCGGCGGCTCCACCAGAACCCTCGTTGGGGGAGATCGGGGCCGAAACAGGATCGACGAACGTCTAAAGGTGTTGCTTTGTCCCGGTGAGCTACCACCGTTATCGGTGCAAAAAGTACAGTTGCCAACGACAACCGTGCTCCGGTGGCTCTGGCTGCGTAAGCAGCTCGGGTGACCGAAACCCAAAGCCCCTGGGCTTAGCCGTTCAGGGCGGGGCTCGCAGGTGCCTGGCAACAGAAACCTGCACTTCACAACCCCGATTCCCGGCCCGAAGCGCCTTGCCGCAACCGGTTGCGGCGGCTAGCCTCGGACGATGCTCTGGCGCGTCCTTGCCCTTGCCGCGGTGCTGATCCTGCCCGACCGGGGGCGGGCCTGCGAGGCGGCGCTGGTACTGGCCATGGACGTCTCGGGCTCGGTCGATGCGGGCGAATACCGGCTTCAGGTCGATGGACTGGCCGCGGCCTTGCGCGACCCGGAGGTGCGCGAGGTGCTCCTGCGCGGGCAGGTCGCGCTGACGGTGATCCAGTGGTCCTCTACATCGCAGCAGCACGTTTCGCTGCCCTGGCGCCGCATGCTGTCCGAGGCCGAGGTCGCGCGCTTCGCCGAGCGGGTCGAGACGATGCCGCGGGCCTTCGTCGCCTCCGACACGGCGGTGGGCGCGGCGCTTCTGTTCTCGCTCACGCAGTTCGAGGCGGTGCCCGACTGCAAGCGGCGGATCGTCGATGGGTCGGGCGACGGGCCCGAGAATGCGGGGTTCATGCTGCCCCAGGCACGGGCGGCGGCGGTCGGCATGGGGGTAGAGGTGAACGGCCTCGCGATCGAAAGCATCGGCCTGGCGATCACCACCTATTTCCGCGGTCATCTGGTAACGCCGGGGGGCTTTGTGGAGACCGCGGCAGGGCACATGGAA
>JBKBMT010000064.1:0-14603 GCA_046295655.1 Gemmobacter sp. | reverse complement strand
GCAGTCTGCCCCCACCGCCGAGGCCCTGATCGAGGCGGCACGTCTGGGCGGGAAGGTCAGCTACGCGGTCATGGATGCGCACGCCGGTGCGTTGCTGGAGGCGCGCGAGCCGGCGCTGGCGCAGCCGCCGGCCTCGGTCGCCAAGGCGGTCACTGCGCTGTTCGCGCTGGACCGGCTGGGACCGGAGCATCGGTTCCTGACCCGCCTGATCGCCACCGGGCCGGTTGCCGGCGGGCGGCTTGCGGGCGATCTGGTGCTGGACGGCGGCGGCGATCCGACACTTTCGACCGACGATCTTGGCGATCTGGCACGGGCGCTGCGGCAGGCCGGTGTCCGCGAGGTTGCGGGGCGGTTCCTGGTGCATGGCGGGGCGCTGCCGCGGGTGCCGCGCATCGCCGACGATCAGCCCGACCATGTAGGCTACAATCCCACGATTTCCGGCCTCAACCTGAACTACAACCGGGTTCATTTCGAATGGAAGCGGGGCCAGCAGGGCTGGCAGGTCGCGGTGGACGCCCGTGGCGAGCGGTTCGTTCCGACGGTCCGCCTGGCGCGGGTGCGGATCGTGCAGCGGGACAGCCCGTTGTTCACCTATGCCGCGAACGGACGGCAGGAGGACTGGACGGTTGCCTCGGCCGCGCTCGGCCGGGGCGGTTCGCGCTGGCTGCCGACGCGTCAGCCCGAGCTTTACGCCGGCGAGGTCTTCCAGGCGCTGGCGCGTGCGCAGGGTATCGTTTTGCCCGATCCGCAGCTGGTGCAGGGACGCCCCGGTGGCACGGTTCTGGCGCAACATGCCTCGCCGCCGCTTCGGCTGATGGCGCGAGAGATGCTGCGCTGGTCCACCAACCTGACGGCCGAGGCGGTGGGGCTTGCGGCGTCGGGCGCCGGGGGGCTTGGGACTTCGGGGGCGCGGATGTCGGACTGGGCGGCATCGCGGCTGGGCATGGGGGCGCGGTTCGTCGATCACTCGGGCCTTGGCGCGGCCTCGCGGGTGTCGGCGGCGGACATGGCGGCAGCGCTGGTCAGGGCCGGTCCAGCCGGCCCACTGCGCCCGTTGTTGCGTGCCTTCCCGCTGGGCGAGAAGAACCGACCGCATCCGGCCCAGGTGGTCGCCAAGACGGGAACGCTGAATTTCGTGTCCGGGCTGGGCGGCTATGTGACGCTGCCATCGGGGCGCGAGCTGGCCTTCGCGATCTTCGCTGCGGATCCGGCCCGTCGCGATGCGCTGCGCGGCGAGGCGCGCGAGCGGCCGGGTGGCGGCCCGGAATGGACCCGGCGCGCCCGCACGATGCAGGCGCGGCTGATCGAACGCTGGGCGGCGCTCTATGGTTGAGGCCGGACGGCGGATCAGGCCCGCTGGTGACGGGCCCGCGCGCCCTGTTCGATCGCCGCCGCATGCAGGCGCGGAATGTCCAGTTCGTGCCGGATCTCTTCGAGCATCCTGAGTTCGGTCTCGCGCAGGGTGCCGTCGGCCGCGGCCACGTCGCAGGCCAGAGCATAGGCGGTTTCGTTGAGCCGCGCTGGCAGCGCCTCGCGGATCAGGCCGAACAGCGCATCGAGCCCGTCCTCTTCCTCGAAGAGGTCGAACACGGTCTGGGATACCTGGCGGATGCGGTCGCTGTCGTAGCCGGCGAAAACCGGCAGATGGTTCACGATGCGCTGGATCGCCACCAGCTCGGCGGTGCGGATCTGTTCGTCCGACGCCGAAACCGCGATCATCAGGGCGACGAGCGCGTCCTGCGGGCTGAGCGATGGGGTCTGGTCGGACACGGGGCGGCCTCCTGAGAGTTGGGCGCGAGATTATTGACCTGCGGGCGGGCCGGCAATAGAGGGCGAGGGTCGCGGGCAGGGGCCCGCCGGGAGACGCATCATGTCCGCGCTGCGCGAAGCCGCCCTGAAGTCGAAAGCCTGGCCGTTCGAGGAGGCGCGCCGGATCGCGAAGCGATACGAGAAGGCGCCGCCGGCCAAGGGCCATGTCCTGTTCGAGACCGGATACGGCCCTTCGGGGCTGCCGCACATCGGCACCTTCGGCGAGGTGGCCCGGACCACGATGATCCGCCGCGCCTTCGAGGTGATCAGCGAGATCCCGACCCGGCTGGTCTGCTTCTCGGACGATCTGGACGGTATGCGCAAGGTGCCCGACAACGTGCCGAACCCCGAGATGCTGCGCGCGCATCTCCAGCGGCCGCTGACCAGCGTGCCCGATCCGTTCGGCGAATACGAAAGCTTCGGGCATCACAACAATGCCATGCTGCGGCGGTTTCTCGATACCTTCGGGTTCGAATACGAGTTCATCAGTGCCACGGAATTCTACCGTTCGGGCCGGTTCGACACGGTGCTGCTGCGTGCGGCCGAGCGCTACGACGACATCATGGCCGTGATGCTGAAGAGTCTGCGGGAGGAGCGTCAGCAGACCTATTCCTGCTTTCTTCCGGTTCATCCCGAGACGGGGCGGGTGCTGTATGTTCCGATGAAGGAGGTGAACGCCCGCGACGGGACCATCACCTTCGACGACGAGACCGGACGCGAATGGACGCTTCCGGTGACGGGCGGCAACGTCAAGTTGCAGTGGAAGCCCGATTTCGGCGCGCGCTGGGCGGCGCTGGACGTCGATTTCGAGATGTATGGCAAGGACCACAGCACCAACACCCCGATCTATGACGCGATCTGCGAGATCCTGGGGGGGCGGGCGCCGGAACATTTCGTCTACGAGCTGTTCCTGGACGAGGAGGGACAGAAGATCTCGAAGTCCAAGGGCAACGGACTGACCATCGACGAATGGCTGACCTATGCCGCGACCGAGAGCCTGTCCTATTTCATGTATCAGAAGCCGAGGACGGCAAAGCGGCTGTGGTGGGACGTGATCCCGAAGGCGGTGGACGAATATCATCAGCAACTCCGCGCCTTTCCGGGGCAGGGTGTGGAACAGCAGGTGGACAACCCCGTCTGGCACATCCATGCCGGCCGTCCCCCGGCAAGTGGAATGGTGGTGCCGTTCTCGATGCTTCTGAACCTCGCCAGCGCGACCGGTGCCGAGGACAAGGCGGTGCTGTGGGCCTTCCTGCGGAAATATGCCCCCGACGCCAGCCCCGAGACGCATCCAGATCTCGATGCGGCGGCCGGCTTCGCGGTCCGCTACTACAACGACAAGGTAAAGCCTGCCAAGCACTTCCGGGCCCCTGACGCGCGCGAGCGGGCGGCCATGGCCGATCTGGCCGGGCGGCTGCGCGGCTGGGACGGGGGAGCGGATGCCGAGGCGTTGCAGAGCCTCGTCTATGCCGTCGGGCGCGACCACGGCTTCGAACCCTTGCGCGACTGGTTCCGGGCGCTTTACGAGGTTCTGCTGGGCGCGTCCGAGGGGCCGCGGTTCGGCGGATTCGCGGCGCTCTACGGCGTTGCGGAAACTGCCGCGATGATCGAGGCCGCCCTGGCGCGCGCGCAGGTGTCAGTCTGACCCGCGCCAGACCTCCCACCATACTTGCCAGCGTTCGGCCAGATCTCGCCCCGATCCGGCCAGCAGTCGCCGCCCCAGGGCGATGGCGCGCCGGGCGAGCACCCGGCGGTCGGTGTCGATCGCGGCGGCAAGGGTGGCAGCCTCGTCCGGCGCGTCCGTAAGCTCGGGCAGCGCCGCCGCCAGCACGTCGAGGTCGTTGTGGTCGCCCAGAAGCTCGCCCAGAGCGTCGGCAGCGGCGACATGGGGCGACATCGCCTCGGGCCAGATCGGCAGCAGGAGGCGGGCGTGATACCAGTGTGCCTTGAGATGCTTGCGCCATTCGTGGAAGGGCAGGGCATCGAAGTTGCCGTCGAATTCGGACCGGGCCTCTGTCATCGCGGCCCGCGCGCGGTTCCAGGTGCGGGCCAGCCCTGGGCGCAGCGCATCAAAGCCCTTGGCGTCGAGCTTCCAGCTGCCCACCCGGTCGCGCGCATCGAGCATCGCCTCGCGGAATGCGGCGAGCCCGCTGTCGCCGTCCTGTCCGCCGCGTGCTGCGTCGAGCCGGGCGTCGAGCCGGGTCAGGATCGGTTCGCGGCGGTCCGCTGGCAGGTCGATGCGGTCCGCAAGCCCGGCGAAGGTCGCGCGCATCACCTCGGCGTCGCGGAGATCGCGGATGTGACGGGCGGCATCGCGAAGGGCGGTGTTCTCGGTGTCGTAGCCGGAAAACACCGGGCGCACGAGGCGCAGCAGACCGCGCAGCTTCTTGACGCGCTTGCGCAGCGTATGGACCATCTGGGCTTCGACGAGCGTCGAATCGCGCATGTCGGCCAATGCGCCGTCCATCTGTTCGGCGGCGATGCGCCGGACTGCGGAACGCACCGAGCGGTCGGAAAGGACGAAGAGATAGGGCATGGACCGTCCTTCGGAATCGGTCAGTGTCTAGCGGTCGGATCGTGACAGTTTCGTGACAGGCCTGCGGGTTGATCCGCAGGGCCCGCAGCCGCGTAGAATCACCATACATCGGAGGGCGCAGCATGAAAAATGCACTGCTGGCACTTCTTTTGCTGCTGGTCCCGGCCGTCGCCCCGGCGTCGGATCTGGCGATCGAGCGTGTGATACGCGACCAGATGACCGCCTTTCAGGCCGATGATTTCGAGACCGCCTTCACCTATGCCTCGCCGGCCATCAAGGGCATCTTCGGCACGCCCGAACGGTTCGGGCAGATGGTCCGGCAGGGCTATCCCATGGTGCACCGTCCGGCCGAGGTGCGGTTTCTGGACCTCCGCGAGATAGCGGGACGATTGTGGCAGAGGGTCATTGTGCGCGACGCCGAAGGCCGCCTGCACTTTCTCGACTATCAGATGATCGAGACGGAAAACGGCTGGCAGATCAACGGCGTGCAAATCCTGCGCGCGCCCGCTGCAGGGGCCTGACCGGCACCTGCGCGCGCCGGGGTAAACGCGCGTTAACCCTCGGCTGCTAGCCGTTCTCGCGTCAGGGCTGCACCCCGGCAGATCATCCCCGAGCGATCAGGCGATGCGGCGCGGCCCCGGCCCCGCGCCGGGCGGTGCATGCCCTTCGGCGCCAGAACAGAGGGGTCACACGCATGAACAAGGCAATCACGGACGGTCTGGTGCTGATGCCGCCGCCCTTCGCGGCGGGGCTGTCGCAATGGTCGAGCGGCGACGGGGTGCCCGGATCGCCCACCTATCAGGGAGCGTCGAACGCGGCCTTCGTGCCATCCGACCAGGATTTCGGCGGATGTCTGGAGCTTCAGAAGACCCAGTCGGTGCAGAAACTGCGCTACATGGGACAGACGCCGTTCCGGCCGGGGATGTATCTGCGGGTCCGGGTGCGGATCAAGGCGATGTCGGGCAACCTGCCATCGGTGCGGATCGCCGGTTATCCGGCGACCGCAGGGGGTGCGGCGGTGGCCGGGGTGCCCACCGCCGCGCCCGCGGTGGCGGTTGCAAGTTACGGCGAGGTCGTGACGGTCGAGGCGATCATCGGCTCGGGCAACCGCAGCGGCGTCGATCTGGTCTGGGGAACGGCACCGGCCTATGCCCATGTCGGGATCGACCTGACCGGCGCGAACGGCGGCACGGTGCGGATCGACGACATCGAGATCACCGACGCCACCGATGTGTTCCACCGCAACCTGATGGACTGGGTGGACGTGCGCGACTATGGCGCGCGGGGCGACGGTGTGACGAACGACGCGGCAGCATTTGCGGCAGCCGACGCGGCGGCGGCCGGGCGCTCGGTCTTCGTGCCGTCCGGGACCTTCCGGCTGGAGTCGAATGTCACGATGACGGCGCCGGTGCGGTTCGAGGGCGTGGTGTCGATGCCCGCGGGCAACCGGCTGGCACTGACCCGGAACTTCGACCTGGACGCCTATGCCGCGGCATTCGGGTCCGAGGCCGAGGGGCTGCGGCGCGGGTTGCAGGCGCTGTTCTTCTTCACCGATCACGTCAGCTTTGACCTGAAGGGGCGGCGTGTCGATGTGGCCGGTCCGCTGGACCTGGCCGCGCTGGCGGGGCTGACGGGCGGAAACTTCCAGCAGCGTCGGGTGCTGACCAACGGCCAGCTCGTCGCGCTGCCGGGGCCCGCCTGGACCGAGACCAGCGTGACCTCGCAGGCGACCTATTCGACTGCCCAGCCCTATCTGCTGACGGGGGTGGCGAATGTGGCCAACATTCCGGTCGGCGCGCTGGTGAGCGGCACCGGCGTGGCGCGCGAAACCTATGTGCGGTCGGTCAACGTGGCGGCAGGCACGGTCGAGCTGAGCCTGCCGCCGGGTTCGACCGGCGGAACCCGGACCTACAGCTTCACCCGCTTCCGCTACATGCTGGATTTCTCGGGCTTCGGGCGGCTGGACAGGTTCGAACTGACCGGTCTGGAGCTGTTCTGCGACGGCACCGCCTCGGGGATCATGCTGGCGCCTTCGGGCATCACCATGCGGATCCACGGCTGCGTCGTGAACCGGCCGAAGGCCCGGGCGATCACCTCAGTCGGGACAGGCTGTCAGGGTCTCATGATCGACGAATGCCAGTTCCTGTCGAACGAGCAGGCCGAACGGGTGCAGGACCGGACCACGATCTGCCTGAACGTGAACGCCAACGACGCCAAGATCCGCGACAACCGGATCGTCCGGTTCCGGCACTTCGCGGTGATGCACGGCTCGGGCCACATGTTCATCGGCAACCACTTCTTCCAGGGCGACGGGGAAAGCCCCGGGGTGCGCTCGGCGGGGCTGGTGCTGACCGGGATCAACGTCAAGACGCTTCTGACCGGAAACTACATCGACAACAGCTTCGTCGAGATGACCAACGAACGCGAGCCCGATCCGAACTGGAACAACCAGTTCTCGTTCGGGGGGCTGACGGTGACCGGCAACATCTTCACCGCAAGCGATGTGGTGCCGGCCTTCGCCTGGCTTGTGGTGACGCCGCGGGGGAGCGGACATTACCTGCAGGGGCTGAGCGTCACCGGCAATACCTTCCGCACCGTGAACGGGACGATCACCCGGGTCGAGCGGGTGGACACCACCCATGCGGCGCTCGACTATTCGCGGTTCCGCAACATCATCGTGCACGGCAACAACTTCAACGGGATCGCCCAGCCGATGTTCAATCCGGTCACCGTTGCGCATCAGCAGAACACCGCCGCGGCGGTCTGGCCGGTGGACGCGTCGGTCTTTCTGCCGTTCGGGGGCTGGGCCCGGTGCTGCACGGCCCTCGTCGCCGAAGGGCCGATCACCGCGGGTGCGGCGATCCGGCACGACATGCCCCACGCCGAGGTCCAGCAGGGGCCGACCAACCGGCTCGTCAACCTGCGCTGGCCGGTGGCGGTCCAGGGGCGGATGCAGGTAACGGTGCGGGTGGACAACCCGACCTGAAGGCGCCGCAGCGGCGGCAGGACGGGGCCGGGCGGTGATGCCCGGCCCCTGCGCGTCACGGCGCGAGATCGGCGGCGGTCAGCGCATAGGCCCGCGCGAACCCGCCGTTGAGTGCCGCCGAGACCGGGGTGAAGACGACGAAGGCGAAATCGGCGAAATCGGCATAGAGCCGGGCCTTGGGGTGGTCGGCCAGCCAGCGGTCGCGCAAGGCAGGACGGCCGGGGTCGTCGGCGGCGAGGAACCCCGCGGTCGCGCGCAGCGACAGGCGCGGATGGGTCAGCGGGTCGCCGCGCGCGCCCGGTTCGCCGACCAGCAGGCAGCAGCGCGGATCGGCGCGGAGCGCGGCGGTGTGCAGGGCCAGCGCCGAGATCAGCGTCGCCGGGCGGCCGCCCGGTCCAAGGCCGAAGGCGATGCGGCTGACGAAGGGTGCCCCGCTGCCCGGTTCAAGCACGGCAAGCGCGGCATGGCGGGCGTCGGCCAGAAGCCGGCGGGCGAGGGCGCGGGCCTCGTCGTCGGCGGGGGCGACCGGATCGGGACGGGGGGCGGTGGACATGGAATTCCGGCAGGGAAGGGGTTGCGCCCGGATCTGACAGGCCTGTGCGCCCTGCGTCAAGCCGGCGCGGCGGCTTGACAATCCGCGTCGCCGGGCGTCAAGTCCGCTGCATTTCCGCGATCCGGTTTCCGGACATGAACATGAGAAGTCCCGCAGGCGAGAGCCTTGTGGAAGAGTTCACGCCGAAACTCGTCACTACCCTGCGCTCGGGCTACCGTGCTGCCGACCTGCGGGCCGATGCCCTTGCCGGGCTGACGGTGGCGATCGTCGCCCTGCCGCTGTCGATGGCGATCGCCATTGCAAGCGGCGTCGGACCCGAGCGGGGCCTCTACACCGCGATTGTCGGCGGCTTCCTGGTTTCGGCGCTGGGCGGATCGCGGTTCCAGATCGGCGGTCCGGCGGGTGCCTTCATCGTTCTGGTGTCGGCCTGCGTGATGCAGATCGGGATCGAGGGGCTGATCCTTGCCACGCTGCTGTCGGGGGTGATCCTGCTGGCGGTCGGCGCGCTTCGGATGGGAACCTACATCAAGTTCATCCCCTATCCGGTGACGGTCGCCTTCACCGCCGGGATCGCGGTGATCATCTTCGCCAGCCAGATGCGCGACTTCTTCGGGCTGAGCCTCGCGGGACCCGAGCCGGCGGCGATCCTGCCCAAGGTCGAGGCCCTGTGGGCTGCGCGCGACACGCTGACACCGGCGGCCGTCGCGGTGGCGGCCGGGGCGATGGCGGTGATCCAGGGGCTGAAGCGGTGGCGGCCGCACTGGCCGGGCATGCTGATCGCGGTGACGCTGGCCGCGCTGGCCGCGGCGGCAGGCCTGCCGGTCGAGACCATCGGCACGCGTTTCGGCGAGTTGCCGCGAGTCCTGCCCGCGCCGCATCTGCCCGCGATGGATGGCGCGCTGCTGCTGGCCGCGCTGCCCTACGCGGTCAGTTTCGCGCTGCTGGGGGCGATCGAGTCGCTGCTGTCCGCCGTGGTCGCGGACGGGATGAGCGGCACCCGCCATCGCTCGAACGCCGAACTGGTCGGTCAGGGCATCGCCAATATCGGATCGGCCCTGTTCGGCGGCTTCTGCGTCACCGGGACGATCGCGCGCACCGCGACCAATGTGCGCGCCGGAAGCCGCGGCCCGGTGTCGGGGATGCTGCACGCGCTGTTCGTGCTGGGCTTCATGCTGGTTGCGGCGCCGCTGGCGGCCTGGATCCCGCTGGCCGCCCTGGCCGGGGTGCTGGTGGTCGTTGCCTGGAACATGTTCGAGCGCGAGGAATTCGTCGCCCTGATCCGGTCCAGCAGGGCCGATGCGGCGATCGTCCTGGCGACCTTCCTTCTGGTGGTGTTCCGCGACCTGACCGAAGGGATCATCGCCGGTGCGGCGATCGGCGGCGCGGTCTATATCCGCCGCATGTCCGAGGCGGCGGTTGCCGACAGCGGCGCGGCCGCGGAGCCGCGCGGCATCGCCGGTCAGGAAAGCGACATCATCGTGTATCGGCTGCGCGGCGCGTTCTTCTTCGGATCTGCGGCGACGCTCGGGTCGGTGCTGGACCGGCTTGCCGAACGCCCCCGGGCGCTGATCGTGGACTTTGCCGACGTGCCGTTCATCGACAGTTCCGGTGCTCATTCCTTCGAGCTTTTGGGGCGCAAGCTGAAGCGGCGCGGCGGTCGGCTGGTCGTCGCCGGGGCGCGCCCGGAGGTGCGGCGGATGCTGCGCGCGAACGGGCTTCGCGGCGACCATGTGGTGTGGCGCGCCTCGGTCGATTCGGCGCTGAGCGAACTGCACGGATCCGACCTGCCCCGGTGATTCGTCCGAGGGGCGGCCCGGCGGCACACGCCGGAGGCGAGACCGCCGCACGCGCTGCGGGCGCACCGCGCACTACGGTGACGTAGCGTCGCGCCGATCGTCCCGGAGGTCACGACGCCGTGAAGCACGGGTTCGCCAATCGCTTGATTCTCTTGCCATGTTAGCGCCACATTTTCAGAAATTTTCAACCTTGACGCTGATTTCGTAAATCACTTGACAAAAAAATCCATGCGTTAAAAAGGGTTACGAGAAAATTGACGTTTCGTTTACAATGGCCTCGGGTTGGAGTGGCGCCGCGACCCGGGATCGCGCGCCAAGCGCCGGGGCAGCCCCGGCGCCAGAGCGAGGAGGAGTTCCATGAACGAACAGTCGTCGGCTGCGGCCGGGATCTACCCGCCGTCGAGCGAATTCGCCAAGCGCGCGCATGTCGATGCCGCCCGATACGAAGAGCTTTACGCCGCCTCCGTCGCCGACCCCGAGGGCTTCTGGCGCGACCAGGGCCGGCGGATCGACTGGATCCGCGACTACACCAAGGTCAAGAACACCGACTTCACGCTTGGCCAGGTGTCGATCCGGTGGTTCGAGGACGGGGTCCTGAACGTCAGCGCCAACTGCATCGACCGGCACATGGCGAAGCGGGCCGGCCAGACCGCGATCATCTGGGAGCCGGACGATCCGGCGACGCCGGCGCAGCACATCACCTATGCCGAGCTTCTGGAGCAGACCAGCCGGATGGCCAACGTGCTGAAGCGGCACGGGGTGCAGAAGGGCGACCGGGTGGTGCTGTATCTGCCGATGATCCCCGAGGCCGCCTATGCGATGCTGGCCTGCGCGAGGATCGGCGCGGTGCATTCGGTGGTGTTTGCGGGCTTCTCGCCCGATGCGCTGGCCAACCGGATCAACGACTGTGGCGCCAAGGTGGTCATCACCGCCGATTTCGCCCCCCGCGGCGGCCGCAAGACCGCGCTCAAGGCCAATACCGACAAGGCACTCACCGATGTGTCGGACAAGGTCAAGTGTCTCGTGGTCAAGCATACCGGCGACCAGACCAGCTGGGTTTCGGGCCGCGATTTCGACCTGAAGGCCGAGATGGCCGAGGTCAGCGCCTACTGCCCCTACGTCGAGGTTGGGGCCGAGGATCCGCTGTTCATCCTCTACACCTCGGGCTCGACCGGCAAGCCGAAGGGCGTCGTGCATACCTCGGGCGGTTATCTGGTCTATGCCTCGATGACCCACCAGCTGACCTTTGACTACCACGACGGCGACATCTTCTGGTGCACGGCGGATGTGGGCTGGGTCACGGGGCACAGCTACATCGTCTACGGGCCGCTGGCGAACGGGGCCACGACCGTGATGTTCGAGGGCGTGCCGACCTGGCCCGACGCGGGGCGGTTCTGGGCGGTCTGCGCCAAGCACAAGGTCAACCAGTTCTACACCGCCCCGACTGCGATCCGCAGCCTGATGGGTCAGGGGCCCGAATGGGTGGAGAAGCACGACCTGTCGTCGCTCAAGCTCCTGGGGTCGGTCGGCGAGCCGATCAACCCCGAGGCCTGGAACTGGTACAACACCCATGTCGGCAAGGGCCGCTGCCCGATCGTCGATACCTTCTGGCAGACCGAGACCGGGGGGCATCTGATCACCCCACTGCCGGGCGCGATCCCCCAGAAGCCGGGCAGCGCGACAAAACCCTTCTTCGGCGTTAAGCCCGTGGTGCTGGACCCCGCCACCGCGCAGGTCCAGGAGGCGACCGAGGCCGAGGGGGTGCTGTGCATCGCCGACAGCTGGCCGGGGCAGATGCGCACCCTCTGGGGCGACCATGCCCGCTTCGAGGAGGCCTATTTCAGCCAGTATCCGGGCTATTACTTCACCGGCGACGGCTGCCGGCGCGACGCCGACGGCTATTACTGGATCACCGGCCGTGTCGATGACGTGATCAACGTCTCGGGCCACCGGATGGGTACGGCCGAGGTGGAATCCGCCCTCGTCGCCCATGAGAAGGTCGCCGAGGCCGCGGTTGTCGGCTATCCGCACGACATCAAGGGCCAGGGCATCTATGCCTATGTGACCCTGATGAACGGCGTCGAACCCTCGGACGAGCTTCGCAGGGAGCTGGAGGCCTGGGTGCGCGCCGAGATCGGGCCCATCGCCAAGCCCGACCTCATCCAGTGGGCCCCGGGCCTGCCGAAGACCCGTTCGGGCAAGATCATGCGCCGCATCCTGCGCAAGATCGCCGAGAACGACTACGGCAGCCTTGGCGATACATCGACGCTGGCCGACCCGTCGGTGGTGGATGAGCTGATCGCGAACCGGATGAACCGGGGGTGATGGCGATGGGCACCGACACCATGACGCGGCCGGCCGTCCTTATCCTTCTCGGTCCGCCGGGGGCCGGGAAGGGCACCCAGGCGCGGATGCTGGAGGACCGTTTCGGTCTGGTCCAGCTGTCCACGGGCGACCTGTTGCGCGCGGCGGTCGCGGCCGGAACCGAGGCCGGGCGCAAGGCGAAGGCGGTGATGGAGGCCGGCGGGCTGGTCGGCGACGACATCGTTCTGGCCGTGCTGAAGGACCGCATGGCCGAGCCCGATACCGCCAGGGGCGTGATCCTCGACGGTTTCCCGCGCACCGCGGTCCAGGCCGAGGCGCTGGACGGCCTGCTGGCCGAGACCGGGCAGAAGGTGACGGCGGTCATCTCGTTGGAGGTGGACGACGCCGCGATGATCGCGCGGGTGGCGGGGCGCTATACCTGCGCCGCCTGCGGCGAGGGGTACCATGACGAGTTCAAGCAGCCGGCAGTTGCCGGGGTCTGCGACAAATGCGGCGGCACGGCGTTCAAGCGGCGGGCCGACGACAATGCCGAGACGGCGGGAGCGCGGCTTCAGGCCTATCACGCACAGACGGCACCGCTGATCGCCTATTACGAGGGGCGGGGCGTCCTGGAACGGATCGACGCGATGGGCGACATCGAGGCGATAGCTGCAGGGCTTTCCGACATCGTGAGCCGCGTTTCGGCCTGAAAGGGGGGCCGTCGTCCCGCGCGCGGGGCGCCGGCGGAGTTCAATCTGGGAGTACGCAAATGGCGGACAGGACATCCACCAACGACTACTGGTCGGCGAACCTCCGGATCATCATCATCTCGATGGCGATCTGGTTCGCGTGTTCGTTCGGGCTGGGGATCATCCTCCGGCCCATGCTGATGGGCATCAACGTGGGCGGGGCCGACCTCGGCTTCTGGTTTGCGCAGCAGGGCTCGATCTACACATTCCTCGTGCTGATCTTCGTCTATGCCTGGCGCATGAACAAGCTCGACCGCGAATTCGGCGTCGAGGAATAAGGGCGGGAACCCGGGACATGGATCAGTATACCCTCAACCTGCTGGTGGTCGGCGCGACCTTCGCGCTCTACATCGGCATCGCGATCTGGGCCCGCGCAGGCTCGACCGCGGAATTCTATGCCGCCGGCCAGGGCGTGCCGCCGGTGATGAACGGCATGGCGACGGCGGCGGACTGGATGTCGGCGGCCTCGTTCATCTCGATGGCGGGGATCATCGCCATGGCCGCCGCGGGCGGCTATCAGCAGTCGGCCTTCCTGATGGGCTGGACCGGCGGCTATGTGCTGCTGGCGCTGCTGCTGGCGCCCTACCTGCGCAAGTTCGGCAAGTTCACCGTGCCCGAATTCATCGGCGACCGCTTCTATTCCAAGGCGGCGCGGGTGGTTGCGGTCATCTGCCTTCTGGTGATCTCGATCACCTACGTGATCGGCCAGATGCGCGGCGTCGGCGTGACCTTCGCGCGCTTCCTCGAGGTTTCCACCGACATGGGCCTCTACATCGGGGCGGCGATCGTGTTCGCCTACGCGGTGTTCGGCGGCATGAAGGGCATCACCTACACCCAGGTGGCGCAGTACTGCGTGCTGATCACGGCCTACACCATTCCGGCGATCTTCATCTCGCTGAACCTGACCGGCAGCTTCCTGCCGCAGCTCGGCCTGATCGGATCCTACGCGCCGGACGGCGGGTCGGTGACGCTGCTGGCCAAGCTTGACCAGGTGGTGACCGAACTGGGCTTCACCCAGTACACCTCGCACACCACCAACACGCTGAACATGGTGCTGTTCACCATGGCGCTGATGATCGGCACCGCGGGCCTGCCGCATGTCATCATCCGCTTCTTCACCGTGCCGCGGGTGGCCGATGCGCGGTCCTCGGCGGGCTGGGCGCTGGTGTTCATCGCGCTGCTCTACACGGTCGCCCCGGCGGTCGGAGCGATGGCGCGTCTGAACCTGACCACCACCTTCTGGCCCAACGCCGTGCAGGGCAATGCGCTGGACGGCGACGCGATCAGCCTCGAGGCGATCAACACCGACCCGAAGCTCAGCTGGATCAACACCTGGCGCAACACCGGGCTGCTGGCCTTCGAGGACAAGAACGGCGACGGCCTGATCCAGTACTACAACGAGGCCAACCCGCGGATGCAGGCCATTGCAGCCGAGCGCGGCTGGGCCGGCAACGAGCTGACCCGGGTCGACAACGACATGATGGTGCTTGCCAACCCGGAAATCGCGCAGCTTCCCGGCTGGGTCATCGCGCTTGTCGCGGCGGGTGGTCTGGCGGCGGCGCTTTCCACCGCGGCGGGCCTGCTGCTGGCCATCTCCTCGGCGGTGTCGCACGACCTGATCAAGCGGACGATCAACCCGAACCTGTCGGAAAAGGGCGAGCTGCTTGCGGCCCGGATCTCGATGGCCTTCGCGATCGCCCTGGCCACCTGGCTTGGCCTCAACCCGCCCGGCTTTGCCGCGCAGGTGGTGGCGCTGGCCTTCTCGCCGGATGGCAGGCACCTGGCCTCCGTGGGAGATGACGAAAGCCACACGCTGGCGGTGCGTCCGTGTGTCACTCTCGCGCCTCGACGCTGGCGCTGACGCGCTCTC
>JBKBMT010000063.1:0-14712 GCA_046295655.1 Gemmobacter sp. | reverse complement strand
CGGCCACATCTTCCGCCAGAAGGTGGAGGCCGCGCAGGCCGGCTTCGCCCGCGTGAGGCTCACCCATTCCTTCCGCTCGACGGAAGACGTGCTGAGGGCCGTCGACATCGTGTTCGCCAGCGACCAGGCGCGCGCCGGCCTGACCGTCGTGGACGAAGGCGCCGATCTCGTAGTCGTCTCCTGCGACTACGATTTCGGCTCGCCCGCGGCGCTGGTCGCCGAAAGCGCCGGCAAGGTGTCGTTCTTCCTGTGCGCCGAATCGATCAAGGCCGGCATCCAGGGCGTCGGGCCGCACAGCTTCTCTGCCTCGGTGCTGGCGGCGGTGCAGGGCGCGACCATGGCCGAATGGGCCTACGAGAAGCGCAATGCGCGCAACTTCTACCGCCTGCTCGACACCTGGACCGAATACAACAAGGGCATCTGCGACGGCTTCGACTGGATGCTGCCGCGGCTCGAAGGCGCGACGCTGGTCGGGTCCGATACCTTCGTGAACGACGACGTGTCGATCGCGGCGCAGATCACCCGGATCAAGGCGCTGCCGCAGGAACCCGATGCGATCATGCTGTGCACCATGATGCCCGGTGCGGTCTCGGCCATCAAGCAGCTGCGCGATGCCGGCATCACCGCACCGATCCTGAACGGCTCGGGGGTCGACGGGTCCTACTGGCTCAGCGCCGTGCCGAACCTGTCGAACTTCTTCGTGCCCGTGCAGGGGTCGATCTACGGTGACGATCCGAACCCGGAGGTGACGGCCTTCAATGCGAAATACCGGGAAATGACCGGCGGCGACCCATCGACCCAGTATGTATATCCGGGTTACGTGATGATCGACGTCTGGGCCAAGGCGGTGGAACGCGCGGGCACGACCGATGCGGCTGCGGTGGTCGCGGAACTCGAGAAGATGCGGGACGAACCCACCCTGTTCGGGCCGCGCACCTTCACCAGCGAGCTGCACCACCAGAACCGCGCGCGGTATCTGATCGTCGAGACCGACAACGGCCAGCCGCGCGTGATCGATGAATGGACCATCTCGGAGCCGATCCCGGTTTCCGCGCTGATCCAGTAACCTCTCCCCCGAGACTGGCCGGACGGCGGATGCGCCGCCCGGCCCCTTTTCGTGGTGCGACCGAATGAACGACCTTGCCATCCGCCCCCTGCGGGCCGGGGACGAGTCCGACTGGCGCCGGTTGTGGACCGGCTATCTGGAATTCTACCGGACCAGCGTGCCCGAGGCGGTCTATGCCTCTACCTTCGCAAGGCTGCTGGGGGATGATTCACGCGACTTCAACGGGCTGATCGCCGAGCGGGCAGGCCAAGCGGTCGGCATCGCGCACTACCTGTTTCACCGGCACTGCTGGAAGATCGAGGATGTCTGCTACCTGCAGGATCTGTTCGTCGCGCCCGAGGCCCGGGGCACCGGCGCGGGGCGGGCGCTGATCGAGGCGGTCTATGCCGCCGCCGACGCCGCAGGCGCACCGGCCGTCTGGTGGCTGACGCAGGATTTCAACGCCGAGGGCCGCCGGCTCTACGACCGGATCGGGGTGCTGACCCCCTTCATCCGCTACAACCGTCCGGCCTGATCACGCCCGCGTCTTGCGATAGCTGTCCTTCAGCGCGATCTTCTCGCCCGCGAAGTGCAGGATGTCGCAGCCGTCCACCTCGACCCGCCGGCCGTCCCGCGCGGTGCCGACGAAGCGCCAGCGGGACAGGCCGACGTCGCCGCAGACGGAATGCCGTGCGCCGGTCCAGGCGCATTCGGCCCAGGTCTCGAAGACCGCCTGATAGGCCCGGCGGACCGCCGCGCGGCCCTCATGCCGCAGGCCTTCGGCACCCGGCCCGGCGGCCGTATGAAAGGCGCAGTCCTCGGCCATGCAGTCCATCAGGGTATCGACGTCCCTGGCATTCCAGGCGGCGGCGAAGCGTTCCATCACCTCGATCCGGCGATGGGCCAGCGCGTCGTCCACCACCTCTACCTCCAGAAACGACAGCGGCCCGGTTCCGGCGTTGGTGACGTTGTGATGCACGCCCACCCGCCGCGAATAGGGGACGCCATGATGCAGCGCCGCATGGCTGACCTGCCCGTCGGGATGATCCAGCCGCAGGTTCCCGTCGGTCAGCGGAACGATCACGTAATCATGCCCGTGGGTGTGCCAGCCGGTTTCGGCACCAGGGGCGAACTTCCATTCCGTCACCTTGAAGCGGTCGTCCTCGATGTGAACGACGGGTTCGGCCTTTGCGGTCATCGGGGTTCCTCCGGCTGCCTGTGCCGACTGTCGCACCGGCGCCGGGGCCCGGCAAGGGCGGCGGTGGTTCAGTTGCCGAAGTAGTTGACGTAGCGGATGACGACCGGCCCCAGCGTGACCATGAACAGGGCCGGCAGCATCAGGCAGGCCATCACGGCCGACATCTGCACCGGCAGCTTGTTCGCCTTTTCCTGCGCCCGGATCTCGCGTCGCACGCGCATCTCGTCGGCGTAGACCATGAGCGCGGTGGACAGATTGGTGCCGAAGCGCGAGGATTGCAGGACCACATTGGAGAATGCGCCCGCCTCGTCGATGCCCAGCCTTTCGGCCATGTCCAGCAACGCCCGGTCGCGGTCGCGCCCGGCTTGCAGTTCTTTCTGGGTGATCAGGAACTCCTCGCTGATTTCCGGCGCGAAATGGCGAAGCTCCTGCGCCACCCGCATCATCGCCGCATCTAATCCAAGCCCGGATTCGACCGCCACCTGCATCAGGTCGAGCGCGTTCGGGAAGCCCATCTCGATCCTCTCGCGCCGCTCGCGGATCCGACCGCTCAACCAGAGACCCGGGCCGTAGAATCCGATCCCGACGAGGACCGCGAAGCCCTGAAGGATCTGCAACTGGCTGAGCGAGGAGAGTGTCGCACGCACCCCGATCGGCAGCGGCAGGCTCGCCTGAAAGAGAACCCCAAGATACAGCGCAACCGGCAGGACGATGCCAAGGATCAGGCGCAGCAGATAGAAGTTGCGCACCGCGTTCGGCCCGTCGAAGCCCGCCCGCGCCAGCGCCCGGCGGACCTCCGACCTTTCGCGTCGTTCGGTCGGGACCAGCGACTTGAGCATGCCCTCCGGATCGCGCTCGGTGGTTCGGATCAGGCTCGGCGCTCCTGCGGTGGTCGTCTGGCGTCGGCCCGCGGAGGCCAGGCGGGGGACAAGAAGCCCCGCCAGAACCGTCATCGTGCCGACAGCCAGTCCGGCCAGGATCAGGATGCGGGGATCGACCCCGATGGTGCCGGCCGCCGCGAGAAAGGTGTCGTACATCGCCGCCTCTCAGAACCGGAAGGTGACAAGCCGGCGAAGCACCAGCGCGTTCGCGACGACCAGCAGCGCCGCGATGATCGCGATGGGGCGGAACATCGGGTCGTCGATCACGTCCATGTAGTAGCGCGGCGCGGTGATCATCGTTCCCGCGACGATCAGCACCGGGATCGCAGAAAGGATATAGGCCGAGATGCGACCCTCGGCCGAAATGGCCGTGATCTTGCGCCGCATGATGGCGCGGTCCCTGACGACCTTGGAAAGCACCGTCAGTACCCGGCCCAGGTTGCCGCCGGTGCCGTGCTGGATACCGACGGTCACGGCCAGATAGTGGAAATCCTCGGTATCGACCCGCCGGGCGAGTTCCTGGAACGCCCGTACCAGATCGTCGCCATAGGCAACCTGATCGACCAGAATCCCGAATTCGGTGGCGATCGGATCCGGCATGTCCTCGGCCACGCTCTGCACCGTGGCGTTGATTGGATGACCGACCTTCAGGCCGCGCGCCATCAGGTCCAGCGCGTCGGGCAGTTGCGCCGTCAGCCGGGCGATGCGGCGGTCGCGCGCCACCTTGACCGCCAGAAGCGGCAGGCCGACGAACAGCACCAGCGCCAGCGGCAGGGACACGATGATCGGGACGAAGGGAAAGGACAGCGCGGTGAACATGACCGTTCCCAGAAGGCACAGCAGCAGCAGACTGTCGGTGCGGATCGGCAGGCCCGACTGCCGCACCAGCCGCGGCAGGTCGCGGGCGAAAGGCAGCCGCGCGGCCAGTCCCGTCGTCTCCTTCGGCGCAAGGATCGCCAGCACCTGATCCGGCCGCGCCCCTCGGGCGATCATCCGCAGGCGGCGGCATTTTGCCTCGGCCGCCGTTTCGCTGCGCCGCAGGATCTGGCGCAGCCCCTCCCAGGCCAGCAGGACGCCCAGAAAGACGCCGGCATAGAGCAGAAGATCGGGGTCGATCAGGTCGAGCGATGCCCGGTTCATGACAACACCCGCGAGGCTGCAAAGGTGTCGGGTGCAAGCCGGATGCCGGCGGCCTCCAGCAGTTCGGCGCATTTCGGGCGAATGCCCGTGGCCACGAATTCCCCCAGCACCTCGCCGGTCTCGGACCGGCCCTGTTTGCGGAACACGAAGATGTCCTGCATGGTGATCACGTCGCCTTCCATCCCGGTGATCTCGGATATGGACATGACCCGGCGCCGCCCGTCCGACAGGCGGCTGAGCTGCATGACGATCTGCAGACCCGAGGCGATCTGGCGCCGGATCGCGCCCAGCGGCAGATCGACGCCGACCATCATCACCATCTGTTCCAGCCGTCCCAGCGCATCGCGTGCGCTGTTGGCGTGGATCGTGGTCATCGAACCGTCGTGGCCGGTGTTCATCGCCTGAAGCATGTCCAGGCTTTCCGAGCCGCGCACCTCGCCGACGATGATCCGGTCGGGCCGCATGCGCAGCGCGTTGCGCACCAGATCGCGCTGCGAAACGGTGCCCAGCCCTTCGGCGTTCGGCGGCCGGGTTTCCAGCCGCACCACATGGTCCTGCAGAAGCTGAAGTTCGGCCGCATCCTCGATGGTGACGATGCGCTGACGCGGGTCGATGAAGGACGACAGGCCGTTCAGCATCGTTGTCTTGCCCGAGCCGGTTCCGCCCGAGATGAGCACGTTGAGCCGGGCATCGACGATGCCGCGCAACAGGTCGGCCGCCCCTTGCGACAGCGTGCCGATTTCGACCAGCCGTTCGACGGTCAGGGGCTGCCGTGCAAACTTTCGGATCGAAACCGTGGGTCCGTCGATTGCACAGGGCCGGATGATCACGTTTACGCGGCTTCCGTCCTCGAGCCGGGCATCGACCCAGGGTTGGCTTTCGTCCACCCGCCGTCCGACGCGCGAGACGATCTTGTCGATGATCCGCAGCAGATGACGTTCGTCCAGGAACCGGACGGGGATTCGTTCCAGCAGCCCGCTGCGTTCGACATAGACGCTGTCGAAGGAATTGACCAGGATATCGCTGACGGTGGGATCGGCCAGCAGAGGCTCAAGCGGTCCGAGCCCCATGACCTCGTGCAGCAGCTCGTCCACCAGAACGCCGATCTCGGCCGGCGCCATGAGCACCTTGGCATTGGCAAGCGAGGTATAGACGAGGGCGCCGATCTCGCGCCGAAGCTCGCTTTCCTGAACCTTGTCCAGAACTGCCAGATTCAGACGCTCCAGCAGTTCCTGATGCAGCCGGTTCTTGAGTTCCAGCCGCTCCAGAAGCTTCCGGTCGATCTCCGGTTGCGGCACGGTCTGGATCGCACGCGCAGCAACCTTCGGAGGCGACATCGCAACCACGGTGTCGGGCGTCCCCTTGTGGTTGCGCATGAAGTCCCTGAACATCACTTGACCTCCGAAGTTGCGACCGCTGCCTGCTGGTCGAGGTATTTCCTTGCGAGCTCCTGCGAGAGCTTTCCGATTGCCTTGGTCAAGGCCGAACGCGGCGCGACCTCGGAAAGCGGTGCGCCCCGGTCGATCGCAGCCCGCGCCGCCCGCGGATCGTCGGGCAGCCAGTGCGACAGCGGGTGACGCAACGCCTCCGCTGCCTCGGACATATGTCTGCGCTGACCGATGAAGGGCCGCGTCTCGCGGTTCACGACGATCTCGACCGGCAGTCCGGGATGCTCCTCGGTCATCACGTCGATGATCCGTCGGGCATGGCGGATCGACGGCACGCTGGTATCGGTCACCATCACCAACGCCGCCGCGCGCGAAAGCACAGGGTCGATCCAGTCGACCAGCACGCGGGGAAGATCGACCACCACAATCGCGTTCCGGTCCAGAAGGGCATCGATCAGCGATGCGACCGCGGCAGGGGTCATCACGTCGAGCGGCGCCGCCTCGGCGGGTGCCGGCAACACCCGAAGCCCGCTGGCATGGGCCGAAGGCATCGAGTCGATGACCTCGGGATGCCGCGCTGCATCGGCCAGGGCAAGCTTCAGCATCGCCCCCCGATCGTCGCTGTCCAGAAACGTCGCCACATTTCCGAACTGAAAGTCGAGATCTACAATGACAACGTCGCGGGTGGGCTGCGGGCGCAGGATCCCGGTCTTGCCCAAAAATGCCTCGGCCAGATTCACGGCGACGGTCGTCGCCCCCATCCCCCCCCGGGCGCGCGTCACCGCAAACAGACGGCCTGGCCTGCCCTGTCCGCGCCGGAAGGGCACCGGCAACTGCGCGGCGGGCTCTTGCGCAGCTTCGGCCAGAACCGGCTCCGGGCGGACCGGCGCTGCCGGCACCGGCGTCACGTCGTCCGCCGCGCATTCGGTGCCATCGGTCGCGAGCACCGGGACACCGCGATGCGCGGCCCGCGCATCCGGCGCGGCAGCAATGCCGGAAACCCTTGCCGCCGAAGTCTCGACTTCGGTATCGGGCAGCTGCCCCGGGCCTTCGGCCAGGGTCTCGGCAACCGCCAGTTTGGGCGACAGGATCAGGACCGACCGCCGACCATGAGCCGTGGCGCTTCCGTTGACGATCATGCGGGGCTCCTCTCCATCAGCTTCCGCCATGGGCCAGATCCTCTGCCGGAAGCGAGACGCTCGCGGTCGGCAGGACCACGGTGCCGCCCAGCGTCGAGCCGGGCACCCCCGCTACCCCGGCCAGTGCTCCCAGCGGCGTGGTGAAAACGAAGTCGATGTCCGCAAGCTCCACAGTGACGATGGGCGTATAGGGGCCGCCCAGGAACCCCAGGGCGGGGTCCGGTTCGTAGCGGAACCTGAGGTCGGCGATGGTCGATCCCGCGGGCAGCAGGGGCCGGACCCGGTTGAAGATCTCGACCGCGGTCGCATTGCCGGCGGACCCGGTGCAGATGACAGCCGCAGGCATCGCGCAAGCGCCGGGAACCGACCGGCAGGGTGTGCCGTAGCCGGGCGCGGTTGCGCTGCCGCGCTCGTGGCGCAGCGGCACCCCGGCGCAGGCCGGCGGGCGGACGATCGCGGTGCGGGCGGCAATGTGGACGGCCTTTTCGGCCATGGCCACCGAATTTGCCAGCCTGCCGAAATCGATCAGGCCGAACAGCAGGAAGAGGAACAGCGCCATCACGATGGCATATTCCACCAGCGTCGCGCCGCTTTCGTCCCGCAGATGGGTTCCGAGGTGCCTCATATCCCGAATACCCTCGACGTGTCGGAGATCGTGGTCTCGACCGGCACGGCAAGCGTTCCGAAGAACTGCCGGATGCCCGAGAACGGCAGTTCGATCCGCAACTCTGCCGTCACCTGGGCAACCGGCGCCGGGTCCAGCCGGAATGGACCGGGGACGCAGGTGTAGTCCGGTATGGCCGAGACAAGCGTGAGCCGGTCGGGCAGGATACCCGCGCCGGTGACAGATTGCGCGACGATCTGCTCGACCCGCGTGGTCATGCCCGACAGCGAGCCGCCGGTGATGCAGATGTCCTGCGGCGTCACACGGGCCAGATATCGCGAGGCCTCGCGCACGCCGGCAACCGCCGCTTGGTAGCCCCAGAACACACGGCCGGATTCCACGATGACCGCAAACACCAGCAGCACCAGCGGCAGCGAGATGGCGAATTCCACAAGGGCGGCGCCGGACCGGTCGCGCAGGAAACGGGCAAGGGCGGGTCGGGTCATCGGCATCACCGGAACAACTGCACGACTTCGTGGAACCGACCCTGGCTGCCGCCACCCCCGCCGACGCCGCCGGCGCTGCCCACGACCTCGACCCACAGATTCAGGGTCGGCGGCGAGGATGTGTTGCTGCCCACCGGCTCGGTCAGGAACAGGCGGAAGAACTCCTGCACCGGCACGTTCCGCGTCCGGCCGGCAACCGGATTGGCGGTGCAGTCGATGGCAGCGCCGATCACGATGCGCCGTTCGGGATTGGTGGAATAGCTGGGCGCGCATTGCGGTCGCCCGGTCTCGGCACGTCCGGTCAGGATCGGGCCACCGGCAGCAGCGGCGATCTCGGCCAGATACATCTGATAGCGGGTCGTGCCGGCGCCTGCCGGTTCCGCACCCCCGTGGTTCATCGCGACATAGGCGGCACGGTCCCAGACCCCGTTCCCGAACCTCGGGTAGGGGCAGGTGCCAGAGGCAAAACAGCCGTCGCGCGGCAGCACCATCGTGTCGGGCGAGGGATCGGCATTGTTCCCGACGCAGGAGCCGCCACCGCGCGGGACTATCCCCTTGATCACGCTCGGGCCGGGCCGGTACAGCGGATTGGTCCGGCGCGAGTTCATCGTGCCCCGGTAGATGTCGAAGCGGATGTTGAGCACCGCATCCTCGATACCGACCTTCTGGCCCGGTTCGGTATCAACACCGTCCTGCCGGAAACAGCCGGCCACCGAACCCTCGGCGCCGATCAGGCACAGATCGCGGTTCACGCCCGACAGGCCTGCGCAGGGGCCGCTTTCGTTGATCTGGATCGTCGAGGGGTCGAGAAAGCCGAAATCGCCCGGCCCCCAGGCGGAATTGCCGCCCGAACGCAGCAGGATCTGCGTGCCGATCTGTTCGTTGGCGCGGAAGTTGGCGTTGGGCAGGCAGAACATCAGTGGCGTCACGTCGCAGGCATAGCGCACGAAGCCCGCGACCGCCGTCGCGCCGACCTCGGCCGGGCCGCGGGTGCCGCCGGTCAGGGCGGCCAGCGCGGCGCCGAAGGGCACCCTGACATCCACCGGTTCCGCCACGACCCGGACATAGCGGGCGCGGCGGCCGTCGAGCGTCGGAGCAAGGGTGAAGGGCGCTGTGTCGTTCGGCGGCAGGCGGTCGTAGAAGAACAGCTGATAGCGTTCGGCCCCCTGAAGCCGCCGGGCACCCTCGCCGAAGGTCTGGTCCGAGGCGACCAGCGCCGCCGCGGCGGCGGTCGCACGGTCGATGGCATCGGCATTGCCGTCCAGTTCGCCGGCTGCCGCCAGCGCGACACCGTCGGCGAAGGACTGCAGTTCGGTCTGGGTGCTGGCGACCCGGCCGAGGTCGAAGGTCAGCGCGGCAAGCCCCATGATCGTTGCAAGCGCAAGCGCCCAGAACACCAGGATGCCGCCGGCTTCGTCCCGTGCATGATGTGCGATGGTCAGGGCGGCAGGCATTGCATCATCCTCCGGGTAGCTTGCCCCCGCGCCTGTCTCAGTTCCCCACTTGCACCTGTTCGGCCGTGATGCCGCGACGCACGGTGATCGTCGGCCGGCGGGTGACCGGGGCGGGTTCGCCCTCGACCACGGCGACGGGCTGCGGGATCTCGTTCAGCAGGTCGTTCAGACGGGTCACGTCCAGAACCGTGTTGTCGTCGCTGTCGGGCGTCCGCAGCGTCAGGCTCAGCGCGCCTGCGCGCTGCGCCAGCGCCAGCCTCTGGCCCTGTTCGGCGGTGACCTCGACGGTGATGGTGCGGGCAACGCCCGGCTGGTCGCGCAATTCGTCCGAGGTCTGGTCGACCCCGATCACGCGGATGTTCTGGAGTATCGTATAGGCGGTCATGTTGCCGTCGCGCCCTTGGGTCAGCACCACATCGACGAAATCGCCGGGCGTGACGAAGCCGCCGACTGCGGTCTCGGCATCGACCTTGATCGCCATCGCGCGGGCATTGGGGTTCAGACGCTGCACGATTGTCACCTTCTCCCCGAAGGCCGACACCTTGCTGTCGAGCACCAGTTCGCCCTGGCCGATGGCGCGGCGGGCGCGACGCGGCTCGCCCTCCTTGGCCACCAGCGCGTCAAGCGAGGTGAAGGCACCGGGCGGCACGGCATCCTTGGGCCAGGCCTGGATCACCAGCTTGTGCGCCTCGATCGGGTCGCCGAAGCGGATCTCGCTGCGGGCGGCATAGACGCTCACCATCTCGGGCCCCTGCGGCAGGTTCGCCACAGCGGGCGGGGCCGACATCATCTCGCGCGCCAGCTGTGCCGACCCGCCGGCGACCGCAAGGCCGAGGATCGTGACAAGGATCGAGGTGAGTTTCATCTTCGACTCCAGCTCGCGGATCGGACAACGGGCAGTCGGAAAGGGTCAGAGCACCGCCTTGCCGGCACCGGCGTCGGGAACGCCGGTGCCGCTTGAGCGATCGATGATCAGGGAGGGGTCATCGCCGTGGTGGCGTCGTTCATGTTCGTGTTGACCTGGCCGGACAATGCGACAAGGCCGCCGGTCCCGACGATGATCGCCAGCACGATCGCGATGCCGTATTCCACAAGGGTCGCGCCATCTTCGCTGCGGCGGAAATGGCCGATCTTCAGGATCAGGGATTTCATTCCGGGGTACTCCTACACCTTGGTTGCAATGGCCGCCGGAGGACCCCGGCAAGCCGTTCGGCGCCCGGATCTGGCAGCGGGCGGAACGATCCAAGGGTAGGCGCGCGCACCGCGGCCCGCATCGTCATCTGGTATGGAGTTTTCCCGCCATGCGTGCTTGATACCCGGGACTGCACACGCAAGTGGCGATATTCTCGAACGTTTCTGTCCCCGGAGCGGCGGCGAAGCGATCACTTGGCGCCCCGGGAAGCGAAACTTCGTTCACAAAGGGTGAATACCGGCTCAAATGAATGGACATATTCTGTCGAAAATATGGCGCGGAGGCGCGGATTGTCCTACCAGATCTTATCGCGGCCCGTCGTTTTCGGCAGGCCGAAAGGAATTCGTGGACTCTCGGGAAGTCGTCGGCACACTTATCCACAGCAGTGGGCAATCGATGTCTTTCGCCGGAGGCAGGGACGGTTTGCCGGTTTCAGGTGCGGCGTTCTATGCGAAGTTCCCATGTTGCCGTTTCATCCGCGCCTGCCCCTCTCGGGGCGAGATCCTTCTTCGACACGATCGGATCCTGGACCGAGGCGATGCATGGCGTCGCCCGCCCGCGCGAGGCGATTGAGCTTCTGATCGAGGCGCTGAATGCCGATGCCGCAATCCTGACCCGCATTGCCACCGACCGCAGCCGCCTGCACCGCCTGGCGGTGGCGGACCCGCGCGGCGAACGGCTTGTCGCCCGGCCGGTCTGGCAGCCTCTGGCCGGCAGCATCGTGACCGCAGCGGTCGATCGGGTAAGGTCCGGATCGGTCTGGACCCTGTCGGACCTCGACCCGCGTGCCGTCGATTCGATCGACCCGCGACTCTTGCGCTGGCTGGCCGACCGGTCCACGCGCGAGATAGTGGTGATCGCGCTGGGGCGGCACGGACATGTGTTCGACTTTCTCGAGGTGCACTTCACCCGCATCCCGACGAGCGCCGACCGCGCGATGCTGGACGATCTTGCGGTTTCGCTCAGCCTGTCCTGGTCGCGCCGGCAGCAGGGGATTCTGGCGGGTCTCTTGCGGCGGATCACCGCGGGGATCGAGGAACCGGACGACAGTCACGAACAGGTGCCGATCCTCGATGCGTCCAATCCCGCCGGTCTGAGCCGGACCGAATACCGTGTCTGCCTGATGCTCCAGCAGGGTCTTGCGCTGCACGAGGTCGCCGACTTGCTGGGGATCCGGTATTCAACGCTCCGGTCGCACCTGCAACGGATCTATGCCAAGGCCGGCGTCCGCGGCCAGATTGCACTTGTCCGCATGCTGATCGATCAGCGGACGGGTATCGGCACGAGACGCGCCGCAAACTGATTCCGTAGAAAATTGCTGCGCCAGCCGGGTTGTTTCCCGGCCGGCGCGCCCTGTGTCGGAGCCTGCCGATCGGTCAGTCCGTCGCTTCCTCTTCGTCCTCTTCGTCGTCGCCCTGGGGGCTGACCGAGGCAAGGAAGGCGGCAATGTCGGATGCCTGATCGGCGTTGCGGACCCGATGGCTCATCTGGCTGCGGGCGCGGTTGTCGCCAAGATAGGCGCGAAGGAAGCCCTGCGGATCCTGAAGATACTCGGCCAACTGCTCCTCATCCCACACAAGACCCTTTTCTCCGGCCTGCACCAGAGACGCGCCATATCGGAAGCCCTCGACCGTGCCCGCCTGACGGCCGATCACGGCATAGAGATTGGGACCGGTGCGCGCATTCCTTCCGGCGATCGTGTTGCCGTCGGCATCGATCACCACATGGCAGGTCTGACACTGGTTGAACGCCGTCGCCCCCTTCTCGGGGTCGCCCGCGAGGCCGGGGCTTGCGAGCACGGACAGGATGGCGGCGATGGCAGGGCTATGCTTCATGGTGGGTCCTCCTGAGGTACCGTGTGGTATACGCAGATCGTCACCGGCCGGTTCACTCCGCTTCACGCGACCGCATGCGCCAGCGCGCAGCGCTGCCAGAGCGCGGCAAGCGCCTCGACCAGCCGGGCGATGTCGTCGTCGGTGTGAAGCGGTCCGGGTGTGATCCGCAACCGCTCGGTGCCCTTTGCGACAGTGGGGTAGTTGATCGGCTGGACGTAGATGCCCCAGTCGTTCAGAAGGATGTCGCTGATCTGCCTGCACTTCACCGGATCGCCGATCATGACCGGGATGATGTGGCTCTCGTTCGGCAGATGCGGGATTCCCAGCCGCTCCAGCGCCTGGCGCAGCTTCGCCACCTGCCGCTTCTGTCGCTGCCGCTCGACGTCGGAAATCTTGAGATGCCGGATCGAGGTGGTTGCCGCCGCGGCAATCGCTGGCGGCAAGGCGGTGGTGAAGATGAAGCCCGAGGCGAAGCTGCGGATGAAATCGCACAGCGCCGCCGATCCGGTGATATAGCCGCCCATCACCCCGAAGGCCTTGCCAAGCGTCCCTTCGATCAGGTCGATGCGATGCGCCAGGCCGCGTTCCTCGCTGACGCCGCCGCCGCGCGGGCCGTACATGCCCACCGCATGCACCTCGTCGATGTAGCTGAGTGCGCCATGCGCCTCGCAGACCTCGACGATCTCGCGGATCGGCGCGATGTCGCCGTCCATCGAATAGACGCTCTCGAAGGCGACGATCTTCGGGCGGTCGCCGACTGCCTTGAGCTTGCGGTCAAGATCGCGCCAGTCGTTGTGGCGCCAGACGACCTTGTGCGCGCGGGAATGGCGGATGCCCTCGATCATGCTGGCGTGGTTCTTCTCGTCCGACAGGATCACCGCATCGGGGATCCGTGCGCCCAGCGTGGACAGCGCCGCCCAGTTCGACACATAGCCCGAGGTGAACAGAAGCGCCGCCTCCTTGCCGTGCAGGTCGGCGAGCTCTGCTTCCAGCAGCAGGTGGTGGTGATTGGTGCCGCTGATGTTCCGCGTGCCTCCGGCTCCGGTGCCGCAGGCGCGCGCTGTGTCGGCCATGGCGGCGACCACTTTCGGGTTCTGACCCATTCCCAGGTAGTCGTTCGAGCACCAGACCGTGACCTCGCGCTTGCCACCGTCGTGGTGGTTGATCGCACGGGGATGGGCGCCGCAGCGGCGTTCGAGATCGGCAAAGATGCGATAGTTGCCCTCGGACCGGAGCCTGTCGAGTTCTGCGGTGAAGAAGCGGTCAAAGTCCATGGGCGTCCTCTCTCGGTCGGGTCTTTTCGGGTTTGGGCGCGGGCAGCATCCAGCGCCAGAGTTTCTGGTCCGGCAGCGGCAGGACCATGAACCAGTGTTCCAGCAGCGCCAGCACGGTGAGCGCCGCCAGCAGGGCAAAGCCGACCTGATCGCCCGGTGTTCCGGCCTGCCACAGGCGTTCCAGCCAGCACGCGGCGGCAAAGGACAGCGCCGTGACCGAGACCGGGAACAGCGGGCTGAACCCGGAGCGCCGGAAATGGCTGGCCAGATGGGCAAGCGGCCGGGGAAGGAATTCGGTATGGATCCGCGGCACGCCCAGGAACAGGTTCAGCTTGGCCGAGACGCGGGCGAAGAACAGCACCGCGAAGGTCCAGAGCGCCAGCGTGTTCTCGGCCCCGCGGCTTGCGAAGATCAGCGCGAAGAGCGCGAGCACCAATGCGATCTCGTGCCAGGCGATCGTTCCGAAGGCGCGCAGGAACCGCTCCCACTCCGGCACGAAGGCGGGGCAGGGCCGGCGGTTGGGCCCGGTGATGACGCCGGACAGGAAGGCAAGCTCGATCCAGCCCCAGATCGCGAGTGCCGACAGGAAGGCGACATAGGCACCCAGAGCGGAGGCGTCGCCCAGCGTCGTCTGCACCCCCCACCCCCCCGCGATCAGCAGCGGCAGGCCCAGCAGCACCGACAGGACATGCGCATCGCCGCCCGCGTTGTCCGCCCGTCGCACCCGCCACAGCAGGATCCCGGTGGAAAACCACCACAGGAACAGCGCGGTCAGCGCGGCAATCAGCGGGCTTTCGGTCAATGGCCCTGACTTCCGGTTCGGGCCGGGGCGGCGGGCCGCCCCGGACGCGGTTTCAATAGGCCGGTTCCAGCCGCGTGCTGGCCGGCAGCGCGTTGCGTTTCACCGGGATCGTGTAGAGCGCGACGAAGGCGGCCATGGCGCGCGCGCTGGCTGCCATCCGACCCAGACGCCCGAACAGGCCGCCGCGGCGGGTGGCGGCATCCATGTCGCGGAACGCCGACTCCATCCGCCGCAGGTTCGGGATCCAGCGGGGA
>JBKBMT010000062.1:0-14834 GCA_046295655.1 Gemmobacter sp. | reverse complement strand
GCCACCCGCCGCGCCGCCGCCTCGGCGCCGGTCCGCATCCGCCACATGGCCGCACTGACGCGGGGGCGCGAGGGGCGGGAAATGGCCGAGATCGGGTTTCTGCTCGACGCCGGGGCGGTGGCCTTCACGGATGGTGACCGGGTGGTGCGGGACACCCGGCTGCTGTCGCGCTGTCTGACCTATGCCCGCAGCCTCGGCGCCCTGGTCGTCGGCCACCCGCAGGATCCGGGCCTGTCGCAGGGCGCCTGTGCGACCTCGGGCAAGTTCGCCTCGCTGCGCGGCCTGCCGGCGGTGTCGCCGATGGCCGAACGCATGGGGCTGGACCGCGACCTCGGCCTCGTCGAGATGACCGGCGCGCGCTATCACGCCGACCAGATCACCTGCGCCCGCAGCCTGCCGGCGCTCGAACGCGCCAAGGCGAACGGGCTGGACGTGACCGCTGGGGTCAGCGTGCACCATGTCACACTGAACGAGTTCGATGTCGGCGACTACCGGACCTTCTTCAAGCTTACGCCGCCCTTGCGGGCCGAGGACGACCGCGTTGCGGTGGTCGAGGCACTGGCCTCGGGGCTGATCGACGTGCTGTGTTCGATGCACACCCCGGCCGATGAGGAAAGCAAGCGCCTCCCCTTCGAAGAGGCGGCGCCGGGCGCGGTCGGCCTCGAGACGCTGCTCCCGGCAGCACTGCGGCTCTACCACGCCGGGGCGATGGACCTGCCGACGCTGTTCCGCGCCCTGTCCACCAACCCGGCGCGGCGGTTCGGCCTGCCAGGCGGCAGGCTCGCGCCGGGCGCGCCTGCCGATCTGGTGCTGTTCGACCCCGACGCGCCCTTCGTTCTCGACCGCGCAACGCTGCGGTCGAAATGCCGCAACACCCCCTTCGACGGGGCGCGGATGCAGGGCCGCGTGATCGGCACCTGGGTCGGCGGCGAACGGGTATTGGACCGGGAGAGTGCGCATGCCTGACTTCACCTCCGCGCCCCTTGCACTCCTGCTGGCCGCAGCGGTGGGCTATGTCCTCGGGTCGATCCCGTTCGGCATCGTTCTGGCGCGGGTCTTCGGGCTGGGCGATCTGCGGCGGATCGGTTCGGGGAACATCGGCGCGACCAACGTGCTGCGTACCGGAAACAGGGTCGCGGCGGCGCTGACGCTGATCCTCGATGGCGCGAAGGGGGCAATCGCGGTGCTTCTCGCGCGCGCGGCCCTGGGCGAGGACGCGGCGCAGCTTGCCGGTGTGGCCGCCTTCCTCGGCCACCTGTTTCCGGTCTGGCTGGGGTTCCGGGGCGGCAAGGGGGTGGCGACTTTCCTGGGCACGCTGCTGGCGCTTGCATGGCCGGCAGGGCTTCTGGCCTGCGCAACCTGGCTGGTCGTGGCGACGGTGAGCCGCTACTCCTCGCTGTCGGCACTGGTGGCGGCGGCGCTGTCGCCACTCTGGCTCTGGCTGACCGGGGCGGCAGCGGCGGGCCTCGCGGTGCTGCTCATGGTCGCGCTCATCTTCACCCGGCACGAGACGAACATCCGCCGTCTGCTTTCCGGCGAAGAGCCGAAGATTGGACGCAAGGCCGGATGAGGCGGCAGCTCTCTGCCGACGCACTGCGGCGAGCAGGGCACGACGCTTGTCTCGCGCGGGCGCGGTCGGGGACGCCACACGGCGGGATCAGCCCGGCGCCGCGGCTGTGCCGGGACCGACGGGCAACGGATGGCGAAGCGGTGAGGGTGGAAGAAGCGGCACGAGCAGGACCGCTTTGCCCGGCCCTGGGCGTCTATCCGTCGCCCTGAAGGCGTGCGCGCGCCTTGGCGAACCATTCCACCCGCTTGCGCAGCTCGCGCTCGAAACCGCGGTCGGGCGGGGCATAGAACACCGGCCGCTTCATGCCCTCGGGGAAGTAATCCTGCCCCGAGAACGCATCCTCGGCGTCGTGGTCATAGGTGTAGCCCGAACCATAGCCCTGATCCTTCATCATCCTGGTCGGGGCGTTGAGGATGTGTTTCGGCGGCATCAGGCTGCCGGTCCGCCGCGCCTCGGCGCGCGCGGCCTTGTAGGCCACATAGGCCGCGTTCGATTTCGGCGCGAGCGCCAGATAGACGACCGCCTGCGCCAGCGCCAGTTCGCCCTCGGGGCTGCCCAGCCGTTCATAGGTTTTCCAGCCGTCCAGACAGACCGCCTGCGCCTGGGGATCGGCAAGGCCGATGTCCTCGACCGCCATGCGGGTCAGGCGCCGGGCCAGGAACCGCGGATCCTCGCCGCCCTCGAGCATGCGCGCGAACCAGTATAGGGCTGCATCCGGGTCCGAGCCCCGCACCGCCTTGTGCAGTGCCGAAATCAGGTTGTAGTGCTCGTCCCCCGCCTTGTCATAGCGTGCCGCCCGTCGCATCAGTCGCGCCGCCAGCGCCTCGCGGTCGAGCCTCTCGCGCACGTCCCACGCCATGACCTGTTCGATCAGGTTCAGCACCGCGCGGCCGTCGCCGTCTGCCATCTCGAGCAGCGCCTCGCGCGCAGGACCGTCCAGCGGCAACGCACGGCCCAGCACCTTCTCGGCCCGCTGCGCCAGCCGCTCCAGATCGGCCAGACCCAGCCTTTCCAGCACGATGACCTGCGCCCGGCTCAGAAGCGCCGCGTTCAGTTCGAATGACGGGTTTTCCGTGGTGGCGCCGACCAGCGTGATCGTGCCATCCTCCATATGCGGCAGGAAACCGTCCTGCTGTGCCTTGTTGAAACGGTGGATCTCGTCCACGAACAGCAGCGTCCCGCGCCCCTGACGGCGGCGAAGCCGCGCGGTGTCGAAGACCTTTCTCAATTCCGGCACGCCCGAGAAGATCGCGCTGATCTGGACGAAATCGCGGTCCGTCGCCTCGGCCAGCAGTCGGGCGATGGTGGTCTTGCCGACGCCGGGCGGCCCCCAGAGGACGATGCTCGACAGGCTGCCGGCGGCCAGCATCGCGCCCAGCGGACCGTCGGGGGCCAGAACCCGGTCCTGACCGATCACCTCGGCCAGCGCCTGCGGCCGCAACCGGTCGGCCAGCGGCCGGGGCGGTTCGGGGGTTTCCGGGGCGATGGTGTCGAACAGGTCGGGCATGGCGCAGGTTACGCCGACGGGTCGCGGGCGGCAATCGGCCCGGATGTCGGGTCGGCGTGCCAGCCGGCCCCGGCGTCAGCCGGCCGTCACTGCGGCCGTGAGGCCGCTTCCGGGATCGGCCAGCGCGTCGATCACGTCGAAATGGTGCCGGCCCGGCACGACATGCCACGGGCAATTCCAGGCCTCGGACAGAAGCCGCGCGTGCCACAGGAAGCTCGGCCGTTCCTGCCCGCCGACCCAGACATCGGCGGCGCAGCCCGGACGCAACGACAGCCGCGCCGGACTTTCCGACGCCGCTTCGGCCGCGTCGATCCGCAGCCGGTCGTTCATCGAGGTCGCCATCAGCGGTCCGAGGTCGGCCAGCGGCGAGATCGGCACCACCCGCACGACGCGTCCGGCGACTTCGGCCGAGAGCGGAGCGTCGGCGCAGCCCATGCGGGCGCTCAGATGCCCGCCGGCGGAATGGCCGGTGACCGTGACCGGCCCTGCCACCTGCCCGGCGGCGGCCTCCACCGCCGCCCCGATCTCGGCCGTAATCTGCGAAATCCTCGCCTCGGGCGCCAGCGTGTAGGAGGGCATCGCCACCGCCCAGCCCCGCGCCAGCGGTCCGGCGGACAGATGCGACCAGCTCTCGCGGCCGAAGTCCAGCCAGTAGCCGCCATGGACGAACACCGCGAGCCCCCTCGGGCGGCCGTCCGGAAGGAACAGGTCGAACCGGTTGCGCGGACCGGGCCCGTAGACAAGGTCGCACCGCACCCGGTCGCCCAGCGCGTGCCGGAACCGGGCGGCAAGCTCGGCCCAGCGCGGAGGATAATCTGCCGCACCGGCGATGAATTCGCCGTTCGCATAGGCCCGGTCGGCCGCCATCCCGTCCTTCATTCCGTCGTCCCGCAACTGGACTTCGCGCCTCCCGCATGCTTTCTCATGTTTCAAACCGAAACGGGAGGCTCCGATGCTCGATTCCGCTGCCGATCTGAAATCCATGCTGAAGGATCCTTCGCTGCTGGCCACGAAGGCCTATGTCGCAGGCGAATGGATCGAGGCCGACGACGGGTCGACCTTTCCCGTCACCAACCCGGCCCGGGGCGACGTGATCTGCACCGTGCCGAACCTCGGCCGGGCGGAGACGGCGCGCGCCATCGAGGCCGCCCACCGCGCCATGCAGGAGTGGCAGAAGCGCACCGCCAAGGAACGCGCCAACATCCTGCGCAAGTGGTTCAACCTGATGATGGAGAACCAGGACGATCTCGGCGCGATCCTGACCGCCGAGATGGGCAAGCCGCTGGCCGAGGCCAAGGGCGAAGTCGCCTATGGTGCCTCGTTCATCGAATGGTTCGCCGAGGAGGGCAAGCGCATCTATGGCGAGACGGTGCCGTCCCATGCGCCGGACAAGCGGATCACGGTTCTGAAACAGCCGATCGGGGTCGCCGCGGCGATCACGCCCTGGAACTTCCCCAATGCGATGATCACCCGCAAATGCGGCCCGGCCCTCGCAGCGGGCTGCGGGTTCGTCGGCCGCCCGGCGGCCGAAACCCCGCTGTCCGCCCTCGCCCTGGGTGTCCTGGCCGAACGCGCCGGAATCCCGGCCGGGCTGTTCAGCGTGATCACCTCGAAACGGTCCTCCGACATCGGCAAGGAGTTCTGCGAAAACCCGCTGGTGCGGAAGCTGACCTTCACCGGCTCCACCGAGGTCGGCAGGATCCTGTTGCGCCAGGCCGCCGATCAGGTGCTGAAATGCTCCATGGAACTGGGCGGCAACGCCCCATTCATCGTGTTCGACGACGCCGATCTGGACGCCGCGGTGCAGGGCGCGATCCTGTCGAAATACCGCAACAACGGCCAGACCTGCGTCTGCGCCAACCGCATCTACGTCCAGGCCGGGGTTTATGACGCCTTCGCCGAGAAGCTGCGCGCTGCGGTCGAGAAGCTGCGGGTCGGCGACGGGCTGACCGAGACGGTGGAGCTTGGTCCGCTGGTCAACATGGCGGCGGTCGAGAAGGTCGAGGAACATATCTCCGACGCGGTCAGCAAGGGCGGCAAGGTCATCACCGGCGGCAAGCGGCACGAACGCGGCGGTTCGTTCTTTCAGCCGACGATCATCACCGGGGTCACGCAGGACATGGCGGTGGCGCAGGAGGAAACGTTCGGCCCGCTCGCGCCGCTGTTCCGCTTCGAGACCGAGGAACAGGCGATCGCCTATGCCAACGACACGATCTTCGGGCTTGCGGCCTATTTCTACGCCCGCGACGTGGGCCGCGTGACGCGGGTTCAGGAGGCGCTGGAATACGGCATTGTCGGCGTCAACACCGGCATCATCTCGACCGAGGTGGCGCCCTTCGGCGGGGTCAAGCAGTCGGGCCTCGGACGCGAGGGCAGCCGGCACGGCATCGAGGACTTTCTCGAGATGAAATACGTCTGCCTCTCGATCTGACACCAGCCGGCCGGGCACGACGTCCGGCCGCCTCATTACCGGAGAAATGCCTTGGACGTGGACAGCTTCATCGGCAACAACGCCGTGTTCCTGGCGCTTGCCGCCTTCCTCGTCGTTACCGTCTTTCTGGGCGTGCGCATCGTGCCGCAATCCGAGAAATACGTCGTCGAACGCTTCGGCAAGCTGCAATCTGTGCTGGGCCCGGGCATCAACCTGATCGTGCCCTTCATCGACACGGTGAAGCACAGGGTCTCGATCCTCGAACGCCAGCTTCCGAACAACCGGCAGGACGCGATCACGTCGGACAACGTGCTTCTGCAGGTCGAGACCAGCGTCTTCTACCGGATCATGGAGCCGGAGAAGACCGTCTACCGGATCCGTGACGTGGACGCGGCCATCGCCACCACGGTGGCAGGCATCGTGCGTTCCGAGATCGGCGCGATGGAACTGGACGAGGTGCAATCGAACCGCGCCCGGCTGACGCAGCGGATCCGCGAATCGATCGCCGACGTGGTGGACGACTGGGGAATCGAGGTGACCCGGGCCGAGATCCTCGACGTGAACCTCGACGAGGCGACGCGGGCCGCAATGCTGCAACAGCTGAACGCCGAGCGCGCCCGCCGCGCGCAGGTGACCGAGGCTGAGGGGCGCAAGCGCGCCGTCGAACTGGCCGCCGACGCCGACCTCTATGCCGCCGAGCAGGAGGCGAAGGCGCGGCGTGTCCTGGCCGATGCCGAAGCCTATGCGACCGGCGTGATCGCCGAGGCGATCCAGCGCAACGGGCTGGAAGCCGCGCAATATCAGGTGGCGTTGAAACAGGTCGAGGCGCTGACCAAGGTCGGCGAGGGTGCGGGCAAGCAGACCGTGATCGTTCCGGCCCAGGCGCTTGACGCCTTCGCCGATGCGTTCCGCATGCTGAAGGGGCGGGGCTGATGTGGGCGGTCTGGTGGGTCTGGGTCGCGGGCGGCATCGCCATCGGCACGCTGGAACTGCTGCTGCCCGGCTACGTCTTCGTCGGCTTCTCGGTCGGCGCGGTGCTGACCGGCCTGCTGATCGCCGCAGGACTGGTGGGTGGGTCGCTGCCGCAGTTGCTTTTCGTCTTCGCGGTCCTGTCGGTCCTCGCCTGGTTCCTGCTGCGCCGGTTTCTCGGCACCCGCCCCGGTCAGGTGAAGCGGATCGACCGCGACATCAACGAGGGGTGAACGCCCTTGCGGCTCGGCCCGCTTGACCGGCGGGGCCCCGCACCTTACCGACCGGCCCGTGCCGCGATGGAGGGGAAGATGACGTTCGCACGTGTCCTGCTGGCTCTCGCACTCGGCCTGTCTCCGGCAATCGCGGTCGCCGAATGGCGGCTGGAAGGGAACGGCGCAAGCTGTCGCATCGCCTTCGACGACGAAGCCGTGGACGATGGCATCTTCTTTGTCGAAAAGCGCGATGCAGACTGCGGCCCGTTCGCGCGGATTACCGGCTATGCCGTGGGCGAGGGTGGCGAGGCGGTGGTGTTCTGGTCCACGCTCGACACGGTCGAACAGGTCGGCCGGGCGGTGCGCGAGGCCGAGGGGCGCTATTCCGGCAACTTGCGCAGCGGCGGCAACTTCATCCTCGTGCATCTGTCCGGCCCGACGGAAATCCCCGACCCCGCCGGCGATCTTGTCGAGGAAGGCGCGCCGCCTGCGGAACCGGCCGCGGAACCGGCACCGCAGGGCGGGACCGCTTCGGTCAGCTCCTGCCTGCGCTTTGCCGGCAATCGGCCGGGGTGCGCCGAGGATGACAACATGGGGCCGCCCGAGGCCGAGCTTCAGGTGTTGTCGCGGATGAACCTGCGTGCGCTCGCCTCGACCACGGCGCAGATCGTCACCCGGCTGGAGCCGGGGCAATGCCTTCCGGTGATCGGCTGCGAGGAGGTCGAGGGCCGGCTCTGGTGCCAGGTCGAGACTGCCGGCCAGGCGGGCTGGATGCTCAAGCAGGACGCCGAGACCGTCTATGCCCTGAACCGCTGCGAGTGATCGCGGCTCAGCGCGGCGGCAGGCTTTCGGCGATGGCCAGGGCAGCGGCCCGCGGATCGGCGGCCTGCCAGATCGGACGCCCGACAACGATGTGATCGGCCCCGGCGGCAATGGCGCCCGCCGGCGTGGCCACCCGTTTCTGGTCGCCCTGCGCGGCTCCCTCGGGCCGGACCCCCGGCGTCACGATCAGCCGGCCCGCGGCCTGCGGCAGGGCACGGATCAACGCGGCCTCGTGCGGGCTCGCGATGACCCCGTCGGCACCTGCGGCAAAGGCGCGGAGCGCGCGTTCGCGGACGATCTCGGCCATGTCGCCTGCACGGATCAGGTTCGCGTCCAGATCCGTCCGGTCAAGCGAGGTCAGCACCGTCACCGCAAGGATCCGCAGCCCGGTGGCGCCCCGTCCCTCCACCGCCGCCGCAACCACCTGCGGATCGCCCTGCACAGTCAGGAAATCGAGACCGAAGCGGGACAGCCCCCGCACCGCCGCTTCGATCGTGGCACCGATGTCATAGAGCTTCAGGTCCAGAAAGATGCGCTTGCCGTGTTCGTCCTTCAGTTCCCGCGCCAGCGCCAGCCCGCCGCCGGTCAGCATCCCAAGCCCGATCTTGTAGAAGCCGGCTGCATCGCCGATCCGTTCGGCCAGCGCGTGGCCCGAGAGGGCATCAGGCACGTCCAGTGCCACGATAAGGCGATCGTCGGTAGGCATGGCGAAGCTCCGTTGTGCACTCGGCGCGGGCTAGCGCGGATTGGCGCGGGGTGAAAGGCCGATCCCGCACCGGATCGGAAGCGCCGCGGCCTCAGGCGGACTGCAGAAGCGTCTCCACCACGTGGGCGGCAATCGGGATCGCGGCGGTGGCTGCCGGCGACGGCGCGTTGCAGACGTGCAGCACCCGCCCGGTGCGGACAAACAGGAAATCGTCGATCAGCCGGCCGTCGCGCGCCACGGCCTGCGCCCGGATGCCCGGCCGGTAGGGCGCAAGATCCTCCAGCCGGATCCGGGGGCAGTAGCGGCGGACCGTGGCGAGATAGCGGCGACGGCTGACCGAGGCCGCAAGTTCGTTCGCCGCCGCCCCGGCGTTGCGCGCCACAAGCCGCCAGAACCCGGGCCAGCCGAGCGCGTCACCCAGATCCCGCGCCGACACGCCCCCGCGACCGTAGCCTTCCCGTGCAAGCGCGAGAACGGCGTTCGGGCCGACGGTGAAGCCGCCGTCCATCTTGCGCGTCAGATGGACGCCGAGGAACGGCCGCGCCGGATCGGGCACCGGATAGATCAGGTGGCGCACCAGGTCGGGGGGCTGGTTCAGGATGCGGAAATACTCGCCCCGGAACGGCACGATGCGAAAATCGGCGCGTCCGCCGAAGGCGGCGATCATCCGGTCGGCCTGCAGGCCGGCGCAGATCGCCACATGGCCGGCCTCGACCGCACCGCGGACAGTGTCGAGGCGCACCGCGCCGCCGGTCTCGGCACCGCCCGTGATCCGAACCGATGTCCTCAGGACACCGCCGGCCCCGACGAACAGTTCGGCCATCCGCCGCGCCACGGTCGCGAAATCGACGATCCCGGTCGTCGGCGACAGCAGCGCGCCGGCGGCGGTCACATTGGGCTCCAGCCGGCGCGCCTCCTCGGCGCTCAGCCGTTCGATCTCGATCCCGTTCTCCCGCGCCCTTGCCTCCAGCGCGGCCATCCGGGGCAGTTCGCCCGGATCTGCGGCGACGATCAGCTTGCCGCAGGTCTCGTGCGGGATGCCGTGTTCGTCGCAGAAGGCGCGCATCGCCGCCTTGCCCTCGCGGCAGAACCGCGCCTTGCCGCTGCCGGGGGCATAATTGACGCCGGCGTGGATCACGCCCGAGTTGCGGCCGGTCTGGTGCAGGGCGACCCCGGCCTCCTTCTCGAACAGGACAATGCGGGCGCGGGGATTCAGGGTCTGAAGTCGCAGTGCGGTGGCAAGGCCCACGATCCCGCCGCCGACCAGCGCAAAGTCGAAGGTCTCAGCCACCGTCCGCCCCGCAGGGCCGGACGATCAGCGGCGCGCCGGGCCCGCTGCCGAGATCGTGGCATTCGCCCGTCGCGCATATCCGCCACCCGCCCCCGGTCGCACCGGACGCGGCCAGCACGATCTGCCGCTGGGCCGGAAGGGACGGGTGCCATTCCAGCCATCCGTCGCGCAGCCGCGCCTCCGTCCCCGGCTCCATCCCCGCCCCCGATCCCTTGACCCGCGCCGCGGTCAGCACCAACGCTCCGTCGCGCAGGGTCCAGTCCTCCTGCCAGGCGCCGTGCTCGACCGAGTGGGTCCATTCCAGCGTGAAGGCCGCCGCAGTCAGCACCAGCGCACCCGCACAGATCATGCGGCAACGGCGGCCCGGTTGCGCCGCCAGACCAGAAGCGCGGTCAGCGCCGCAAGCGCCAGCCCGATCTCGTCGGTGATCGGCATCGCCGCGATCAGCGTGAAGGCCGCCACCATGGCAAGCCCCCGCTCCAGCCAGGACAGCCGCACGCCAACCCAGCCGATGACCGCGGCACCCCACAGCCCGATCGAGATCACCACCTTCGCCACGACATAGACGACCGCCGGCACGTAGCCGATGCTTTCGGCCAGCGGACCGCCGGCCTGCAGCATCAGCGCCGGGGTATAGACCGCCATGTAGGGAATGACGAAGCCCGCAGCCGCCACCTTGATCGCCTCGAAACTGATCTTGAGCCCGCTTTCCCGCGCAATCGGCCCGGCCGCGAAGCAGGCCAGCGCCACCGGCGGGGTCAGGTCGGCGAGGATGCCGAAGTAGAACACGAACATGTGGCTGACGATCAGCGGCACGCCAAGCTCCAGCAGCGCCGGCCCGGCGATCGACGAGGTGATGATGTAGTTGGGAATGGTCGGGATGCCCATGCCCAGCACGATGCAGGTGAACATCGTCAGCACGAGGCTGAGGAACAGGCTTTCGCGGCCCACGCTGACGATGAACTGGCCGAAGGTGTTGGCCGCCCCGGTCAGCGTCATCGTGCCGATGATGATGCCCACGACGGCGCAGGCCACGCCCACCGGAAGCGCGGTCTTGGCGCCCTCGGCGAGACTGTCGCGGGCCAGCGCCAGCGTCTCGCGTCCGCCCCGGCTGGTGGCGTTCCACAGGATGAGGACCGCCACCGCGGCCAGCACCACCCGGATGCCGTACTGGAAGAAGGCAGCGGCGACGAGGCCGAGGCCGATCCAGAAGATGTAACGCAGCACCCCTTCCGGCAGGCCGAGAACCGCCGAGCCGCCGAGGATCAGCAGCACCGTCAGCCCCAGCCCGACCGTGCCGGCGAAGAGCGGCGTGTAGCCGGTGAACAGCAGGTAGACCAGCACCACAAGCGGCAGCAGCAGATACCAGCTCTCGCGCACAGCCTTCAGCGGCGAGGGCAGCTCGGCCCTGTCCATGCCGCGCAGCCCGTGCTTGCCGGCCTCGAGATGCACCATCCAGAAGGCGGCAGCGAAATACAGCATCGCGGGGATGATCGCGGCCTTGACGACCTCGTAATAGGGCACGCCCAGAGTCTCGGCCATGATGAAGGCGACGGCACCCATCACCGGCGGCATGATCTGCCCGCCCATGGAACTTGTCGCCTCTACCCCGCCGGCGAACGCGGGACGGTAGCCGAAGCGTCTCATCAGCGGAATGGTGAACTGGCCGGTGGTGACGACATTGGCCACACCCGACCCCGAGATCGTGCCCATCATCCCCGAAGACACGACCGAGACCTTGGCCGCGCCGCCCATCTTGTGCCCGACAAGTCCCAGCGAGACATCCGTGAACAGCCGTATCATCCCGGCTCGCTCGAGGAACGAGCCGAACAGGATGAACAGGAAGATGAAGGTCGATGAGACATATGTGGGGATGCCGTAGATGCCTTCGGTTCCGTAGGCCATGTGGTCGATGACCTGCCCGAAGGCATAGCCGCGATGGTCGAAGGGTCGCGGAAGGTGCTGGCCAAACAGGCAATAGGCCAGGAACAGCCCCGCGATGATCGGCAGCGCCGGCCCCATGACCACCCATGCCGCCGCAAAGACGACGAACAGCGCCAGCACGCCCATCACGATGTCGCGGTCCAGCGGATCCCCGGCGCGCAGGATCAGCGGCACGTATTCCCACCACTGGTAGAGTGCCACGGCGACAGACGCCGCCGCCATCCCCCATGCCAGCGCCCGCACCGTGCCGCACCGGCGGCGGGCGGCCGCGATCAGCGGAAAGGCAAGCAGGCCAAGAAAGCCGACGTGAAAGCTCCGCACCACCTGGCTGGGCAGGTCCAGAACGTGGGCCGCGGTGGCGATCTGGAACAGCGAGAAGACGACCGCGATCCAGAACAGGATGCGTCCCTCGAGTCCCGGCGGAAAACCCGGCCCGTGTTCGGCGGCGGTGCTCATGCGCGATCCCCGGCGCAGGTGTGGCCGGCGCGCGGGGCGCCAGCCGGTCCTTCCCTCACATCATCCCCTGCTCGCGGTAGAACCGCTCGGCGCCCGGATGCAGCGGGATCGGCATGCCGTCCAGCGCCTTGTCGAGGCTGATGGCGCGGGCGGCGGCATGGGCGGCCACCATTTCGGGCAGGTTCTCGAACAGGAGCTTGGTCATCAGATAGGCGGTCTCGTCGCTCACGTCCGAGTGGGTGACGAGGAAGTTCACCACCGCGACCGTCGGCACGTCCTCGGTCTGGCCCTCGTAGGTGCCCGCCGGAATGGTGGCGGGAATGAACGGCGCGCCCAGCGCCTCGACCACCTCGGCGGGGACGGCGACCACGTTGATCGGGATCGAGTTCGCCAGATCCTTGATCGAGGCCACGCCCAGTCCGGCCGATTGCAGCGTCGCATCCAGCTGGCGGTTCTTGATCAGCTCGACGGACTCGGCGAAGGGCAGGTATTCGGTCTTGCCGAGATCGGAATAGCTCATCCCGGCCGCGGCGAAGATCGCCCGGGCATTCAGTTCGGTGCCCGACTTGGGCGCGCCGACCGACAGGCCCTTGCCCTTCAGCCCCTCGAGCGAGGTGATGCCGCTGTCGCGGCTGGCGACGATCTGGATGTAGTTCGGATAGACCGCCGCGATGCCGCGCAGCTTGTCCAGCGGGCGGGGGAAGCCCGCATCCTCGTCGCCTTCCCAGGCGAGCTTGAGCGAGTCGCCCAGCGTCAGCGCGATCTCGCCCCGGCCCTGCTGCAGCAGGTTCAGGTTCTCGACGCTGGCCTTGGTGGACTGGACCTGCGTGCGCGCGCCGGGGATGCCCTCGCCGTAGATCTTGCCCAGCGCCACGCCCAAGGGATAGTAGACGCCCGAGGTGCCGCCGGTCAGGACGTTGATGAATTCCGCCCGTGCGGGTGCGGCAAACGCCATTGCGGTGGCGGCCGCCGCCGCAAGCCCGAGGGTTCTTGTAAACAGGTTCATGGCTCCTCCCGAAGGTCTTGTTGCTTGCGGACGGGTCCGTTGCGGCCCGCCACTGCTGCATGGTTTGCAGAACGGGACGGCCATTTCAACGCATTTGCGCCCACGGCATCAGCCGGGCGGCAACATCCGCTTGATCGCGGCCGGATGGCCGGGCGGCGAGGCGCAGACATCCGCGGCAAGCGCGCGGGCGGCATCCGCCAGTTCCCCGGCCGGCACGATGCGGTCGATCAGGCCCCAGGCCAGCGCCTCGCTCGCCTCGATCCGTTGCCCGGCAAGCAGGATCATCGCCGCCCGGCCGCGACCCATCAGCCGTGCCAGCCGCTCCGGGTCCGAGGGTTGCGGCAGAAAGCCGAGCCGCATCACGGGATAGAAGAACCGCGCCTCGGGCACGGCCAGCCGAATGTCGCAGGCCAGCACCATGCCCGTGGCTCCGCCCGCCAGCGTGCCGTTCAGCGCCGCCACCGTCAGGCAGGGCGCCGCCGCAATGGCGCCCGACAGCCGTTCCCATACCGGGTCGGTCGCAAGGCCCGCCCGCGCCTCGTCGATGTCGGCGCCGGCCGAGAATACGCGGCCTGCCCCGGTCAGGATCAGCGCGCGCGCCTCGGTCCCGGCTGCCTGCGCGATGTCGCACAACTCGTCGAGCATGGCCCTTGTGAGGGAATTGGCCTTGTCGGGCCGGTCGATCACGGCGGTCCAGACCGGCCCCGCGCGGTCCAGCCGGATCACGCGATCAACCCGATGCGGCGGCGGATGCCCTCGTCCCGCAGACTGACCTCGGCGCCGAGGAACTCGTCCGCTGCCGGGCTGCACATCCACAGCAGCGCCCGCGCCGGCCATTCGGGCGGAACATGCACCGACCAGTCGATCCGGCTGACCGGGTTGATCCCGCTGTCGCGGATCGCGGCCTGCATGTCGGTCGCAACAGTGCCGGGCGACAGGGAAATGGCGCGGATCCCGCGATGGGCGGATTCGAGATGCAGGACGCGGGTCAGCATGAAGGCGCCGGCCTTGGCGGCGCAATAGGCGCTCCAGCCCTCGAGCGGGTTGTGCGCGGCACCCGATCCGACGGTCAGGACGGTGCCCCCGCCGCGCGACAGCATGCCCGGCAGGACGGCCCTGATGCCGTTGAAGACGCCGGCAAGCGTGATGTCGATGTTGCGGCGCCAGTCGGCCGGGTCGGCATCCTCGATCCGGGCAATCGGCGCGATGACGCCGGCGTTGTTGACCAGCGCGGCGACGGGACCGAGGCGGGCCTCGGCGTCGGCGACGGCGGCACGCATCGCCTCGGCGTCGGCAACGTCGCAGGGCAGCGCCAGAGCGGCCGCACCGATACGATCTGCCAGCTGATCCAGCGCCGCACGGTCACGGGCCAGAAGCCCGACCTTCGCGCCGGCCGCCGCAAAGACCTCTGCCGCCGCCGCCCCGATCCCCCGGCTCGCGCCCGTGATCAGAACCGTCTTGCCCGAGATGGCCATGGCGCATCCTCCTCTCCCTTGCGTCGCCCGGGTGATGCCCTGCCGGCGGAAGCGACGTCAATGCCGTTCAGCCGGATGATCGGAGCGCGGGGAATGAAACCCGTGCCAGGCCCGTTGGACTGGCGAGGGCATTGACAGGGCCCCGACGGAGAGAAAGGAACACAGGATGGAAAACAGGCACAAGGCAGCGGGTCTGACGCGGCGGCGCCTGCTTGCGCGGCTGGGTCTCGGTGCGGGTCTGGCCTATGTGACGCCGATCGTGCTGCCACTCGGCGCGGCACATGCCTCGGGCGGTTCCGGTGGATCGGGCGGTTCCGGCGGCGCGGGCGGATCGGGGGGCGCATCCGGCGCATCAGGTGCTTCCGGGGGATCGAGCGCTTCGGGTCCGTCCGGCGGCGGACGCGGCCGGGGCGGCGCGGGCGGCGGCTCGAATTCGGGCCGC
>JBKBMT010000061.1:0-15270 GCA_046295655.1 Gemmobacter sp. | reverse complement strand
GCCACCGAGCTGCCGTTGAAGATCCTGACGTCGTCGATGCAGCGGATCGGCACGAGGCTTGCCCTTGGCGCCGATCCGACGATTCTGCCGCCGGGGCCCGAGGCCACCACCGACCCCGTCGCGGTGCCATGGCCCGGGTTGGCCATGCCGGGCCTGAGCGGATCGCGCGGATCAGTGCCGCCTTCCAGGATGTTCGCGGTCCGGCTGCGGTCGATGACCGTGTCGGAAAACTCCGCATGGTCGGCGATCCCGGTATCGGGCTGGGCGATCACGATGCCCCGCCCCTGACCGGGTGCGAGTTGCCAGGCGTGCGGCACCCCGGTCGCCTTCAGCGCCCAGAGCTTGTCCTTCGGCGCTTCGCCCTTGGCCCAGCAGGTCGCCTCGACGATCGCGCCTTCGGGCGTCAGGACCGGCGTCTCCTCGGGGTCGGCAAAGACCGGTGCCCCGATGTCGGGTTCGCACGAGACAAGGTCGAGCCGCCGCCGCAGGTCGTCGGCGATGTCGTAGAGCCGGTCCTCGGACAGGGTCCGGTCAAGCCCGCGGGGTGCCAGCACGAAGAACTCCGCAACCTCGGCCGGTTCGTCGAACAACGGCTCCAGATCGAAGGCATCCGATCCGATGATCCCCGCAACCGCATCGCGCAGACGCCCGGCCGCCTCTGGGTCGGGCAGCGTCTGCAGCACGAAGCGCAACCGATCGGGCGCGAACAGGGGGCGGGGATCCTGATCCGAGGCGTGGCGCATCAGATCCGAGAGCAAGGCAATTCCGGAAACATCGGTCATGGCGAAAATCCTGTTTCGAAAGCGAAATGACTGGCACAACCCGGGCGGGCATACGACCCGTTTCCCTAACGTCATGCTAGAACGGGCCGCCGGTTGGGTCAAAGCTTTTCGGCCAGGATCCTCCGCGGCCGGGCCATTGACGCTGACCGGCGCGGCACTTACCCCTGAGACGGTGCAGTGCGGAGGATGCCATGCGACCGTCCGGCGAAGCCCTGATCGTGATCGACGTGCAGAACGACTTCTGCCCCGGCGGGGCGCTGGCGGTGGCCGACGGCGACCGGATCGTGCCGCGGATAAATGCCCTCATGCGCGAATTCCCGGTCCGGGTGCTGACCCAGGACTGGCACCCGGGCGACCACGCTTCCTTCGCGGCGAACCATCCCGGCGCCGCTCCCTTCTCGACCGTGCAGATGGCCTATGGCGCGCAGGTGCTCTGGCCCACCCATTGCGTCCAGGGCACGGACGGCGCGGCCTTTCATCCCGACCTCGACACCGACCCCGCCGATCTGGTGCTGCGCAAGGGTTTCCGACCGGACATCGACAGCTATTCCGCGTTCTTCGAGAACGACCGGACCACGCCGACCGGGCTCGAGGGCTATCTGCGCAACCGCGGTGTCACGGATCTGACCTTTGTCGGGCTGGCCACCGATTTCTGCGTGGCGTGGTCGGCACTCGATGCGCGCCGGCTGGGGTTTGGCGCAACCGTCCTGGAAGGCGCGTGCCGGGCGATCGACCTGGACGGATCGCTCGCGGATGCGCGGGCGCGGATGCGCGAGACCGGCGTCCGGCTGGAGGCGTGACGTGGCCGATATCGCAACCCGGGTCTGGAACCACCGCTGGAAGATCGACCCGATCGTGCGGTCCCTGATCGACACGGATTTCTACAAGTTGCTGATGTGCCAGTCGGTGTTCCGCAACCGCCCCGACACGACCGTCACCTTCAGCCTGATCAACCGGACCCGGGCGATCCGGCTTGCCGACCTGGTGGACGAGGGCGAGCTGCGCGAACAGCTCGACCACATCCGCGGCCTCAGCCTCAGCCGGGGCGAGTCGACCTGGCTCCGGGGCAACACCTTCTACGGCAAGCGGCAGATGTTCCGGCCCGATTTCATGGAATGGTTCGAAGGGCTTCGCCTGCCGCCCTATCACCTGGAGAAACGCGAGGGGCAGTACGAGCTGACCTTCGAGGGCAAGTGGCCCGAGGTCATGATGTGGGAGATCCCCGCGCTCGCAGTGCTGATGGAACTCCGCGGCCGGGCGGTGCTGGAGCGGCTGGGGCGGTTCGAGCTTCAGGTGCTTTATGCCCGCGCGATGACCCGGATCTGGGAAAAGGTGGAACGGCTGCGGCGGATCGACGGGCTGAAGCTTGCCGATTTCGGCACCCGGCGACGCCATTCTTTCCTCTGGCAGGACTGGTGCGTGCAGGCGCTGATCGAGGGGCTGGGCGGGGCCTTCGCCGGCACGTCGAATTGCCTGATCGCGATGCGCCGGGACATCGAGGCGATCGGAACCAATGCCCACGAACTGCCCATGGTCTATGCGGCACTGGCCGTGACCGACGAGGAACTCGCGCAGGCGCCCTATCAGGTGCTGGCCGACTGGCACGAGGAACACGAGGGCAACCTGCGGATCATCCTGCCCGACACCTTCGGCACCGCGGGCTTTCTTGCCCGCGCCCCGGAATGGCTTTCGAAATGGACCGGGGTCCGTATCGATTCCGGCGACCCTGCCACCGGCGCCGAGACCGCGATCCGCTGGTGGCAGGACCGGGGCGAGGATCCGCGCGAGAAGCTGGTGATCTTCTCGGACGGGCTGGACGTCGACAAGATCGAACAGCTGCACCGGCAGTTTTCGGGGCGGGTGCGGGTCTCGTTCGGCTGGGGCACGATGCTGACCAACGACTTCCGCGGCCTCGTTCCCGGCGACGGGCTGGCCCCGTTCAGTCTGGTCTGCAAGGCGGTGGCGGCGAACGGACGGCCGACGGTCAAGCTGTCGGACAATCCGAACAAGGCGATGGGACCGCCCGACGAGATCGCACGCTACAAGCGGGTGTTCGGCGTCGGCGCCCAGACGGCCGAGCCGGTGGTGGTCTGAGCGCCCGGACCCGCACCTAGGGCGACCACTCTGGCGGCCGCTCCCGCATCTGCCGCCAGAGCGCCAGGGCACGGTCGATGTGGCGGCGGCGGATCGGATCGCCCGGGGGCAGCCGCGGGATGGTCCAGCCGACCGAGGCGCAGCAGCGCGCAAGCGTGAACACCGGCACCATCGCGCGCGCCGCGCCATCCAGCGGACGCACCTCGGCATAGCCCTCGGTCAGCGCCGCGGCGAGTGCGGGCAACGCCGGCTCCGCCAGGGACTGCGACAGGACCGTGCCAAGATCGTGAAGCCGGAAGCCGAAGCCCGAATCGTCGAAGTCGATCAGCACCAGGCCATCGCGGCCAACCAGCACGTTCTCGCGCAACACATCGGCATGGATCAGGCCGAAGTCCGCCCCGCGGTCGCGGTAGTCCGACAGCCGCTGGCCGAGCCATGCCCGCGCGGCAAACATCTCGGCCCGCTCGGGAGAGGACAGGTCGGGATGATCCCAGAACCGCCCCCAGAACGGCGCCTCGCCGACAAGCCCGGTGATGTCCCAGGCGGGCCTTTCGAAATCCGCCGGCAGGGTCCGCGCATCGGTGGCGGCGTGGAGTTGTCCGACCAGCCGGCCCAGTGCCGCGAAACGCGCGATCTGATCCGCCTGCGTCCCGGCAAGGGGAACACCGGCCTCGCCCAGGGGTTCCCCCTCGACCCAGTCCACGACCGATGCCGCACGACCGGTCGAAAGCGTTGCCATCAGCGCCCCCGAGACGGCAGGAACCGGGCGCGCCACTGCGACGCCGGCATCCGCCAGCGCGGCGCACCACCAGAGTTCGGACCGGATCGCGCCCCCCGACTGATACCCTATCCGATGCAGCCGCAGCGCCGCGCGCCCGGTGGGCAGCTGCGCCTCGTAGACCGCATTCTCGCGGGCGCGGATCAGCCGCAGGCTTGCCGCGCCGCCCCAATGCGCGGCCGCCTCCTCTGCCTCGGCATTCATGCCGGAAGCGGTGCTTCGGCCAGCACCTCGTCCAGGGCATCGGCCAGCATGTCCGCATGCTCGCGGCCGAAGGGCATCGGCGGCCGGATCTTGAGCGTGTTTCCGTGCCGACCGATGCGGTTCAGCAGGAAGCCGCGCGCTACCATCCGCTCCACCAGGTCGGCGACGAATGCCGTGGCGGGGCGGCCGTCGTCGTCCTCGAATTCCAGCCCGAAGAACAGCCCGGCCCCGCGCACCTGCCGCAGCCAGGGGTGCCGCAGCGCAGCGAGCCGGTCCAGTGCATGCGCACCGGTCGCATGCGCCCGGTCCACCAGACCCTCGGCCTCGATCACGTCGAGAACGGCCAGCGCCGCCGCCGCCGACACCGGGTTCCCGCCGAAGGTGTTGAAATAGCCGAAGGCCTCGCGGAAGGCAGCCATGACGTCGGGCCTTGCGACCACGGCAGCCACCGGGTGGCCGTTGCCCATGGGCTTGCCCAGCGTCACCACGTCGGGCGCAAAGCCCAGACGCTCGTGGCCCCAGAAATGACTGCCGGAGCGGCCGAAGCCCGGCTGCACCTCGTCGGCGATCACGATGCCCCCCGCCGCGCGAACCGCAGCGATCGCAGGATCGAGGAACCCGAGGTTCAGATCGGGCAGCCCCTCGTTCGCAAACAGCGGGCAGACGATGATCCCCGAGAACCCGTGCCCCGCGGCCTCGAGATCGGCGATGGCGGCCCGGACATGGGCGGCGAAGGCCTCTGCCTGCCCCTCGCGGCTGCCGCCCACCGGGTGCAGGCTGTCGGGCGCGGGCACCAGCCGGACATGGCCCGGATAGCCGCCGATCGGCGGGCGCCGGGTCGAAAGCTGCGACACCGCCGCGGTATTGCCGTGATAGGTGTTGTCCGTCGCGATGATCCCCCGTGCGCCGGTCACCGCCTGGGCCATCCGCAGAGCGATGTCGTTCGCCTCGGAACCGGTGCAGACCATGATCGCCTGGCTCAGACCATGACCCATGGTTGCGGTCAGCCGCTCGATCAGGTCGAGCACCAGATCGTGCAGATAGCGGGTGTGGGTGTTCAGAGCCGCCGACTGCCGGCAGATCGCCTCGACCACCTTCGGATGGCAGTGTCCGACATGGGGGACATTGTTGTAGCAGTCGAGATAGCGCTTGCCCCCGGCATCCCACAGCCACACGCCCTGGCCCCGCACGATGTGGACCGGGTTGCGGTAGAAGGTCGGCACGTTCGGTCCCATCAGCCGCGCGCGACGTTCCAGCAGCGTCTCGGTCATTCCTCGTCCTCCACCTTGCCGCGCAGGGCCTTGACCGTCCCCCGCTGCACCTTCGCCGCCACCCGCCTGCGCTGACTGGCAAGGGTCGGGCGGGTCGGCACGCGACGTTTCGGCGCCGCCAGCGCGGCGCGGATCAGATCGGCCAGACGCTGGCGGGCAATCTCGCGGTTGCGGGCCTGGCTGCGGGTTTCCTCGGCCCGGATCAGCACGGCGCCGTCCTGCGTCCAGCGCCGCCCCGCCAGCCGCCGCAGCCGCGCCTTGACCGCCGGGGCAAGGTGCGGCGAGCGGTCGGCCTCGAACCGCAGTTCAACCGCCGTCTCGACCTTGTTCACATTCTGCCCGCCCGGCCCCTGCGACCGGGTGAAGCTTTCGCTCAGTTCCCATTCGGCGATGGCGAGGGTGTCGGTGATGCGCAGCATGGCCGGACGCTAGACGATCGCGCCGGCTGGTGGAAGCGGCGCAAGCGCATTGCCCCGCACCGCCACTGGACCCCGCCCGCGGCCGCGTCTAGCCTGCCCCGCGAAAGGAGGCCCGATGCTGCGTTACGTCCTGTCGCGACTCGTCTCGCTGGCGCTGTCGCTGGTCGTGGCCAGCATCGCGATCTTCGCGGTGATCGAGATCGTGCCCGGCGATCCCGCACTCTACATGCTGGGCATGAACGCGGCGCCGGACACCGTTGCGGCGCTGCGCACGCAGCTCGGCCTCGACGGCAGCGTGATCGAACGCTACCTGCGCTGGACCGGGGGCATGCTGCGCGGGGATCTGGGCATCTCCTATACCTATCGCGTGCCGGTCGCCGATCTGGTGGCGGCACGGTTGCAGGTGTCGCTGCCGCTGACCGTCTATGCACTGATCCTGTCCACCGCGATCGCAATTCCGGTCGGCCTGATCGCCGCCGCCCGCCGCGGCAGGGCGACCGACCTTGCGGTGATGGGCACCACGCAGCTTGGCGTCGCGGTGCCGAACTTCTGGTTCGCCATGCTGCTGGTCCTCGTCTTTGCGATCAACCTGCGCTGGTTTCCGTCGGGCGGCTTTCCGGGCTGGGACAAGGGGTTCTGGCCCAACATCCGGGCGCTGACGCTGCCCGCTGTCGCGCTGGCGCTGCCGCAGGCTTCGATCCTTGCCCGGGTGATGCGGTCCTCGGTGCTGGAGACGCTGAGCCAGGACTACATCCGCACCGCCCGCGCCAAGGGGCTGACCCGCACCCAGGCGGTGCTGCGCCACGCCTTCCGCAACGCGCTGATCCCGGTGCTGACCATCCTCGGGCTGCAGTTCAGCTTCCTGCTCGCGGGGGCGATCATCATCGAGAACGTGTTCTTCCTGCCGGGCCTCGGCCGGCTGATCTTCCAGGGCATAACCCAGCGCGACCTGATCGTGGTCGAATCCGTCGTGATGTTGCTGGTCGCAGCGGTGATCCTGGTCAACTTCCTGGTCGATCTGGCCTATGCCGCGGTCGATCCGCGCCTGAGGCGGCGATGAGGGGGCGGGCAACGCTGATCCTCGGCGCGGCGCTGACCGCGGTGTTTGCGGTGGCGGCGCTGGTGTCGCTGGTCTGGGTGCCGGTGCCGGTGGAACAGCTTAACGTCGCCGCCCGCATGCGCCCGCCCGGATCGGACGGCTTTCCGCTCGGCACCGACCACTTCGGGCGCGACATCCTGTCGATGCTGATGGTGGGCGCGCGCACCTCGATCGCCGTGGCGATCCTTGCGGTCGGGATCGGCATCACCTTCGGCGTGCCGCTGGGCCTTCTGGCCGCCGCCCGCCGCGGCGGGATGATCGACGAGGTGGTGATGCGCGGCAACGACCTGATCTTCGCCTTCCCCAGCCTCGTCATCGCCATCCTGATCACCGCCGTCTTCGGCCCCTCGGCGACCAATGCGATCATCGCCATCGGGATCTTCAACATCCCCGTCTTTGCCCGCGTGACCCGCGGGGCGAGCCTCAGCCTCTGGACGCTCGACTACATCCGCGCGGCGCAGGTCTCGGGCAAGGGGGCCGCGCGGATCTCGGTCGAACATATCCTGCCGAACATCGCCAACCTGCTGATCGTGCAGGGGACGATCCAGTTCAGCCTCGGGATCCTGGCCGAGGCCGGGCTGTCCTATGTGGGATTGGGGGCGCAGCCGCCCATCCCCTCCTGGGGCCGGATGCTGGCCGATGCGCAGACGATGATCGCGCTGGCCCCGCATCTGGCGATCCTGCCGGGCCTGGCCATCGTGCTGACGGTGCTGGGGCTGAACCTGATGGGCGACGGGCTGCGCGACCTGCTGGACCCGCGGCTGAGGCGGGTGCGATGAGCCTGCTGTCGGTCCGCGACCTGTCGCTGTCGATCCACGGCACGCCGATCCTCGACCGGGTCGGGTTCGACCTGGCGGCGGGCGAGGTGTTCGGGCTGGTGGGCGAAAGCGGCTCGGGCAAGTCGCTGACCGCCTTCTCGCTGATGCGGCTGCTGCCCGAGGGGGCCGAGGTCTCGGGCCGGGCGGAGCTGGACGGCACCGACCTTCTGGCGCAGTCCGAGGCGCAGATGTGCCGCATCCGCGGGCGCGACATCGGGATGATCTTCCAGGAGCCGATGACGGCCCTGAACCCGGTTCAGACGATCGGCGACCAGGTGGCCGAGACGCTGATCGTCCATGGCGCGGCGACGCGGGCCGAGGCCGCGCAGGCCGCCCGCGCGCGGCTGGATCGCGTCGGGCTGACAGCCGAGCGATTCCCGCTCGACCGATATCCGCACGAACTTTCGGGGGGACAGCGCCAGCGGGTCTGCATCGCCATGGCGGTGGCGCTGCGGCCGCGGCTTCTGGTGGCGGACGAGCCCACCACGGCGCTGGACGTGACCACCCAGGCGCAGATCCTCGATCTGCTCAAGGGGCTGGTCGCCGAGGAAGGCATGGCGCTGCTGCTGATCACCCACGACCTTGCGGTGGTCGCGGGCCTCGCGGACCGGGTGGCGGTGATGCAGGCCGGCCGGATCGTCGAACAGGGCCCGACCGAGACGCTGTTCCGCACCCGCCGCCACGACTACACCCGCCGCCTGTTCGCGGCCTCGGCCCACCGTCCCGACCGGCAGCCGCAGGCGATCGCGACGCCGCTGCTGGAGGTTGCGGACGCCCGGCGCAGCTATGCCCTGCCGCGGCAGCACCTGTTCCGCCAGGCACCCCGGATCGAGGCGGTGCGCGGCGTCAGCTTCACGCTTCGGCAGGGCGAAAGCCTTGGCCTCGTTGGCGAGTCCGGCTGCGGCAAGTCCACCCTCACGCGCGCGATTCTCGGACTGGAACCCCTGCAAGGCGGCATCATCCGGCTGGACGGCGACACGATCGATGCCCGGCGGATGACCCCGCACCTGCGCGCGAAGATGCAGGTTGTGTTCCAGGATCCCTATGGCAGCTTCAACCCCCGCCACCGGGTCGAACGGCTGGTGGCCGAACCCTTTCACCTCGCCCCTGCCCCGGCGGCCGAGCGTCGGGTCCGGGTGGCCGAGGCGCTGTCGGATGTGGGTCTGTCGCCGGCCGACATGGGCAAGTACATCCACGAATTCTCGGGCGGCCAGCGCCAGCGCATCGCCATCGCCCGGGCACTGATCGTGCGACCGAAGCTCATCATCCTCGACGAAGCCGTGTCGGCGCTGGACGTGCGGGTTCGGGCCCAGATCCTCGACCTACTGGCGGCATTGCAGGCAAGCCATGGGCTCAGCTATCTGTTCATCAGCCATGACCTGCATGTGGTCCGCGCGATCACCGACCGGGTGCTTGTGATGCAGGCCGGGCAGATTGTCGAACAAGGGGACACCGAGACGGTGTTCACCGCCCCGCAGCACCCCTATACCCGGCAGCTGATCGCGGCGACGCCGGTGATCCCGAGGGAATGGATGACGGAAGGACCGCAGGATGCCGCTCTGGTATGACCCCGCCGAAATGCTGATCGCCGGCCGCTGGCGGAAGGCGGCCGACACGCTGCCGGTCGAGGATCCCTCCACCGGCCAGACCTGGGGCGAGATCGCCCGCGGCAGCGCCGGCGACATCGATGGGGCAGTGGCGGCGGCCGAGGCGGCCCGGGACGGCGCCTGGGGGCGCACCCCTGCCGCCGACCGCGGCCGCATCCTGGCCCGGATCGGGGCCCTGGTCATGGAACGGGTCGATGCCCTGGCCGAGATCGAGGCGCGCGATGTGGGCAAGCCGCTGCGGCAGGCCCGCGCCGATGCGGTGGCGCTGGCGCGCTACATGGAATTCTATGCCGGCGCGGCCGACAAGCTGACCGGCGAGACCATTCCCTATCTCGACGGCTACACCGTCTATACCTTGCGCGAACCGCACGGGGTAACGGGGCATATCGTGCCCTGGAACTATCCGATGCAGATCATCGGCCGGTCGGTCGGCGCGGCGCTGGCGGCGGGCAATGCCTGCGTGCTGAAACCGGCCGAGGAAGCCAGCCTGACGGCGCTGGCCTTCGCCCGGCTGGCGCAAGAGGCGGGGCTGCCGGCGGGGGCACTGAACGTCGTCCCGGGTCTGGGCGAAGAGGCGGGGGCCGCGCTGGCCGCCCACCCCGGCATCCAGCACATGTCGTTCACCGGGTCGGTGGCGGTGGGCCGGCTGATCCAGACCGCTGCGGCGCGCAACGTGATCCCGGTGACGCTGGAACTCGGCGGGAAAAGCCCGCAGCTGGTGTTCGAGGATGCCGACCTCGACCGCGCGCTGCCGTTTCTTGTCAACGCGGGCATCCAGAACGCGGGACAGACCTGTTCGGCCGCCTCGCGCATCCTCGTGCACAGATCGCGCCATGACGAGGTGCTGGAGCGGATGGGCGAAGCCTATGCCCGGCTGGTCGCCGGCCCGGCCCTTGCCGATCGCGATGTCGGACCGCTGATATCCGCCCGGCAGAAGGAAACCGTGGAGAACCTGCTGGCACTGGCCGGAGACATCCGCGTGGCCGCGCGGGGGACCATAGCCGGGGACGCGCCGCGGGGCGGGCACTACGTCGCCCCGGTCCTGCTGTCGGGCAGCGACCCGATGCACCGGCTGGCGCAGGACGAGATCTTCGGCCCGGCCCAGCTGGTGCTTCCCTTCGACGACGAGGATCATGCCGTCGCCATCGCGAACGGCACCGACTATGGCCTTGTGGCCGGAGTCTGGACCGACAGCGGGGCGCGCCAGATGCGGCTTGCCCGCCGGCTTCGTGCGGGTCAGGTGTTCCTGAACAATTACGGCGCCGGCGGCGGGGTGGAACTGCCCTTCGGCGGGGTCGGAAAATCCGGCCACGGGCGCGAGAAGGGGTTCGAGGCGCTGTATGGCTTCACCGTGCTCAAGACCGTCGCCGCGTTGCACGGCTGAGCCGGACTGGACAATTGGAGGGACGGGATGAGACTTGAGGGAAAGACCGCCATCGTCACCGGCGCAGGATCGGGCTTCGGCGCCGGGATTGCGCGCCGCTTTGCCGCGGAAGGCGCGAGGGTGATGGTGGCCGACATCAACGAGGCGGCGGCGAGGGCCGTTGCGGACGAGATCGGCGGGCTTGCCTGCACCGTGGACGTGAGCCGCGGCGACAGCGTGGCAGCAATGGCCGAGGCCGCAGCATCGGCCTTCGGCGGCGCGCCGGACATCCTGGTGAACAATGCCGGCGTCACCCACCTGCCCGCCTTCATGGAAGACGTGTCCGAGGCCGATTTCGACCGGGTGCTGGGGGTCAACGTCAAGTCCGTCTATCTGACCGCCCGCGCCTTCGTGCCGGGGATGAAGGCGCGGCGGTCGGGCGCGATCCTGAACATCGCCTCGACCGCCGGCGTCTCGCCCCGGCCGCGGCTGAACTGGTACAATGCCTCGAAGGGCTGGATGATCACCGCGACACGCGCGATGGCGGTCGAGCTTGCGCCGTTCGGCGTGCGCGTGAACGCCCTGAACCCGGTGGCGGGCGAGACGCCACTGCTGAAATCCTTCATGGGCGAGGACACGCCCGAGATGCGGGCAAAGTTCCTGGCCACCATACCGCTCGGCCGCTTCTCGACTCCCGAGGACATGGGCAATGCGGCCCTGTTCCTGTGCTCGGACGAGGCTTCCATGATAACCGGCGTCGCGATGGAGGTGGACGGCGGGCGCTGTATCTGACTGCTCAGCCCGCGGCGGCGCGCGCGGCAACGCTGCGCATCGCTTCGGCCAGTTCGTGGACCGCTGTGGCGGCCATTGACCGGAACACCAGCAGCAGGAAACCACCCTCCTCGACCAGCAGCGCCAGGGGCATGTGGTTCAGCTGGCTGCGCAGCGCGAGGCCGGGCGGCGCGGCGGCGGGACGCAGATCGACCGGCACCAGCCGGGCCAGCACGTCCACGGCACCCGGACCGGACAGCCGCAGCGCCGCCCAGCCGTCGGACTGATCGGTGACGGCGGCCGCCCCCGCGAAATCCGGGGGCGTCGTGCCGGTCAGGAACGCCTGTTCGCGGCCGCTCCAGAATATCGTGACGTCGGCCATTCGCAGGCTCTCGCCGGGGCCGGGAAAGCGCAGACCCAGCGGTTCGAGCGCCTTCGTGACCTCCTCGATCCGCCCCGGGAACGGTGCGATCGACCAGAGGCCCGCCACGCTTGCCGGCTCGAGCCGGACCGGACCGCGGTCGGTCGGCAGGCCGAGATCGATGAAGGGCGATGTTGCCAGAAGTTCAGCCACGCATCCGCCCTCCCTCGGGGTCCACGAACACCGGCGGGACCACATTGCACAGCGTGTCGATGCCGCGCAGGTGATCGACCAGTCGGACCTGTTCGCCCAGCCGCGCCCGGCCGTTGCGCAGGAAGCCGAGGCCGATCCAGCCGCCCAGGGTCGGCGACGGACCGACCGAGGTGACGTAGCCCTGATCGGTCTCGCGATGCACCCGGTCGCCCGGGGTGAATAGATGCGCGCCCGCGCTGATCCTCTGTCCAACTGCTACCGGACGCAGGCCGACCAGCTGTTCGCGTTCCGGTCCGTGCAGACCCGGCCGGCGGCTGGCGGCCTTGCCGATGAAATCCTTTCTGGCGCTCAACATCCCCTGCAATCCGATGTCGAAGGCGGTGGTGCGGCCATGGATCTCGGCATGGGTGATGAAGCCCTTCTCGATCCGCAGGACATTCAGCGCCTCCATCCCGTAGGCACCGCCGCCCAATGTCTCGGCCCGGGCGACAAGGTCGCGGAACAGCGCTGCGCCGAACCGCGCCGGCACCGCGATCTCGAACCCCAGTTCGCCGGAGAACGAGATGCGGAACAGTCGCGCCGGCACGCCCATCAGCGAAACCTCGCCGCAGGCCATGAACGGGAAACCCTCTGCCGTCACCGGCCGGTCGATCACCGAATTCAGCAGATCCCGCGCCAGCGGTCCGCCGATGGCGAACTGGGCCCAGTGTTCGGTGACCGAGATCGTCCGCACCGCCATGTCCGAACAGAACGCCTGCTGCACGAAATCGAGATGCCGCATCACCTGCCCCGCCGCCGCGGTGGTGGTGGTGACGAGATATTGCGCCGCGCCCAGCCGGGCACAGGTCCCGTCGTCCATCACGAACCCGTCCTCGCGCAGCATCAGGCCATAGCGGACGCGACCGGGCGCGAGCGTGGACATGGTGTTGGTATAGACGAAATCGAGGAACCGCCCCGCGTCCGGCCCCTGCACGTCGATCTTGCCCAGCGTCGAGACGTCGCAGATGCCGACGGCCTCGCGCACCATCCGCACCTCGCGTTCGCAGGCGATCTGCCAGTCGGTCTCGCCCGGGCGGGGAAAGTAGGACGGCCGGTACCAGAGCCCCGCCTCGATCATCGGTGCGCCGCGGGCGACCGAAGCCGGATGCGAGGTGGTGAAGCGCTGCGGGGCAAACCCCTTGCCGCGGGCCCCCGCCCCCATCGCGGCGATCGACACCGGCTGATACGGCGGGCGGAAGGTGGTGGTGCCGGTATCCGCCATGCCCCGACCGGTCGCATCGGCCAGAAGCGCAAGGGCGACCACGTTCGAACTCTTGCCCTGGTCGGGGGCCATGCCCTGCGTGGTGTAGCGTTTCATGTGCTCGTTCGCGCCGAATCCCTCCTGCGCCGCCAGCCGGATGTCCTTGACGGTGACATCGTTGGCGAAATCGACCCAGGCCCGTCCCTTGCCCTCGACCAGCCAGAAGGCGGGTGCGGGTTCGGCATCGTCCTCGGCAGAGGGGATCGACGGCACCCGCGTCCTGCGCCCCATGGCCTTGAGGGCCGTCACCGCTGCCTCGGCACCCTGACGCAGCGCGGCGGCGGTCGACAGCGCCCCGTTCGCGGCCCCGGCGGCGTGAATCCAGGCGACCGCCCCTGGGGCCGGCACGAAGGCCGACAGGCCCGGATCCCAGACCGGACGGGCGCCGAGGTGGCAGGTCAGGTGCAATGTCGGGTTCCAGCCACCCGAGACCAGAAGCGCGTCGCATTCCACCCTGAAGGTCGTTCCGCCCTGCCGGACCGTTGCCCGGCGCAGCCCGAAACGGTGGTCGGTGTCGGCCACCTCGGCCCCCGGCCAGATGCGAAAGGGCATGTCCTGCGGCGCGTCGCGGCGCGGATCCACCAGCCCCGCGACCTCGACCCCGGCCTCGTGCAGGGCAAGCGCCGTCTCCCGTGCGCTGGCGGTCGGACCGAACACCAGCACCCGCTCGCCGGGCACCACACCCCAGCGGTTGAGATAGGCCCGAGCCGCCCCGGCCAGCATGATGCCCGGCCGGTCGTTGCCGGAGAAGGCGATGGGACGCTCCAGCGCCCCGGCGGCCAGCACCGCCTGGGCGGCGCGAATCCGCCAGAAGCATTCCCGCGGCAGATCCCCGGCATCGGCCAGGTGCAGCCCGACCCGCTCCAGCGCGCCGAAGCTGCCGTCGTCGTAGGCGCCGGTCACGGCCGTGCGGCGCATCAGCCGGACATTCGGCAGCCCGCGAAGTTCCGCCACCACCTCTGCCGCCCAGTCGGGTCCCGGGCGGCCGTCGACCTCGGTCAGGTCCGCCAGAAGCCGGCCGCCGAACTCGAAATCCTCCTCGGCCAGGATCACGTCGGCCCCGGCCCTCCCGGCAGTCAGCGCCGCCATGAGGCCGGCTGGCCCGGACCCGATCACCAGCAGGTCGCAGAAGGCGTGGACCTTTTCGTAGCGCGCCTCGTCGTGGCGGCGCGACAGCGAGCCAAGACCGGCAGCGCGGCGGATGGCCGGTTCATAGACCCGCTCCCAGAAGGCGCGAGGCCACATGAAGGTCTTGTAATAGAACCCCGCACCCAGGAAGTCGGCGAAGGCGTCGTTGATCGCCAGCAGGTCGAAGCGTCGCGAGGGCCAGGCGTTCTGCGCCCGGGCGACAAGGCCGGGAAACAGTTCCTGCACCGTGGCGCGGACGTTCGGGGTGCGCTGCGCCCCTTCCAGCACCTCGACCAGCGCATTCGGTTCTTCCGGCCCGGCTGTATAGACCCCGCGCGGCCGGTGATACTTGAAGCTGCGTCCCACCACCCGGACACCGTTCGCCAGCAGCGCCGAGGCCAGCGTGTCGCCCCGGAACCCGCCGTATTCCACCCCGTCGAAGGTGAACCGCACCGGATCGGTGCGGTCGATCCGGCCGTGAAGGCCGAGCCGGAAGGGCTGCGCCGTCATGCGCCGCCCCCGGTTCCGGCCACCGCTTCCGACCCCTCGACCGCGTGCGTCACGGTATTTCGCCGTACCGCGACCCAGGTGCCGCAGGGCTCGTGATACCACAGGTCGCGGTGCGGTCCTGCCGGATTGTCGCGCAGGTGGATGTAGCTGTCCCATGTCGCGGGGTCGGCATCGGGGGCCGGTCGGTCAAGCCAGTCCTCGGCGCCGTAATAGTAGAACTCGCGCCGGTCGCGCTGGCCGCAGTGGGGGCAGGGAATGCGCATTGTGCCTCAGTGCAGGTTGTGCTGGCTGCCGGTGCCTTCCTCGTCGATCACATGCCCGGTGGCAAAGCGATCGAGCCGGAAGCGGCGGGCGAGCTCGTGGCTTTCTCCGGTGGCCATCAGATGCGCCATGCACCAGCCCGAGGCAGGGACGGCCTTGAACCCGCCGTAGTTCCACCCGGCGTCGAGGAAGAGTCCGTCGATCGGGGTCCGGTCGATGATCGGGCTGCCGTCCGGGGTCATGTCCATGATCCCGCCCCAGGATCGCAACACCTTCGCGCGACCGATCATC